>JANDJL010000033.1 GCA_024330965.1 Nitrospira sp. | reverse complement strand
TGCCCCTTGACCGGCCGGAAGCGCGAGACAGATGGGGCGAGAAGGATCCTGAAAGTTGTTGACGTAGCACCAATCAGATGGAGGGGGGGCCGCCTGCGCCAACCGTTTCACCATCTGTCGGACCAGGGTTCCCTTTCCCGTTCCGACCGGGCCGGAGACATACACATTGAACCCCGCGCTTTTCATGCTCAAGCCGAATTCAAGGGCCTCGACCGCTCGTTCTTGACCGATGATGTCGGTCAGCGGCTCCAGCTCGCCTGTGTGTTCCAATCCGAAAAGGGCCGCCTCGATGCTGGGCGCCAGCATCGAGACGGGAAGTTTGTATTTGTCCATTGTCATGAAGGCACTTTGGATGCAACGGGGTTGGGAGTTGTGACCACCGTGGCCTGGGGGCCCTTTTCACCCTCTTCCAGGTTGAACAAGACCTCCATTCCATCCTCCACTTCGTCAAAGGCAAGGCCTTGGAGGGCATTGGCGTGAAAATAGACTTCTCCGCCTCCGTCCTTCAGGATGAATCCATATCGTTCTTTGGGGAACAGTTTGCAGATGACCCCTTGATGAGGGGGGAGCGGCGGAAGGCGCACCTCTTTGCGGGCCCGTTTCTCCCGATACTTTCTTAATTCCGTTGCCACGGCGGCAAACGCGCTCCTGATCGCTTCTTCAAATGTCTTTTCCTCTTTGCGAGCGGTGATGGTATGCCGACCGGGCAGGGATACCACCACGAGCGCCTCGGCGACGTTGGCCAGCTTCTTGTGGTGTCGATTTTTCGTCAGTGTCACCCGGCCGTGAATGAGATCATCGTGACCCCGTTGCAAGTCCTGCATGCGGGCTTCGATCTCGGCTTTCCATCGGGGAGTCATTGCTACATTGCGGCTTTCAATTTCCAGTTGCATGGGTCCTCCCTGTCAACATGAGACATCCGTTTCTCTATCCGAAACAACCAGCAAACGGTGTGCCGATGGTACAACGATTCCTCATCTGCGTTCCAGGTGTTTCGATGGTTCCAGTCCCCATAGGGGCGGCAAAATGGTCGATCTGACGCCTTTTGTCACAGTGAACGTTTGCTGGGTGTAGCCGAACGCGACAGGTGTTGAGAGAAGAGATGTGAAGAGGAATCGGGAAGGGATAAGCGAGGGATTAAGGAAGGACCGGGAAAAAGAATCGACGATTTGGAAGTCGTGAGGTGAAAAAAAAAGAGGCTGTGGATGACGGGCGAACGTGCCATACTCAGCGCTGGAATATCGAGAGGCCGGAAGAGGTCGGAACAAAAGACCGAGGATGGGGACTGGTGGCCGGTTGTTGGTTCCTTGGTTCAGAGACTTCCGAGGGAACGGCGCTTGCGAGAGGAGGAAACATGCCGATACTCAGCAAGGTCCACTTGCAGCAGTATCTTCAAAATCGGTTCGGCCCTGACACCGAGTTGCTGGCGCATGACGTGATCGGCAAGGCCAGTGGCAAGGGAGTCCAGAAACGGTACGGCTATGGCACACCGGTCAAATTGACGTTTCGGGTCGGCCGTCACGTACAATCCGCGGTGCTGGAGACGATGAAGCCAGGCCCCTTCGGTCATGAGCACATGGCTGACCGAGCCCAAGCGATCTTGTGGGACTACGACTCGTATGGCCGACTGCCGCGGCATGTCAAAGCCCTCGACGTCGGGGCATTTGATAAGCGGCAGCGCCTGTTTTCCGTCGCCGGCGCCCGCGAGTTCTTTGTCTTAAACGAATGGGTCGAGGGGACCAGTTATCACCTGGATCTCGAGCGGTTGGCCAAAGGTGGAACCTTGCGTTCGCTGGATCGACAGAGAGCCGTTGCGCTGGCGCGGTACCTCGCCACGATCCACAAGACCAAACGGCGGGACGACGATCTCTACAAACGCCGTCTCCGGGAATTGATCGGCCATGGTGAATGTATCATGGGGCTGACCGATAGTTATCCCAGACGGTGTGGATTTATTACGGGCGACTTGCTGCGAACGATCGAAGAGGCCTGCAACCGGTGGCGCTGGCGGTTGCGCGAGAAGGCCCATCGGCTGTCTCAGGTCCACGGGGATTTCCATCCCTACAACGTCCTCTTCCGAAGCGGGACTGATTTTTCCGTGTTGGACCGGTCGCGCGGTGAATGGGGCGAACCGGCCGACGACGTGACGGCCATGACGATCAATTACCTGCTCAGTTCCTTGATTCGATGGGGCAAGCTCCAGGGTCCGTTCGAGGTCCTGTTCCGGTTATTTTGGGACACGTATCTGGATGCCAGCGGCGACAAGGATGTGACAGAAACGGCGGCGCCCTTCTTTGCTTTTCGTGGTTTGGTCGTCGCCAGCCCGGTCTGGTATCCGGACCTGTCGATGGAGGTGCGCCGGAGCCTGTTTCGGTTTATTCAACAGGTGCTTGACTCGCCGCGCTTCGAGCCGGATCGAGTGAACGAATATTGTCAGTAAATTGAATTGATAGCTAAGAGCCGCCATCAGCGGTCGGTGCAATGGAATGGATAGAGAGACACGAAAACCGATCGGCTCCTCTCATGCAACGGCGATCTGGCTGACTGGTTTGCCCGCGTCTGGCAAGAGCACCATCGCCGCGGCGCTGAAACCGAAGCTCGAAGCGGCGGGCCATACGGTTGAAGTGCTGGAATCCGATGCCGTGAGGCGGGTCCTGACCCCGGTGCCCACGTACTCCCGTGAAGAGCGGGATCTGTTTTATCGGGCCTTGGCCTTCCTGGGCAGCCGATTGGTCATGTACGGTGTGACCGTCGTCTTCGATGCGACGGCCAACCGGCGTGCCTATCGTGATTTTGCGCGGAGCCTGATCCCACGATTGATCGAGGTGGCGGTGGTCTGTCCGCTGGAACTGTGTATGAAGCGAGACTACAAGGGGACGTACCAACGGGGCCAGCAGGGTGAATCAACGACTGTGCCGGGGCTTCAAGATCCCTATGAAGCGCCGCTCAATCCAGACGTGACGATCGACACCACGAAGATGACGGCGGAAGAGGCGGCGTGGAAAATTATTGAACGGACCAAAGGGCAGGAGGAGTCGGCGTCGTAACGGACTCGGACCGTGCCGCCAATGGCCCGGTCGCTGTCCTCACAAGCGAGCAGGAATGTGACTTGCGCCATGTGAGCGGCAGTGGTCCTGGTCCACCTCTTGTCTTGCTCTTAGTCAAGCGATCGGTGCTCAATGAGGTATCGGAGAAACCAGTTCCCCGCCTCTTCCGCCACCTGCTCCAACGTTCCCGGTTCTTCGAACAGGTGGGTCGCGCCGGGAATGACGATGAGTTTCTTCTCGCAAGTGAGCAAGGCGTAGGCGGCCCGGTTCATTTCAATGACGGGGAAATCATAACCGCCGACAATCAGGAGCGTTGGTGCCGTTACGCGAGGAAGATACGGTTCGGCCAGGTCGGGCCGCCCGCCCCGTGAGACGACGGCGTGAACGTTCGATGGCTCGCGGGCGGCGGCCTGGAGCGCCGCTCCCGCGCCAGTGCTGGCGCCGAAATAGCCGAGCCGGAGGCGGCGCGTTCGCTGGTCCGATTCGAGCCATGCCTTGGCCAGCAGGAGTCGATCCGCCAAGAGATCGATGTCGAAGACCTTGCGCCGATCGTCGGCTTCGGCTTCCGTCAGCAGATCGAGGAGGAGGGTGGCCAATCCCTGCCGTTGAAGATGCCGGGCCACGAAATTGTTGCGCGGGCTGAATCGGCCGCTGCCGCTTCCGTGCGCAAAGATAACCGCTCCCTCCGAACCGGCCGGCAGGCCGAGGAGTCCTTCCAATACAACCGACCCTTGTGCGATCGAGACGTGATGCTCGGATGTGGTGGTCATCGTGTGATCCCTCAGGGCTGGTTTTGTTGACGGGCAAGATCTTGGTCCACCATCTGGGCCAAGGTTTGTAACGCCGGGGCGATGCGGACGGGATGGGGCGGGGCCGTTTCGAGCGACCGCAACGGAGGGGGAAGGTGTGCGAGCTGTTCCATGGCGGAACGGCGCATCTCATGGAGGCTGGGCGAGGGGACAAGGCGCCTCCCCCCTTTCATTACATCTTGGAGAAGGGGAAGTCCGGTTTGAACGTCATCCAGTGTCGTCACGATGTCGTAGTCGAGCAAACCAGCATCCGTATAAAAGCGGTAAACCTGTTTTCGACCAGGCCACGTTGCCTTGCCTTCCGAGCGTTTACGGCAGGGGCGGCCGGCATATTCTTGCAGCTTGTACGCGCAGTCGAGTGACGGGGCGTCGGCCGATGTCGTCATAGCGGTGCCAACGGCGAAACTGTCGATGGGGGCTCCGCTTTCAATCAACGACTGTATCCGATATTCATCGAGATTGCCGCTTGCCAGGATCTGGGCGTGAGGCAGTCCCCCCTCGTCCAGAATCTGCCGAACCGCTCGCGCATGGGCGGCGAGGTCGCCACTGTCCACGCGAACGCCTTTCACCGTGATGCCTTTGGCCTTGAGCGAGGGAGCAAGGGACACGACCGTGCGCGCCGCTGCTTCCGTATCATAGGTATCGATGAGAAAGACCACATTGTCTGGCTGGGCATGGGCGAAGTGCTCGAAAGCCTCCCGTTCGTCACGGTGGGCTTGGATAAACGAATGGGCCATGGTCCCATAGATGGGTACGTCGTAGGCCATGCTGGCCAAGACGGTAGCGCTCCCCGAGAACCCGACCAAATAACTGGCCCGCGCCGCGAGAAGGCCGGCTTCCGCCCCATGGGCCCGCCTGAGCCCGAAATCGATGAGGGGTTTCCCCTTGGCTGCCAAGACCGAACGGACTGCTTTCGAGGCAATCATGGTCTGGAAGTGCAGAAGGTTCATGACACGGCTTTCCACAAGCTGGGCCACCGGCAACGGGGCGACGACGCGGAGGATCGGCTCGTGCGGGAAAAAAGGCGTCCCTTCCGGCATGGCCGCGACATCGCCGGTAAACCGTAAAGTTTCCAAAAAGCAAAGGAGCTGAGATGTAAACAGGCGAGTCTCCTCGAGCCATATCAATTCTGCTTGCGTGATGTGCAGGTCGGCGAGAAAGTCGAGCACCTGTTCAAGGCCGGCGGCGATCAGGAAATTTCGGTGGGGCGACAGTTTGCGGACGAAAAACTCAAACACGGCCGGTTCGGTCATGCCTCGTTCCAGATACGCCTGGGCCATGGTGAGTTCATAGAGGTCGGTCAGCAGGGCGCTTCGAGAAGGGTTCATGCGGCCAAGGCCTCCAATCGGATGGGGACGGCGCCCAGGTGGATCATCTCTTGTTCGGCTCGTTCGCCGTCGTCTGGCTTGACGTTGACCGCCTTGATTGCATCGGTCAAAAGACAGACACCGTAGCCGAGCGCCAGGGCATCCTTGACGGTGTTGAACACGCAGTAATCGGTCGCCAATCCGCCGATGAAGAGCCGGCGGATGCCAAGGGCCTGAAGGTGGCGGTGCAGAGCCGTTCCTTGAAAGCCGGAATAGGCGTCCTGGTCTGGATCGATACCCTTGTAAATGATCACGGCGGATGCCGGAACCGGAAAGTGATCCGGCGGCAGGGCGCCCTGTGACCCGGCCAGACAGTGAGGCGGCCAGGGCCCGCCTTGCTGTTGAAAAGAACAATGGTTCGGCGGATGCCAGTCCCGCGTGAGAAAGATCGGAAGTCCCCGCGCCAGAAAACGGTTCAGGTACTCTGACAGTACCGGAAGAATTCTCTCGCCGCCGGGGACGCCGAGCGCGCCGCCGGGGAGAAAATCGTTTTGAATGTCAACGATGAGCAGGGCATCGTCGGAGGCCGTGGTTTCCATATCCGGTATCGCTCTCATGGGCGCGGAGCGAACAGCCTACGGATTGGACTGCGACAGGAAGCGAATGTAGGCCAACACATCCTGCATTTCTCCATCGTCCAGCCGCCCTCGCCAGGCGTGCATCGGACTGAAGACGATACCATGCTCGATCACCCGCAGCAGGTCTTCATCTGATTTAAGGATCGACCGAACACGGTGAAAATCGGTCGGCGCCAGGGGTAAGGTCTCTGCCGCCGGCCCGTTCCCTTCGCCCTTGTCTCCGTGGCAGGAGCGACAGTGACGGGCGTAGATCGCTTTCCCCCGTTCCGGATCGGGAGGGTATTCCTGTGCGGAGGGGCCGGCCGGTAGCGCCGCGTCGATCAAAACCACGAGCACAGCGAGACCAATGAAAGCGGCGGCCTCTCCGATCCTGCGCATGAAATCCTCCTAACTTTTCTTGCTCGTGTGCGCGGTGAACGGACTGAAGAGCTGTTGGAGTCTCTTGCTCCCACAAGCTGGGCACACCACCTCGCCCTGTTCATGGGCTTTGAGCGTCACGGCCAAGAGAGATTCCTTTCCGCAATCGAGACACTTGTACTCATACATGGGCATGGCTCGTCCCTCCTCAGTTGAAAATCATCAACGGGTATGTGCCGTGGTGCAACAGAGCATGGGATACGCTCCCTAGCACGAGCCGCGAGACACCTTTTCGCCCGCGGGATCCCATGAGGATGAGATCGGGCTGCCAGGCTCCGGCTTCGTTCAAAATTCCTTCAACGGGAGTTCCCAGCGAGGCGACGACTCTTGTTTCGTATCCCAGAGAGGGCAATTTGGCCGCGGTCTCGTTGAGGAAGTCTTGAGCTTCCTGGAGCGCCTGGGCTTCCATCTGTCTGGCGGTGGCGTCATCGACCGGCCACGGTGCCTTCGTGTGGGGCAAGACAGTGAACAAGGTGATGAGGGGCGGATTGCGGAACGGCCGCCGCTCGAGGAATCGTATGGCATGTTCCGCGTCATGTTCGCCTTGCAGGGGGAGCAGAACCTTGTCCAACGCTTTCAGAGGACCACGAAGGATCAGTTTTGCGCATGGCGCAAACGTCAGCACGCGATGGGCCACACTGCCCAACAGTCGTTCTTTGATCGGCCCGAAGCCGCGTGTTCCGAGTAGCACGAGGTCCACCTTGTATTGTTCGGCCATCGCAATGATTTGATCCGCCGGAGATCCGACGACCAGATGTTTGGTCACCGGGCCGACTTCCATCGGAAGCAACGACACGAACCGCTCCAACAGCCTGGTGCCCTCTTCTCGCATGGTACGCTCAGCCGTCTCATAGAATTCCCGCGTCACTTCGGGGATCATGGAGGGGTAGGCCGGCGTCGGGATGTCCAAGACGTGCACAATATGCAGTTCTTCCGCGCGACTCAAATATTTCAGTGCGCGCACCGCTTCATAGGAGTGGTCCGAGCCATCGACCGCGAGTAAAAGTTTCATGGATGTCACCTTCCTTCTGCAGGAATGCTAAAACGATGAGGTTCATTTGTCTCGTCGATGGAATCTGTTGTCGGCAACGGTGATCGTGCTCCGATCCGTATCTGTAACACGCACAGCAAATCCGATGCCGCTTCCGCACGGCGACGTCTGGCGGAAATGGCAAAAAGTACAGGTGAAGAGACAAGAGAAGTTCCGCCTTTTCTATCGCCTTTCTCCACCTCGGCTCCTTCGTCAAAGAAAGGACCGTTTCATCAGTGGGGCCTTCTGCTACATCGATAAGATTGCGTCTGTAGCAAGGAGCCCCTTCCATAAAAAATCGAGGGCGCGGCCTATTCGCTCTCGTTCACCCTCGCTCAAGCGAAAGAAGATGGAGTTCTGGCTGAAATTTCCTCGATCACGCAGCCAACTATTGCCTACATGACTCATGTTCTTCAAGTGGCACCGCCCTTGCTGGTTTCCAGTGAGGAGGAAGCCACATGGTTCAACAAGCCGGTCTCTTCAAAAAGATTCTCGTGCCGGTCGATTTCTCGCCTTGTTCGGACGAAGCCTTTCGAGTTGCCTGCGAGGTGGCGCGTTTGTGCGGATCCGAGCTGACGGTTTTACATGTCATCGATACGGGAACCTTGGCGGCGTTCAATCGGCTGGGGTTGGTGGCCGTCCCGTCGGACGCCGTTGCTCAACGGCGTCGGCTGCGTCACCATGCCCGTTTGAAGGCGCGCCGGTTGCTGGAATCGAAGGAGGCCAAGGGAGTGACGCTGGTCCGTACCATCGTCGAAGGGTCCCCGTTCATTGAGATCGCCAAGGCTGCTCGCACGGGGCACGTGGACCTGATCGTGATGGGCAGTTACGGCGGGCGGGCGGGCAGCGTGGACAAGATCTTTTTCGGCAGCACGGCGGAAAAGGTCGTCCGCACAGCCGGTTGTCCCGTGTTGACCGTTCCTCTACCGGCCACCGGCGGTCAGCCGGTTTCCACATAATGGAGGGAGAGATCATGCTCAAACAATGGGCTCGCAGGGGGGTGGGGATCGTGGTCGCTGGTCTGGTCGCCGGCCTGATGGCCGGGTCGCCAGGGCTGTTGGGGAGCACGCAGAGACCGGAAAGGCTTGCGCAGTCCGAGTCCGAACCGTCCGCACAAGTGGTGGAAGTGACCATCAAGGACTACAAGTTCAGGACCAAACAGGGGGCATTGCGTCTCGGACTTCCGACGGTGATCAAGGTGCGGAATGAGGACGCGGAACGGCACGATTTTGGTTCGACGATGTTTGAAGGGCTTTCCGCGCAGATCGAACAAAACGGCGTGATCGTGTACGGACGAGGTTTGGGCGGGGTCTTCCTTGATCCAAATCGCGGTGCGATCGTGCGGTTTGATCTGTCCCGTCCGGGAAAACACGAGTTCCGCTGTTCGCTTCATCCGACCATGAGCGGGGAGTTGTTGATCGTGAGTACGGAAGCCGTCTAAAACGGGGAGGGGGACATGAGCGAGAGTCGGTTTCTCCGATCGTTTTGGCGTAGAGTCTGGCCGTGAACGTCGAACACATTCTTCTGGCGACGGACTTTTCTGTTCATGCGGCGCGCGCGGAGGCCTATGCCTGTTTGTTGGCCGAAACATGGGGAGCCGAACTGACGATCATGACCGTATTGGAATTTGATCCAGGGCTGAACCCGGACTACCCCGTCAACCAATTGTACTTGAATGAGTTGATGAAACAGGCTACACAGGACTTGGACGCCGCCAAGGGGCGCGTGGGGGAGCGGAGAATCGTCGTTCGATCACGTCTTGCCAGAGGCATCCCCAGCAAGGAAATCGTTGCCGCGGCGGAAGCTGAGAAGGCGGATCTCATCGTGGTCGGCACTGCGGGGAAGAGTGGGCTTGAACACGTCTTGCTGGGCAGCACGGCCGAGCGCGTGATTCGGATGTCACCGTGCCCCGTTCTTGCGGTTCCAGTCGGCGACAAGGGATCCGATCTCGCCGATGAACAGCGGGCTCGACCATCGATCAACAGATTGTTAATTTCGGTGGATTTTTCCGATTGCTCGCTTGATGCGCTCGAATATGGAGTGGTTATGGCCAGAGCAACCCGGGCCTCGGTCACACTGCTCCATGTCTTGGAGCCGGTCTCGTACGGATTGGATTTTACGCTCGTCCACTCGGACGCAAGACAGCGCCGGGAAGCAGTTGAGAAGCGGCTTGCCGAGATCGCCGGTGCGGTGAACGCCGCGGGGGTCCCCTGTGAATACCTGATACGGGGCGGGCTTCCCAACGATTCGATTCTTGAAGCGGTGAAGAGTCTGTCGGCGGATATGATCGTGATGGGCACGCACGGCCGACGGGGGCTGGCCCATGCCATATACGGCAGTGTGGCCGAATCCGTGTTGCGGAAGTCCCCCCGCCCCATTTTGATGGTGCGCAGCCCAAAATTTCGACCGAGCCACCGCCGTGTGCTTTCAGCCTTGCCCGTTGATCAGTGATCGTTAACCAAAACCAGGGAGTGCATTATGCGCGCGAAGACAAAGAAAACCGGCTCTTCGAAGGGGCGGTCCTCGACCACCGTTGCCGCGGCTGTTTCGAATGAACCGATTGAATTGCCGGATGGGATGTGGGAGCGGATCGCGAAAAAGGCCTACGAATTATGGGAGCAGCGGGGGCGCCAAGACGGCAACGATCTCCGGGACTGGTTCGATGCGGAAGCCATCGTGATGGAAGAAATCCATGAAGCTCGGGAATGAGCGGGCCGCGGGGTTCTTTGTTCCGCTTCCTCCGTCCCTGGCATCGGTGCTCGCGCGGCTTGATTCGCTGTCGCTTAAGCCGGGCTTTTCCCTTCAACGTGAACTAGCGCTGGCGCGGGCGCTCAAGCCGTACATCGGGGAAGGCTTGGGGGGCGTCGTGATGCCCCTGGCGCAGGAGACCGAACTGGCCAGTCTGTTCTTGATCTGCGATTTCTACCCCGAAGATGGACAGTTAAGCCTCATCGAACAATTGCGAGACGTCGTCACCGAACACATTCCCGACGAAGAACGGGCATGGCTCGATCCACTGAAACATTCCCATATGGACGTGTTCGAGCTGGTCTCATCGGACTCTGCGCGAGTGACGGTGCGGTCTCTTGGCGATGGAGCGATGGTTCATCTGCCCGGTGGGGATTTCATCAAAAATGTCCCGTCCGGCTTTGGCGTTCTCACCCGCGTCATCAGCCGGACCGGGGAGGGGTCGTCCGCCGCCGTATGGGGCGGCTGTGGGTTGATCCTGTCTCCGGAGGATGCGAGGACGGTGATGGAGACGATCGCCGAATGGCGGCGCGAACTGGAGATCGAAACCGGGTCCTTTACGCTGGGAGAATGGAAAGAATTCGCCAAGCGATATGGACATATGTTGCTCTGGGCATTCGCCCAGTTGCGCCTTGATGCGCTGGTGGATGCCGTCTCCCACATCCGTTACCGTTGCTCGGACGGTCGACTGTACCTCTATGCTGTGGCTCTCTACGATCACCATGCGCACCGATTGTTTGCCGACCGATTGTCAGCCATGGATGGGTTGGAACCGGAAGAGTCGGCCGGACGTCCTGGAGAGGCGGATGCGGGATCAGGGATTCCGCAGGCTTCTGTGTGGGTTCAGCGAGAGAAAACCGAATCGGGCATGGAGACGGTGGCGAGATTGACGCTCACCTCCAGCCAGTTAATGGTGGAATGTGACGGGCCGGAACGGTTGGATCGGATCAAACATGAACTCGCCTCTACGTTGGGGTTCTCCCTGCACTTTCGAGGTGAGACGACTGAGCCTCCGGCGCGAAAACTCTCGGTAGAGGAACTGATGGCCGGTGATCAACCAACGTTGATGGTGACACCGGAGGAAGATCGCACGTTGCTTTCCCGCTTTTTGGAAAAGGCCTATCTGGAGTGGGCGGACCAACCGCACGTTGCGCTTGGCGGCCAAACGCCGCGCCACGCCGCCGAGAGCCCGTCGATGCGCAAAACGGTCGGCGCCCTGATCGATGAAATGGCCGCCCACGATTTGGGCCGTCGGCGAACGGGCCTGCCCGCGTTCGAATATAACCGTCTTCGGGCCCACGTCGGTCTGGATGAAGTACCCGAGTAGTCCGGCCGATCGATCGAGAGCGACGTTGAGAGTGTTCCATTGAAAGACGGAGTCGTGTCGCAGATCCCCGCGCAGAAGTCGGGCGGACGTGGGTTCAGACGGAAGGAGGGTGATGATGGCTTCAGATCGGACAGTGATGGGGATTCTGGTCGGAGGGGGGCCGGCGCCCGGCATCAACAGCGTCATCAGCGCCGCGACGATCCGCGGTATTCTCGGCGGAGACGACGTGATCGGCATCCTGGATGGATTTAAATGGCTCATGGAGGGAAGCACGGGGCAGGTCAGGCCTCTCTCGATCGAGGAAGTCAGTCGGATTCATTTTCAAGGGGGGTCCTACTTGGGGACGTCGCGGGCGAATCCGACGAAATCATCCGAGCACTTGGACAACGTGCTGTTCGCGTTGTCGGGATTGGGCGTTACGCGGCTGGTGACGATCGGAGGAGATGATACGGCATATTCGGCCATGAAAGTGGAGGAGCGGGCGGGCGGCCGCCTGCGGGTCGTTCACGTGCCGAAGACCATCGACAATGATCTGGATCTGCCCTACGGCATTCCGACCTTCGGATTTCAAACGGCTCGCCACGTCGGGGTCAAGATCGTCAAAAATCTGATGGTCGATGCCCGCACGACCACGCGCTGGTATCTGGTGGTCACGATGGGGCGCAAGGCCGGCCATCTGGCCTTGGGAATCGGGAAGGCGGCGGGGGCCACGGTGACGATTATTCCGGAAGAGTTTCGGGAGCGGCCGGTTCGCTTGCGAAAAGTCGTTGATATTCTGCTGGGGGCCATGGTGAAGCGAATGGAACAAGGGCGGGCGGACGGTGTTGCCGTGTTGGCCGAAGGATTGATCGAAATCCTCGACCCTCGTGATCTCGGAGGATTGGACTACGTCGAGCGCGATGAACACGGCCATCTGCGGCTGAGCGAGGTGGATATCGGGGACGTGTTACGGCGGGAGCTGACGAAGCAGCTCAAGGCGATGGGCCTTTCGCTGACGCTCGTGGCGAAGAACGTGGGCTATGAACTTCGATGCGCCGATCCGATCCCCTACGACATCGAATACACACGCGATCTCGGCTATTGTGCGGCGCAGTATCTGCTCGACGGTGGCACGTCGGCGATGGTATCAATTCAGAACGGCCGGTTCGTGCCGATTCCGTTCAAGGACATGGTCGATGCCGCCACGGGGCGGACCAAGGTCCGAATGGTCGATATCGACTCGCCGTCGTATCGGATCGCCCGGCAATATATGATTCGACTGAAGGCGGATGACTTGGATAACCCACAGACCCTCGGCCGTTACGCGGCCATCACCGGCCTGTCGGCCGAGACGTTCAAGGATCGGTTCGCCTGGACAATTTGAATGATGGGGGCGGCAGAAAGGATAGAGCATGAAAATTTTGGCGGCGACGGATGGTTCAAAATTTGGTCGGTGGGCGGTCGAGTGGTCGGCGCAGATCCCGTTTCTCGTCAAGCCGACGATTCGAGTGCTGCACGTCGTCGATGTCGCTGGGTTGCGCGCGCCTTTCATGGTGCAGCCCATCATCGTGGGAACGGAACGGTACATCCAGGCCGAAGTGAAACGGCTGGAGGAGCATGCCCGGATCACGAAGCAGGAGGTGGAGGCCTGGCTCAAGGAGTCGGGGTTCAAAGGAACCGTGATCGTGGAACGCGGCGCCGTGGCGGAGACGATCATGAGACAGGCCAAACGCGGCGTTCAGTTGCTGGTCATCGGCTCTCGGGGACTCGATGCACTGGATCGCTTCATGCTCGGGAGCGTGTCGAATCACGCGATTCATCACGCCCCCTGTTCCGTCTTGGTCGTGAAGGAAGCGCCCCGCCCGGTGCGGCGGATTCTGCTGGCCGTTGACGGATCAGCGGCGTCTGAGAAGGCGGTGAAGTTTCTGATGCGGCACGTCAATCCTACCCCCGACGGCCCTACCCCCGACGGCCCGGATCACGAGCCGGTGTCGGTGCTCGTCACCCATGTAATGCCGTTCCTCAAGTATCCGGAGCTGCGCGAGGCCGGCAAACGGTTGGCGCAACGGTACGAGGAGAAGGTGGCGAAGGCCGGGTTTCAGGTGGAGGAAGCGATGCGATTGGGGAAGCCGGCCAGCGAGATTCTCACGCAGGCGAAACGATGGAAAGCCGATTTGATTGTAACCGGTGCCAAGGGGCTTGGCGCGATCGGCCGCGCCTTACTCGGGAGCGTCTCGACGCGGGTCGTACAACATGCCTCGTGTTCGGTCCTTGTCGTTCGATGACTCGCAACAAGATGAGTTGACCGGCCGGCCGAACACGCAGAGTGATCCCTATGTCTGCGTCACACCGCACGGCGGTTAGACTGCCAAGACTTCTTCCAATCATCTCCTGCAACGCTCGAGCACTGGCATTATGAGGAACGCAAATCGCCTGAAGGCTTGACGGGTTCGAGTCGTACACCATAGACTGCTCGCTCGACATCAAACGAGATCAATACCACGATTCATACTTATTCAAGAGGCGGTGTATGGCCCTGTCGGTGAAGATGAACCAAGACCCTTTGCCGGATCGATTGGTGACGGGATTGTCGAAAATCGGGTTGGCGATGAAAAGCCGGATCTGGAGGAGACAAGGGCGCAAAGGGATCGGCCCCTTGCAAATGCAAGTGCTGACCTATTTGCGATCCTGTCGAGGCCGGGCGGCGACCGTCTCGACGATCGCGCGGGAATTGGCGGTGAAGCTCCCGACCGCTTCCGAGGTTATCAGAACGCTTGCCGAAAGAGGATTGGTGCGCCGTCGCCAGAGCGAAGCCGATCAGCGCATCATCACGGTTCATCTGACCGCCAAGGGAGCGAAGGCGGGAAAAGTGGAAAGCAGGTGGCCGGAGGTTTTGGCGGCGGCGGCCGGCCGGCTTTCTCCTCAGGAACAGGTCGGGCTGTTGACCGCCTTGGTGAAGCTTATTCAGGTGCTTCAGCAGCAAGGGGAAATCCCTGTCGTCCGCATGTGTGTCTCGTGTGCGTATTTTCAGCCCAACGAACACAAAGGGACGGCGCAACCACACCACTGCCGATTTTTCGACGCGCCGTTCGACGATCAAGCCCTTCGTCTCGATTGTCCCGAATATAGTCCGGCGCAAACCATCCGCGCAAAGGGAGCCTGATGTGCGGAGCCTAATGACGGCTGCACTCGAATCAAGCGGGATGCTTCGCCGGACCGGCTAAGAGGCCGGCTGTCCCGCCTCGCCCGTGTAGACCGATCGATCTGCTTCAATCCGGGAGAACAAATCATCCAACGCCAGTCGGAGCGCCGACTCAATGGGGATGCGATCCGATGCGGTAACCCATCGTGCGAAGGAGCCTTTGGCCAATCCGTCGGCAACGTAGGTTTTGACAACGCGGTCTCCTTCGCGCATCTCCGCCTGTAAGCGTATCTGGTAGTGATAATGCCATTGTCGAGAGGTCAGGGCCAATTTGGCCCTCACATGCAACGTGAAGTCGGACCGGTCATCCGTGAGAGCGGCGAACGTCTTCCGTTGCGCAGCATACTGCGCGATGGCCTGCTGGAGGTCGTGACGGGACCATTCCAGGAACATGATGCCCGGTCGATGGTCCGCGCCTTCGAGGGCTAAAGAACGTACGGCGATATGCAAGGACTTTGGAATTGAAGCCGCAGCCGGGGTGGTGGGAATGGGATTCACGTAGATGCGGTGGACACAGCCGCCGGCGAGGAGCACGAAAAGGACGAAGAGCCAGCGGAAGAGGCGGTGAGTGTTGGCGGCGGGACGATGGTTCTCATTGAGCCCCCTGGCCATTTGGTGAGGAGTGGACATCCGTTTTGTTGCCATCGTGTTGCTCGCAGGATGTGCCGTGCCGGTTCGAAAGACCGACTCGAAGCGACGGTCGCCGAGTCTATCACAGGTGTTCGACAAAAGCCCTTGAACCGATCGAGACCCGTGAGCTATCTTACTTACCGCTCATCGGAACATCGGAATCCGGTTGCGGGAAGTCGGTTGCGTGGAATCGAGACGAGGATTTCAGCGGTGAAGCTTGACGACATTCAAGCCGAGAGGAGGACGACATGAGTAAAAGCTTAAAAGGAACCAAGAGCTACGAGAATCTGAAACACGCGTTTGCCGGTGAGTCACAGGCCAACCGGCGGTATCTCTATTTTGCGCGACGCGCCGACATCGAAGGATATCCGGACGTCGGCGGGCTCTTTCGCGACACTTCGGAGGCGGAAACCGGCCATGCCTTCGGCCATCTGGACTTTTTGAAGGAAGTGGGAGATCCAGCCACCGGCAGTCCGATGGGCAATACCGAGGCCAACCTCAAGTGCGCGATCGAAGGCGAAACCTATGAATACACCCAGATGTATCCGGGAATGGCCAAGACGGCTCGCGACGAGGGATTTCCCGAATTGGCCGAGTGGTTTGAGACACTGGCGAAAGCCGAGCGTTCGCATGCCAATCGCTTTCAGAAAGGCCTGGAAAACCTGAAACAGAGCTAGGCGTTGAATCAGCCGTCGGCGCGGCCGCTCCACGAGGCTCAAGCCGACGGCTCAATGTCTGTGCCTACCTCCCCCCATGAAGGGCCTCAGCCTTATCAATCCTGTCGATTCCCCACGGCTCCTCAACGAAACGCTGCGGATCTACGAAGTTTGTGATGGTTGCCGCCGGTGTTTTAATCTCTGCCCATCGTTCAACACGTTGCTTGGCAGGATCGACAACTATGAGGGAGCCGTCGCCAAGTTGACGGACGCCGATCATCGGCGGGTCGTGAACGAGTGCTACTACTGCAAGCTCTGCTTCAATCATTGCCCCTATACGCCGCCCCATCACTACGAAATCGATTTCCCGCATCTGATGGTACTCTGGAAAAAGCATCTGGCGGCGAAGCACGGTGTCCGATGGAGGGATCGCCTGCTGGCCAAGACGGACCTGATCGGGAAACTGGGAGGGTTCGCCGCTTCTATAAGCAACGGCCTGTTGCGGAATCGGTTGGTCAGATTGCTCATCGAAGCGGTGGCGGGAGTTCATCGCGACCGGCGGGTGCTGCATTTTGCCGGTGAAACGTTTCCTCGCTGGTTTCACCGCCGCGCGCGGCCTCAAGTGACCGATGTGCCGGTTCGAAAAGTGGCGCTGTTCTCGTCCTGTCTTGTCAATTATCAAGCCACTGATATCGGTAAAGCGACGGTGCAGGTGCTGGAGAAGAACGGCGTTCACGTCGTGGTACCGGAACAGCGCTGTTGCGGGATGCCGAGTTTCGAGAGCGGGGACACGGAGGCGATCCGACAGGCTGCCCGAGCCAACGTCGCCTGGCTGCATCCCTGGATTGTTGAGGGATACGATGTCGTGGTGCCGGCGCCAAGTTGCAGTTTGATGCTCAAGCGCGAGTATCCGGAGATCCTTCCCGATGAACGGACCAAACAGGTCGCCGAACGGACCTTCGACGTGTGTGAATATCTCATGATGATGAAGAAAGCAGGGCGGTTGGCGACCGATTTCGTGACACCGCCGGGTCGGGTCGCATATCATATGCCCTGTCATTTGAGAGATCAGAACATCGGCTTCAAGTCGAAAGAATTGCTGGAAACGGCCGGCGCGCGGGTCGATCTCGTTGAACAGTGTTCCGGCCATGACGGGTTCTGGTCGGCGAAGCAAGAGTTTTTCTCCCTTTCGATGAAGATTGCGGCAAAGGCCGTGCGGGCGATCGAGCAGGCGCCGGCCGATCTGATTGCCTCCGATTGTCCCCTGGCCGGATTACAACTGGACCAAGCCGGGGCATCCGCGCATGTCGGGGGAAAGGCGCCCCGACACCCCATCCAGATCGTTCGCGATGCCTATGGCTTGCCATCGGATCGGTAGGAGTAGTCCATGAAGGCGCTTGCGCGGAGCGAGATTCTCTCGATTGAAGACTACGAACAGCAGCGGAATGCCTTTCGAGCTAGAATCATTGAGCTGAAACGTCGGAGGCGGATTTCAGTCGGCCCCGTGATCACCTTGATTTTTGAAAATCGGGAGACGTTGCACTTTCAGATTCAGGAGATGCTTCGCGTCGAGCGGATTACCGATCCGGACAAGGTCCAGGAAGAACTGGACGTGTACAACGCACTCCTGCCGGCGCCCGGCGAATTGAGCGCGACGCTGTTGATCGAGATCACCGAACAGGCCGAGATGAAAATGTGGCTGGATCGGTTTATCGGGCTCGATCACGGTGAGAAGGTGGCGATTGTCGCGGGTGACGAACGGGTCTACGGAGATTTCGAGGGGGGGCGCAGTCAAGAGACCAAAATCAGCGCGGTTCATTTCGTCAGATTTCGCCCCACTGCTTCCATGAGAGACACCTTTGCCGATCTCCGGAAACCTGTGTCACTGCTTGTCGATCACAACGGCTATCGGGAAGAAGCGACGGTTCCCGGCGGCATGCGGGAAGAGTGGCTGGCCGACTTGAACGACGGTTCATAGTCGCCGCTATGGATTGCGGTCCGGCGTCACGGTCGTGACCGACCACTGAAAACTGAAAACTGAAAACTGAAAACTTTGACCCATCCCCCTTATGGCAACTGTCTTACTGACCAAACGCATCGAGTTCGCCGCTTCGCACCGCTACGTTAGGCCGGAGTGGGACGAGGCCAAGAACCGGGCCGTGTTCGGAGCCTGCTACAACCCTCCCGCGCACGGCCACAACTACCTGCTCGAAGTGACCGTGCGGGGCGAGATCGATCCGGTCACCGGCATGGTCGTCAACCTGTTCGACTTGAAACGAGTGTTACTCGATGTGCTTGAAGAATTCGACCATAAGAATCTCAACCTGGATATGCCCTATTTCAAGGATCGGATTCCCACCTCCGAAAACTTCGCCAGATTGCTGTGGACAAAACTGGCTCCGCAGCGGGACATCGGCACATTGCATGCCGTTCGCTTGTATGAAGACGAGGATCTCTATGCCGATGTCACGGCATCGGGCGGTCTTGACCGGGCTTCGGTCACACGGCGCTGTTCCTTCACCGCTGTCCATGGGGACAATCAAGGCCACACCTGGGATCTCCACGTGACCGTCCATGGGGCAATCGATCCGGTCACCGGGATGGTGACCAATCTCAGCGACCTCGATCGGCTGGTGCATGATCAAGTGATCGCACCGTTCGACAAGCAGGATCTTCGGAAGGCCCTTGGCCTCCGGTCGGTCAGCGGCTCAGTCTTAGCAAAGACGATTTGGGACCGGCTGGCCGGACATCTCACTGGCGGAACGCTTGTCAACGTCCGTCTCGATCAAACCCGCGACCTTTCTTTCGAGTATTCCGGCTAACCGAGCGGTTTCGTAGAAACGGGGCCGATTCCTCTCTTTCGGCGATTGCTTGTGCGGTGAAAGGGGCGGGAGGGGATGCGGTGGAGTCCATGGGTGGAGTCACAGACTACCATGCCAAATATCTTGCACACGAGCTGACCCGTCGCTGCGCCGAGGATCGGCGCGCTTCACTGAAGGCAGAACTCGACGAACTTGACGCAACGATCAAGGAAACAAAGAAAGCCGCTCGCCTCGCACCGAACCTTCCGGAAAAGCTTGAACGCCAGCGGGCGTTGCGCCAGCTCGAAAAGAAGCGGACCGAGGCCTGGAAAACCTTCGATGACGCCGCGCGCGAGATCGACAAGCAGAAGGACGTGCTGCTGGATGAGATCAGCCGCCGGCTCGAACAGACGCTGGAACAGGAACCGCTCTTTTCGTTGCGATGGACGTTGTCGTGAACGGAACGCACTCAAAAGCCGGCGGCTCCCGAGCGTGTCCGAGTCGATGTCCGAGCGCCTGCGTCCGTCGTCCCGCCCGCGCCCCATGCGGTGTCGATAGGCCGGCGTCGAGGGGTTCAATCAGCCGACCATGCGGTTATGACACGAGAGCCTGGCGATCCTGTTGAGCGCCGGTGAGCCCCAGACCGATGATGAACCGAACCCTTGAAGGAAGAAGACCATAACCGATCAACCAGACAAGCTCGATCTCCGCTCCCATGACATCGCCGAGGAAAAGCGGCAAACATTGCTGCGGCGCTTTCCGGAAGCGCGCCGGAAGTGCGGACCGAAGGCGGCAAGCTCGACTTCGACAAGTTGAAGGCAATCTCGTGAGGTTGCCACCATTAAGAGTTAAGAGTTAAGAGTCGCCTGGAACAACCCATTTGCAACGGATATTCAGTTCTTGACCACGCCGTGTAGATTTTCAAAACCAAGGGTGTGACGAGTTTTAAAACAGTGTGAAGTGTTCAGTGGGAAGTGTGAAGTGAGAGATGGGGTATGGCGTATCAGTCGTTTGAGGAACTGGAGGTATGGAAGCGGGCGTGTTGGTTGGCAGTGCAAGTTTACGAGGCGCTGCGAGAGAGCCGCGACTTCGCCTTGCGCGACCGGATGCAGCAGGCGGCGATTTCAATTCCGTCGAACATCGCGGAAGGAGTGGAACGGGGCGGCAAGGACTTCGGTCGGTTCCCTCGCGTCGCACGGGGTTCCGCCGCCGAACTCCGCACGCAGTGCTATCTTGCCGCACAAGTCGGTGTGCTTGCTCCTGACCAGACGGACCGCTTTGTGACCGAACTCAAAGAACTGTCAAAAATGCTGACGGGCCTCGCCCGTTCACTGAAAACTGACCACTGAAAACTGGATACTGAACACTTCAAACTCAAAATGAAACTCCAGTTCGGCAAGACGGTGTGAGGGGAGCAGGAATGCCTGAAATCTCACGTTTTCTTGGTGTTGTGATACTGATGCACTTCAGGGAACACAATCCGCCTCATTTTCACGCGTGTTACAACGAGTTTGAGGCAACGCTGCTGA
This sequence comes from Nitrospira sp., assembly GCA_024330965.1. Taxonomy (GTDB): domain Bacteria; phylum Nitrospirota; class Nitrospiria; order Nitrospirales; family Nitrospiraceae; genus Nitrospira_D. The sequence continues at coordinate 1,895 of JANDJL010000033.1, read as the reverse complement.
TCGAAACATTAGCCTGCCGTCCTCGCGTCCTCGTATTGCACGAGCACGTCCCGAATCTCGCCGGGGTGTTGCGCCACTGCCCATCGCCAACGGCCAAAGCCGCCATGGGTGTTGACCGCCTGCGTCCATTCGTCCAGATAGCGACGCTTCATTTGGTCCTGCTCCGTATCCAGGCCCTTGGTTTCCAACACGAGGTAATCGCCGTTTTTGAGCCGCAATAGGAAATCGGGCCGGTACTTGCGCACCACGCCGCGATAGACGTAGAGCACCTCAAAGCCCAGGTGATCGTTCTTGACCCAGGCGTTCACGGCGTCGCTGTGGTCGAGCACGTAGGCATCGGACGTTTCCCAGGTGCTGTCGTACACGCAGACGTTGATGTGCGACTTGCTCGTGCGCTCGCAGGGCTTGCCCGTATACCACGTGCGCATGTCCCCCGTGGAGCGGATCGGGTGGTCGCGGTCGAAGACCGGCGTCAGGCGCTCGGTGTTTTCTTGCCGCACCGCTTCCCAAACGTGCTGCACGACGCGCGACATGTTGAGCGTGATAATGAGGCGGCGGCGAAGCTCGTCCTGGTAGAAGAGCGGCGGGGTGATCGTGATCCGGTCGGAGGCGATGAACTGCTCGACGATCCTCACCAGTTGCGCGAGCAGCACTTCGCGACTGCCCTGCCACGTGTGCTTCATCTGGTCGAATACGTCCCGGGCCGTCTCGAAGATGATCCGCTGAGTGCGGAACTCCCGCGCGAGTCGTTCCAGCTCAATGCGCTCGATCCGGGTCACATCGGGCTTGCCTTCGAGGATCGGGGCCAGTTCCGCCACCCGGGCCGTCTGTGCCGCGTCCAACTCCAGCGGCCGCGCCTTCGACCAGTCGAGCGTCAATGCCGGCTGGAACACGCGGTCGATACGCACCACGTTCGGCCACTGGATGGCGAAAGCCGCCTTGGTCGGATCGGGCTCGACCGCCGTCTTTGGGGTCGGCGGAGGCGGCGGGCCGTCCTCGCCCCCTTCGTGCGGCAGGAATGTGAACGGCACGCCAAAAATGTTCACGTACTCCGGCTCGAACAATCCTGTCTCGGGGTTCAACTCGTAGGAAGTACGCCGCAATCCTCGGCCGACGACCTGCTCGCACAGAAGCTGCGAGGTGAACGCGCGAAGACCCATGATGTGCGTCACGGTCTTGGCGTCCCAGCCCTCCGAGAGCATGCCGACCGAGATTACTTTCTGGATTTTTTCGCCCGGTTGACCGACCTTGCCCACGGTATCCACGGTGCGTCGCAGCAGTTCGGCCTGTTCCGCCTTGGTCGGCTTGCGCGCGACCGGGGTGGCGTTTCCCTCCTCTGCGTCGCCTTCGTCTTCTTCGGGCTGTTCGACGGGAACTGCCGGCTCGTCCTGCGCTTCCGCCTCGTCGAGCACTTTCGAGTCGATGTGCAGCACCCGCTCGGGGTCGCACAGTTCGTCGATATGGATGCGCTTGGTATCGAAGGCGTGCTTCACGCGCGCGGCGGTCTCGGTGCGGTTGGCGACCGTAATCATGACCGGCGGCGTTGGCAGCCCGGCCGCCCGCCAGGCCTTCCACGCCTCGCGCCAGTCGTAGCCGAGCAGGTAATAGGCGTTCAGCACCAGGTCCGGCAGCGGCTCCTCCGGCTGCGCGCGCCGGTTGAGGTCGTCCTTCACTTCCGGATCGTTGTAGATGTGATAAAGGCGCGACTTGTAGGTCTTGGCGTCCGGCACCGCGTCATCGCGCACCACGACACGCGGGGTCTTCACCAAGCCCGACTCGATGGCGTCGTTTAAACCGAAATCGCTGACGATCCAGCCGAAGAGCGCCTCCTCGCTGCTTTGCTTGCCCGAGGGCGTGAAGGGTGTGGCGGAGAAGTCGTAGCACTTGAGCACCCC
>JANDJL010000032.1 GCA_024330965.1 Nitrospira sp. | reverse complement strand
ACTCTGCCCTCGACAGTGGGGCCGTGTATCTGTTCACCTCCGACGGAAGTGCCTGGGCCCACCAGGCCTACCTGAAGGCTTCGAATACTCAGCCGGGTGATTGGTTCGGCATCAGCCTCGCGTTCACCCCTGATGGGCGGACGCTGGCCGTAGGAGCCTTACAGGAAGACAGTGCGGCAGTCGGCATCAATGGGGATCAACACGACAACTCTGCCCTCGACAGTGGGGCCGTGTATCTGTTCACCTCCGACGGAAGTGCCTGGGCCCACCAGGCCTACCTGAAGGCTTCGAATACTCAGCCGGGTGATTGGTTCGGCACAAGCCTCGCGTTGTCCGATGACACCCTGGTCGTCGGAGCACCACTGGAAGACGGGACCGCCTTGGATAGTGGGGCCATCTACCTGTACTAAACAGGACAGAACCAGCCGGAGAACCGACTTCCGGTCGGTTGCCGGCTGGTCATCCAGTCATCGATCTCAACAGGAATCACGCTGTGCGAAAGGATTCGCTAATCTCTTATGCCCTCGTGCCTGAACCGCTCCACAACTCGTCAAGACAGCTACTGTTCCGGATTCCGTGCCGCGGTCACGGCCCGGGCAAAGGCCAGAACGCTTTTTCGTTCCTCCCCATCCAATGCCAGTAAGAGATGGGCTTCATCCCCGTGCATGAGGCGCAGACTCAAGAACGGCTCTTCGCGGCGCTTTTCCCGGTTGTCCCAGACGGCGTCGATGAGCTGCACCTTGTCCAATTGCTCGACCGAGACCACGTCGTAACGAAAATAGGCATCCCCGATCACCATGTCGAATACCACGTTACCCGCCGTGAGCAACACCATGTTGAAGCGGCCCTGGTCCTCGTATCCTTCCGGCAGAAACTTATTGATATGGCATAAGGCGACTTTGCGATCGCCGAGCGCCGCGTAAATGTTTTCCTTTAGTGCTGCGTAATCGATCTGTAAGGCCCGCTCATCCGGCCCGGTGGCTGCCACCGCTGCTGCCTGTGCTTTCGCAAAAATATCATCCGCCGTCATCAATCCCGCCATCATTTCTTCTCCTTTCCCTCAAAAGAACGCGAGCGGCCGTACCGTACCGAGCCAATGGTCACGATTGCAAGGGGCTGAGACCCCCCTTCATCGAGCAGTCACGCGGTGAAGGAATCTGGTTGTCCCGGCTTGATCGACGATGGCCACCTCGAGCAGGGTCTTCGTCACGCGAACGAGACCGAAGTTATGATAGCCCGATTCGTTGAACAGGCGAGTCGGATGGAGCGATCCATCCACCTCGGTGATTCGTCCTGGATTCGCAGAGAGCGGTCCGGCCGTGAACTCATAAAAATCGATCACACCATCCCGATCCGGATCGTAGGCCTGGGCTTGGGCCCAGTGGATATCGCCAGCAAGAAACACCACATTCTTGAGCCGCTGGCGCACGATGGCATCCACAATCACCTGTCGTTCTCGTTCAAAGCCTGTTCCGTCAGGACCTCCGGCCCAGCCGTCGTTGCCGGGAACTGTCTCTCCTCCACCCTTCGGAACCGAAAGAGGAACAGATGTCGCGATGACTTTCCATGTCGCGGTCGAACTGGTGAGTCCCTCAAGCAACCAGCGCAATTGAGCCGGCCCTAACATGGTCTTACCCGGACCGTCAGGCTCAGCATTGCGGCTCCGGTATTGCCTGGTATCCAGAATGAACAGTTCCAAATCGGCCCCATATCGGATCGAGCGATAGAGACGGTGGGGATCATCGGGAGGAGAGCCAATCGGCCAATATTCACGCAACGCTCTTCGACCGAGCGGCATCCGTTCATCGAACGGGCCGGCGAAGTTGTTGCGGACCTCATGATCATCCCATGTCACATAGACCGGCACGGCTTCCAACAATCGACGCAATGAGGCAGCGCCCCGCTGATACCGGTGGCGGGCACGGTATTCCTCCAGTGTCACGGCAACAAAATCCGCCCCCGGCTCGTTCGGCGGAGCTGGGCAGACATTGTCGGCGTAGATCGTATCGCCCAAGAAAAGGAAAAAGTCCGGATCCTTCCGCCGTATCACATCGAAGATCGGATACCCGGCCGTGCCCTGCCGGCAGCGCCCTTGCCCTCCCAAATCCGCGCTCCAGACAAAGGCAACAGGCACAGAGGCGTTCTGATCCGGCAGGGTCGTGAATGTGCCCTTCGCCGCCGGTTTCGGCTGCTCATATCCAGCCGATCCCTTTCGTTCAATCCAAATGTGATACCGGTACGTGGTGGCCGGTGCCAAGCCTTCGATGGGAATGGAGAGGGTGTAGTCCGTCTCGCTCGTCGCGGCCAGCCGATCAGTTCTTGATACGGCGGCTCTCGCCGTCTCCGATTTCGAGGCAGTCTCCCACTGTGCCGGCGTCGCCCATTCGATTTGCACCAGCGCCGGACCATTCGTTCTGACCCACACAATGGCGCCAGTCGGACCAACGTCACCGATCGCAATCCCTTGAGGCAAGAGATCCTCCGCCAACACGGCCGGCTCGAGAAACGGGCTGCTCGGCGGAAGCCCTTCGCGGGAAGGCGACACACAGCCCGAGACCATAACAGCCAGACAGCACCAGGTGGTTCCCACTATTCCTCGGCGCATGAAGCAGTCTTAACGAGTGGTGAAGAGAAGATCAAGTCGCAGACGAAGATGCACCCTTGAAAAACCTGTGACCCGCTCGGCATACTGGATGAGAGGGAGATTTCAGGATGTTGCTGGATGAGCACTGCCGAGTGCCAAATTGCCAGGGCAAGCCCTATGCCCCGGCCGGCACAGGGACCGTCTGCAAAGACCACTTCCTCCATTTTCTCGCCTGGCGCCGAAAACGCGGCCCACAGATGTTTCACAAATACGCCGCCATGACCATGGAAGAGCGGGACACAATTGTCGCCGAATGGATGAAAACCCTGCGTCTCGAAGACGTCCCTTCAACCGCGCCAGTTGTGTAAGCTCCGAGAGCCTTTCGGTCCTACAGAGAGAGGCTCTAGACTAGAATTCCTCGCCACGGATCCTGCCTAACTTTTTATGCAACCGTTGCGCGGGCGCAGGCACCGCCGCCGATTCCAGTCGGCGGACGCCCTTGGCCCTGCCGGTCGCTTCGATCCTTTTCAGCGCTCAGGGCCGCACCGCTTGTGGTGCCTCACGCTTGGAACGTACCAGCAGAGGCTGGACACGGTCGTTCAGTCTGTGCAAGACGGCTTTGAGCGGAGAGGAGAGCCGTTTTTCAACAAGCAGGTGCACCGCTGACGCGCAGCCGAGCACCGCGACGATGGTCCCCCAAAACAGCACGTGCACGTTGACCGTGGAGGAAGCCACGTTGAACACCATGTACCCGATGTTCTGATGCAGCAGATACAGGGGATAGGAAATCGATCCCAGGAACAGCCACCACTGCCGCCCCTCGAAGACCCTTCGCCGTAACGCAATCATCACCATGATGGCAAAAAACACCGTCACGATTCCTATGACAATGGAGGCGTCGAAGGTCGTGTTGAAATGACGTTCAAACACCAGAACCTTCTGCATGGACTGAAAGAGCGCCAGGCCCCACGCACAGGCAACGATCGCCGCTCTTGCGAGAGACAGCCCTTTCGACCATATGAGGAAACATGCTGCCCCCGCAATAAAGAAAGCCGAATAATCCGTGATCAGGAGGGAGCCGAGGAACCAGACCGGATGAATGATCAGGACGATCGACGCGCCTAACCAGAGGACGAGGAACGTTTCGGCCCGATGAAGATACCCGCTTCCCAGGAGAATCGCGACCAGCGCATAAAATTGAATCTCGACAAACAACGACCAATAGGCTCCGTCAATCGACACGACCCCCACGAACCCCGACAGCATGGTCATATTGGCAAGGTAGCGAGCCATCGAAGCGGAATGAGGTGGCGCTCCGATAGCGAGAGTCACGATGAACGTGAGCGTGCAGCAGGTCCAAAACGCCGGATACAGCCGAACTATCCTCGCAATGACAAACTCCCCCAGACTTCGGTTTGCGGCGGTCATCAGGATGACGAACCCGCTGATCATGAAAAACAGCTCGACGCCCAGGTAGCCGTATTTGAAGACGGGAGCGAGCGCCGGATAGGCCATCACCGTGAGATCGTCGGCCGCATGTCCCCGATACGAGTAGTGGAACAACACGATCGCCATCGCGGCGAGAAAACGGAGCAGATCGATTTCATACACCCTGGCGCGTGTCATGGGCTCGGCCCCCTCGGTCCTGGCCGAAATTGTCGCCTCAGCTCGGCTTGAAAAATGAGCTGAGCGAGTCGTGATTGTTCCGCAGCGCCCTTTTCTTGTCAATCACCCCTGTCACGGAGGCTATCCCGCGGCAGGACCTGCGAGAGCGTCTACGCCACCGGCTCGTTGTTCGAACGAGGACAAGCGACCGCTCGTCTTATCCCATCACGGGGGATCCGTGGTGATGGATCATCAACCACTCATCGCCGATCCGTTCATAGAGATTGGTGGCCAGCACCCTAGCCTGTTGAGGCTCATCAGACTGATGGGTCGTGAGGTTTTCGACGCAGATGACCCAGGCAATATCTCCCGCAACCTGGACCATCACGTCGGTGAGCTCGAACTTCATGGAGAAAGTGTTGTTGAAGATCAACACCCACGAATCACGGACAGCCGGCCAGCCGGCACGGATCGTCCAGCCGGGATGAATGCAAGTCACATAGTCCTGGTGCGCCCAGATCTCATCCATCCGAGCGATGTCGAGGCTCTCAAACGCCTCATAAAACCGCTGATTGGCGGCGGTGACTTCTCTGATCCGTTGTTCAAGCATGGCATCAACCCTCCATGCATTTCGGCCTCTCCCTCAAGGCGTTGGAATATAAAGGCACCCCTCTCTCCTACCGCCTGTCGGCGGCAACATATGGGTGTTGGTTAAGACTGTTGAACCGTTCGACGGTTCACGCTCCACACACCGGCCAGAATCAAGCCAATGCCGGCCATTTCGACCACCCCGACCGATTCTTTCAAAATCAACGCCGACAAGCCGATCGCCGCCACCGGTGTGAGGTTCCCCAAGACCGACGCCCGCGAAGGGCCGATCCCCTTCACACCGAACAACCAAGCTTGTTGCGCCACGGCCGTGGCAAAGACGATCAGGTACCCCAAGGCAAGCCAATCGGAGATCGTCACCGATGCAACTCCCACGTCCATCACTTTTCGGTCGGTCCAGAGCAGCGGAATCTGCAATACCGTCGCCACCAGCAACGTCGTCCAATTCACGGTCAAGGCGGAGAGTCGATCCATGATCGTTCGACTGCCGATGCTGTAGAGCGCCCAACTGACAACGCCCAGAAACACCAACGTTCCGCCCAAGAGCGGCTGTTCCCCAGCCGCCTGGAAGCCTGCCACCGACACGAGAGCCACGCCTGCAAACGAGAGCACCGCCCCCAGCCAGACAGTGCGCAACGGCACGTCCCGGATCAACAGAGCCGAAAGCAATGAAGTCACGACGGGGCTTGATCCGATGATGACACCGCCCACCGCGCCGCTCACATAGTTGAGCCCCATCAAAATCAGCAGATGATTGCCCAATACTCCGAGCCCCAGCAGACCCAGCAGGGAGAGATCCGAGCGGGCAATTGCCAAAGCTCCCCGTTCCTGAACCCACCAGGTCACGAGCAAAATCACCAAGCCACCGATGTCGCGAAACACCGAAGCTTCGACCGGAGAAAAGGACCCCAAGGCCATCTTCTGGGCGACAATCGACCCACCCCATAACACGGCGGCGAGCACGACCGATCCATAGGCCAGCATGGTGGACGGCGGCATGGCGAGGGACATACCCTTGTTTCCGGCCGTCGTCAAGGACTATATTGCCGCGCCATATTGCTCAAGGGTATTTATCACCCTAAAGAATTTCCATGTCAGGAGACCACGACAACCGAATCAATAAGGAGGATCGCCATGCCTCAGCGACCGGTGTTTCAAAGATGGACGGCTTTCCTGTCAATCGTAATGGTAGTGACGAGCGGTTGTGTCAAAGACCTGGTCCGCGATGACGTCAAACGGCCACAGACCAGCGCCCACTGTTCCGGCTCGGAAGGGGTGGACGATTCCTCGATCGCAGTGCTGCCCGTTCCGCTGGTGGCGTTCTTTGTGCCGCATGCCGACCTGCATGAAATCAAAGCCGACGACTATCTGCGCCGTTGCGGCGAACCGAGCACGCTCATCAACCGCCAGGTGACGATCAACCGCACCGCCTGCATCCCGGCGGGCCTCACCAGGATCATCACCCTCGGCATCTGGCAATGGTGCCCGGCCTTCATCTCCTGGGAAGCGGACGTGAAAGGATAACAAAAATCAAGGAGGGTCCTCCGCGGGAAGCACGTGCCGAAACAGCCCCGCTCACCACCGGCGACGGCATTCGTCACGGCAGCATCACATCACGTTTTGCGCCTCACCACCAACACCCCGTCGCGGATCGTGACCAACACCGCCGTCACACGAGGGTCCTGCGCGACAGCCCGGTTGAGTTCCTGAATGGCCGCGGTCCGTTCATCGGGCGGTGGTTGCTTGAGCACCTCGCCGCTCCAGAGGACGTTATCGATGAGCATGACCCCGCGCGGAGCAAGTAACTCGAGGCCGCGCTGATAGTAGTTCACGTAGTTGATCTTGTCGGCGTCGATAAAGATCAGATCGAACGGTCCGGTGAGCGTTCGCATGGTCTCGATGGCAGGCCCCATCCGGATCTCGATATTCTTGCCGACTGGTGATCGTGCAAAATATCGGCGAGCGATCGCCGCCGCTTCCTCATCGATCTCGCAGGTGATGACTGTACCATCTTCAGAAATCGCCTCAGCAAAGCACAGGGCACTATAGCCGGTGAACATGCCGATCTCGAGCACGCGCTTGGCCCCCACTAACTGGGCCATCATTTGCAAAAACGCCCCCTCGAGGGGACCGACCACCATGACGGCGTCGTCTCTCGTCCGTTCCGTCTCTTCTCGAAGGGCCTGGCGGATGGATGACTCGGGTCTCGAGTGAGCTAAGGCATAGGCTTCGATCTCGGGCGAAATCAATGGTTTCATGGTGCCTCGCTGGTTTGAAAACCACCATCGGAGTTGCGTAGACTGCGAGACATCTTATTGCAGATGCTCCCTTCCCGTACAGCACGCAGTGATCAGGAGGCCGAACATGAAGACCTTGACAACCCTTGAGCCACTCACCACGAAATTACTAGAGATCCAACGCATCAATAGTGCCGCTTCCGTCCTCTCATGGGATCAAGAAACCTACATGCCGGCGGGCGGTGGGCGGGCGCGGGCCGAACAGATCGCGGTGCTCCAGGGCCTGGCACACCAAAAGCTGGTGTCTGCTGATATTGAGCGGCTCCTGTCGCAATGGATCGATCCCTCGACGGGTCAGGCGATTGATCAGCCCGGCGACCAGTGGGATGAACCTTCCCGCTCGCTCCTGCGGGAAGTGTGGCGAGATTTTAGCCGCGCCAAGAAATTGCCATCGGAGTTCGTTGTGACGTTGGCCCGTGAATGTTCGCTGGCCCAACAGGTGTGGGCTCAAGCAAGGGCGCAGAACCGATTTGGTCTGTTTCTACCAAACCTCGGCACAGTGCTCTCGCTCAAACGGGAAGAGGCGGGCTATCTCGGCTATACCTATTCACCCTACGACGCACTCTTGGATCTCTATGAACCAGGCTCGACCATCGCGATGCTGGAGCCTCTGTTCGCCACGTTGAAAGAGCGGCTGATCCCCCTGTTGCGGCAGATCGTTCAACGGCCGATTCATATCGACGACGACTTCTTGCGACAGCCCTACGACTCGGCACGGCAACTTGAGTTCGGGAAATTGGTCCTGACCGCCATGGGGTTCGATTTCGACCGTGGGCGGTTGGATCTTTCGGCCCATCCCTTTACCACCTCATTTCATCCCACCGATGTGCGGCTCACGACCCGCGTCGATGAGCGCGATCTTCCCTCCTGTCTTTTTAGCTGCATCCACGAAGGAGGGCATGGGCTTTACGATCAGGGGCTCGATCCTCAGTACTACGGCACGCCGCTTGGCGATTCCGTCTCGCTCGGCATTCACGAAAGCCAATCCCGCCTGTGGGAAAACTGCGTGGGTCGTTCCCGCTCATTTTGGCAGTTCTTTTACCCGATGCTGCAACAGACATTTCCAGATCAGCTCAAGGACGTGAATATGGATCGCTTTTATGCCGCGATCAATTGCGTGCGACCCTCGTTCATCCGAGTCGAAGCAGACGAGTTGACCTATAATCTCCACATCATGCTGCGCTTTGAAATCGAACGGGACCTCATCGAAGGCAAGACCCACCCCGAAGATCTGCCTGCCATCTGGAACCACAAGATGCAGGAGTACCTTGGCATCGTGCCCCCGACGGACGCGGAGGGGGTTTTGCAGGACATCCATTGGTCACTGGGCTCGTTCGGCTATTTCCCGACCTATACGTTGGGAAACCTTTACGCCGTCCAGTTTTATGAGCAGGCCAAGCTTGAAATTCCGCATCTAGAGGAAGAGATCGCACAAGGGCAGCTCATCTCGCTCCGCCGCTGGTTGGAGCAGAAAATTCACCGCTGGGGCCGGATGTTCACACCAGATCACCTGGCACGCCGCGTGACCGGTTCTTCTATCAACCCCGAGCCGTTTTTGTCTTACGTAGAAAAAAAATACGGCGAGATCTACCAGCTCTGACTGATGGGCGATGTCTTGCCGTCATACCCCATGGCAGCATTGAGCTTGGACGCCAAGGGAGGGGGAAGGACGAATTCCGCTCGGACCTCGATCCGCTCTGGCACAAGCAATGTGGTGTGGAACACGATGTCGCGGATCGGAATCTTGAAGTCCGGCCGCTGCGGCGTGCTCAATTCCACAGCCTCGACAGAGGCGGTAATCGCACCGGTATCTTGGGGTCCGTAGGTCGCGACGACGGCGTCGATGATCGCCTTGATCCGCTCATTGACCTCCACACCATTGATTGCCCGCTGTAAGAGCGGGATCACCTCTTCTTTGGCTTGATCGGACAAGGTGAAATTCTCCACTCGTCCCTTCCGTCTGAGCGAAAGCAGATCGTTGTCTAAATCTTTGCTGAACGCGCCGTAGGCGAACCGAAAAAATTCGAAATGGAACCCCTTAACCCCCTTCCCAAAGATTTGCAGCTCGCAGAGGAAACACAACTGCTGCAACTTGACGTCGCTCAGAAGGCCGTATGGCTCCGCCTCATGCAGCACATACAAGAGCAATGCGCGATCAATGATAAGATGGTTCGGCGCCCGCACGGAGGACGACTCCTCATTCTGGTCGCACTATAGCCATGCCGGCAACGGATCGTCAAACCGGGGCTCGACCGCGTCTAGTCTGGTTTGCCATCCTGTTGTGACGCTCTTGACCCTGCACCGATTTTGGTCTTTAATGGCGCCCGCACGGGTGACGATCAGAAGGCCGGCCTATGTCCAAACATCAAAGAGAAACAGCGCTGTTGAAAGAACACTTGGGGAAACACCAGCTGAAGTACACCCGCCAACGGGAACTGATCCTGGAAGCGTTTCTGAAACAGGAACACATCACAGCGGAAGAACTGTACCACCAGCTCTCGCGGAAAGATCCTCACTTGGGCCTGGCGACCATTTACCGGACGCTCAATCTCTTCTGTGAGGCCGGCTTGGCGCAGGCTCGACACTTCGGGACGCAAACCCAATACGACAACGTCTCTCACAAAGGCCACCACGATCATTTGATCTGCACAGAATGCGGGAAGATCGTGGAATTCGAAAACTGCGACATTGAACGGTTGCAGGAAGAGGTAGCGGCCCGGAACGGCTTTGTCATCAAAACCCATCGTCTCGAACTCTACGGCCTTTGCTCCCGTTGCCAACATTGACCCTTCCCTGGGCGATCTGATAACCTCGTTAAGATTGTTGAGACGGTTTATCAATTTCAATAATCTGGAAGGGGGTTCGGACGATGCGGCATGTCTTTCGACGCCAGGTCTTTCGTCGGTGGTTTCACCGTCGGTCTGCTATCCTGCGCATCACATTAGTCTCTCTCGTATGGCTCGCGTGGATGGGTCCGACATGTCCCTCCTCCGCGTCGGCGACAGAAAAATTGACCGTTTATTCGGGACGAGCCGAGCGACTCATCAAACCCGTGTTGGACGCCTTTACCGCGAAGACCGGCATTCACATCGACCTCTTCTCGTCCGGAACCACCGAGCTGCTCAATCGTCTCAAAGCCGAAGGAGACCGGAGTCCGGCAGATCTCTTGGTCACCAATGACGCCGGCAGCCTCGAATTGGCCCGCACGGCCGGACTTTTGCGTCCGGTCGACATCGAGGAAATCCCCCGCGTCATTCCACCCCAATTCCGAGCGCCCGACAATAGTTGGATCGGATTATCGGGACGGTTCTGGATCATCGTGTACAACACGGCACTAGTGCAACCCGGCCAGGTCACATCCCTGTTCGATCTGGCCGATCCTCAATGGAAAGGCAAGATCGCCATTCCCAATGCGGGAAGCGAATATTTGCAGGCCGGTGTCTCAGTCTTGCGAGCCGGCATCGGTGATGAACGCACGAAGCAATTCCTCGTTGGACTACGGGACAACGCCGGCACGCAGGTGTATCAGAAGAGTTCTCAAATCGTGGAGGCGGTCGCGAGGGGACAGGTTGCGATGGGCATCGTGAATCACTATTATGTGTACCGACATTTAGCTGTACACCCGTCGGCGCCGTTGGCCGTCGTGATGCCGGACCAACAGGAAGGCGGACTGGGCGCCATCATGAACGTCGCGGGCGTCGGCGTGCTCAGGCACACGCCCCGGCTGGAGCAGGCTACGCAGTTGATCAAATTTTTGGTGAGTGAAGCGGGGCAGAAGATGTTCGCCGACCTTGACAAGGAATATCCGCTTCATCCCTCGGTCAAGGCCGATCCCGCTCTGGTTGACCGCAACAGTTTTCGTTCCGCTGCGGTCCCGCTCGCGAGGCTCGCCGAGTTGCGTGAACCGACGTTGCAACTCATCGAACAGATCGGTCTCCGGTAACGCGCGAGTCGGGCAGTGACTGCCGCACGGGACCATGCCGCATTTCCCCTCCAGGCGATCACGCTGGCCAGCGCCGCGCTCGTTCTTACGCCGCTGATCTACGTTGCCCTGTCGGCCCTGTCCGCCGATCTTGTCGTGTGGCGACGCCTCTGGGCCACGCGTATTCCCGAATTGCTGGCCAACACGGTCTCCTTGGCCGGCACAGTGGCGGCGCTGACGCTTGTCGTGGGAGTCTCAACCGCCTGGATCATCACGAGATTCGACTTTCCGGGGCGACGGTTCTGGGAGATCGCGCTCGTACTGCCTCTTGCGATGCCTACCTACGTCTTGGCCTACGTGTACAATTATCTCTTGGAATTCGGTGGACCTGTGGAACAACTTTGGCAGACCGTTGCGGGCCCTCAGGCGCGAATCTTCTCGCCTCAAAGTTTCTGGGGAGCCTCACTGGTCATGACGTTGGACACCTTTCCGTTCGTCTATCTGCTCACCCGCAGCGCCCTGTTGAGCATGAACGTCTCGTTTGAGGAAGTGGCTCGCACCTGCGGAATGTCCAGACCGCGCACGTTGTTCTTCGTCACCTTGCCGTTGGTACGCCCCTCGATTGCGGCCGGTGTCGCCCTAGTGATCTTGTATGTCATCTCGGATTTCGGCGCCGTCTCGCTCTTACGCTATCAGACCTTGACCTACGCAGTGTTTCAACAAATGACCGGCCGATCAGACACTGCCGCCGCGAGCATCCTCAGCATTTTGTTGGTGGCACTCGCATTGGTCTTCTTACTGACCGAACGTTGGTTCCGCCACCGAAGCCGTTTTTATCAAACGGCGGGACGATATCGAACGCCCAACCGGATCCCTTGCGCCTGGCCCACGACGCTCGCCCTTACAACCTATCTCGCCGCCATCGTCGGAGCCTCTTTTGCCGTCCCGGCCTCTCTCCTCGTTCAGTGGAGCCTGTCTCCGGAAGCCTTAGCGACCCTGGACAGCCGCTTTTTGGGTTTTATCTGGAACAGCGCGTTCTTATCGGGGCTCGCCGCGACGGCTGGCGTCTTGATGGGTCTTCCGCTGGCTTATCTGGCAAGCCAACGACCGAGCTGGTTTTCGCTTGGTTGCCTTCAGGCCGCCTATGCGGGATATGTACTGCCAGGTCCGGTCGCCGCCCTTGCCGTCTTGGTGCTGTTTCTTCACGTGACGCCGTTTCTCTACGGCACGGTCGTCGTCCTCGTCGCGGCCTATGTTCTGCACTTTCTGCCGGCAGGGCTTCAGTCGCTGGAGCCGTCGCTTCAGCAAATCACGCCCAACCTTGAAGAAGCGGCCCGGACGTTGGGGGCGGGCGTCTTCGAAATCTGGCGGCGGATCACCCTTCCGCTCATGCGGAACGGATTCGTCGCCGCGTGGGTTCTGATGTTCTTGCAAACGATCAAGGAGTTACCGGCCACGCTGCTCTTACGACCGGTCGGGTTCGACACGCTCGCCGTCCGCGTGTGGCTGGAGGCCAGCGAAGAATACTATCAGCTCGCGGCTCCGTCCGCTTTGCTCATTGTGGTTGTGGGCTTGCCGGCACTCGCGCTCCTGCTTTCGCGCGATTGGCGGGCGGCATAGGTTCGATGATGGCAGTCCCTGTCAATCCGCCTCACGCCAATATCGATCGGAACGAGAATCAACTCGACCGGCGCGGTTCCACGTTCCCCGTGGAGCTGCGGTCCGTCTCCTGTGCGTACGACCAGAACCACCCGGCTGTTCGTGACATTTCTTTCTCCGTCCGCGAAGGCGAGCTGCTCTGTCTGCTCGGACCGTCGGGATGCGGCAAGACGACGATTCTGCGGGCCATCGCGGGATTTGAGCCGGTCCGATCCGGAGAAATTTTTCTCTCCGGGCGGCTGGTCTCATCTTCTTCCCAAACAGTTCCGACCGAAGAGCGCCGCGTGGGCATGGTCTTTCAGGAGTACGCACTCTTTCCCCACCTGCGCGTCGCCGACAACATCGCTTTTGGGTTGAGGGACCTGCCGCGGTCCGAGCGCGCGGACCGGGTTCACGAGATGCTGCGGCTCATCGGCTTGGAAGCCTTCGGCCATCGCTACCCGCATGAGCTGTCAGGCGGGCAACAGCAGCGCGTCGCGCTCGCGCGGGCGCTGGCGCGCCATCCGGTCGTCTTGTTATTGGATGAACCGTTCAGCAATCTTGATCCCGACATGGCCGGCCGCATGCGGCAAGACCTCGGCGACCTCTTGCGCCGAATGAACACGACGACCGTGTTAGTGACCCATGACCACGACGAGGCCTTCGCGATGGCGGATCGGGTCGCCGTTCTCAATGAGGGACACCTGGAGCAAATCGATTCCCCGGAGCAGATTTACCACATGCCGGCTACCCCCTTCGTCGCGGACTTTGTCGGACAAGCCGACTTCATCCCGGGACTGGTTCAAGACGGCAAGGTCCGGACCGAACTGGGCGACTTCCCCGATACACTGGGTGCCGCTGAGGGAACGCCGCTTGTCGTGATGATTCGCCCAGATGATATCCATTTGATTCCCAATCAGGCCGCCGGGGCGCGAATTATCAGCCGGCAATTCCGAGGATCGGAAAACCTCTACGCGGTTCGCCTCGGATCCGGACAGGTCGTACACAGCAGCGAGCACTCCACCACCATCTACCGGGAAAATACAGCCGTTGATATTCAGGTATCGGCAACTCATACGGTGCTGTTTCCTGCCCCTCCCTCTTCATCTTCATCTTCATCCGATCACGCCACAGCAATTTCGGCTCACCCCGCCCCAGCGGGGTGAATTTTTCCATTGACAGTGGCGGATAATGAGTGGTATTGAGAAGCATTATCAATAACGTCATCCGAACACGAAAATTCAGCTGCAGGCTTCAGCATGGAAGTGTTAAAAGACGTCGTCGATTACGGCATCATCGGTCTGTTACTGGCGCTCAGCGTATGGGCCGGGGCTGTGGCCATCGAGCGGTGGCAGTTTTACCGGCGGATCGATCCCGCGTTGTACCCAAACCAACAGTCGTTTGAAATCGCCCTGACCAAACGGCTGGTGATTATTGGAACCGTAGCGGCCAACGCACCCTACATCGGCCTGTTGGGGACGGTCTTGGGCATCATGTTGACATTTCATACCATGGGAACGTCCAAAACAATCGCCGTCAGCTCCATCATGGTGGGGTTGAGTTTGGCCCTTAAAGCGACAGCCGTCGGGCTTTTGGTGGCTATTCCTTGCGTCGTGCTGAACAACGCCCTTCGACGCCGCGTTGCCGAACTGGTGACCGAATACAAAATCCGCCATCAACATGAATCATGAACTGAACCAAATCAACGTCATTCCGTTGGTCGATGTCATGCTGGTGCTGCTTGTCATTGTGCTGACAACGGCGACTTTTATCACCACGGGGCAGATCCCCGTTGACTTAGCCAAGGCGTCCGAAGCCAGTGATCGCAAGGACGTCCCGGTTGTCATTACCCTGACGGCTGACGGGCAGCTTTATCTCAATGATTCAGCCGTCCCTGAGAACGGGCTCCGCATCGTGCTCGCCTCGCAGCCGCGGGAGTCAATTGTGATCGTCCGCGCCGATAAAGTGACGATGTTGGAACGGTTTGTTCAGGTGGTTGATGAAGTCCGCAGTCTGGGATTCACGCAAGTCAGCTTAGAGGTAGTGCGGTCATGACGTCGTCTGACTTTCAACACACCAATACCCTCCTACGCCAACGGAGCTGGATGTACTCCGCTCTGCTTCACGGTGTCCTCGCGGGAGGGACTATTGCGTTGTTCTCAAGCTTGTCACCATCCATGGAAACGGAACCGTTTCAGTGGAACGTCGCGATGGTGGAATCGCCGCAAACTCTCTCCCCCTCGGACCCTCCCCCAGAAGCTGTGCCTCAGCCTCAACCGCTAGAACCGGTCACCAAACCGGTTCAACGTGAAGCTCTCCACCACCAAGCCGTTCAAGCGGCTCAGCCTGTTCCCGAGACCACCCCTGTCGATCGGGAGGCCTCAACGATTCTGGCACAGACTATTCCGCCTCAGGAGGAACTCCACCAAGCCGTTGAGCCGACACCGATGCAAGACACGATCGCTCAAGAAGAGCCGTCGCTTCAGACGGCTTCTGTCATAACGTCGGAGCCTCCCCAGCCAACCCTGCAGCCAACCCTGATGGAACCTCAACCTATCGTCGCTTCTGTTCCTCAGGAGACCAAGTCCGTCGAGGCCGTTGTCGCAACAGCCCCTTCACAGGTACCCGCTGCGGTCAAGACCGACTATACGTGGCTCATGAAAGCGCTGTTGGGGCGGATCAATGAACTGAAGAACTACCCCCATTTGGCCCGCATCAATCATTGGGAAGGCAAGGTCGTACTCCGAGCTGTGATCAGAGACGATGGGCAAGTCATCATGGTCGATGTGCAAGAAAGTTCGGGGCGATCCATTCTCGACAACGATGCGATGGAGACCTTGCGAAAAGCATCGCCCTTGAAACTCGAACAACCTCTGGGAAAGCCACAAGTGGCGATTCTTATGCCGATCAGTTATTCGCTTCGATAGAGGTCCATGAAAAAATCGTTGGTTGCTCAGTTCACAGTCTCGTCGCAGATTCGTCTAGTGGCTTCCGCCGGTGGAAGCTTCTTTTCTCACTCTAACCCATAGAGGCCCATGAGCCCATGCAGAAGGAGAAGGAGGATGGCGTTTTGTTTATTATTGAGAATGAGAATAATAACCAAATTTATATCGTCCGCCGTACTGGCCGCCACCGTGGCTGGTTCATACCCGGCAACCGCCGAGGAACCGGCCGTCCAATGGGCAACAGTCGCCCAGGCATCCGGTGCATCCCCCGAAACTGTTGTAGTCCCAGAAACAGAAGAGCCGGCATCGGAGCAGAAACCGATCAGAGCGCCGCTGACAGAAATCATTGGGACAGCCCCGAGCGCGTTAGATCACGTCCCCGGATCAGGCAAAGTCGTGACCAGCGAGAGCATCGAACGGAATCACCGGTTTACCATCAATGAGGCCTTGCGAGAAGTTCCCGGTGTCCACGTGCGGGATGAGGAGGGATTGGGCATCAGGCCCAATATCGGCATTCGAGGTCTGGACCCGACGCGCAGCCGGAAAGTCCACATCTTGGAGGATGGGGTGCCCATCATGTTGATGCCCTATGCCGATCCGTCTTCGTATTATTTCCCACCGATCTTCCGCTTCGATCGCATCGAGGTGCTCAAAGGGAGTGGGCAACTGCTCTATGGCCCCCAGAACATCGGCGGCGTGATCAATCTGATCACCCGCATGCCAACCCTCCACCCCGAAGGTCATTTTCAAGTCTGGGGTGGCAACCTCAATTATCTCAATGTCCATTTCGATTATGGTGGAACCTGGGGAAAGAGCGGCTACTTGGTCGATTATACCCATTCGCAAACTGACACTCCGCGGTTCACCAACATCCGGGCGAAGATCGACGACCTCACGTTCAAGACCGTCCAGGAGTTAAGTGACCGCACGCAAATCCTGGCCAAGTTCAATTACTATCGCGAAAACTCAGGAATTGGGTACCAAGGATTGACCCAGGCGGAATGGGCCACGAGGGGCGAGGAACGGCAGACACTCTTCACCAACGATCATTTTGACTTCTTGCGGCTCGGCTACCACGTGGCGATCAACCACATGTTCACCGCCAACCTGACCTCAACAACCAATATCTTTGGTCACTTTATGGAGCGGGATTGGAGTCGCCAGTCTCAACAGGGGGTGGACATCAACGGGAATCCTGTCGGCAGCATCCAAAATGGCAACAGCCTTCCGGCAACTGCCTATGGCGTCGTGCCGGCCAATCGACGGTTCACCAACGAACGAGAGTATTGGGTCTGGGGAGTGGAACCCCGCTTTCATTACGACCATGCGTTTCCTTTCTTCGGCCTCAAAGGCGAAGCGGACTTCGGAGCCCGATACATGTACGAACAGTCGGACAGGAAACAACTCCTCAACACCGTCTCGGGAACCGGCCTTCCTTCGAGCTGCGTCCTCTCGGCTCCCGGCGCAACCTGTCTTGGTGAAAACAACAAACGCACCACCAACGCCTATGCCTTCTTCGCACAGGAACGGTTGATGTGGGGGCCCTTTACCTTGACGCCGGGATTCCGCGTCGAACACATCAGCTACGATCAAACAAACCGATTGGCGAACAATGGGAATGGCAACTACGGTAAGACCAATTTCACCCAAGTGTTGCCGGGAGCAGGAATCACCTATTCACCGTTTCAGAACACGACGTTCTTCTTCGGCGCCCATCGTGGCATGGCGCCGCCGCAGATTTCCGATGCGGTCGCGCTCAATACAGGACAACCGGTTGATTTGGATCCGGAGCTAAGCTGGACTTACGAACTGGGAGTCCGAGGAAATCTGTCCCACTGGGCCGCCTACTCCATCACCGGGTTCCAAATGGACTTCGACAACCAGATCATTACCCAATCGGTAGCCGGAGGCATCGGCGCCACCCTGACCAACGCCGGAAGAACCCAGCACCGAGGCGCGGAAGTCGCGACCCAAATCGATCTCCTGGACGCCGTGACCGGCCGAGACGACAACCAAGACATCACCTTTGATTTCAACTACACGTGGATCGCCCAGGCGGATTTCAAGGGCACGCGCAACAGCTCGCTAGGCGCTTCCGCGCTCCTGCCCGGAGAACCGCCGACGCTCAGCGTCAGCGGAAACCGTCTCCCCTACTCTCCTGAACATCTCCTCACGGCTGGCATCGGCTATGCCAATCGGGCCTTCTGGATCGGACCCTTCAATGCTCGTCTCGAAACCCAATGTGTCAGCGACCAGTTCGCTGATGATCGCAATACGGTGATTCCAACACCCAGTGGACAGCGCGGCATTGTGAGGGGCTGGTGCATGCTCAACGCCTCGGTCAACCAGCACGTGAAGAAAATCAACACGACCTTCTTCTTCACAGGCAAGAACATGCTGGACCATGACGCCATCGTGGACCGGTCGCGAGGCATCTATCCGAGCCTACCGGCTCTCTGGCAAGCTGGGGCGAAGTGGACGTTCTAATGAAACCAGGTGGAACCACTCCTGAATCATCAGCCTCCCAACCGACCTGGGGCCCGGAAGAAGTCCGCTGTCTGTGCGGGCAGCTTATGGCCCGCCTGGTGGACAACGGTATCGAGCTCAAATGCAAACGGTGCCGGAAGCTGGTGACGATTCCGTTGTCCCGCATCAAAAGGGGAGACCGATGGTGATCATGACCTGAGAAGTTTCAGTCAATACTAGAGGCCAGAGGTTCACACCCAGAGCCCAGGATCGCCACCGCAATCCTGGGCTTTCTTTTTTCAGCAACCTGTTCTCACAGGAGGCATGACATGCGTACCACTATCACGATCCCCCGTGAACCGACCATTTTGAAGGTTCAGCGGCTACTGGCCAAGATCGACCGTTTGGAGCTTCCTCCAGCCTCACGCCAGGAGATCGAGCGCATGTTAGTGCGGCAGGTCGCCAAGGAGCTCGACCTCGCCATGCCCTGGAAGGCTGGTCACGCAGAGCGGACCGCCACCGTCGCCTGCCAGCTCGGAGAGGCCTTTGAACTGGATGGACCAGCGCTTCATACCCTTGCACTTGCCGCCCTCCTTCACGATATCGGCCTTCTCATGGTGCCGGCACCATCGAGGAAACGATCGGGACCATACGACCCTTCCTTCTGCATCGCCCTTCACGATCATGCCCGATTTGGCGCTAACCTGCTGGAGCCCTTCGCCTTCTTAAAAGAAGCGGCGCTTCTGATCGCCTATCACCACGAATGGTGGGATGGGTCCGGCTATCCCTATGGAATCCGCGGCCCCTTCATCCCCTTTGGCGCCAGAATTTTAGCCGTGGCCGATGCCTTCGATGCGATCGAGGTCCCTCAGGTCCGCGATCGTTCCATCCGCGATCGGATCGCGCTCAGAATTCTTCGTGTCTCGGCCGGAGCCCAATTCGATCCAGCAATCGTCGCCATGCTCTGTCGACTGCTGGACGGCACCACACACGATAGGGCACTGCACCGCGATTCATCCCCTCAGCAAGGATTTTAAGGAGTGACCATGCGTGCTCCGTGCGACCATGTTGCCCACTCGGTCATTGCTCAACATCGTCGCGATGTCGTGACCACACCACACCGATCTCCTGCTCATAGCGTCACCATCACATGTGCCACGGACCGATCACAAACGAAGTGGGATGCTGCCTCCCCCCACTTCGCCGGCGGGGCCACACGGCATAAACACCGGCCCCGCCACCCTCTGCCGACACCAACCAGCCGAACCGATAACAAAGGAGATTGCATCGACGATGGGACCAGCCTCTCGCTGTCGCGCCGGAATGCCCATCGAAATCCCCAGCCGCGGGCCGTCCACCACGATTCGCTGATCTCGAGAGAGTCAAGACAATGAATCCGTTTTCTCGCAGAACATCCGACCATCGGCAACAGGAGCTATCGAACCTCTGTCGTCTTTGTCAGGGACTCAAATCCCATCCAAGTCGTACCCCATGGTGTCGGCGGTGCCGCTGGGCGCTTCGGCGTCAGCGGGCAAGACAGGTGGGGATATTGAACTCCATTTGGATGCGACGACTTCAGGCCAGGCTGAAACACGATGTGTACCTTGGAGGCAAGCCAGAACAGAATAGGCGCAAGCCACCAGGCAGCCACCGATCGGCCAATTGACCCATTCACGGCCATGCTTCGGATCGAACCGCGGTCAGCGCACAACCAGCAACAGAGAGCCCCATCATTATAGAGTCATCATGAGAAGGCAGAAACGACGCGATGCGCCAGATCACGTGTACGCTCTCATCGAACAACTTCGCCAGCATGCCCCTCTTTGGGCCGACAGGCTGTCTCACGCCGCGACCGATCGTGAATTTTTAGACGTGCTTGTCAAGCTCTTCGACCTATCCTCCGCTGGCCTTCCTCTTCGCGCAGAGCCTCGGGCTTCCAGCGACCTGGCGACGCAGATCGCAAGATTTCTTTCCGCCAACCTCCATAAAGGCCCCACCCTCAAAACCCTGGCTGAGTGGTTGGGTATTTCAGAAAAATACTGCTCTGAGTTGTTCCAAACCATCATGGGAGAGCCGTTTTCCCACTACCTCGCGCACCAACGGAAGGACATCGCCTCTACCCTGCTCACGACCACCGACAAATCGATTCGGGACATTGCCACCGCCGTAGGATTCGCCGACCAATTCTCATTCAGCCACTTTTTCAAGCGGATGACCGGCCTCTCGCCACGTGCCTTTCGTGCGAAGCACGTGCAACGCACCCTTTTTGACCGATTGCCATCTCAGAGGACTAACCGATAAACACTGCTCCACCACGCGATGCCGATTCCTCCCTGTTGCGGCTGCCTCGCGGAAAGAGCCACCGCCCCCTCGCTATAGGCAGCCATGGCGCACCTGGACGATCGGAATAACTGGCCATTGGTATTGGTTCGCTCCTGTACTGACATTCTCGTTGGAGGTGGACATAACGTCCGTTCATGTCGTCGGAGGATACCTGCCCAACTCATTGCTCGCGGACAGCGGTCACCTCGTGACGCAACGCCAAGCCTCTGTAGCCTTCTCAAGGCAGAGGGCGTCTCGACTATCTGGGCGTCACAATCGGCAGTCGAATGAAAAGCCGTAAGATGATCGAAAGGGTTCAGTTAGGACAATATCCAGGTGGTTCAACGGCAGGCCCGGGCACGACTGGACATGGCGAAAGGGACATTGACGCGAGTTTGACATCGCCACCAATTGGCTGTGCAAGACTAAAGCATTGGCATGATCCGCCAGTGAGTTCCGTCGACCGGCCTGGCTACTGGAGAGCTGGCCGTAACCGGTGGCTCGCTCCCGGGACTCATCATAATCTGCCCCACAACGTTAGCATCTTTGCCGAAGTGGCGTTTCGCCTGATTCTCACACCAACTCACGGCTTGGGTTCAACGGCAGGCTGGGAGGCAACCTGCCGCCAGCCATACGGGCGACATCCCTTTCAGTGATGGCCGCTGTGGGGAGTCCATCTGGTGACAGTTTTGTCATCAAGGCAATCAGCTCCTCCGGCCTTCTGGCTGACAGAACCGCTCTTCCCCTTCACCTCCTCCGAACTTCGCCCCTCTCGCCAGAAGCCACTGGCCGATCCATCGGAGTCTGTTCCCCTGCCGATCTGACACTGGTGCGGAGGTCCTGGGTAGAGCCAGTGCCCAGCACCGACCACCATGCGACCACACAACTCCGCTGAGCTGAAAGATGGAACTCTTCCGGCGATCCCGATGGCGCTTCTTACCGGCTTGGCACATCCTGATCACTTTTTTCTGAAAATGAATCGATCTACAATCATCGACGTCGATTCTGGCTCTACAAGGAACGGGGAGTCTGATGACGACCGCGACAAACTCCTTCGAACGGCCCCGCGATGGACATGCTGGACTGAGTGAAGACTGGCTGGCGCTTGGGATCGGTCTGTTTATCTTTGCAATGGCGATCGCCGGCCTTTCTCAGATCGACTTGCTCGGCTGGGTGGTGAGCACATCGGTGTGGGTCGATGTGTCTGCTGCGCTTCGTCCTGCCTCGACACGCTACGCCTCACTCGGCGGCTTCGGTTCGCTGGTCGTTACCTATATCGCGCTTCTTGCCATCCTCTCAATCGGCGTCGCGTTTTTGCGGGCAAACGTGAAACGGTTCGCGCTCGCCTTTACCGGCGTGTTTGCGATCTCTTACACATGCTGGATTCTCGGCCACAACGCGCATCTTGCGGCCACCACCCCTCCTGAGTTGCAACAATTCGGCATCAGTTGGTCGCTCAAGCTTACCAACGAGGGCGGCTATGTCGTCGCGCTGATCGCCGGCCTGGTAATCGCAAATTTCTTTCCGTACGTGGCCGCCCGGCTAAACGAAGCCATCCGACCAGAACTGTACATCAAGATCGCGATCGTGATCCTCGGTGGTTTTTTCGCATTGACGTTTGCGTCGAAGCTCAGTCTTGCAGGATCAGTCCTGTTTCGCGGGCTGGCTGCAATCGTGGAGGCCTATCTCATCTATTGGGCGGTCATCTATTTCATTGCGCGCAAATATTTCGGCTTCACCCGCGAATGGGCGGCACCGCTTGCCTCTGGCATTTCCATCTGCGGCGTGTCAGCAGCCATAGCAACGGGTGCCGCGATCCGCTCGCGCCCCGCAGTTCCGATTCTTGTTTCTTCGCTTGTCGTCATCTTTGCGGTCGTCGAAGTCCTGCTCCTGCCATGGATCGCGAACACCTTTCTTGCACATGAACCACTCGTAGCCGGCGCTTGGATGGGGCTCGCGGTCAAAACCGACGGCGCTGCGGTGGCAGCCGGCGGTATCAGTGAAGCCCTGATTCTCGCGAAGAACGCAGCGGAAGGTGTGCACTATCAGCCGGGCTGGATTCTCGGCACGACAGCGGCGGTGAAGGTGTTTATCGATCTTTTCATCGGCGTGTGGGCCTTTGTGCTCGCCTATATTTGGACGAACCATATCGTTGGCACGGGTGAACAGGCACGGGTCACGGAAATTTGGCGCCACTTTCCCAAATTCATTCTCGGTTTCTTGGTGACATTCCTGATCGGCCTGTACTTCGCGCTTGGAACGTCACCAGCGACACTCCAGAAGGTGACCCCGCTCATCGGCGAAGCCAACAATTTCCGCGTGATCTTTTTCGTCCTCACCTTCTTCTCCATCGGGATGCTTTCGGACTTCCGCAAACTCTGGCAAGAAGGCTTCGGCAAGCTTGCTCTCGTCTATTTCGTGAGCCTGTTCGGCTTTGTGATCTGGGTCGGCCTCTTGATCTCGTGGCTGTTCTTCCACGGGATGAAACCGCCGCTTGCAAGTTGAGGGAAACACGCATGGTGAACCCCGACATCCAACAGGAGACAGACAACGGACAGGCAGAACCGCTCTTGCCGATTGAGAAAACCCTGATCGCCTGGAGCCTCCTGATCGGCATCGCGCTTCTCATCATCTTTGCCCTCTTCAATATCTTTGTTCCGATTTGAACTGCACAGCTCTCTTTCCAAGGATGTGAGACCAAGCGATGGGCCTTTCTCGGTCACGCTCAGGGGATCGTCGAGCCCCCTATGTCAATAGAAATGGAGACACCGGTCCTGTGAAAAGTGTGGAAGAGCCGGGAGGCAATCGAGTTATGGAGCTGGAAACCAAGTGACTGGGGGTCGCTACGGATACGGAGACCCCGGCCATGCCGGTATGTCATCGGTTCACGGTGGAGTACAAGCTCTGCGTACGAACGGAGGTCGATGGCTTGAAGGGATTCGAGAAGCCGGTGTCTCCGGCACTTTTGACAAGTGCCGAAGTGCAGCGGCCTCTACGCTGTATCAGCGCAGCAGCGTCTGGTATCGCCGCACTTCGTCCAAACACCTCGGCGACAATTCCCTTCTGGGTAAGCCTCCTTCAAAGAAATTGGCTGTTCTTCGAACGGCGGTTTCGGCGGTCTCGAGCAACACCTCGGTATTCTGTCCTCTCGTTGCCATTCCTCCAAGTCAACACTCACACCCCAATGGACTCCCCGGCTGGGAATCGATCGCGGACGTATGTGCTATCCAGCTGAATATATTGCCGGCATCGTGACACTACGAAGCAAGTAGGATTGACCCAACTTGGCCCGAGGGGGGCGTTAGGTAGTGCTAGCGGGGCTGTTGCCGCCGATCCTGGCGCTTTTTGATCATCGAGATCACATGATCACACAGCCCCCGCCTGGATTTAGTGCTTGATCTGTTCTCCAAGGTAGCGATCAAGGCCGACCTGCTCGATGGCTCGCAGTTGCGTTTCAAACCAGTCGATATGCTCTTCGGTGTCCACGATCATCTCTTCGAGCTTGTGCCTCGTCGTAAAATCTCCGACGTCGGTACAGTGAACAATGGCCTTGCGAAGCAGCTCCGCA
>JANDJL010000031.1 GCA_024330965.1 Nitrospira sp. | reverse complement strand
GTTCACCGAATATTTTGAAAAGGAAGTGTTGCGGAAACGTCCCTATCTGAAGAAAGAATGGTGCATCCGGATTCTTGAGAACGCGCTCAGAAGCGAGCCTCAAGAGGGAAACCGGTACCGGTTCTGGGGCCGGATCGAGGAGCTTGAGGGACGGATCGTGAGGGTGATCACCCTCGAGGATAAGGTGACCGTACACAACGCTTTTCCAGATAGAGGGTTCAAACCATGAAGCTTAATTATTATCCCGATACCGATTCGCTGTACATCGATCTTTCCGAGCGGCCGAGCGTCGAAAGCCGAGAGATCGCTGAAGGTATCGTGCTCGATTACGATGCCGCGGGACATCTTGTGGGGATCGACATCGACAACGCCAGCCACAAGGTTGAGCTGAAGCAGCTCACACTTAGCAAGCTCCCGCTGATTGTGCAGACCATCTCCGCCTAACGCGACGCGTTCAGATTAAATGCATGATCGCAACGGCGGAGATCGTTCAGGAATCTCCATGCCCTCGTCGTTCAACCCCCAGGGGAAGAAATAGGGGTCAGAGTGCTATTCCATTGACATGAGCCAGGCAGTTGGGTAGGTTCTTCGGCCATGGCCCGTCCGCCTCGTCTCAGTCTCGCCGCTTATCCACATCACGTGATCCAGCGCGGCAACAACCGGCAGCCGATCTTTCTCGTTCCCCAGGATTATGAGGTTTGTCTGGAGTGCCTGCGCGAGGCCAAACGAAAATACCAGGTCCGGCTCTACGCCTACGTGCTCATGACCAACCATGTCCATCTGCTCGTGGAACCCGAGCGCGACGGTGCGTTGGGTTCGTTCATGCAGAGTGTGGGGCGCCGCTATGTCCGCTACTTTAACGATGCCCATCGGCGGACGGGCACGCTGTGGGAAGGGCGCTTCAAAAGTGCGGTGGTCAATCGGGATGACTATTTGATTCGGTGTAGTCGCTACATGGAATTGAATCCGGTCCGTGCCGGCATGGTGGAGCACCCACGAGACTATCGGTGGAGCCGCTATCAGCGGCGCGCCTTAGGGCACACGGATGAGCTCGTCGATGACGATCCGTGGTACGCCGGGTTGGGGCGCACGGCGCTCGCGCGAGCACAGGTGTATCGCGATTGGATGGAAGCGTCAATCAAAGACGGGGAGTGGGATCAGATTCGAAAGGCGACGCAACAGGGGCGAGTTGTCGGGGATGAGGCCTTTCAGGAGGAGATCGGCCATACGGTAGGGAGGCAGTTGAAAGGGGAAACCCGGGGGCGCCCGAAACGAAGTCAGAGTGCTCCTCTGAAATTGCACTCTGACCCCCATTTCCCATCGACGGGGCGATGGCCTCGTGATGTTCGCGCCGATCGCGCGCAGCGTCGTCCGCGCCGAGTCGGTTTTCAGTCATCTCAGGCAACTCGATGACCAATGCCCCTCTTCAAGATGCCGATATCTCCGTCTTGGCCCTGCCGCGGGCAGGTCCTCCACCCTCGCGCCGAACACGGCCATGGCTTACCTGGATAGTCGGAATAATGGCCGTCGGCGCCTGTCTCGCGCTGCTCTATTGGTTCGTTCCTGTGCCATCATCATCATTGTTGGAGGTGGACACCGCCTCCATCCGTACTGTCGGAGGATATCTTCCGGGCTCTCTACTCACAGCCAGCGGCTACGTCGTCGCCCAGCGCCAAGCCTATGTAGCCTCCAAGGGAACAGGCCGCCTGGAGTATCTCGGCGTCACCGTCGGCAGCCAGGTGAAAGCCGGCGAGATCATCGCAAGGGTTCAGCAGGACGATATCCAGGCGGTTCAACGGCAGGCGCGCGCACGACTGGATGTGGCAAAGGCGACATTGGCGAACGTCCAAGCGGAGCTGCAGGATGCCCGGCAGAACTATGACCGGGCCAATGCCCTCTTGCCCAATCAATTTATTTCTCAATCCGAGTTCGATCTTGCGACGAATCGACTTCGCCGATCCGAAGCCGCAGTGCGCTCCGCCACAGCGGCCATCAGAGTGGCGGAGGCGGATGTGGAGGCGGCGGACGTGATGCTGAAGAATACGGTGATTCGAGCGCCGTTTGATGGCACGGTCCTCAAGAAGTTTGCCGAGATCGGCGAAATCGTCGCTCCTATGGGCAGCGCCGCGAATGCTCGCAGCGCGGTGGTCCTCATTGCCGACATGACGTCGCTCGCGGTGGAAGCCGACATTTCTGAATCGGCCATCGCCCAGGTCTCTCCAGGCCAATCTGCCGACATTACCTTGGATGCGGCGCCGGCAACGCGCTATGCCGGCATGGTCGAGCAGATCGTGCCGACCGCCGACCGATCCAAGGGAACCGTGCTGGCTAAGATCCGATTCATCGACCGCGACGATCGAGTCCTGCCGGAGATGAGCGCTAAGGTGTTCTTCGCCCCGCCCGGCCAAGCCAATGCCTCGACACAACCGCGGTTTGTTGTCCCCTCCTCTTCCTTGGCTCGGAGGCACAACCGAACCGTCGTCTACGTGCTGGAAGATGAGATCGCGAGAGAAGTGCCCGTTGAAGAAGTCGGCAAGAACGGAGGAGACAGCCACGTCGTCGGATCATTGACTGCCTCCGCAACGATCGTTCTCTCACCGCCGCCGTCGCTGACGGACGGTTCACGCGCGCGAGCCCGGAGCGGCCGGTAACAGGAGTCTCATCGTATGAGTCAGTCTGTCATCGAATTTCAGCGTGTCACAAAATCCTATTTTCGAGACGAGCAGGAAGTGCCCGTGCTTCGGAATTTCAGCCTCTCGATTCCTTCGGGAAAATTTTTGGCCGTTATGGGACCATCCGGATCGGGCAAGACCACGATCCTCAATTTGATCGCCGGCCTGGATCGTCCGACGCAAGGAACAGTCCACGCCGCCGGCATCGAGGTGTCCCGACAACGAGAATCGGATCTCGCCCGATGGCGGGCCCGGCACATCGGCTTCGTCTTCCAGTTCTACAACCTCATTCCAGTGTTGACGGCGGCGGAAAACGTGGAACTGCCCCTACTGCTCAGTCCCCTGACGAAACGAGAGCGAGTCAAGCACGTCCAAGCGGCGCTCGGCCTCGTCGGGTTGAGCGATCGCATACACCATTACCCTCGGCAACTGTCCGGCGGTCAAGAACAGCGTGTCGGCATCGCCCGCGCGATCGTCAGTGATCCTACAATTCTGCTCGCCGACGAACCGACCGGCAACCTCGACCGAGACGCCGCTCAAGCCGTCATGGTGCTCCTCAGTCGCTTACACTTGGAACTCAACAAAACGATTGTGATGGTGACGCACGACCCCCGTGCTGCAGAGTACGCCCAAGAAATTCTCCACTTGGACAAAGGAAAGGTGACTTGACGGATGACCCTCGCAACGCTGATCGTTCGCAATGCCCGCCGACACCGCCTGCGGGTGGTCCTGACGGCCTGTGGAATCGCCACTGTCATCCTCGCCTTCAACCTTATCGTTACGACAGTCCGTGCCTGGTATGCAGGCGTCGAGGCCTCAGTCCCGAACAGGTTGATCACCCGTCATGCGGCATCGCTGTCCATTCATCTTCCGCTTGCCTATCGAGACCGTATCGCTTCAATCAGCGGAGTGACCGGTGTCACCTACGCCAATTGGTTCGGCGGGGTGTATCGTGAGGCCAAGGGGTTCTTTCCTCAGTTTGCGGTCGACCCCGCCTCGTTTCTCGACCTCCATCAGGAACTCGTCGTGACCGATGATGAACGCAAGTCGTTTCTCGGCGATCGTCGCGGCTGTGTGATCGGTCGTCGATTGGCTGACCTGTACGGATGGAAGATCGGCGATGTCATCGCCCTCAAGGGCACGCTCTATCCGGGCGACTGGGAATTCGTCGTGCGCGGCATCTATCGCGGCGCCGATGCCACTGCGGATGAGACCTGGATGCTCCTACGATGGGACTATATGAACGAGCGCCGCCGGCAGTTCGACCCGGATCGGGCCGACACGGTGGGTTGGTATGTCGTTCGTATAGCCGATCCAGGACTTGCCGGGATGGTGAGCAGGAGCCTGGATTCGGAATTCGCAAACTCGGCCGCCGAAACCCGGACGGAAACTGAACAGGCGTTCCAGGCCAGCTTCGTCGC
Organism: Nitrospira sp.; assembly: GCA_024330965.1. Lineage (GTDB taxonomy): Bacteria > Nitrospirota > Nitrospiria > Nitrospirales > Nitrospiraceae > Nitrospira_D. The sequence continues at coordinate 21,615 of JANDJL010000031.1, read as the reverse complement.
CATGTCCGGCGCCATCATCAGCGCGTTAAAACTGCTGGCCATTGTATTGAACGGCATCACCCTCCTGGTGCTCGCGAATACGCTCGTGATGACCGTGCGCGAGCGGACCAGGGAATATGCCGTCCTGCGGGCGTTGGGATTCCGATCGTCTCATCTTACCGCCCTCGTGACGGGTGAAGCTTTGCTGATCGCATTATTCGGATCGATGTTGGGTATCGCGCTCACGATGCCGGCGAATCGTCTCTATGCCGCCCTCGTCTCGGCCACGCTGGGAAACTTTTTCCAGCGCATGACCTTGTCTCCGAGCACATTGATCTTGAGTGCGTCCATCACATTGTGCCTCGCCGTCTGTGCCTCCGCCATCCCCATCACAAGAATCTTGCGCTCACGAGTGGCGAACGATTTGCGGCATGTCGGATAAGGCCACGCTATGAAGTTGCTATGGGCCTATAGCGCCCGAAACGTGTGGATGCGCAGCGGTACCACCATGCTGACGATCGCCGGACTGGCTCTGGTCAGCCTGGTCCTTCTGGCGGTCCTCATGCTGGGAAACGGGCTGGATCGCGCTCTGATTGAGAGTGGCTCACCCGACAATCTCCTGCTCCTCCGAAAAGGAGCGACGACGGAAATTGCGAGCGGGATTTATCGCGATCAAGCACACGTCGTGAGTACGCTCCCGGGAATCGCGCGCACGACGGACGGACGACCCCTCGCGATTCCGGAACTCGTTGCCCTCATCAGTCTTACGAAGACCGGCGCCGATTCCCCCGCCAACGTGGTCGTCCGAGGGACGCGGCCGGATGCCTTCAGGCTGCGGCCACAGGTTCGTCTGAGCCAGGGTCGCACCTGGCAACCCGGCACGACTGAAATCGTCATCGGCGCTCAAATCGCCACACGATTTCTCCGTGACAGTATCGGCACTCATCTGCGGATAGGGAAACGGGACTGGCTCGTCGTCGGCATCATGGAGGCGCAGGGAACAGCTTTCGAGTCCGAGATTTGGGGCGACGTTGACCAGCTCATGTCCGCGTATGGACGGGACTCCTATTCGTCGCTCACCCTGCGTCTTTCCAATACAACGGCGTTTCAATCTATAGATGACGCCATCGCGGCGGATACCAGGCTCCTGCTGCAGGTGAAACGGGAACGCGATTACTACCGCGAAAAATCGATGACGATGGCCACCTTCATTCGCCTCCTGGGCTTCACCTTCACCTTCATCTTTGCCGTGGGCGCTGTCCTGGGAGGCACCATGACCATGTACGGAGCCGTCGCTTCGCGCACAAGGGAAATCGGGATGCTGAGGGCGCTGGGATTCCGGCCACGCCAAATTCTCTCGGCCTTATTGTTCGAGTCCCTGATGCTCGGAGCCTTAGCCGGTCTGCTGGCTATCGGAGGTGGCATGGCATTACAGTTTGTCACCCTCTCGACCATGAACTTCAGCACGTTTTCAGAATTGGCTTTTCGCCTGACGCTCACGCCGGGATCCATCTTCATCACGCTGGGTTTTGCGCTCAGCATCAGTCTCCTCGGCGGCATCCCGCCGGCGATTCGAGCCGCCCGTCTTCCCGTGACTGCCGCGTTGCACACCCCTGGCCGATAACAGCTCACCCACTGCTTCCCGGCCGGCGTACTTCTCCCATCACAGTCTATCCGGAAAGGTTGTGCAACCTCTTTTCTGTAAATTTCCTTGGCGGTCATCATGGCGATGACGCCCGGGTTCCAGGTTGAAGTTGAGAGAGGCCGTGCCGGTCATCCACTCATCGTCGAGTTCGGCGAGGAGAGCGGAGACGAGGCGAAGACAGGCATCCGGGCTGGGGACGATACTGGCTACACAGGTGCGTCGGCGCCGTCGAGGCCATGCTCAAGCCAGATGGCATAAGCGGCATCCAGAGGATTCTTTTCGACTCGCATCGCCATGAGGGATACATTCCTTGCTCGAAGTCATGGCATCAGACCCGCCGGCAGACAGCGGGTAAAACAGAATTTACAGAAAGAACGATACACAACTGAGGACTTCTTTCCTCGTTCGAGATAATACCGAAAACGAAGCTTGTGGCGTGTTCTCGCAAGCCGCTCACAACCGAAAAGCTGTCCCCCCACAACACACCTCAAAACCCTTAGAGCTACGAGAGCCAGGATGGCAGGCATTTGCCGGGTCATTGGGTTGAGATACCGTCGTATCCGGCACCGCGTAGACCTTGCATTCCGTGGCTTTCTTCGCAACGACAGCCGCATTGTGACCGGACGATGCGTCGTTCGTAAGTCAATACTCACGCCCACATGTCTTCGATTGGCCGATTCGCGAATGCCAGGTCGCTCAATCGGATGACTCAGGCCGGTACCCCGGCATTGGCTTCCTCCCCGCTCTCATCCGGTGTCCGGTCTGAGCATCAGGAAAATAAACATACCATTCCGACCTCCGAACATGGTCTCAAGATCAGTGTTTAATGTACCTCTATATAAAAATCGTTCTCACTTTCATAGCTAGACAGAGAGGAGGGACGCATGAATGGAATCGCGCGTACGATGTTCCGAACGTTGTGGACGGTGGCGTTCTGCGGCATGATCGCGTTCAATGTCCAGGCGGCAACGGTCTATGACGAAGCGGTGCAGGGGGATCTCTCCAACAACCACGTGAGCCCGACCTCTGTGAGCCTCGGTGTCGGACAGAACTTAATTTCGGGCTCTACCGTTCACACACCTTCGTTGGATCGTGATTTTTTCACGATTACCATCGGTGCCGGCCACACGTTGGATGCCATCGTGCTGTCGAGTTACACGAACACCGATGACCTGTCGTTCTTCGGCATGACCACGGGAAGCGCCTTTACGGGTCTGGGATTCAGCGATGTCTCCAGTTGGGCACTGATCGGCACTCACCTGATAGGGAACGATCTGCTCACCATCCTTACCGGCGGCCCGCTCGGTCCCGGCGCCTATAGCTTCTGGCTGCAGGAAACGGAGGGAATCACGACTTACACGTTGGATTACCAGGTCTCTGCGGTTCCCCTTCCTGCCGCTCTGCCGTTGTTCTTGTCCGGTCTCTTGGGCCTTGGAGCGATGGCTCGTAGGAGGACATGAGGGAACTGACGTTCTCCATCCTATATGGAAAAGAAATATGTCGATTGGCGAGTACGGTATGGAATTGTGTCAATCGATGGCATTGTTCACCCGCCTACGGCGAGATGTCGCCGAAGACTCAACGGGGACCCCGGCTGTCAAGCCGGGGGGCTCCACACTTATCGACACAAGGAGGTCTCCATATGAAAGAGAATGCTATGAAAGAGAAGGCGTTGCTGTCCGTTTCTGTGTGGCTGGCCTTGCTCGCCGGCTTGGCCGGCTGCGGTGGAAGCGATGCGCCTCCGGCACAGGCTCAGCAGCTCCCGGCAGGCGCGACGATCAACGTCACGCTCACGGAGTGGGGGGTCGTGGCAGATAAAACCACGGTGCCGTCCGGGTCGGTCGTCTTTACGGCGACGAATACCGGCATCGTTCCTCACGAACTGGTCATTCTGAAGCTCAATGCCGGGGTGACACCCGACACCATGCCGGTGAAAGGCGGGGTGGTGGACGAGAGCGCCTCCGGCACCGTCATCGACGAAATCGAAGACACGGACCTCCCTCCCAATGCCACCAAATCGAAGACAGTGACGTTGACGCCCGGCGAGTATGCCTTGTTCTGCGCGGTCGTTGAGAACAACGAGGTGGAGCCCGGTACCGAGACCAGCAAAACCAAAGTGAGCCATTACCTGTACGGCATGTTCGCCAAACTCACAGTATCGTAAGAGCCTGTCCGACAGAGCCGTTCGTGACGAAACCGCCTTGCTGTGTATCTCGTGAAGCGTTTCCCGCTCAAGAGTTTCATGTTGCAAGTTTCAGGTTTCAAGTGTCCGGTTTCCGCACAACGTGAAATGTGGAACGCAGGATTGAGAGAACGGAACGACGAGCGATAAATATGCGTATCGGCCTGACACGTCGCGAGCTTGCACATCGAACGGCTGACCTTCGCATTCCCCCCCTCGCGCAGCCCTCCGAGCCCTTCGTTCCGGAATGCGCGGTCCCGCAGGGGCTGGGGCTTGGCACGCCGACCTATTACACGATCCGGCTCCGCAAGGCGTTGACACAGATCATTCCGGGGCTGCGTACCGAAATCTGGGGCTATGACGGACTGTACCCTGGCCCGACGCTCCGCGCCCGACACAATGAGCCGATCATCGTTCGCTTCATCAACGAGCTGACGGTCGAGACCCTGATTCATAACCATGGCGCGCACGTCCCCGCAGAGTCGGACGGATCCCCCATCGACGGAGTTGCCATTCCGCCGGGCGGGCACAAAGATTTCTGCTATCCGAACATAGCACCCGTCGATCCCGCGTCCGGCGCCCAAGCCCTCTCCGACTTCCCCTCCACCCTGTGGTACCACGATCACACCATGGGAACCACCGGCCGTCATGTCTACATGGGATTGGCCGGCTTCTATCTGCTCACCGATGCGCTGGAAGAGCGATTGATCGCGGACAGCGTCCTGCCGGCGCGTGAGTTCGATATTCCACTGGTCATCCAGGACCGGCGCATCGGCGCAGATGGGTCCCTGCGCGATGAGCCGGATGCGTTCGGCGGCGTGCTCGGCGATGTGTTTGTCGTGAATGGGGTCGCCCAGCCGCGTTTCAGGGTTCGCCGGCGTAAATACCGGCTTCGGCTGCTGAACGGCTCGTCGGCCCGCTGGTACGAGCTTCGGCTGTCGCAGGGCGGGTTTCTTCAAATCGGCGCGGACTCCTGGCTGCTCCCCCACGCCGTGACGCCGAGCGCGGGCGGCCGGGCGAATCACATCCAACTGGCGCCGGCGGAACGCGCCGATGTCATCGTGGATTTCCGCCATGCGCCGGAAGAGGTGTTTCTTGAGAATATCCTGCAACAAACGGACGGTCGTGGCCCTTCCGGGCTCGCGTCTCTCGCGACTCCGCTCATGCAGTTCGTGGTGGACCAACGCGAGAGCCCTGTGGACAATGCCACCGTCGCCGAAGGCGTTCCGCTCCGCCCCCATGTCGGGATTCGGTCGGATGAGATCGCACAGACCCGCACCTTTGTGTTCGACCGTGACTCCTCGTCACCACCGCCTTGTGCGCCCCCGGCCGGTAACACGTATCTTGGCCGGTCGCATCCAAGAAACACTCCTTAGCCCGGCATCCGGAAAGAGAACATGCGCACCTGGTGATCGAACATGGTCACGAGCACGCTGTTTGCGATATATGATCTTGAGAATAATTATCATCCATGAAGCATATGTCGGCCTTACCCTCCGGAGACGATGACGATCTTTCAGTCCCGCTCGGCTATTCGATCGATCAGCCTCGCCGGCTCACATCGGCCTGGGGAGTATCCCTCTGCGTGCATGCCATTATTGTCGCCACGGCAGCTAGGGTTCTCCGCGATCTTCCGGAACTCCCGCCGCCGGCGTACCGCATGGAGCTTCCCCTCCAAAGCTCTGCGGATATCGCTGACGTGCCTTCTGCCAGCCAACGCACCGCCGCCGCGGCACCAACCGCATCGGCAGCGGCACGCCCGCATCACGAACCCGCCGCCTCACAATCACGAGCGGTCAAGCCACCTCCCGACAGCCCCCCCGCGACCAGACATCAATCACTGATTAAATCCACCCCCGTCACTCGAATCGAACGGGACATCGTGTCATCCACCGCAGTTCACGCATCCACTCCTGTCATCACCTCTCGACCCATTGAGCAGCGTATTGAAAACAGTCCCGTGGTCAACGAAGCCCCTGTTCCTACTACTCAGCATTCTCCTCACGTGATTGAACGGTCGATTGAACCCACGCACACTCGCGTAACGAAAAGTCGGCGTCGACACTATCACGGAGTCGCGGGTACAAGTCGGAGGCGTCGCGCCTCCGGAAGGCCAGCATCTCTACTACGTCGGGATGCGCATGACGCTGTAAGACAGAAACATCGAATTGGTCTCTCGGTCAGAAATTTTCCTCATGACGGAGGCACACATGAAATTCAAGATACTTACCAAGACGCTGACAATGTTTGTCGCGCTCGCAGCTCTGTGCGTGTCGGCGGCCCCCGGAAGGGCCGTCGAGCCGCACGCCGGCGCTAAAATCGGAGTATTACTCGTCAATCACGGGTCCCGGTCCGAAACCTGGCGGAACAGCCTCTTGCAATTGGAATCCTCGGTCACCCCGTCACTCCTTGCGGTGCCGTCCGTGAAAGGCGTGAAGACGGCCTTCATGGAATACACCGAGCCCTCGATTGCCACCCGCATGAAAGAGTTCGACCAAGAGGGCTTTACCGACGTCATCATTGTGCCGGTCTTTCTGACCGTCAGTCCCCACACCTTCGACGACATCCCGACCATTGTGGGGCTGAAGGAAGATCCGCATTCCATGCAGAAGCTCAAGATCGAAAATATCCAGCGCTACACTTCGAAGGCCACACCCCATATCACCCCGCCGCTCGACTTTACGGACATCCTTCAGAAAAATCTCCTCAGACGAGTGACGGCCCTCTCCCGCAATCCGGCTGATGAGGGCCTCGTACTTATTGGATACGGCGATGAGACCTACGATAAGGAGTGGGTCGATCTGTTCGACAAAGCGGCGGGGTACGTTCGGCAGCACACTGGAATAGCATGGTACTCATACGGCTGGTGCGGTCACATCGCGAACTATAAGCCTGAGGAAACGACCGCGGCAATCAATACGGTGCTCAAACATGCGCGTACGGCCCTCGTTATCCCTGTACTCGTCGCTCACGATGAACAGTTTCAGATCAAAATCATCGGCGATGGGATTGCCAAAGTGCCCGACCACAAGAATCGTGTTCTTTATAAACCGGATTCGATCCTGCCCGATCCGAATATCGAGCGCTGGGTGGTCTCCGTGACGGATGAATATGTGCGCAAGATTCAATCGCAGGTATCCCGAGCGAACTGATGCTGAGACGGGCAAGACACATTATTTGCTGGCCTGAACGGGATACGCTCTCTCGGCTCAATGTGGCTTTGCACAGAGACATCGGATACGTCTGCGCATCGCTGATCCTCGCCTATTGCCTGTCGGGCATCGCCCTCAACCACATCGACGATTGGAATCCCGACTTTGTCATTTCGAAACAAGCGATCTCACTGCCTCACCCCTTTACAAAGGAAGAAATCACAAAAGAACGAATTGCGGAGTTCGGACGACTGGTCGAGGAAGAGAACTACAAAGTCTACGACTTCCCTACCTCCGACCAAGTCAAGATCTACTACGATAACGCGTCACTCCTCCTCAACTTTTCGACGGGACATGGCACCTATGAAAAGGTATCGAGACGGCCCGTCTTCTACCAAGTCAACGTCTTGCACCTGAACCGCCTCAAGGGATGGAAATGGGCCGCCGACGTATTCGCCTTCATCCTCATGATTCTCAGCCTAACCGGACTCTTTGTGTTACGCGGGAAATACGGGATGGCTCGAAGAGGAAAGTGGCTAGTCGTCGCAGGAATGTTACCGCCATTACTCGCCCTGCTACTCTTCGAACTCAAATAATCAACCGTGCACCCGACCGACACAATTCGGCGGGTATTCAAGAAAAGAAGCTGACATGACCCGTAGCAAATGTAATGGCCTGTTGATCTCGGAGCAAATCCTGGACTTTTATGCCCCCTATAGACCGCTGGAAATGTATCAATTGCGGAGCCTCGCCCTCGATCAACTCGCCTTCTTCTGCCTCCAACAGAGGCCAGCGAACGGCGTCCACGGCCACGCACACCTCTTCGGTGCCACAACTGACACGAGCCGAAGACTGGCCACCATTGTTGCAGCATAACCGCACGCAACGCTGAATGAATCGCGACGCCCAGGGAGGGTTCCATGTACGTTCTTTGTTCCGCACGAGTTGCGCCATGTGCCGGTCAAAAAGGGAACAGCTACGGTCAACGTCAAATTCGACAACATCAAACAAATCGACGTGAAGCCGGGAACAGACAATTCTCTATGGGCGACCCGCAGATCATCCAAGACGCGGTATCTCGCCTGGAGCAGCGTGGCATCCGACACATTGTCTTCGTGCGGATGTACGCCTTGGACCATCAGATGAAGCCGCTCACGGATTATATTCTCGGCTTGAGCGATCGTCCCCCTGCCGGCGGCCACGGCGGCCAACATGGATCAGGCGGCGCTCCGCCTCAGGTCCGCACCGCCGCGACCTTTTCGACGTTCGGCGGCTATGAACAACACCCGGCAATATCGTTTCGTCGTCGACTCCCCCGACGGGCTAGGGGAGAGAAAGGAGGGAACGAGAGCGTAAACACGTGCAGGGTGCCGAAGCGTATGGCAGGCGGCGTGGGACCGCTGCTTTATCATCAGACAAATGCCGGCTTTTCTCTGGCCTCTGCGGGTGAGGCGGTGAAGGCTCATCAGTGAAAGGGGTAATGGCAATGAATAGTAAAAAGTCAAAGGTCACGGGCTGCATACTCGGACTGGGTCTCTTGCTGGCCGCCGGTCAACCGGCGCAGGCAATGACGGTGACACAGTTGGAGGTCACCAAAGGCGCTGTCAATTACGGAGGACAGCATCACGAGATGATGGATCGTCTTCTCGGTCAGGCCGGCGTGCTGAAGATGGGGCACTATCAGGCTATCGGTGAAATCGTGCCGTCGATCGACAAGGCGGGCGAAACCTTCTCGCTCTTTACCTCCGGTTTCAGCGGAGCGCCGGCTCCATCCGCCATGATCTCAGGGTCATCGATTCAGGTCGACTTGTCCTCGCTATTCTTTGGCGTCGGCCGAGGCGATTCGTATCACACGTTGAACATCGGCGGTCTCGCAACCGGCTTGTTCAATCCGGAGACACGGGAGTTCATGGTCTCGTGGGACCATCTGTTCGACAACGGTCAGCACGAGGGACAGGCCACATTCTTCCTGAGCGGCATAGCCAAGTTCAATGCGCTGCCTACTCCCATTCCCGCCGGCCTGGTTCTCTATGCCACAGGCCTCTTCGGTCTGGGCTCATGGACCTGGTGGAGCCGCCGCGCCGACATGTCGGTCGCTGTGTAGTCTCTCCGGTCTCCCCCGCGTTGTCGCTCGTCCCGGCAAAGGACGGGCGACGACACACACTCCGGCAATTCCCACACCAAGAAAAGGATCACGGAGGAACTGCGGCATGTGGGATAACCTAAGCGCTTTCGCACCTCTGCAATCGCTTTCGCGATCACCCGTTCGTCCACGCCACGCCGTTTGAGGATCTCGATGAGCTGTGGGATCGGCGCATCGCGATCTAAGCGGGCCAAGTCAGCCCGCAGCCCTTGTCCGATGCAGTGCCGGGCCAAGGGCTGATAGCCCGAGAAACCTAGGCTGGGCGCCAGGCGTTTTAACTCTTCCGAGACATCCTGAGGCATCCGGATCGAAATAGTGGCCATGGGGCGATGCTTGGCGAGTCGTTTTTTTCAGGTCATGGATTTTCATACCGCCTCCGTTCCGCCGGCGTCGCCGGCCTTGCTGAAATGATACGAAACACCTCATTCTCGCGAAGCGCATGCACGACGACCAGCAAACGGCTCCCGGCCGTCATTCCGATCGCCGCATCACGATGTTCCTCGTCCGTTGCGGCATCGACAACCGTCACAAAGGGATCGAAAAAGACCTGGCTTGTTCGAAGGCACCCCATGCTTACGCCGGTTCGATGCCGCCTTACGACTGTCCCATTTGAACCGAACCCCGTGCATCGTCACGCTGATGCGCATGGCGAATCATGGTCATCAGCCTGCCTCCTCGTCACCACCGCCTTGTGCACCCCCGGCCGGTAACACGTATCTTGGCCGGTCGCATCCAAGAAACACTCCTTAGCCCGGCATCCGGAAAGAGAACATGCGCACCTGGTGATCGAACATGGTCACAGCGCGGTGCAACCATGTATATGATGTTGAGAATTGATCTCAATTTTGTCTCAGGTCGGTTACATCGGTGCATACCATGGCGTTTTCTAATCAGACACCCACGCTTCTCGCCGGCATCCCGCAGGCCCTTCCGCCGCAAGACCGAGCCCTGTCATGGGCCTGCTCCATTTGCTTTCATACCCTGGCGCTGGCCGTGGCCGCCGTGGGCCTTCGGGGACTTCCCCCAACCCCGGCCCCTGTCTATCGCATGGAGATCCTCCTGTCTGAGGCACAACATGACACTGAGCAGGTGACGGCTACCGATCCGCAAGGTGAGACTGAGCCGACGGCGCCTCACGAGACCACCGCCCTCACCGAAGACTCATCACCGATCGTGCCTGCGTCCTCCCCTCCGGTCATCCAACGAACAGCCCAGCGAATCACCGCCCGGACTCCAGCGCCACAAACGGCGGAGGTGTCTTCCACGGTCAGCGATCCGTTTCCCATCGAGAGCCCCGCACCGATCGAGCGTCAAAACGAGCCCTCGGTCTCTGTGACCGAGTCTGATCCGCCCGCCTCTCAGAGCGTCCCTGAGGCGATCGAACAGGCTGAGATGACGTCGGTAGCGAGTTCAGCTCAGGAGCCGCCGGCCAAGAACTTCGACGATCACGTTGAGTCGTCGCCGCAGCACGAGGTGTCTTCTTCGCCGCCGACAGACCAGACTCCCATGATCGATTCTCAAACGGGTTCCTCGGGTTCCCTTACCGCTTCACCCTCGGAAACCGTTGCGCTGAACCACCCCGCCATTTCGCAGTCCGTTTCCGCAAGATCACAGTATGAGTGGCTGATGGAATTGCTGAGGCGACGAATCATGAGCTTCCAATCCTATCCTCACCTGGCCCGCGTGCAGGGATGGGAAGGTGTCGTGGTCGTCAAGGCCACCATCGACAGCGACGGCAGCTTGATCGACGCGGTCGTGACGAAAAGCTCCGGGTACAGCGCCCTCGATGAGGACGCGGTAAGGCTGATGCATCGGGTGTGCCCCGTTCACCTCCCGCAGGATCTTGGAAAGTCCAAAATCACAGTCTTGATCCCTATTCGTTACCGGCTCGACAAACTCGGATCATGAAGCAAGGAGGAAAGGCCATGTTCGGGCAGGCAATGGCGATATTCATGACAGCCATGTTGTTCACTCTCGGCGTAAGCGGAGCGCCGGCCGATGCCGCCACCTCGTCCAAGGTCGGGTTTCTGGTCGTGGCGCCCGACCGCGGGTACCTCGGCAATAAGGAAGTCACATCGTTGGTCGACGAGTTCAAGCACTCCTATCCGGCCGCGCTCGGATTGGTGGGACGAGACTATACCGGCGTGGAGAACGAATATGCCGCCTACCTCCGGCGCGCGGTCCAGGAACTGAAGCAGTCCGGCATCACCGAGATCGTCGCCATTCCGTTGTTCCTTTCCGAAGCCGATCCGCTGCTCACACGAGTCATGCCGCTGCTGCCGGCCTACACGGGCGGACTGCCCGTCCGATGGGCCCGCGCGATGGCGCACGATTATCTGATCGGTCAAATCGTGCTCGACCGTGTCGCCGCCCTCAGTGAGCACCCTGAATCGGAACGGTTGATCCTTGTCGGCACCGGGGCGACGGACGAGGCCAACGAGAAGGCGTTGAAGGCCGACCTGGACAAGTTGTCGGCGTACGTCATGCGCTACAAAGCGTTCCGAGAGGCGGAAGCCGTGGTCTACTACGATCGGGAAGCCGAGGGCGCCGATCAAAAAAACAAGACCATCAAGGCGCACATCCTCGCGCAAGCGGCCAAGCACGGACGAACTCTGCTGATCCCCGCGTTCATCGGACCCAAATTCGACTCGTCCATGTCGCTGACCGCCTGGCTCGGCGCTCAGTTCGGAGGCACCCATGTCGTCTACAAACCAGAAGAGTTGCTGCCGCATGCAAATGTTCTATTGTGGTTGAAGAAAACCGCCAACCGCGAAACGCCTCTGACGGCAGGCCAGATCGGCGTCGTCATCATGCCTCACGGATCAACCCAGCCGTGGAACGATGCCGTGGAAACGACGATCCGGCCGCTGATGTCGAAATATCCCATCGAGATGGCCTACGGCATGGGCGACCCGCAGATCATCCAAGACGCGGTATCTCGCCTGGAGCAGCGTGGCATCCGACACATTGTCTTCGTGCGGATGTACGCCTTGGACCATCAGATGAAGCCGCTCACGGATTATATTCTCGGCTTGAGCGATCGTCCCCCTGCCGGCGGCCACGGCGGCCAACATGGATCAGGCGGCGCTCCGCCTCAGGTCCGCACCGCCGCGACCTTTTCGACGTTCGGCGGCTATGAACAACACCCGGCAATATCGTTTCGTCGTCGACTCCCCCGACGGGCTAGGGGAGAGAAAGGAGGGAACGAGAGCGTAAACACGTGCAGGGTGCCGAAGCGTATGGCAGGCGGCGTGGGACCGCTGCTTTATCATCAGACAAATGCCGGCTTTTCTCTGGCCTCTGCGGGTGAGGCGGTGAAGGCTCATCAGTGAAAGGGGTAATGGCAATGAATAGTAAAAAGTCAAAGGTCACGGGCTGCATACTCGGACTGGGCCTCTTGCTGGCCGCCGGTCAACCGGCGCAGGCCGCGCAGGCCGTGTGGAACAACAGCTTTACGCCCTCCGGATGGACCCGCGGGGTCACACCCGGCTCTCACTACGCCGAGTGGAACATCTTCAACGACGACGTAGCAGGCGGGAATATCCAGGACAGCACCCCGGAGGTCAGCCTGTTTGGCGGCGGCGCCTACACCTTGGAGGAGACGACCGGGGCCGCGTTCCTCACCAGCGGCGGCAACATCTACGCCCCGTCCGTGGCGCTGGCGTTCAATTTGACCGCCAGCAGTCTCGGCGGCAATCCCACCGATACGCGTGACGTGTATCTGCGTCTCGCATCGCTTGGCGATTTCAATACCACGCTCAATCGGAGCTTCACCAATTTCAAGTTGAACGGCGTAGACGGAGTCTATTCGGAGCTGTTCAGGGAAACTATCACCGGTGGCTTCGGCGGCAGCGAGGTGGAGGCCCTGGTAAGCTGGCTCAACGTCCCTAACTCTTCCCCCCTCGTCCTGACATGGAACGCCGCCGGATCCAGCGTGAGTCTGGACCAGCTCTCCATTGATATCGGTCCGGGAGTCGGGGCGCCGGTGCCGTTACCGGCTGCCGCGTACTTGATGGCCTCCGGCCTCATATCGCTAGCGGCGATGGCTCGGCGCAAGCAGCGAGCCATCTAAGGTTTCTTAATAATTCGTCTGGGCGTGGCCGCCACTACAAGGCGGCCACGCAGCTCGATGTATGCCAAATGAACTACCAACGATGGGGACGTGCTTTGTTACTCGTCACGCTCCTGCCGGCATGGCCGATCCATGGAGGAGCGGGCTGGGCGGCGGATGTGGGCCCACTGCCTTCGGGTCAGGAAGGCGCGCGCCGCGCTGCGGACAACACGACGGCATCGACATCAAACACCGTGCCGAATGAGAAACGGCCCACGGACGGGAAACAACCGATCGATACGGCAGAAAGTGAAGAAGGAGAGACACTGGTGATTGCGGAGGTCGAGATGACCGGGAGACGCGAAGGCATCGAAATCGATCCGGTGCGCTCGCGCACGACGGTGACCGCCAAGGAGCTGGAGCGCCGGCAGTCGGACAACGTGTTCAACGTGTTGCAGGACATCCCCGGCGTCTCGATCAACGGCGGGCCGCTCGCCGGCGGCATGAAATTCAACATCCGCGGCTTCAGCGACACGGAAGACGTGCTGATCAAGCTCGACGGCGCGGTGCGCAATTTCGAGAAGTATCGCTTCGGCAGCGGCGTCTTCGTCGAGCCGGAGTTGCTGAAAGCCATCGAGGTGACGCGCGGGCCGGCGGGCGCGCTGCAAGGGTCCGGCGCCATCGGCGGCGTGGTGGAGATGCGGACGAAGGATGCCGCCGACCTGCTGCAGCCCGGACGACGCATCGGCGCGAGCCTCAAGGGAGGCTTTTCCAGCAATAACCTCGAAAAACTCGGATCGGCGACCGCCTATGGGATGGTGTTCGACTCGCTCGACCTGCTCGCCAACGTCACGTGGCGCGCCTCAGACAACATCACCACGGCAAGCGGCAAGGAGTTGCAGAACACCACGGCGCGTCGCTTGAGTGGCTTGATGAAAGCCACCTACCGTTTACGACCCGGCGCGATGCTCAGCCTTGGGGAGGTGTACTTTCAGGATGATGCCTTGCAACCTTTTGACGCCACGATCGGGGTGCCGGGTGTGTTCGGCTTTGTGCGACGCGCCGTGACCGACAGCACGTCCACCGCTAATTTCGAATACACCCCGATCGACCACTCCTTCGTCCCCTGGATTAATGTGAAAGGGAACGTCGGCTACACCAGCACCAGTGTCACCGATTCCGACCGGCAAGACGGGAACGGCGTGATCGTTCCGAACTCGCCCACGAATTTCTTCGACTACCGGATCGTGACCCTCAACCTGACGAACACGAGTTCGTTACGTCTCGGCCCGCTGCGCGCGGCGCTCACGTACGGAATCCAGTACAACCGCAACCGTCGCGAAGCCAGGATCAACCGGCTCAACCCCACGGCCGGCCTTCGCGAGACAGTCGATAACCTTGCTCAACCTTCAGGCACCCGGTCCTTTCTTGCGTACATGCTCGAAAGTCGTGTCGACGTCGGCCAAGTAAGCCTTACCGCCGGTCTTCGGCATGATACCTACCGGGTCGAAGTCGACGTTCAGCAGACGCGCGCGCTGCTGCAGGCCGAAGGGCGGAGCCCCGTCATCGACTTTGTGAGGACCACACCCAGCGCAGGGATCGCCTGGAACATGCTGGGCGGCCCCCTCACACTCTTCTACAACTACGCCGAAGCCTTCCGTCCGCCGCTCGTCGACGAATATTTCACGCAAGGCGCGTTCAGCCGCTGCGCCCGCTTCTTGTTCGGCGCGCTCGCCCCGCCTTCGGGGGTCTGCGGTGATCGCTACATCCCGCAGTCCGCGCGCAACCATGAGTTCGGCCTGTCGCTGAACTATCCCGGCCTGTTCGCAAACGGCGACATGCTCACGGCGAAGATCGTGTATTTCCGAAGCCGCGTACGGAACACCCTTTATTCGCTCGCGGCGCGAGCGGCGAGCGGCGCGTTCTGCGAACCGTTCAATCCGGCGGGGGGCAACAATATCTGCACGCACGTCACGCAAGACGGGAAGGAGAACCGGGAAGGGATAGAGTTCGAGCTCGGCTATCGATCGGAACACTGGTTCAGCAACCTGAGCCTCGCCGGGGTTCGCGGCAAGCAGGTGTGCGAGGGCGAGCATGCCCTGTTCGACGTCCCCGGCGATACGCTGGTGTTCACGCTGGGGCGCAGCGATCTCGGCCACCGGCTCGAATACGGATATCGCCTGCGCGCCGTCGATGACCGCCGGGTGATCACCGGCTCTACCGGGTCGATCGTCTCCCCCTGCAACACCGGCCTGATCATCGGCAACCAGGCGGGGTATGTCCTGCACAACCTGTTCGTGTCCTTTCAGGCCACGAGCATGCTCAGCCTGAACCTGGCCGTGGACAATTTCACCAACACCCGATACTTCCTCAATAACGGTTTCGGCGGCGGCATCGGTCAGGAAGCGCCGGGGTATAACGTTCGGCTGCTCGCGTCGGTGACGTTTTGATGCGCAATGGCCAGAGACAATGATAACGAGGCAAGTTCATATGTCCGACATATTGCGAGGCATACAATGAAGTGGCGCCACACATCTCGATGCCGAGTCGGATTATGGTTGTGGGCGGCGCGTCTCGGGATGATGGCCATGCTGGTCATGGTGGGTGGAGTAAGCCGCGAGGCGCAGGCGATCATGCTGTTCCCTCTCGGCGGTGCCGATCAATCAGTGATCGCCGTACAGCCGATCTCCCCCTTTCTTCCCGGCTTTTCGATGGATGTGCTCGACTCGCCGGCTTCACCCACCGTCGATCTACGAAGTCGGTCACCGATAGCGCCGGTTTCGCCTTCGCCTTCTTCTGGAGTTCTCTTTGTGACGACGTTGCTGGGCGTGCTGGGGGTGGCCGCCCACGGAGGAGTCTTCACCCAGGGCGCTCGGTATTCACAACAATCTGCCCCCCATCCGCCGCCTCCTGCAGGCGCGGTGATCGTGCTCTCGCACGACGGGGCATTTGCGAGAGGCATTGAGGAACAGCTGCATCGCGCGGGCTATGCCGTCCGAGTCGCAACCGCCGTGAGCGAGCTTCTTGCCATCCCCAATTGTGCCGCGCCGGCGCTCGTGCTGGTCGATCAACGGATTCAGGATTGGGACATGCTTCGGACCGATCCCTGTTTTCGGCATGTGCTGCTGATGGCGGTGGTGCCTCTCGGTGCGATCTATCCTGACGAGAATTGTCTCTCGGATCTGGAGCGTGGGATGGATGGCGTCCACGATTTGCGGGATGGATATCGTCTGTTGGTTGCCAAAGTCGGCGCCTATCTGAGAAGAGCAAGAGGTTCGAGGCTCCATCGAGGCATCTATCAAGTTGGTGCTGTGGAGTTTGACAGCGATTCGCACGAAGTAACGATCGCCGGGCAGCCAGTTCATCTCTCTGCCAAACCGCTCGCCATTCTCGAGGCGCTTGTGCAGGAGCCGGAAAAGATCTTCACCCGAAGGGAACTGAGCGCCCTATTGTGGGGACCGAATTTCGCCGTCTGTGGACACACGTTGGATGTGCATGTCCATGCGCTCAGACGGCAGTTGGCTCGCGATCCCGATCGCCTCTGCAGATTGGTCACGATCAAGGGGGTCGGTTTCAAACTGAAGTCGGTCTCTTTAGCGGGTCGCACTCCTCGAGGAGCATTCGTCCGAGATCAGAATCGAGTTCCGATTCGCCCTCATCATCGAAGAAGACTCCGTTTGTCTCGGCATGGGCGACGGAACAGGACTACCAATCCAAGACGACTGGTGGAGGTTGCTGCCGGAGGGGCATCTCCAATACGTTGGCATATGGGTGACAGTGTAAAGCATGTGAAGCGTATCTCGTGAAGCGGTGAACACGGAGGGGCCGGCGTCTGGAAGGTCAAAGCCTCGATGACCAGTGACCACCTTGTCAAAGCAGACGCTTCACGATTTTCGAAAGGAGGCCCATCAGGGGAGTCAATGATGACTTGTTCAAAATGCGGAGGACTGGCGGTCGCGGAACAATCGTTGGATTTTTACGGTCGCACCGATCGATGGCGATGCCTCAATTGCGGATGGTCCCTGATGATGAATCCGGGTACGACGGCGGTATCGCGCGCGCGACACGGCATCCCACATGACGCCTCTCGCTCGGGGACCACAAAGCGTGATCGACCTCGGCTCAGTGTTCCGGGTTCGTTCCGCGCGCTCGGTAAGGAGGATTCCATGAAGCACATCGGCGACCCCATGCCACGGTTTCGAGCACCCGCTTTGGTGGCGGGCCGGCTGACGTATCTCGACTCGGTGCAGTTGATCGGTCGGTGGACGGCGCTCTGTTTCCTTCCCTATGCGGGCATCGTGGAACCGGCTTTCCTCGACCATCAGGCCGACCGTTTCGATCGGCTCGACACCACGCTGCTGATCGTCTGCTCGGGCACCCGTCCGTTGCATCGGCTCTGGATCGACCGCCCGACAAAACCGCGCACGCCCCTGCTGTCCGATTCCTTGGGGCGCCTCCACCGCGCGTTCGGCGTCGTTCCCGGACAGACACCGGTTCGGTGCCGGACGTTCCTGATCGATCGTGCGAGCCTCCTCCGCTATCACCTGGTCCATGACTTCACCGACCATGGGCTGAACGCCCTTCAAGAGATTGTCACGCTCAGCCAAGCCCAAGAGACAGGTCGCGTAGCAGCCAGGGACACCATCGCGGACGCAAGGGAGGAGGTCATGAATTCATAGCCTCGCCTCGTTTCGTTGAACCAGGGAAGTGTCGACAATCGAAGAATACATCACCAACAACAAGGAGACACGATCATGGACAATGTCATTCATCGCCAGGGACAAGCAGGCCTGAACGTCTGCGGCTGCGGCAAGCTGCACTTCACCTATGGCCCCATCACGCTGCATTTCGAGCGTGAGGAATTTCAAGTCTTTGCCGAGGTCGTGAGCCGGCTGGCCGCTCAAGTCCCGGACAGCAAAGACCATCCTGACCTCGTGACCAGAGCGCCCAGAATCGAGACCATCTGCCATTGATCGATGCCGCGCGAGCATGTCAAGAGCATGTCTTCGGAGGACTGCGATGATCAAGCAACATCTCGGCAAACTGGACGGTGAACTGGGTGTGCTCATCAGCTTGGTGATGTCACTCGGCATGATCGTCCTGACCGTCGCAGGCTGGTGGCTCTTGAACACCTTCCCACATCTCGTGGGAATGTGTCATGTCCGCGAATTCCGTTGAGAGCCCCTAGAAGAGGAGACACGTTGAGACAGGTCACAAGGTGGATCGGACGTCCTGTGTGGGTGTGTCTCGTGTGCGTGGTCTCTGGGATCTGTCTTGGTGGGATAGTCCATGCCGTCCAACCAGACAACCGAGAGCAACCAGAGAAACCCGGCGAACCGGTTGACTGGGATCTCCTCCCGAACGGGCTGCTCGTGGTTCAGTACGACTCGACCGGCGACGGCGTACCCGATTCCGTTGCTCTGCACCAAGTCACCTGGTCCGGATGGACCGCTCAGCCGATTCTAGAGATCGAAGCCCAGGCGCGGCAAGACGACCAGTGGGCTTTCATCGTGGACGACGAGCAGGACCGCTGTCTACCTCGCGCAGCCGACTCCCCTGTTGGAGGGCGAGAGGTCTCGCTTCCCTTTTGGGGAAACTACGACGCGCACGGCTGAGCGTTCAGAATACGCGCCGTCCCGATTGACCACAGATGCGATCGATCTCATTTCGATCTTCGAGAGAACAGAGGCCGACACCCATCATACCTTCGTGCCGGGTGATCGTGTTCCTTCACTGGGCCAATAGGATTGGCGAGATCGAGATGATGTGTTCGTCATGGTGAAATAGTTGACATGGAGGTCTACTCGGCGGAGTGACTCCACTTAACCAGGAGGAATGTATGACACTCTTGATGGTTCTCTGGTTGGTCTTTGCCATCATCCTTTTCCCGCCCAAGGCCCATTCCGAGGCCAGCTATTCGACATCGCACGAAAATCCCAAGATCGGTGTTCTTCTCGTCAACCATGGATTTCGATCCGCAACGTGGCGTGAATCATCGCTCCACTTGGAAGCGCAAGTAGCTCCGACTATCATGAACCTAAAAACGGCAGTCCACGAGTCAGGTCGGTGCAGGTTTTGAGGCCAAGAAGGCCGAAGAGCCCGCCGGTGAGAGCATGAAGGTGGCGAACGCGCGGGTGAGCATCGCCCGCAGGCGTTCGGCATCGGTCCATTGCTCCGCAGTCGCTTTGAGGGTCTTCAGAAATCCCGCCACGTTGGTCAGCACGGCTTGGATGGCCGAGCGCTTCGCGTGCAGGCTCGTGATGGTCAGGCGTGTTTGTCCGGCATGCTGCGTGTGCGCGGTGACGCCATGCAACAAGAGCGGTCGACTGGAGATCGCCTCGAAGTGCTTGTGCGGCTGGGCGAGCCGCACGAATCGCGTCCACCAGCGCCACTATGCGCGCCATGAATTGACAGCGCGCCAGGTCTTGCGTGGTGAAGCCGCCCCAGCCTCATTGATGCTTGAGCTCGTCAAAGGTGTTTTCGGCGTCGGCCCGATCACGAGAGCGTTGGGCGAGGGCAAGGATCTCGTACCGGGTTGAGGTGACCCGTACGGCGTACTCATAGCGCTTGGTCGGCACCTCGTTCTCCATAAAGTCGAACCGCTATTGTTAGAGCTCGCCGACTTTGAAACAGCACGAGCATTGGCTATAATCTGGCCAGAATGCGCTATGAGATCGTTCTGGCCCAGGAGGCCATCGAAGACTTTCGCGCGTTGAAGCCAGGTGTCCGGTCGGCCGTTCGGGACGCTCTTGAGACGCATCTTCGGCACGAACCGGTGAAAACGAGCCGAAGCCGGATCAAGCGGTTGCGAGGTCTATCCCGACCGCAATATCGACTTCGTGTCGGCGAGATTCGAGTCTTCTACGATGTATCCGCCAAGTCCGTCGAGGTCTTGGCCATTGTTCAAAAATCGGAGGCTGCGATATGGCTAGAGCAGTTCGGAAGTCCCGAATAAAAGAGGTCCCGTTGTCAGAGATTAAGGATGATCTGTCCAGATTTCTGCGCGAGGCGGAGAAGCGGGAGATTGTCATTACTCGGCACGGAAAGCCTGCCGGTGTCCTGATCGGATTCGAGTCGGAGGACGATTGGTTTGATTACAAGCTGGAAAACGATCCTCGTTTCCTGCAGCGCATCGAACGAGCACGCAAGAGCTTGAGGACCGGTCGGGCTACCCGCCTGGAAGATGTGGCTGAGTAACAAGCTGCTCTCACGATGCGTTGAAGCCGGACGCGTATGGCGTGCCGCTCAACGCCGCGTTAGGCGCCAATGGAGACATCCATGCCATTGAACATCAAAAGCCTCAAACCTTACGTTCCTGCCAAGGACTTCGAGCTATCCAAGCGGTTTTACACCGCGCTTGGTTTCACCATGCCGGATGGCTGGGGCGGTACGGCGGACTTTTCGCTCGATAGCAATGCCTTTCGGCTTCAGGACTCCTATGCGCAGGATTGGGCAAACAATTTCGTGTTTACCATCGGTGTTGATGACGTAGAGATCTGGTACCAGCGAGCACGTGATTTGCTCAAGAGCAATTCTTTTCCAGACATGCGGGTCAAGGCGCCCGAGCCAGTCGATGACTCGCTGGTTCTACACGTCTGGGACCCGACAGGGGTTCTGTGAGTATTCGTGCAGTAAAGGAGCCATAGTTGGCGCCTAATCATAGTTAGACCTCACCAGGGGAGTAGGCGTAGGATTGGACTACGAATGGGACCCCATCAAGGCAAGAAAGAATCTGGCTAAGCATGGGGTTTCATTTGACGAAGCTGCCAGCGTGTGTCACGATCCACTCGCGCGACAGGCGGCGGCCTTGATCACTCCGAAGGTGAAGAACGCATGGTTACCTTCGGAATGTCATCGGCCGGCTCTTAGTCGTTGCCCACATCAAACGCAGGAATGTGATCCGCATCATGAGCGCCCGTGTGGTCATCTAACAGGAAAGGCGCATTTATGAAGAAGGGTAGTTCCAAGGCTGATGAGCTTCGGTCTGAGTACAAGCGATCCGCCTTCGGGAAGCTGGAGCGTGGGAAGTATTATGAACGTGTCAAGGCGAGCTCCAATGTGGTGGTTCTGGATGCTGACGTGGCGAAGATCTTTCCCAACTCAGCGTCGGTCAACAAGGCGCTGCATTCCCTCGTCGAAGTCGCACAGAAGGCATCGGGTCTAACACGTCGACCAACCGGACGCGCGCGAAACTGGCGCGCCAGTTAGCTCTGCGTTAGGTGGAGAAGAAAGGAGAAGAAAGATGACGAACGCAGGCATGCGCGCAATCGAGTGGCTCTTTCGTTTGTCACCTTTGTAGGTCTTGTCGATGTGCCGACCCTGTTCAGCGCTCGATTTGGAGCTTCAGATCGTCGAAATACGTGATTGCATCAGACTTGGTCCAAAGTCCGACACGGCCCGCTGTGAAGGTCTGATCGCACAGGTCAAACACCTGCGTGTCATCAAAGAACACTTGGACGCGGC
>JANDJL010000030.1 GCA_024330965.1 Nitrospira sp. | reverse complement strand
TGTAAGCAAGGGCTTATGAAAGACGACGTCGTACTGTCTCATCCGTCTAAATCCGTCCCCGTCAGCCGCCTTTTTTTCTTGCCTTGAAACATGCCGCCCAGCATGTCCCGGAGGTTTCCTTCAAGCTCGTCAAGGCCTCCGATGTTCGAAATGACGCCGATCGGCAATGCCCGTTCTTTGACTTCCATCTCGACGGTGCGTTCGTCGAGCTTCCCCTCTCGCAATCGCAGGCGCAGCTTTGATCGGGTGGTCTCGTAGGAATCGTGCGGCGGTGATGGAGGGGGCGCCTCGCCGCTTTCGACAAACGGTGGACGGGGCGGCGGGGGCAGCAACAAATCGAGCAGCCGTTCCTCGCCCTGCTGCTCGGCCTTCTGCTGGACGGCCTCCAGCCGCTGACTTTTGACCATGTTGATGGCCAGCTCCGTCAAGTCGCGAATGATGGACTCCACGTCTCGCCCGACATAGCCCACCTCCGTGAACTTCGACGCTTCGACCTTGATGAAGGGCGCCTGTGCCAGCTTCGCGAGCCGCCTCGCGATCTCCGTTTTCCCCACGCCGGTCGGCCCGATCATGATGATGTTCTTGGGCATCACCTCATCGCGAAGATCGGGTGGAAGCTGTTGGCGGCGCCACCGGTTGCGGAGCGCGATGGCCACCATCCGTTTGGCGTCTTTTTGGCCGATGACATACCGGTCGAGTTCTTCGACGATCTGGCGGGGTGTGAGACTGTTGAGGTCGAGCGGTTCGGTGTTCGGCGTCTGTTGGATCATGGGTTCGCAGTCCCCTGCAATTGTTCGACGATGATTTGCTGATTCGTATAGATATCGATGCCGCCCGCGATCTTCATCGCCTCGGCGACGATGGTTGCGGCGTCCAGATCGGAATGTTGAAGGAGTGCTCGGGCTGCCGCCAACGCATAGGCCCCTCCGGAGCCAATGGCCAAGATTCCGTCTTCTGGCTCGACCACATCGCCAGTCCCCGAAATGATGAACGATTGATCCCGGCCGGCCACCGCGAGCAGGGCTTCCAGACGGCGCAGCACGCGATCGGTCCGCCAGTCCTTGGCGAGTTCGACCGCTGCCCTGGTGAGGTTGCCACGATATTCCTCCAATTTGGCCTCGAATTTTTCGAACAGGGTAAAGGCGTCGGCGGTGGCGCCCGCAAAACCGGCCAGGACCTGATCGTGATGGAGCCGCCGCAGTTTCTTGGCGTTGTGTTTCATCACCGTGGTCCCGACGGTCACCTGGCCGTCGCACCCCATGGCCACCTGCCCGGAACGACGGACGGAAAGAATAGTGGTGGATCGAACGGTCATGACGGCTCCTGTTTGTTCCGGCGAAGGTCACTTGCCGAGAGGCGCGCCCGCGGATGGGCCCGGTCATAGACCGCCGCCAGTTGGTCGACGGCCAGGTGCGTGTATTTCTGCGTGGTGCTCAACGAGGCGTGGCCCAGCATCTCTTGAATGGACCGGAGGTCCGCTCCCTCATCGAGCAGGTGTGTGGCACAGGAATGCCGTAACGTATGGGGGCTCACCGCACCACCGGCCAGGCGTCCGGAGTAGCGGGTCACGATTCGGGCGACGCTCCTCGTCGTGAGGCGGCCTCCACGGTGATTCACAAAGACGGGGGTCGATGGCTCGCAACGGGCGATTGTGGTCGGCAGGGTGTCCCGATACCGCTGAACGGCGAGAAGAGCCACCTCGCCGATCGGGACGATCCGTTCCTTGGACCCCTTTCCACGCAGTCGGACCAGTCCTTCGACCTGGTCGAGGTCGCTCCAGTTCATCCCGACCGCTTCACTCACGCGGGCGCCCGTGGAATACAAGGTCTCCAGCAAGGCACGGTCCCGCAGTGCGAGCCACGACTGCTCATCGGGAATTTCCATCAGGGAACTGGCATCGTCTTTCGTCAAAACGCGGGGGAGCGGCTTCGGCAATTTGGGGCTTCGAATGTCCTCGGCGGGATTGGGTATGGTGGCATCGTGGCGTGCCAGGAACCGATAAAAACTCCGGATGGAAGACAATTTCCTCGCAAGCGACGAGGCCTTCTCGCCGTTCCGGTCCAGCCAGTGGAGATAACGCCGGACGTCGTCGGTCGTGATGTGGGCCGGAGCCATCGGGCGCCCGCCTTCTCCGGATTTCTGAAGGAAGGCCGACAACTGCCGGAGGTCCGACGCATAATTGCGGACGGTCTCCGCGGAGGCGTTCCGCTCGCCGTCGAGGAACCTCATGAAAGCCCGAATCTGGTCTTCCATGAATCGAAGTCCTCCAGCGCCCGCTGGGCGATCAATCGCCGTTTCTTCACCTTGTCTTTCGGCGAGCCGGTGAGCGGCGGGAAAAGGCCGAAGTTGGTGTTCATCGGCTGGAAATGGCGCGGGTCGGACAGGGCCACGTGGGCGATGAGGGCGCCGTGCGCCGTCGTGGGCGGCGGCGTGATCGGCGGCTCTCCGTTGAGAACCCTGGTTGCGTTGATGCCGGCCAACCCTCCCATGGCCGCGGATTCGGTGTAGCCTTCGACGCCGACCAGTTGGCCTGCGAAGAACAACGTGGGGCGCGCCTTGAATTGCAGGGTCGTCGTAAGCAGTTTGGGCGAATTGATGAAGGTGTTGCGGTGAAGGCTCCCATAGCGGAGAAATTCTGCCCGTTCCAGGCCAGGAATCAAGCGAAAGACTCGTTTTTGCTCGGGATAGGTCAGTTTGGTCTGAAAGCCGACCATGTTGTAGCAGGTGCGGTGGATATTTTCCGCCCGAAGTTGAACCACGGCGGTGGGCTGGAGGCCGGTGCGTGGATCGATGAGGCCGACCGGCTTGAGTGGTCCGAACTGCATGGTGCGGCGGCCGCGCTCCGCCATGACCTCGATCGGAATGCAGGCTTCGAAATAGGGGATCTTTTCAAAGTCTTTCGGGTGCACTTTCTCGGCCGTGATCAACGCCTCGTAGAATGTATTGTATTGATCCTCCGTCATGGGACAGTTGAGGTAATCGTCCGAACCGGCGTCATAGCGGGAGGCGTGGAAGACGATGTCCATGTCGATCGACTCCGCGTCGATGATCGGCGAGATGGCGTCAAAAAAATACAAGTGCTGGGATTGCGTCACGGCGCGGATGGACTCGGAGAGTTTGTCCGACGTCAAGGGGCCGGTGGCTACGATGCAGACGCAGTCGCCGGGAATATGGGAGATTTCTTCATGGATGATCCTGACGTTCGGGTGACTTTCCAAGGCGCGGGTAATCGTCGAGGAAAATTGCTCGCGATCGACCGCCAGCGCCGATCCGGCGGGAACCCTGGCCTGTTCCGCCGCAGAGATGATCAACGAACCCAACCGGCGCATCTCTTCCTTAAGGATGCCAGGAGCATGCTCGAGGTCCGAGGACCCCAACGAATTCGAGCACACCAGCTCGGCCAATCCCCCGGTCTTGTGCGCCTGGGTCATTTCCTTGGGGCGCATCTCATGGAGCGTTACCTTGGCGCCGCGATTGGCAGCCTGCCACGCTGCCTCCGAGCCGGCCAGTCCGCCGCCGATGATGACGATGTCTTCTCTCATGGATCAGCAAATCCTTGGCGAAAGGGGCTCATTCTAGGAACCGCGTTTTTGCGAAGTCAAGGTGGATCTCGATCAACCTGTGTCGGAGTTATCTTATCAAAGTTCTCAAAGCGAGAGCGGATTGAACGGACGAGAAAGCCCATGCTAGACTCCGTCTCGATGGGCGATTAGCTCAGTGGTAGAGCGCTTCCTTCACACGGAAGAGGCCACAGGTTCGATACCTGTATCGCCCACCATTTTCTTCTTCTTTCCTTCCACCCCCACTCTTGGCGCAGGTCTTGTCGAATACGATGCGGTGGTGTGAGGAGTTGGCTGTTCCTGGACAGAACAAGGCGCCTCGGCTACACTTTTTGCTGGTACAGGAGGAAACTCCTGTCGATCTTCCGTCTTTGAGAGAGAAACAAACGAGGTGATCCTATGAAGGCAAGGTTGTGGATGATGATCATGGGCGCGGTGGCGCTGATGTCAGCCGGATGCGCAACGACCGGCCAAGATGGAATGAGCGCCCAGGAGCACGGCCCTCCGACGAGTATTTACAGCATTCTTGATACGACGGCCCTGGTCTATTCTGATCCGGCCGCCGGATCACCGATCAACGACCATCCCCTTCGCTGGGTCGGATTTTTTGGGCATCCCATCGGCCATGCCGTGGATTATGGGATCAATCGGCCGCTGTACATGCTGGGGGCCAGCGGTCCCTATCTCTTTGGCTACACGGCTGAAGATGCGATGGAGCATTCTCAGCGCCGCTAGACGAAGCGGTCTCCCAGCCGTGCGGCCTGTTTCTTAGTCGAGAAACAGGCCGCACACCCTTCGCAGGCCTCTCCAATTTCGCGTATTGTTTCTTGCGCATTTAAAATATAGATTGTGCTGGGGGAGGTTCTTTTCGGTGAGGGGCATCGCCAAGAAGACCGTCTATTTAACAATCGGTGTGGTGATGAGTGCCGGCATCGTTGTCGGCTGCGGGCAGCGGTCCGTGCGCCCCGCCCTCCCTCCTTCGGCGTCCGATCTCGTGTTGCTCAAATCGACGGCTCTTTGCGAACAGAAAGCCGAGTTTCTGAAAAAACATGCTCTGGCGAAGCCCCTGTCGAATGTGTGGGGAAGCGGCCGAGAAATCATGATTCCTCAAGCAAGAAGCGCGTCTCAAGCAGACGAATCCTACTTCTTTGATGAAGAGGGCGTGCTCGTCGGCGCGCTCTTTACTTTCTCCAAGGGGCTTGATTTGGGTCCTTATCCCGTGCTGAGGGACACCTTGTCTCGTCTGAAGCCGGCGGTCGAGTTTTATCTGACGGTTCCTCAGTTGGAAACGATGTCAAACCTGGAGGCGAGCGCGATTTTTGAGACCGGCGATGAAAAGAGCACCACGCAATATCTGGTGACCGGCCCGTCGAAGCGGCCGATCCTACTCCAAGCGTCCTTTGCCATCGATCCATACGTGCGGCTGTTCTCCCCGTACCGGCGGCAGTTTCTCAATCGGCTTCAGGGTACGCAAGACGGCAAGAGTCCCCCGCTCATCGAGGGACAGGGAAGCGAAGACCAAGAACCGTTTCTCTCGCTTCAACAATTTGCCCGCGGTCAAGCCGCCCAACTTGCCTATTGCGGAGACAAAAACTATGACGTTGCCGTCGACGCCTACCAAAAGGCGATCGCGAGTGGATTCAGCAACAAAGTGTTGCTCGCTGAATCACATCACAAGTTGGGTCTCTCGTGGGCGGCCAAGGGGCAACTTGAAAAGGCCAAAACAGAGATGCTCCAGTCGCTGGCCATCAGACCCAACGTTCCGGAGGTCTTGAACAATCTCGGCACGGTCCATGCCAGACTCGGTGAGAAGGCCGAGGCGGTGCGGGTGTTTGAACGGGCCGTCACGCTCCGTCCCAACTATGCCGTGGCCCGATACAACTTGGCCGAGGCATCCGAAGAGAGCAACCCTCGGCGCGCCCTTGCGGAATACCAGACGTTCCTTGCTCTGGTGGAAGGACATCCTGAAGAAGAGGCCCGAGCCGTTCGCGCAAGAGAGCGCGTCAAGGCCTTAAAACCGTGACGGCCTTTCTAGGTCCCTGCTCCAGTTGCCCCCTTTCCCCTCCACAACGGCGCAGTCGATTGTTATGACAGGATGAGACCACACTCGCGTCCTCTGGCACGAAGGGGCACAAGGGGCGAACCGGTGGATCACTGGAATGAACAAGCCGGTCAACGACGGGCCCGTTCTTCTTCCTCTTGGGCGGTCTTACACACAATGCAGAGCGTGGTGACGGGCCTGGCCTTCAGACGTTTGTAGGGGATCGTTGCTCCGCACCGTTCACAGATGCCGTACGTCGCGTCATTCATCCGATCCAGCGCTTCATCGATCTTCTTGAGCAACTTCCGTTCGCGATCACGGATTCGCAAGGAGAAATTCTGATCCACTTCCGCCGAGGCCTGATCGCTGACATCGGGAAATGTCGGGACGTCCGGTCGGTTTGTGAGCACGCCTCCCGCTTCTTCGAGAATGGCCGCCCGCTGACGTTCAAGGTCTTTCCGGATGTCCAGGTACTTGGCCATCTCAGTGCGGGGCTTTTTCTGGCCGGTCGGACGAGATCTCGAGGGTCCGCCCGATGACTTCACTGTAGGAGCTGGTTTTGCGGTAGAACGGCCTTTCATGGCCCTCCCCGTCCGATGATGGAAGATGGAGAACGATCACGGACTATAGCAGCATGACCAAAGGGGGTCAACGGGTACGTCAGCGGGTACAAAGATTGCCGAGATCGACCGCGAACTATTGGATTGTTAGAGGTCTCGGCGCCCTTCGATGGACTTGAGGAGGGTCACCTCGTCCGCGTATTCGATGTCCGTTCCCACGGGAATTCCGTACGCGATGCGGGACACGCGCGTTCCGAGCGGTTTGAGCAGTTTAGTGAGATAGATGGCGGTGGCTTCTCCTTCAATGGTGGGGTTTGTGGCGAGGATAACTTCTTCCACACCGCCCATTTTGACACGATCGACCAGTTCTTCGGCTCGGATGTCCGACGGACCGACTCCGTCAAGAGGGGAGAGGGAGCCCAGGAGAACGTGGTAAAGCCCACGGTACGCGCCGGCTCGTTCAATCGCGTACAGCGTGCTCGGTTCTTCAACGACGAGGATCTTGGTTCGATCGCGCTTAGGGTCGAGACAAAATTCGCAGAGGTCTCCTTCGGCGATGTTGCGACATTGCCGGCAGAACGCCAATCCTTCCTTGACCGATCGAATCGCGTCGGCCAGGCGCAATGCCTCCTCTCGTTCCATTTTCATGAGATGAAAGGCGAGCCGCTGCGCGCTCTTTTGGCCGATCCCCGGTAGACGGACTAATTCTTTGATCAGTCGCGCCAAGAGGCCCTGTTGATCGACTGCCATGCGCGAGACCGTCAGAAGAGGCCGGGAATCTTGAGCCCCCCGGTTAAGGCTTTCATCTCTTGTTCCATCAAGTCCTTGGCTTTCCGCAGCGCGTCATTGCTGGCCGCGACGACCAGGTCTTGCAGCATCTCGACGTCCCCGCTCTTGACGAGCTCGGGGTCGATCGTCACGCTGACGATCTGTAACGCGCCGTTCGCCGTCACGGTCACGATTCCGCCTCCGGCCGTTCCGCTGGCGACCTTGGACGCCGCTTGCTCCTGGAGCTTGGCCATCTGTTCTTGCATGGCTTGGGCTTGCTTGAGGATCGTGCTCATATTGCCGAAAGGGTTTTTCATTCGGTCGCCTCCTTCGTGGATACCTGACGCACTTCGGCCAACTTGACGCCGAAGATCTCGATCGCCTGCTTCACCATGGGATTCGCCCGTGCCCGTTCAAAAAGCACAAGCCGCTGATCCTGTTCTTTGGCCGCCCGTAGTTGGGCCATGGTCGGGCCCGGCGGATCAGTGTCCGCGAGTTCGATGATTCGGATCCGGACCGGGCGCCCCGCGTGTCGCTCACACAATTGGGTCAGTGTGCGTAAGTTCTCTTCCTTCTCCAGTCTGGTCCGTGCCAGGTTGTTGTGTTTTGCAAATCCGATCGTCACGGCTCCATCTTTTATTCCAAGGTATCGGCCGACCTCCAGAAACGGGGCGATATTGGGAAAGGAAGCGGCGATTTCTTCTTGGACCGCTTCCCAGTTGAGTTGCTGAGGATCGTCGACTGGTGGAGAAGCGGGGACCGACACGGCACGCTCCGCTTCTTGGGTGCGCGGCCGATCAGGCTGCCGCGGAGGGGTTCGTCTTTGAAGCGGCGGGGACTGCTGCGTCGTGGTCGTCGATGAGTGATCAGAAGAAGCGGGTGAATCGGTCGGGGGAGCGGGGACGGGGGAAAGACCTGATGCCGGTGCCGAGGACCTGTCCGATGAGGCGGGGGCGGGGCCTGAAGGAATGGGCGGCTTCCGCTCAGCCGGCAAGGACGATGTTTGAGAGGAAGAAACAACGTCAGCGGGTCGATGCAACGACCGGATTGCCCGAATAGCAGCCGCTTCCATGACGAACCGAGGATGAGCACTCAGCCGAAGGGATTCTTCTGTTTGAAGGAAGATCGTCAACAGCCCCTGCAACTCGTCGGGGGTCAGGGTCTTGGCGTCTTCGGTCAACTGCTGAATGTCTTCGTGAGAAGCGTCGATCAGGCTGTCGAGCTGAGATGACGTCGGAACGACGGACGCCACAAGGAGATTGCGGATCTGCTCGACGACCTCGGCACAGAACGTTCGCAGGTCGTATCCCTGGTCAAGCAGAGATGCCAATGTGCCGAGCGCCATGGGGCTGTTCCGAGCCAACACCGCCTTGATGAGTCCTTGCACCAATTCGTGCGGGACCGCGCCCAGCAAAAGTTCAAGGTCCTGATGGCGGACCGTCTTTCCTCCAAAAGAGACCGCTTGATCGAGCAGGCTGAGCGCGTCCCGCATGCTTCCTTCACTGGCGCGAGCCAATGCGAAGAGGCTGCGGTCCTCGATCGTCAACCGCTCTTCTTTGGCGACGTGACGGAGCCGCTCGACGAGCTCGACCTGCGCGATTCGGCGAAAATTGTAGTGCTGGCAGCGCGAGAGAATCGTCGCGGGAATTTTGTGAATTTCCGTCGTCGCGAAGATGAAGACGACGTGAGCGGGCGGCTCCTCAAGTGTTTTGAGCAGAGCGTTGAACGCCGAGTTGGAGAGCATGTGCACTTCATCGATGATGTAGACTCGATACTGACCGCGGAAGGGCATGAATTTGATGTTCTCTCGAATCTCCCGTACGTCGTCCACGCTGGTGTTGGAGGCGCCGTCGATTTCCACGACGTCGGCGGAACTCCCTTGAGCGATCTCAAGACAGTTCGCGCAGTGATTGCAAGGATGGCCTGTGGGGCCTTGCTCGCAGTTTAAGGCCTTCGCCAGAATGCGAGCGACGGTGGTTTTTCCGACGCCTCGAGTCCCGGAAAACAGGTAGGCGTGCGCGATCCGTTTGGTCGAGACCGCGTTCATGAGTGTCCGAACAATATGGGACTGGCCGATCACCTCAGCAAACGTACCGGGGCGGTATTTACGGGCGGAGACCTGGTAATCCATGATACGTCGTTCGTTCCTCACCAAGCGTGATCTCGCTGGTGACCCATCGCGTTATGCAAGATGTTTCACGGGATGCGAGCGTGCCTTTGATAACGAGCGGGGCCAGGTGATCCTGCGGCACCCAGAACGGACCGCTTACCGTTGCTTCCTTCCGGACCTGGCGGGGTTCACAGGGTTCTGTCGCACAGGGCCCGGCCCCTTTCTACGTGACCACATAGACTATTCGCTCACGAGTCCTGTAGCCGCCCGCGATCGATTCCGATCCACGCGCCCGATCCACGAGCACGAGGGGACAGGGAGACCACTCTCCCATCGTTCCGGTTTGAAACCCATTCTTCCATGCGTTGATGGCCTTGAAGCCAGTCGCCTCAACTGCAAAGCTTCGAAGTCGAACAAGCTTTGTTTGGCGGAGAGGGTGGGATTCGAACCCACGGTCCCGTTGCCAGGACTCGTGCTCTCCAGGCACGCCGATTCGTCCACTCTCGCACCTCTCCGCAGCGGGGCGTGCAATTTTTTTAAGAGAGCGGCATCTTAACATGCACTCCACCAGGCGGCAAGGCAGGCGGCAAGGTAAGGGGAGAGGCCGCCCGGCGAACCAAATCAAGAGCTCAAGAACGCCGCGAGAACTTTGCCGATTGCACGGCTCCGAAGCGGGCTGTGTTGGGCCGACATCACCCGATCGTATGGGTTGACACTCAGACGCATCCAACGGTACAAAAGCTGTACAACGTCGCGTATTTTTGAGATTCAAGAGGGGGAATCGTTCTGCAGGAAGGCCGACTTGTGCGAGAGTGGCGGAACTGGCAGACGCGCGAGACTTAGGATCTCGTGGGTAACCGTGGGGGTTCAAGTCCCCCCTCTCGCACCAAGAGAGTTCAAGGGGCCTCAAGAACGGTTGCCAGGAAGTCCTAACTCTGAAAGAAATTGTGGGGATAACAGCGATGAAAATAGAGATGACCGAGTTGGGCCCAATGAAACGGGCCTTGAAGATCGAAGTGCCGGCCGAGGAGGTCGCGCAACGATTCTCTCGGGCTTATGGGGAACTGAACCGCCAAGTTCATATTCCGGGGTTCCGGGTCGGCAAGGCTCCGTTGGCTCTTTTGGAAAAGCGGTTTGCAAAGACGGTTGAGGAAAATGTGCTGAGAAGCCTCGTCCCGGATTTTTACGATCGGGCGGTCAAGGAAGCGGGGATCAGTCCCGTGACGGCGGAAATTTCGGCCCTCGATCGCGCCACAATTAAAAAGGACGCTCCCTTTACGTTTACGGCTACCGTTGAAATCAAACCGAAATTCGAGTTGCATGGCTATAAGGCTCCCGATCCCATTGTCCTCAAACAAGACAAGCGAACGGTGACGGAGGAACAAGTGGATCGGGCCCTCGATGTCCTGCGCGAGCAGCATGCCCGATTGGAGGGCGCCCCTGCAGGGGCCGTGTTGGCGGAAGGCGACTACGCCGTGGTTTCTCTGGAGGGGGTTTTAGAAGGCGAAACACTTGAAGGCACGAAGAAAGAAAACCACCTCCACAAAGTGGGTTCGAAAGCTTCCGTGCTCGGGATTGATATCGATGCCCACCTCATGGGCAAAAGCGAAGGCGCCGTCGTCGAGATCGCTCAGCCCTATCCAGCCAGCCATCCGGATGCCCGTGTCGCCGGGAAGACCGTCACCTTCCGCTTATACGTCAACGCGATCAAGCGGAAAAAACTCCCGGCCCTTGACGACGAGTTTGCCAGGGATTGTGGGCCGTACGCCTCGCTTCAAGAGTTGACAGATACGTTGCGCGGTGAAATGGAGCGGGCCCTCAAAAAAGAGATCGAAGAGTCGCAAAAAGAGATGATCCTCTCCCATTTGGCCAACACCCATCACTTCGACCTTCCTGAGTCGTTGGTGGAGCGGGAGCTTGATACAATTGTTCGGCAGAGGGTTCAGGAATGGCAACGGAGCCAAGGCGGTGGTTCGGGTCATCGACTCGACGAAGATGAGCTTCGGCAGATTCGTGAGACTCATCGCGAGACGGCCAAACGCCGAGTCAAAGTTGGGTTGATTCTGGAAGCCATCGCGGAAAAAGAAGGTCTGTCCGTTACGGAGGAAGACATAAATAACGAAGTGAGCCGATTAGCCACGGAGCTTCGAATGCCCTTGGCCGAATTGGTTAAGATGATCCAAGCGGGTGGGCAAGAGTCGATTGAAAAATTGCGCACGAAGGTGTTAGGGGACAAAGCACTGGATTTTGTTTATCGTCATGCGGTTATTCAAGGGTAAGACGGGGCAGGGGCGCCAGGTTGCGTGACGCCGGGTCCCGTCACGGAAAGGATGAGGACATGTTGGTTCCCATTGTCGTCGAACAAACCAATCGAGGCGAACGGGCCTATGACATCTATTCACGGCTTCTGAAAGACCGTATTATTTTTCTCGGCGCGCCCATCGATGATGTCTTCGCCAATCTGATCATCGCGCAGCTTCTTTTCTTGGAGGCGGAAGATCCGGAAAAAGACATCAACCTCTACATCAATTCGCCGGGGGGGAGCGTGACCGCCGGTCTGGGGATCTACGATACGATGCAATATGTGAAGCCGCCGATCAACACGATTTGCCTTGGCCAAGCTGCCAGCATGGGCGCGTTGTTGTTGACCGCCGGCACGAAAGGCAAGCGATTTGCGTTGCCTAATGCTCGTGTCATGATTCACCAGCCGCTGGGCGGCTTTCAAGGACAGGCGACGGAAATCGACATCCATGCCAAGGAAATTTTGAAGATCCGCGACCGGCTCAATGAGATCATGGCCAAACATACCGGCCAGCCTATCGAAAAAATCGCCCACGACACCGAACGTGATTACTTCATGTCCGGCGAGGAAGCCAAGCGGTACGGCATTATCGACGAAGTCATCACCAGGCCGCCGAAAACGGCCAAACTGCCCGAATCATCCGGAAAGGACGAGGCCAAGAACAAGTAACGCGGGGGAACCATGGCCAAACAGGAGAAAACGGACCGGCATTTGCGGTGTTCATTCTGCGGGAAGAGCCGTGACGAAGTTCGCAAGCTCATCGCCGGACCGGCGGTCTACATCTGTGATGAATGTGTCAACCTGTGCAATGACATCATCGCCGAAGATTGGGAGGAAGCCAAGGAAGAGATTTCTTCCCGGCTCAAAAAGCCGGCGGAAATCAAATATCACTTAGATCAGTACGTCGTCGGCCAGGAGCGCGCCAAACGGATTTTAGCCGTGGCGGTGCACAACCATTACAAGCGGATCTCGTCGAAGGAAAAAGAGGTTGACGACGTTGAGCTGCAAAAGGGCAATATTCTCATGGTGGGGCCGACGGGGACCGGAAAAACCCTGTTGGCGCAAACCCTCGCCAAGTTTTTGGACGTTCCCTTTACCCTGGCCGACGCAACCACGCTGACCGAAGCCGGCTATGTGGGCGAAGACGTCGAAAACATCATTCTCAAATTGCTTCAAGCGGCGGATTACGATGTCGAACGGGCCGAGCGCGGGATTGTTTATATCGATGAGATCGATAAAATCAGCAGGAAAAGCGACAGCCCGTCGATTACCAGAGACGTCTCCGGCGAGGGGGTGCAGCAGGCGTTGCTCAAACTTATCGAGGGAACGGTCGCCAATGTGCCGCCTCAAGGGGGGCGGAAACATCCCCATCAAGAGTTTATTCAGGTCAACACGAGCAACATCCTGTTCATCTGCGGCGGAGCGTTCGTTGGGTTGGAACAGATTATTGAGCAGCGGCTTAACAGGAAAGCGATGGGATTCGGAGCCGATGTCCGCAGCCGGCATGACATACGACTGGGCGACCTCCTGGCCAAAGTGCAGCCGGAGGATTTTCTTAAGTACGGGTTGATTCCCGAATTCGTGGGCAGATTGCCGGTCGTGGCGACGTTGGAGGAATTGGACGAGCGGGGGATGATCCGAATTCTCACCGAACCCCGCAACGCTCTGACCAAGCAATACGAAAAGCTGCTGTCTTTTGAGAAGGTGAAGCTCCGGTTTACGGAAGGCGCCTTGGCTGCTGTCGCACGAAAAGCCTATGCGCAAAAGACAGGCGCCCGAGGCTTGCGTGCCATCTTGGAAGAGGTGATGTTGGACGTCATGTACGACGCCCCCTCCCAGAAACAGATCAAGGAAGTGGTCATCACCGAAGACGCGATTACTGGCAAAAATCCTCCCATTCGCATCTTTGAACAGGATATCGACGCCAAGAGTGCGTAATCCGTTCAAGCGAGCGACTGGCCATTCATCCGCAAATGCTCAGGCCCCAAGCAGGGCTGGGCGGTCAGTTTTCTGCTCGTCGTCTTGCCTCTTTGCCTGAACGGTCTCCTTTCTCCGCGTGGAGCATTTGTCTCTTTTTCTCGACAAGCGGAAACGTCGCGCTATACTTGACACGAATGAAGCATGACGCGGATCGAAGAGAGGAGAACCGTGAAATACCCTGTTGCATCGAGTCTCCGCCATCGAGGGAAGACGCTTGAGCTGGACGCGGCGCGAGAAATGGTCATTCTGATAGGAAACAATGGAGAGCCGATCGGCAGTTTGTCGTGGGACTTTGTGATTGACCAGATCATGGCCTGTCGTAAGATGCCGGTTCAGAAAGAGGTTCGATCGGAGCCTCGCATCGCGCTGACCTTCCGCGTTCGCTATCGCACGCCGGAAGGGCAACACTTTGAAAGTCGAGCCGGCGGCATCGGCGGCGGCGGGATGTTCATCGAAAGCCTGTCACCGCTTCCCATTGGAACGAGACTGGCCATGGAATTCTCGTTGCCGGACCATCCCGACGAATGGCTTCCGACAAAAGGAGTCGTCGCCTGGATCTGTCCGAAGGCCGATCACTATACCTTCAGTCCGGGGATGGGGGTCCAGTTTACAGAAATCGCTTCCGAGGTCCGCGAGCGGATTCTTGCCATGGTGAAAGCTGTGCAGAACAAGGGCAAAGAATCAGAAGTACTTCAACTGACGTAACGTCCAGGACACAACGGGCAACCGTGAAATTTTCCGTTACATCCACACCGGGTTACGCGGGCAAGTCGCTCGTCATCGATCCGGATCGAGAAGTCATCGTGGTGCAGGATACGACGGGCCGAGTGCTGGGCGATGTGCCATGGGGCGCGGTCATTGAGCGGGTCTTGGCCGATGATGGAACCAGGTTCGCTCACTGCCGCGCCTATCCGCGCGCCAATCTCGCGATTAAGGTGCGCTGTACGACAGCCGATGGACAAACGTTCGAAAGTCTTACGGGCGGCATTGGAGGCGGGGGGCTGTTTATTGAAAGTGGTTCACCCATGGCGGTGGGGTCCGAACTTTCTCTGGAGTTTGCCTTGCCGGATCGGCCGCTCGAGAAATTGAGAGCGAAAGCACGAGTGGTGTGGGTCCGCGACAAAATGGAGCGATACTTGATGTTTCCGGGCATGGGCGTTCAATTCGTCGAGATCGACAAGCAGGCCCAAGGGTCCATCGTGAGTCTGGTCGAGGCGTTGAATCGGAGCCGGCAGCGCCGTGACATCGATTTATCACGCTCCACCCCGTTCTCTTCATAAGGGCCTCGGAAGCCGCTCGCTGGTCGTTCTTTGCGCGGCGAAGCGGTGATTCTCTTCAGCACAAACATCTGCTGAATATCTTGGTTGAAAACAGGAGCGTCGGCGATCGAGACAAGAGACGGAACGGACGGTCAGGGAGGTTACGCTGACTGTGACCGGTCTTCTTGAACGGAAGGAGGCTGTCTTGCGGCGTCCAGGGATTGCCGGAGTTCGTTTTGTGCGGCGTCCATTTCGGTTTGAATCGTGCGCATGTGAGGAGCGACACTTTCTCGGACATCAGCCGCCGCCTGTCGGAACGTTCGCACCAGGTCCCCTACGTTGGCACCCACCTGTTGCATTGCTTCCGGTGACAGGTGGTCGTCGGCCTTCGTGGCTTTGGCCTTCAAAGCGGCTTGTTGAGCCTGCACGCGGGCAACGGCCTCCTTATTGACGATCGCCGAAGGACGTTGCGCCGGAGGCCTTGGGCGAGATCCAGCCGGCAGCGGCGGGTACTGCGCGCGAGGCGGGGGGACTGGAGCGGCGGCCCGTTCTTCCATCGAGACCACGTGCTGATCCGATGTGGTTGGAGGCCGCTGTTCTCGCAGCGGCGCGGTTCTTGGTTGTCGAGAAAATTCCGGTTCCGCTTGGTAGAGCATCGATGCGGTCGTGCCCGGTGTCATTTCTGGACCGGGAACGGAGGCAGCAAGGGGTCTGGAGACGGGAGGAGGGCCGGTATGCGAGGAGGGATCTGCGGCAGCAGACGCCTGACTTTGCTGCGGTGGAGGAGCCCCCGTTTCAGTTGTGTTTGCGGGAGACTGAGGAGCATCATGGACTTCCTTCTTAAAGCTCCTGAGGGCTTTCCCCAGGCCTTCGCCGATTTGGGGTAGACGGCCTGCTCCAAAGATGATCAAGATGATCACCAGAATAAGAATGAGCTCAGAAAACCCCATCGTACCGAACATGCCGGTTCCCTTTGTCAGGAGGCCATCGCGGTGCGAGAGCAGCCCTCCTTGGTGACTCTAGCCGCCCGATCGGTGAGGTGTCAAGAAAGGAGGAGGTGGCAAAATCGGCGGATCGGCCACATCCGTCAAAAGATGGGAACAATGGCCGTTTGAAGCGGTTCTCCATAGACCACCGCTTCTCGATCCGACACGTACACGTCCAGTTCGCTGCGAATGCCGAATTCGCCAGGAAGATAGATGCCGGGTTCCAGAGAAAAACAGGTGCGCGGCAAGAGACGTCGTTCGTCCCGCGTTTCCAAATTGTCGATATTGGCCCCATTGCCGTGGACTTCCTCGCCGATGGAATGGCCGGTCCGGTGCACGAAATAATCGCCGTATCCGGCCTCCCGGATTACAGAGCGGCAGACTTCATCGACCTCCCAACCGAGGGGAAAACGACCTTGAGCGACCCGTTCTCGGACGAAGGACAGGGCCGCGTCGCGCCCGCACCGGACACATTCAAAAATCCTGCGGTGTGTGGTGGGGACTGCGTCGTCCGTGTAGCAAGTCCACGTAATGTCACCATAAACAGATCCCGGTTCCTTCCGCTTGGCCCAGAGGTCCATCAACACGAGGCTGCCTCGGGTAATAAGGGCTGCACCGGCCTCCGTCGGTCCGTAATGGGGATCGGCGCTGTGCGCGTCGACGGCGACGATGGGCGCACCGGAGGTTATCATGCCGGCGTCATGGATGCGTGAGAGGAGAAACTGCTGGACGTCGTATTCCGTCACCCGTTTGCTTTTGGAGAGGGCCGTTCCGATATGGGCAAAGGCCTCATCGACGATCCTCCGAAGCGCCGTGACCGCGTAGCGGTGAGACTCCAGTTGTTCGTCGGTCCACACCGCTTCGAACCGCTGGACGAGGTCGGCCGACGTGATGACTTCGACCCCGAAGCCGCGGATCAATTCAACGGTGCCCGCGTCGACGCGCGAGAGATAGGGAATGGCGTTGAAGGGGGAGTATTGCATGGCGATCCGCCGACAGCCCCGCAACAGAGAAGAGAGCAACATCCGTTGTTGCTCCCACGAGACGTAATAGCGGGTGTCGCCAGGCAACTCATCCAGGACGTGGGGTTCGATTCGGTGGAGCAGTTTCGTCGGCTCTCCGGAAGCCGGAATCCAGTAGTACCACCGTCTGGTGACGTGTCGTCCCGCGTCGAGCAGCAGGACCCGATAGGCGAGAGGGTCGCTTCCGCGAAAGTCGTAAAAGAGCCATCCATCAAGGCTCTCGTCCTCTTGAAGGGCCTGTTGGATCGAGGCAATTCGTTGGTTATGCGCCGAAGGGGTCATACTCACTGCATCTTATTCGTTGGACGGAGGGGACGTCAATTTGAGGTGAGAAGGCGGTGACGAAGAAAATCGGCGCCCGCAGAGATCCGATGATTCCACATGTTACAATACCCCGCGTGTGATGAAGGAACTCTTCGGCGGATCGTCTTCCTATCGGGTAACGGTGTTCTTCGGCCCGGAGTTGGTTCACGGGACAACCGATGTGCTGGCGTGTGTGTTCAACGTCAAAAAACGGAGTTGGAAAGCCGGCATTCAGGTTGCTGTGGAAATCACCCTCGAACAGGTGGCGCGACTTCGGCACGAGCTGCGGCTCATGGATCGGCTGTCGGAGGCCTTGCTGGGGATTGCACCGGAAGAACGTTCGGCTTGTGAGCAACGGATTGAGGATCTGTTTGTTCAAGCGGTGACCTGGTGTAAGCTGGTGCTCGGAATGGAAGCCGGCTTGACGCAAGAAAATCAATGGATCCCAGCCGCTGCCTTTGTATCGGAGCTGGACCGATTGGTTATGGGGCGACGAGAGGAGGTGATAGCGTACATTGCGTCGGAGTTGGGTCTGGCGATCGATCCGTCGTCGCCCTCGCCGCTGTAGTCTTTTCCAAGCAAAGGGTTTGCATTCCTTCACGGATTTGTTATAACGCAGTGATCATAACGCCGCGAGATGCGTGCACGATCATCGGAAGTCGCGGCCCTCAAGGGAAGGAGGCACCTCACGTGAGAGTTTCGACTGTGGTGTTCATTGCTGTCCTCACATACGGTTCCATGGTGGCTGCTCCCTCCTGGAGCCAGTCGTCGTCCGCCGACACACAGCAAGGAACGGCTTCCGGAGCTGGGATGGGCGCCGCTTCGGCTGTCGCGACGATTTTGTATTTTCCGTTTAAGGGAGCCTTTGCACTCGGGGGAGGCATCGTCGGCGGTCTTGCCTATGTCTTTTCCGGTTTCAATGAACAAACCGCGAAAAGCATTTGGGTCCCCAGCATCTACGGAACCTACGTCATCACCCCGGAGCATCTGACGGGTGATCGTCCCGTCCGATTCATCGGCGTTGCAGCGGAGAGCGATGATGCGGCGACGCCGTCGGAGCCGACGGGTAGCTCCTCGTACTAGGTTATGCAGCCTGTCATTGGCGTGACGCCGGACTTCAATGCCGGTGACAGGAAAGACATGGGTGGACGGGAGCCGACGTACTTTTTACGAGCCCGCTACGTTCGGGCGATCGAAGAGCTGGGCGGCATCCCCCTGATTCTCCCGCTTGTAGCGGGGCCGAGCGCCCGGCGCAGATTGCTCGACGGTGTTGACGGGCTTCTGATCACAGGCAGTGGTCCGGATTTGCCTCCTCGTCTCTATGGTGAACGTCAACGGTATCCGTTTCCATTGGTGAGCCAGCGGCGTGCCGACTTTGAGCTGGAGCTGGTCCATCAAGCCCGCCTCCGCGATCTTCCTCTTTTAGGAATTTGCGGAGGCATGCAAACGATCAATGTGGCGTGCGGTGGGAGCCTCTTTCAAGACATTCCATCCCAGGTTGAGCGCGCCTTGAATCATCGTCAGAAGACGAAGCCCACGCGGGTATCCCATCCCGTCGCGGTCACGCCGAAGAGCCTGCTCCGGCACATCGTCGGGCAAGCGACATTGCTCGTGAATAGTTCCCACCATCAATCCGTCAAGCAAGTAGCTCCTTCGCTGGTTGCAAGTGCGACGGCTCCCGATGG
The DNA here is from genome assembly GCA_024330965.1 of Nitrospira sp. Classification (GTDB taxonomy): domain Bacteria; phylum Nitrospirota; class Nitrospiria; order Nitrospirales; family Nitrospiraceae; genus Nitrospira_D. The sequence goes on along the minus strand of JANDJL010000030.1, from coordinate 9,630 downwards.
GATCGTGGAGGCTATCGAATCACCCTCCCTCCGTTTCTTTCTAGCGGTTCAATGGCACCCGGAATTTCTCTTTGACCGCCACGAGGCTCATAAAAAGTTGTTCACAGCTCTGTTGCGTGCCGCACGACGGACCCGATCATGAATCACATCGACGAAGCGGGAAAAGAAGAGAAAGTCGTTTCGCCCTCACCATGCTTGGTCGTGTATGGAGCCTCCGGTGAGTGACCAGACAACTCCTTCTGGTGCGGTTCAGGGCGCCGGGGGATCAGTGAGCAGCCGGCTCTTTCGGACGAAATCCATCGCTCAGATCCTGGCGGACGCCGAACAGCCTGAGCACCGCCTGAAGAAGACTTTGACGGTTTGGGATCTGGTGGCGCTGGGGATCGGTGCAATTATCGGGACCGGTATTTTCGTGCTGGTCGGTACCGCCATTGTGGGCGACGTGCATCGGCCGGGGGCCGGTCCCGGAATCATGCTGTCCTTTGTCTTGTCGGGGTTGACGTGCGCCTTAGCCGCCCTCTGTTATGCGGAGTTTTCAGCGATGATTCCCGTCGCCGGTTCCGCCTATACCTTTTCATACGCCACGTTGGGTGAATTTCTTGCCTGGCTCACGGGATGGAATCTGATCCTGGAGTACGGTGTTGCCTGCGTCGCGGTGGCCATCGGGTGGTCCGGCTATTTCGCCAAATTGCTCGCGCTCGCCGGATGGGAGTTGCCCTATTGGGCGACCAATCCTCCCCATTGGGCAGGAGGGCCGGAAGGAAGTATCGCCAATTTTCCGGCGGCGATCATCGTGTTGCTGATCACGCTCATCCTGGTGATCGGCATCAAAGAAAGCGCACGCACCGCCGGCTTCATTGTCGTCCTCAAGCTGGCGGTCATCCTTTTCTTTATCGCCGTCGGAGCTCCCGCCGTGGACGTCAACAATTGGCGACCGTTCATGCCAAACGGGTTCGAAGGGGTGCGGGCCGCCGCTGCCATTATTTTCTTCGCGTACATCGGATTCGACGCCGTCTCGACCGCCGCGGAGGAAGCCCGCAATCCCCAGCGCGACGTGCCGTTAGGCATTCTCGGCTCGTTGGCCGTGTGCACGGTGCTCTACATTTCCGTCTCGGCGGTGCTGACCGGTCTGGTGTCGATGGATCAAATTGATATCCACGCTCCGGTAGCCGAGGCTCTGAGCGTTGTCGGAATTAAATGGGGGGCGGCGCTGGTCGCTGTCGGCGCTGTTGCCGGCATCACCAGCGTGCTCGTCGTAATGATGCTGGGGCAGATCCGCGTCTTCTTCGCGATGTCGAGGGACCGGCTGTTGAGTCCCGGCTTGTCCGTCGTGCATCCGAGGTTCGGGACGCCGCACCGCGTAACGATTCTAACAGGATTGGTTGTGGCGATCTTAGCCGCGTTGTTTCACATCGGGGACGCGGCCGATATGACGAATATCGGAACCTTCTTTGCCTTTGTGTTGGTCTGCTCCGGTGTCATGGTGCTCCGGTACACCAAGCCGCATCACCCTCGTCCGTTCCGCCTCCCCTTCATGCCGATCGTCCCGCTCTTGGGCATCGCGGCCTGCCTGTATCTTATGGCGGGATTGCCGAGGTTGACCTGGATCCGCTTTGTCGTCTGGACCGTCGTCGGAATTCTTGTGTACCTGGCATACGGGCTTCGGCACAGTAAGCTCGCCGCACAGGCCGACCGATCGTGACCGTTCCCGTCGCGGGTGTTCGGGCAAATGCCGCGGCGAGCACGAACTCCGGTCCCATGCCCCACCCTGTGACGGTCCCCGCCGACCGAGAGATGACAAGCCGTCTGGCTCAACAATCGAGTCACGGCCGAGGAGGGTCGTCAAAAATCGCCCCACATTCCAGACATCGAACCTTTCCCGTCGGCTTGCCACGTCTGGTTCGCACGTCATCGATGATACGTTGATGAGCGCAAAGGATCCGTGAGACGTAGGATTCAATGGTGTGAACCCCGTGAGGAGTTCCCTTGACGTCCAGTGGGGTCTCCATTCCTACCTCCTGTTCGGCGGAAAGCGAAGTTCCGCTCGATGTTCCTTCGTGAGTGATACGCATTTGTGAAGACGATCCGTTTGGGTAGCTCTTCAGCCGAAAGACAGGCACATTCTTTCAGCGAGGCTGAACTTGGTCCCCTGGCCGGGAAATCCTGGAGGCAGCCTCGCCGGCACGGATCTCCTTGGCGATCGACGCATAGGAACCCTCGCTCGTTTCGACACGAGCGGCTCGCACTCGGTAAGTCCTGTTTTGGTCAAGGGTGACACGAACTTGCCCCGTTCGGCTTAGATAATCGATGGCCAAAAAGACTTGGTTCCATGTCAGGTCTGGGCAGAGATCCACTACGTCTTCCATGGGGCAATCGGTGCCAGTTTGCTCCAGCGCTTGCTGAACCTGCTCGATGATGTGCGACACCACCATGGTACACCTCCTGGTCCGATGGAAATTCTCCGTACTCCGCATATGTCGTCGCCCATGTCATATACGTACATAGAGAAATCAGAAGGCAAGGAATACTAGGGGCATTACTAGAAGCACGAAGGGAGATTACCGGGGACCGTTCACTGCTCAGACGGTCAGAATGGGAAACGGATCTTGGGAAGGGTCAGGGCGACTCGTCGTCCTATCCGCCTCTTCGTCCGCCTCTTCGTTTCGTCTCGCAGACGATCAGAGGCGCATCAAGTCTTTGGCTATGGCACACGTGGTGAGAGCAGCCGTTGACCGTCGAAATAGAAATCGAGCTTTTCCAAGTCCGATCTGTCGTGGCGGAGAGGCAGTCTGAGGCCACAGAGCAGGTTCGTTACCTGCCGATCTTACGCGAGCCGCTCGGCTCCCTGGTCGATCGAATGAAGGAGCGCCTGGTGCGCAGGGCAACCCACGACCGACTTCGCATCAGAGACGACGGCGGGTTGGGAGGAAGCCAGAAACCGCTGTTTTAAACGGCCGATCCGTTCTAGAGATTGAGTCAGACGGTCGGTCGAAATTGTTCCGTCGGCGATGGCCTTGTCCAGCGCCTCAATCGCCGCGACTTGCCGGTTACGATCTTTGCAGATCAGAACGAGGTCGCAGCCGGCTTCAACCGACCGCACAGTCGCCTCTTCGATGCCGTAATGGTCGATGATCGCGCGCATTTCGAGATCATCGGTCAAGACGACGCCGTCGTACCGCAATTCTTGACGGAGCAGGGTTCCGATGACGGCTGGGGAAAGAGTTGCCGGAAGGGTTTCGTCCAGGGCGTGATACAGCACGTGGGCCGTCATCATCGTGGCGATCCCCTGCGACGCGGCGTGTCGAAACGGGAGCAGTTCGAGTCGCTCCAACCGTTGGCGCGAGGCCGTGACGATAGGCAATTCATGGTGCGAATCGGCGACGGTGTCGCCGTGGCCTGGAAAATGTTTGCCACAGGCGATGACGCCGTTGTCTTGCAGGCCTCTGGCCGTGGCCCATCCCAAATCGCGCACGAGTTCGGCGGTGGAGCCAAAGGCTCGGTCTCCGATCACAGGGTTCGCGGGATTGCTGTTGACGTCCAACACAGGCGCCATGTTCATGTTGATGCCGACTGCTCGCAGCTCTCGCGCCGTCGCTGTCGCCACCGCGTAGGCCAGATCTGAGGATCGACATCGCCCCAGAATCTCGCAGGGGGGGAAAATGGTGAACTCCGGAGGGAGTCGAGAGACCCGTCCTCCCTCCTGGTCGATGGCGATTAACAAGGGGGCTTGAGGACTGCATCGCTGAAGAGCATTGGTGAGTTCGACGATCTGTTCGATCGATTGGAGATTTCTGGCGAACACGATCACCCCGCCGGGCCGATACTCCTTAAGGAAAGCGGCGAGGTCGGAAGAAAGATCCGTACCGTCGAAGCCGATCATGAAAAACTGCCCGATCGTATCGCGCGACATCAGAATGGATTTACCTCCGAATGCGGACACCGCCACCGCGGAGAAGTGAATCGTCCGCTTGGCTCGGTTCCTCTTCGCCAAGAGGCCGGCGGAAGGCTTGCACTGGACGAAAGGGCATCACAGGGAGCGGTCCATGAGGTATTGGATCAAGAGCCTGGTGCCGATCCCCGTCGGTCCTTTGGGGATATACGCCCGCTCGCGCTCGCTCCAATCGGTGCTGGCGATATCGAGATGGACCCACGGGCAGTCGCCCGCGAATTTGCTCAGGAACAACGCCGCAGTGATCATCCCGGCTCCACGGCCGCCGATGTTCCGCATGTCCGCCACGTCGCTCTTGAGCTGTTCAAAATAGTCCTCCCATAGCGGCATTTCCCAAACCCGTTCGCCTGATCGCTGTCCTGCTTTACGCAATGATTCTTTCAAGGTGTCGTCTGTGCCGAACATGCCGATGGCGAATTGGCCGAGTGCGATGACGCAGGCGCCGGTCAAGGTGGCGACGTCGATCAGCGCCACCGGTTTGTAGCGAGCGGCGTACGCCAGCCCGTCGGCCAGAATCAACCGGCCCTCGGCGTCGGTATTCTGAACCTCGACGGTCTTGCCGGACAACGTCTTCACAATGTCCCCCGGCTTCATCGCGCCACCGCCGGGCATGTTCTCCGTAGCCGGGAGCAGACCGACCAGGTTCAGCGGCAACTTGAGCCGAGCTGCAGCCCGTACGGCGGCCAGGACTTCCGCGCCTCCTGTCATGTCTGCTTTCATCTGTTCCATGTTTTCGGATGGTTTGAGCGAAATGCCGCCGGTGTCGAAGGTGATCGTTTTGCCGACCAGTACGACGGGACGGTCGTGCTTCTTTCGGGAGCCGTGATACTCCAAGATGATGAACTTGGGTGGCTCGTGGCTGCCGCGGGCGACGCCCAGCAACGCCCCCATGCCGAGTTTGGCCAGGTCCTTGCGCTCGAGGATTTTGAGCGACACGCCCGTCTCTTTCGCCACGGCCTTGGCTTCTTCGGCAATTTTGGTCGGCGTCATCACGTTGGAGGGATGGTTGCACAGGTCTCGGACGAAGACGGCTGCCTCCGCAGTAGCGACTCCACGCCGTACGCCTTCCGACAACGGATGCACGTCGGATTGTTGAGAAGTCAGCAGTGTCATCGACCGGATGTCCGGTCCTGGCGTCGGTTCGGAGCGATAGGCGGTGAATTGATACGCGCCCAGAATCGCGCCTTCCGTCATGGCCTGGGCGATGTCGATCGCGGTCGAGTCCGGCGGCATCACGGCGGGAACCGCCGCCGTAAAAGAAGCGGCCTTGACTTGCCGAACCCGTTTCACCGCGTGCCCCAAAGCTTGACGGATGGTATCGAGTCCCAGGGAATCCTTTTTCCCCAACCCCACGAGCAGCACACGTTTGGCGGGAATTTTCCGGTGGGTGTGGAGCAGGACGAGTTCCGCGGTTTTCCCCTCAAACTCTTTGGAATGAAGCAGGTCAGAGATCGATCCCGCCAGTGCTTTGTCAAGCGAAGCGGTCTCCTGTTCCGAAAGTTCCGAACCCTCGCACTGAAAGAGAACCAGCACATCCGTTGCCTCAGAGGACAAACGCCCTGCCCGCACATCGACGTTCATGACCTTCATGCTGCCATCCTTTCTCTTTTCTCTTTCACGACTTGCCGTCGTGCGCTTTCATCCCTCCACTTCCATCGCTCCCCCGCTGCGCCGCCCGAGGCTTCCACGCGGGAGGTTCACGAAACGGCTTTACACGCCCCTCATATCCGGCGACCATATAAATTTATGCAACTGCAATTGGTACCGCACCGAAATCCTATCGGCCAGCACCCACTCGGCCAGATGGCGGGGATCCAGGACACCGAAGACCGGGCTGAACAATACGGCACACCGATGATTCAGGTCGAACTGGTTCAGGATGTCCTTCGCCCAGTCGTAATCGCGGCGATCTGCAATGACAAACTTGGCTTCGTCCTGCGCGCGCAACCGCTCGAGGTTGGGCCAATACATCCGGCTCGTCATCCCACTGCCGGGGCATTTGATGTCCAGGACAACGCGCACCCTCTGATCGACGGGGGCCGTATCAATGGCACCGCTGGTCTCCAGCAAGACGGTGAAACCGTCGTCACACAGCCTGGAAAGCAACAAGCCGCAATCCGGCTGCGCCAGCGGTTCACCGCCGGTCACTTCCACGAGCGGACAGCCGTAGGCGCGGACCGCCTCGATGATCGAGTCGATCGGCTGTTCCGTGCCGCCGTGAAAGGCGTATTCCGTATCGCACCATGAACACCGAAGCGGACAGCCGGTGAGCCGCACGAACACGCAGGGGAGGCCGGCAAATGTTGACTCTCCTTGAATGCTGTGAAAAATCTCTGTGACACGCACGGAATGCGACCTTTCGGAGTGCGAGCCCTGGCCAAATGGTATCCTAACAGAGGCGGCCAAGGTCAATCGCCCAGGCTCCCGGCCAAGAGACGACGTCGCTGCGTCTATTGCCATTGCTGAATCGGCCACCGCTTTCGCTTGGCTGTGCGAGCCATACCTCGGATGGGGTTGATGACCGTTGGATGGCCGACCGCCTGGAGAAGCTCAAAATCACCCGGACTGTCGCCGTAGGCGTAACAACGGGACAAATCGAGCGAGAAGTCCCGCGCCAACTCTTCGATCAGTCTCCGTTTACCCTGACCATAGGGGAGCGGCGGGATGAGACGGCCGGTGTAGACGCCGTCGATTTGCTCCAATCGCCCCGCGAAACAACGTTCAGCTCGCAAGGCCGTGGCAATGGGGTGGATCAAAAAGTCGAGCGAACCGGATAAGAGAACGATCGCATGACCGGCCCTCCGGTGCTCTTCAATCACCCGCATCGCGGCGGGGGAGACGAGCGGGCAGAGCTGCTCACGACAGAACGCTTCGCCGAGGCGGCGGATCACACGTGAGGGTTTTCCCGCTAAGTAGAGTTTTCGTTCACGGAGCGGATGCAGCGAAACAGCGGGAAGATGCCGGACAAGCCAGGAGAGACTGGCGCGGACCTCCGGCCACCCGACCACCCCCTGTCGCCAAAGCCACCTGAAAAAACGGACCTCACTGGCTTCTCCGGGAAGCACGGTGTTGTCCACATCGAAAAACGCTGCCACTCGACCGGTCAGCCGAGGCTCAATGCGGAAAGCAGTGGTCGTGATCGCCAAGCGCAAGAGAGTCTCCCAGGACGGCATTCCCCTCACAAAAAGAAGAGCGGAGGGATTCTACCGGAGGGGCCCTTCATTGACAAGAATTTTGGTCTGCTTTTATAATGCAGCTCCCTCTGTAGGGAAAAGGCTCTCCGTTTCGAATTCCCTCCGGCAAGTGGCGGGATGTGATTTCCACAAGACGTGTGGGCCTGAAACGTGGACCCGATGTTCATTCCTTGTTGCCGAAGTGGTGGAATGGCAGACACGCACGTTTGAGGGGCGTGTGGCGAAAGCCGTGCGGGTTCAAGTCCCGCCTTCGGCACCATAGTCCGTGCCAAGGTGATTAAGCGATGAGGGTGCTCCATACGACACCACGACCTTGACGCAAACTGAGAGGCTCGTCCGCGGCGGGACGGTCTCAAGAGTCGTCCTCCGCCTTACCCGTCATGCCCTGTCCCGCCGACGACAGAGTAGAGAGTTCCCCTTCACAGACCTGTACCTAAGAACAATACTTGGCGGTTCACCGTGGCGTTGCTTCAAGCGCCGAACAGAGTCGAGAGAGGGTAACGGTTTCGTAAGAAGTTCAAGAGTTATATCATAAGGTATAAGCGGTCAAATCGCCGGAAGAAACCAGCCATGCAGTCGAGCAAGCCCGACGCCATCCGCGTTCTGCTCGTCGACGATCATGAGGTCGTTCGAGTAGGACTCCGACAACTGCTCAGCGGATACCCATCCATCCTGGTGGTGGGCGAATCGGCCACGGCAGCCGACGCCATCCGGAAGGCAACCGATCTCAAGCCCGATATCATCCTGATGGATGTGCGTCTGCGAGATGAATCGGGCGTCGAGGCCTGCCGGGAGATTCTGGCCGTTGATCCGAACGCGCGGGTGATTTTTTTGACCTCGTTTTCCGAAGATGAGTCCCTCTTGGCGGCCGTGCTTGCCGGCGCACAAGGATATGTTCTGAAGGACATCGATACGCCTTCCTTGCTGAACGCGATCCAGACCGTCGCGGCAGGGCAGTCGATTCTCGATCCCGCCGTGGTGGAGCGGGCGATCCGATGGGTCCAACGATTCGCCTCCGGTCACCAGGCGAAAGGCGACAACACGCTCTCTGAACAGGAAGAACGAGTTTTGGCGTTGGTCGCTGAAGGCCTGACGAACAAAGAAATTGCAGCCTCATTGAACTTGAGCGACAAAACCGTCAGGAACTATCTGACCAACGTCTTTAAAAAACTGCGGATCACCCGTCGCACCCAGGCCGCCGCCTTCTTCGTCAAGTGTGTTCCCCACATGAGAAAACCGGCCCTACCGGAGTAGGGAAAAAATCCTTGACAGGGCCTCCGTTGCGCTCTAGGAGTTGCTTATGCAATCGGGTACAATCCCTCGTCGGTCTGAGATCGTAAGCGTAGTCGCTCTCTTCGCAGGGGCGACCTGCGTGAGCCCGACGAGGTGTTGCCCTATGGAGTGTGTTCCGGTGTTTCCCCTTGCTCTTGCCGATCAATTATCGGACGGGATCATCGTGGCGACCGAGGCCGGTCTTCGGTACGTGAATCCAAGCGGCTTGCTGTTGCTGGGGGCCGAACGGCTGGAACAGGTGATCGGCAAACCTCTGTCGATGTTTTTTGGTCCGGATACGATTTCCAAACTTCCACAACAGGCGGAACTTCGACAGCAGGATGGACGGCAAGATGATCGAGGGGCGACAATAACGGGATACCTGTTCGGGCTCGACGGTAGCCGCGTGGAAGTCTCCCTGTCTTCATTCCCGCTCCAGTGGGAGGGGGCTTCTGCCTGTCTGCTGCTCATCAGGGAGGCCACCACCGACCGTCATCCTGGGGTGCGGGCCGTGATGGCGGACGTACAGCGGCGGGCTGAGTCGAAGATGCAAACGATCGGTCTGTTGGCGGCCGGGATCATTCATGAGGTCAATAATACGCTGACGGCCGTGTTGGGATATGGGCAGCTTGCATTGAAGCTTATTCCCGCGGACAGCAAAGCGCACCGTTACGTTCAGCAGGTCATTGCCTCGGGTCGGAAATCGAGCGAGTTGATCCAACAGATCCTGATGTTTGTCAGACCGGGTCCTGAAAACAAGGGCCCGCTGTCACTTCACGTCCTGACGAATGAGTTCCTGGCGTTGTTGCGATTTGCGATTCCGTCCTGGATCGAGGTGAAGGACGAGATCGCCGCCGTCACCAGCCCCATCGAGGCCGATCCGGCCCAGATGCGCCAACTGCTTGCGATCTTGGTTGCCGATGCGGTTCACGCGATGCGACGCACCGGCGGTGTTTTACACATCGAACTTCATGATGAAGATGTGCCGGCTGATCAAGCCACGCCAGTTGGCGGCGTTGCCGCCGGTCGCTATGTGTGCTTGCGGGTTACGGATTCTGGTGGAGGGGGTGGAGGGATGGATCCGCAGGAGATGAGGCGGCTCCTTGATCCATCGGAGACATCCGATGCCCTCGATAGAGAGCGGGAGCTGCGGCGCTCCGCGGTTGTCGGCATTGTTTCGGCTCATGGAGGCACGGTGACAGTCGATGGCAGCCC
>JANDJL010000002.1 GCA_024330965.1 Nitrospira sp. | reverse complement strand
GGATCTTGCTCGTGGGGCTGTTGTCAGTTTCCGAGGTCCAGGCCGTCACAGTCTCGGATCCCTTTGACCCATTCAACCCCATTGTGGATACGATTACCCCGGGGGCGTTCCGCGTGAATCTACGACCAATTGTTTCATCTGGAGAAGGCCTGACCGCTCCCCATTTGCTCGTGGGCGCCCATGACGGGACGAACCGCTTGTTCGTGGCCGATCAGATCGGGCAGGTGCGGCTGATTCAAGGTGGGGTCTTGCAGAGCACACCGTTTCTCGATGCGCGATCGCATATGGTGACGCTCAATCCCCGGTATGATGAGCGGGGGTTGCTAGGGCTTGCCTTCAGTCCGACCTTTGGCGTTCCCGGCACGCCTGGCTATGGCAAACTCTACACCCTCACCAGTGAGCCGGTGACAAGGGCTGCGGATTTCACTGTGCCCATGCCCCCTGGCGCATCGTTTAGTCATCAGAATGTTCTCGCCGAATGGACGGTGAGCGCGACAAATCCCAACGTTGTTGATCCTGCCTTGCGCCGAGAATTGTTGCGCGTCGATTGGCCGCGCGGATACCACAATGGCGGCATGTTGGCCTTTGGGCCTGACCATTACCTCTATATCTCGATGGGTGATGGTGGTGCCAGCAGGAACGGGCAGGATCTGACGAATCCATTGGGCGACGTGCTTCGTATCGATCCGCATGGGACGAATAGCGCCAACGGCCAGTATGGTATTCCCTCTGATAATCCGTTTGTCGGTACGCCGGGTGCCGTCCAAGAAATCTATGGCTACGGTCTGCGCAATCCCTGGCGTTTCAGCTTCGATTCGGAGACCGGCACGCTGGTGCTCGGCGACGTCGGCCAAGGGACGGTGGAGGAGATCAACATCATCACCGCCGGTGGCAACTATGGGTGGAATCTCAAGGAAGGCCAGTTTCGGTACAATCCCGCGACAGGACAGGTATCCAATGATCTGACGGGTCTCCCGGCGAATCTCATCGATCCAGTCCTCCAGTACGATCACGATGAAGGGACGACGGTGATCGGCGGGTTCGTCTATCGAGGCAGCGCGATCCCTGAGTTGGAGGGGAAATATATTTTTGGCGATTGGGGGGCCTTTGCTGCGCCTCGTGCGCGTCTTTTTGTGGGCGACTTAGAACGAGGGACCATTGAGGAACTTCGGATCGCCAATCTCGACCTGAATCTCTGGCTTTTAGGATTTGGGCAAGACAATCAGGGCGAACTCTATATTCTCGGCAGCCAGTCGCTGGGGCCTTCTGGCCTCACCGGGCAGATTTTCAAAATCGAGCCGGTGCCAGTGCCGGCGGCTGCCTATTTGTTTGGTGCCGGCTTCATGGGGCTGGCCTGGTTGGCAGGTCGCAAATGTGGAGCAAAGCGCGCTGGCAGTGTGCTCTGAGTTTGCTCTAGTTCGGATTTTCAGATGGAAAGGAGAGTGCATGCGACATTGGGTGTGGATTCCCCGCTTGAGCCGTGAGCGGAGAATCGCTCGGTTGTTGTGCACGGAAGAAGCTGATCTACTGTTGCCATCTGTTCGGGGGAGAGCCATCGCACTCCCCCTCCCCACATCCTTACCCTGCATTCCCTTTCAAACGGTCTGAACATTTTGTTTCATTTGTTGCATCGGGAGCATCGGACGGTAGAGGCGCACCCTGCTTTTCGGTAACGTAAGCCCCGCTTGTGAGAGGGCTCCTTGCTTTACCAGTGAAGGCCGTCAGGAGCCATAGGATCATGAGGGATGCGAGAAGGCAGAACGATTCTTTCGCGGAGCGAGTCTGTTGATATAGCGAAGACGAAACGAGATGGTTCAAACTTTTTTATGAGGAGGTAGCTCATGAGTCGTAATCGTCATCGGAAACCAAATATCGTGATCCGGGGCGTGGCTGCCGCGCTCACGGCCATCTGCGCCATGTCCATGTCATGGGTGGGCAATGCCCTGGCGCATGTGGAATACATTGTTCTCACTCCTGGCGTACCTGCCTCCGACCGGATGAAACGGTTCGGCTGGATCGATGGCACCGACCAGGATCTTGGAGATAGCCACCAGGTGTCCTTTTTTACATTTAGCCTGGCTGAGTCCTCATTGGTCGACATTCATGTCTATAGCACACAGAATGAGCTTGGCCTCAATCCGGCGTTCACCCTCTATGCGGGGGTGCTGGGTCAGCAAGCACACGATGATACGGAGATCGATCCTTTGAATCCGGTTGACAGCAGTTTCAATAAAATTCCCTCCCCTGTAGATGACGGAGTGACAACCGATGCGCTGGGACGAGTGTCTCCATTTAGGGATACCGCCAACATTGATTTTGAAGGCCAGTTTAACGCTCTTGGCTCATGGAGTATGGCAAGCGATCCGGCCGACGGTGGAGTCTGGCGTGTGTTGGAGTATATCACCCATCGAAACGAGACGCTTGGCAATGAGTCGCTGGTTGATTATCTGCTTGGCCCCGGGCAGTACACGATTATCGCTTCTGGTGCAGCCTGTAACACCTCGTCTGCCTCCTGTACTGGTCCTTTTATTACGGGAACTGTTCTCTTAACCAACATACGTCCGATCCCCCTGCCGGCGGCGGTGTATTTGTTCGGGGCCGGCTTGGTGGGGTTGGCCGGGGTGGCGCGACGGAAGAAGGACGCGTAATCACCCATATCTGAAAAACCCAAGGCTCATGTGCATAAACGACCGCTGTCTGGAGGGGGAAAAGTCTCCTCCAGACAGGGAAGGGCGTGGTTTGGCCTCTTTCTTTGAGCGATATGACAACAAGACATCGCAAGGCGAAATCAGGCTTTGAGCAGGTGAGGTTTTGGAAGATTCAAAAAGAAGAATATCGAGAATGGACGGTTGTCTAATGAGGATCGTGTGATGGTGAGTTCGAGGTTCAAGCAGTGCTACAAATAAACAAGGAGGTTTGGTGATGGGTGGGAACACACGTATTGCAATCGTGGGAACAGTGTCGGCTCTAGCTTTGGTTTTGACGACCAGTGTGGCGTCGGCCCATGTAGGGTATGGAGTGTCGTTGTATGATCAAGCGACAGACACCTGGGGACCTCTGGGCACGACCGGATTCAATCCCACTGTGAGGAGCAACGCGGGTTGGCTTTCTGGCATGAGCAACAACGGGGTCAATCGCACGGCCACCATTGATACATTGGCCGACTCTCATAACAATCGGTTCCGGTTCTTTACGTTGACAAGTCCCTCCACCGTGAGCATTACGGTGGTCGGGACGCCCAATACCGTCAATGGGGCCTCGATCCTTAATCCTGGGTTTTCCCTGTTCAGTGGGCAGGTGCCACCTAGTGCGCATGACGGGGTTGGTCATACGGGAAACTTAACTCCCGGGCAAATTGCAACGCTGCAGAGTCCGGCTATGGTGGGAGATACTCCTGGAGTACCGGATTTCGGTGGGCCTAATGGCGATGGAGGGTATCTTCGGACTCAGCCGGCCTTTGCGACCTGGTCTCCATTTTTCCGTGCAATGGATGAGATCCTTGCCGAGGGTGGCGGATCGGTCGATGCCGGAGGGCCCAACTGGGGTGTGTACCGATCCGACGGTGACGTGACCATGGGGAATAATAGTGGTCAAGTCTCCACGATGACGTTTACCGGCATTGCAGTTGGAGATGGTCACGATGGCGATGTACTGGACAATGTGGTGAGCTGGACCGGCACATTAGGTCCTGGTACCTATTCGCTCGTGATTGGAGGGACGAGCGCGAGCGATCTGCAAACGCTCTTTGAACTTGTGCAACAGGGAGTTGGTACTCCAGCCACGGGCTTCGACGCCTGCGATTATAATAATCCTGTCTCCTGTGCGGGGACCTCCTATCCACCAGACTACGCGAATGCCCGTCTGGCCAGAAACATGTTCATTCGCATGTCGGTCAATGGCAACCTGAGTCCGATCCCCGTGCCGGCGGCGGTGTATTTGTTCGGGGCCGGCTTGGTGGGGTTGGCCGGGGTGGCGCGACGGAGAATGGCAGCGAAGGCCTAATCGGAGCGTTTCTCTCTTGGAGGGATCGCCACGATCCCTCCAAGTTCTCTGCCACTGTGTGAGAACCCGGTCGTTCGAGAGCATACGGTACGGTGCGTACATCCTTCCCTTCATTGATCAGCTTTTCAAAATTCTTTGTTTTCATCGTAGCGCTTCCTCGCCTCGTGTCTGGCTCTTTGAACGGAAATCAGCCGGATATGTCCGCTCTGGGCTGGATTCCGCCTTGTCAGGGACGGCAAAGTCATTGCTCAACTGGTCATCCCCGCGCAGACGAGAATCCAGACTTGCAGCAAATTCAGGATTTCTCGATTTCTATTTTCGTGGGAATGACTGCTGGGTGAGTCGCTTCATCATGCTTCAAGATCCTCCGCTCAACTTTGTCGTGGTCCCGCCCGCTTCACCCGTTCAAGTTGGCAATATGGGGGAACCGGTGTGGAATTCGTCCCCATGCCTACACCTCCCCCTCGCCCATTGCCGAAGCTGTTGCCGATCTATCTGGGAGTGGCATCTCTCGACGATGCACTGCGTCACCCGCGGATCGGCCGTATCCTCTGGCTTGAAATTCTGGTCAATGACTCCATTGATTGGACGGCTATGCGTCATCCGTTGGTACAGGAGGCGTATGAGACGGCCTGCCGGTGGTACACCGGATATCGCACCCTCGTTTCCGGGCTTGTGTCCCGAGCCCCGCTTCCCGAAGACCATGGCCCCATCGACGAGCGGCTCCATCGTCAGCTTGCGGAGGCTCTCGAATTTGTCCACGCTCACGCTTGATCGCCTGCGCACATTGCTCCGGGAGTATGTCGATGGGACAGGGCATAGCGTCGATTTGGTTTTGATCGGCGGCATGGCCATGTTGGCATACGGTCATCCTTCCCGTGCGACGATCGATGTGGATGGCGAACTCCGTACCGGCGTCCGGTCATTGAAAGCGTTCCTGAGCCGCCACAACATTCCGGCCAATCTTGGGCAAAGCCTAGTCGGTGGTGGCGATGCCACCTGGGTATCGCGATCGCGCCACGATCATGGTTGATGAACCGGGAGTTCGGTTGTCCCTCTTGGCTCCGGTGGATTTCATCGTGAGCAAACTCCGCCGCGGCACCGAGGAGGATCTTACCGACACGGCTTGGGTCGCGGAACGCTTCCACGTGCCTGCTCATCAAATCCGCGCCGCCGCCGAGGCCGCCCTGGCCGCCTCGCCCGAAGACACGGCGTTCTTTCTCTTCGAACGCACCGTCGGCCGGTTCTGCCAAGTCTTGGATCAGGCTATCACCTAATTGAGATTAGGTGGCGCGATACGCCGCTGCGACCGTTTGCGTCGCTCGTCGTTCGTTCTCTCGATACCTACGCTCCAAGTTGTAAGTTCAACATTTCACCTTGTGCGGAAACCGGAAACTTGAAACCTGCAACACGGAACTCGAAACCGTTGGCCGAGACGCTTCACATGATACGCGGCTCGGCGGTTTCGTCACGAACCGTCATGAATCATGCGGCCAGCGGCCTTCCCTGTTCTTCTTTCAATCGTTCGGCGATTCACAGCTTGATCACCGATCGCCTCGTCACTTCAAGGCAGGCTTGCCTGGGTATCCAGCGACTCAATCATCCACCCGGGAAAACGGCGTTCACGTGCACTTCTGCTCATGACCAGGCCGCGGGTTTTTGAAAGCGCAAAAGAGCCTGCTGCTCAAATCCGTGATGGAATCCTCTGGTCATTCAGAAATTGAGTGATAGTGTTTCCATCTGGGCTTCTCGCTGCCGATCCTGCGAGGGCGTGTGGCTTGTGCGAGGGGCATCCCTCTGTTTTCTTTCCGCCGCCCCGGCCAAGCCGCCGCTGCCCGTTGTCATTGTGATGGCCCGGCCAAGATACTTTCCTGCTTCGCCAGAGCTTCAACAGATTGCGTGTGGCGCAAAGCATCTTCCAACTCGATGTCGCAGGCCGCCTGTTTTCGTTGCATAAACCGGTCACAGCCCCTGCCGGCGGCGGTGTATCTCTTTGGCGCCGGTCTGGTCTGGTTGGCTGGGATGGCGCGGCGGAAAAAAGCGCGTAATTCCTATCCGAAATTCCCAATACCTGTTCGGAGGGGGTCATCGACCCCTCCGGATACCCCTTGAAATCATCCTTTTCAGATTCTTTATCAGATTCTTTTTGTTGCATCTGGTGCATCGGTTGGCATCCGAATTGGCAGGTCATTTCCTCTTCCTGGTACGATCGTTCGATCGGGCTGTCGTTCCAACAAGGAACATAGCGTGTGCCACAACGAGAGAGTGATAACCATGGACCCGAAAGTCAACCGAGACGAATCACGTCTCAGACTGACGGAATTGAGGACGATCGGTCAGCCATCATTCTAGATATTTTCTGTTTCGATGGTGAGCAGATGGTGCAACAAACGGTAGCGCCGAATGGTGAACGAACATAGAATCGGCCTTACCACACATGGGATGTTCACCTAAGAAGCAATCTGTTGCGATAAAAGGGGCGTGCAACGATCGTTGTGATGGTTTGGAAGGGGATAGTGAGAAGGGGAGATAGGGAAAGGTGGGAATGGTTTTTCTCACAGAAAGGAGTCCAAGATGCGAAGGTCTCATCTCAATCGATTGAAGGGGGCGATGGTCGGCCTCGTGGCCGTAGGAGCGGTAATGGTGGGGGCAACTGTTGTCGAGGCTGTCCCCTATGATCCGACCCGCCCATTTGGTCCCGGCTATGGAGATGCCGACAATCCAGTTGAGTTTACCGGCAGGGTTCCAGGAAATTTCTTTCTAGACACGGTTAATTTTGATCTCGGGCCCTTTACTCACTTCAACATGACGTCCACGACTGAAAATCTCTTGTTGTGGTTTGGGGCGTCGATTTTTGATAACAATCTGGATCAGCAAGTGCCAGGGGGAAGTGCCAGGCCATCCTTCACTGAGTTTCCCTTGGCTGATTTAGGGATTTCGATGCCTCCGGGAGACTATCACCTCCATCCATCGGGAGTTGGGAACCCTGGAGGTGGTTCGTATACCCTCACTATGTGGGGATCGTTTGGTCCAGCTCCCATACCAGTGCCAGCGGCTGTATATCTGTTTGGAACGGGTCTAGTCGGACTGGCCGGGTTGGCGCGTCGGAAGAGAGTGATCTAATCGAGACACCAAGCCATGATGGCCCGGAGAGATCGAAGAGGTCTTCCCGGGCCATCTGTATGTAAGGCAGAAACCGATGAGCTGTAAGGCAGGCGGAGGGTCGATGACCTGGTCTTGTGGGACCGTGGTTTGCCCTCCGCGTTTTTTACTTCATGTGGGAATCTCGCGGTCGATCCTTTTTCTGGCGGTGCTGCTGGTGACCGCCCACCTTGAACTGTCGCAGGGCTGGGCTGCGGTGGTGGGGGAGAGCTTTCCCATGAGCGGTGGAGGGGACAATGTGGGTGCGCAGAAAACTGTGATGCCGACATGGTCTCCGTTCTCGGTCGAGATCCCATCGCTTGTTCTGCCGCTTCGGTCGTGGTCTTCAATTGGCTCTCGTGCTCAAGAGTCTGCTCAAGAGTCTGATGGAGAGGAAACGGGGATCACGCTTGGCCAGATGGCTGTCGGAACTTTCTTTCAGCATCTTGTTCTGGTGCAGCCTCCTCGATGGTCTGCGAGCGAGCTTCTCTCTGGTGGCTGGCCGGGAGTGGTGCTGTCTTCAGTCCAGATGAACCACCGGTCTGTACCCCTCGGGTCGGGAGAGGTGGCTCCTCTCTTCCCAATGGATGGCGGTCGTGGGGCTGGTTCTAAGAGAGAACAGGTTCCGCTGCCCGGTGCGATCATCCTGTTCTGGTCGGGTCTTGGGGGAGTGGCGGCAGTGATCGTGCACCGAGAAGGACTTACGAGACGACGGGAAAGTGGTGGTGCCTCGTTTCCTGCCCCTGTTCGATCAGATGTGAGGGCTTCTCGTACGATCATGTTCGTGTCGCCGGCCCAGCCCTTGGCGAACGAATTTGAGGAACTGCTCACAAGGGCTGGGTACAACTGTCGGACGGCCTCCTCGGTTGACCATGTCTTGACGGTTGTGCACCATCTTCCCCTGGCCCTATTGGTTGTTGATCGAAGGATCCAGGGCTGGGAGATGTTGCGGACGGACCAACAGTTGTCGTCGGTTCCGATCGTGATCTTGAATCCTCGGGGGGAAGAAGTCAGTGATGAGGCGATCGTCGGTGATCTGGAGCGGGGTGCCGATGGCGTGTATTCGTATGCGGATGGACCCCGATTGCTCCTGGCGGTCGTTGAGGCGTACTGCCGACGAGGAGGCCATGGACTAGTGCGCCGTGGGGTTTACCACGTTGGCCGTCTCCGATTGGATGCTGACACGCACGAACTCACTATCGCTGGGAAGCCTGTCCATCTGTCCGCCAAACAGTTTACGATCCTCCATACCTTCATGAGCGCGCCATGTAGGGTCTTCTCACGAAGGGAACTCCTCGATCTGGTATGGGGACCTGGTTTCATGATCGGTCACCATACGCTGGATGTTCACATCCATGCTCTCCGTCGTTTGCTCAACCGTGATGCGAGCCGCTGTTGCGCCATCGTGGCGATCAAAGGTGTGGGATTCAAGTTTAAGATGCTCAAACCGATGGACGAAGTCGGTTCAAGAGAGGAATGGGAGAGGGAAGAAGCCGCGGAACGAGAGTCCATAAACGTGATTCGGCCGAGCATGAGGAATCAACCGATGGTGGCTTCCGTTGACGCTCAACCCGCCTTGTTGAAAGCTCCCTTGACATTACTGAGGCGACCGATTCGGCATATTCGTTCGCGGGGCCTGTCGCAACGTCCTCGGCGGGCGCTGTCGAAGCGCTGCCGCGTCGGTTAAGCGAATGAGGAGAAGTGTCACCACCGAATTTTGTGTTGCAAGGAGTGGCACACGTTAGTAGACAAGATGAATTCGAAGGAATATAAGGGTAGGCGTCAATAGGAATATTCAAGTATGCGATTCCCGCGACTCCCACACAGAACCAACGCCTTCGCCGGTGTCATCGGAATAACCGCCGTTGCCTATGTGGGATTGCTCTGCTTAATGGCCTTGTGCGTTCCTCTTCCCTCCTCGGTGGTCCTGGCTGGCGGCCATGATCATCATGGCGGTCATCACGATACCAATACCGCCCATTCGTCTTTCTGTGCCTGGGCATGTCAGGTGACTTCGCAGAGTGAGGTGATTGAACCGGGACCAGTGACGGTCTCCGCCCTTGTCATCGATCAGGTGATTGATCTCTCTGGTAAGAAAGAAACAGTGTCACAACCTACGCTATCTGATCCTCGTGCTCCTCCCTCTCCCTTCATGGGCTGATCTGATTCCATTCTTCGATGTTCTCTTTCTGTGCGTGTTTTGAAGTGATTGTTCAATAAGCGGGGTCTTGTTCGGTTGCCATGGTCCCCCTCCAGGTTAAGAGGGTGTCGGGCAAGGCTGGTTATCAGTGCGGTCCCATCGGAACGGGCGCTGTTGGTGGCCTCCTTCCACCGTTCCGAAAGAGGGGGGAGTGCGGGGTTGAGTGCTCCCCCCTTTGCCCGACGTTTCCAGTGTGAGGTGGCCACGTGTTGCTCAGGGTTCACGAAGCAGCAGGCTTGTTGCGGGTTAGTAAGTGGACGGTCTACCGATGGGTTGAAGAAGGGAAACTGCAAGCCACAAAAATCGGGGGGAATAGTCTTAGGATCTTTCAATCATCAGTTGAGAAGTTGATAACTCAGCGGAAGAGTGTAGATCATGTGCAATTGGACCGGAACAAGGTAGCACCAAAGGACGCGAATAGGGTTGCCGGTCGTCGGCGATTAAGGAAATAAGGTAGGAATTGTGAAAGGATCTAAGTTCAGGTCTGGAGGGTCGGCACCTCCCTTCCTCTAGGCCTGCGTGGGGAGTCGGGGGCGGCCTCCCTCCGGCTCCCTCCCTTTTTAGAAATAGAAACTCGCGTGACGACTTAATCACATGTGAGAGGGAAAGATGGTAGACCACTGGACCGTAAGCGCAAGAATGGGCGCAAGAACAAGAATAGGATGGGTAACAATGATGTGGCGCGGAGTCATGGTAGGTGGTGTCATGGCTGGATTGGTCGCGGGGACCTGCATTGAGTCAGCTCAAGGAGCTGCGGAACAGAAAATCACCTTGATGCTCGGTGGAAGCTACTGCGACCTCTATTTAGAGGAAGTCGAATCCGCCGTGAAAAAGGTACCGGGGGTCAAAACCGTCGATCTCAAGAGCATGAAAGGCCACGCGGTTGTGACGGTCGAAGGGAGCAAGGCAACTCCCAAACACCTTGTGGATGCGGTGAACAGTGTGAAAGGAGAGGGATGGCATTGTCGCGCCAAGGAGATGAAATAAAAAGTAGAGATGCGACATGCTGGACATGCTGAAGGATGAAGCCAGATGATTAACCGACCATAGGAAAGTGATAAGAAGTGATAAGACAGGCGATGGGGATGAGATGGTGTCAGTAGATGAAAATCTGGGCGAGGTTCTGAGAACCCGCCTCGGCAAGCGAGCCAAAGCGCAACTCTGTTTGCCGTTTATGGCAAAGCAGTCCGGTGCCCCCAATCTGACGCCCAGGCTGGCGCGAGTGGGCCGATTATCCATGAAGCCGCGACAGGCTGAGTACGTTAGGTGATCCCTCCTCTCTGGTTCAGAGCAAGAAGACTTCAACAGCCAGAGGATGTATAGGTCTGTGATCCACATTTCATGTCCGTGATCCAAGCTGCTTGTATCGACAGGAATGGATACAAAGAGCCGGAAAGGCGATCAAGCGAAGAAAGATGTATGTCAGGACATAACGAGCCATGGCATACTAGAGCCTGCGAGGAAATGGAGAAGAGGTGCCATGACAACCTTTAGGGAGGAGGAAGAGTATGAGACACAGACAAACGGTCTTGGTGACGGTCGGATTCTGCGCGGTGCTTGGTCTGATTGGAGGAGGGCTGACCCAGCCTGCTCTCGCCAGTGAGGGAGGGCATGTCAAGGAAACCATCGCCCATGCCAAGGAAGGCATTGGACATGCGAAGGAGGCGATTCACCATCTGGAAGAAGCGATCAAGAGCAGCAATGATCCCCATGCGAAGGAAGCGCTCGACCATGCCAAAGAATCTCTGAAACATGCGGAGGAATCGCTGGCGCACGCCGAGCAAGCCCATCAACATAAGCAAAAAGGCAAGGGGAAATAGTCTTGGGAAGTGTCTTAGGCAGTGAGCTGAGTCAGTAGTCTGTCTAAAGCCTGTTGGCCTGTAGGATGGAGCCCCTTGCTAGTGCAGAGCGGGCTCCTTTCCTGTTGGCACCTTTCCTACTTTATGGGTATTACCGGGAGATTCCCATGGTTCCTATGGTGGTGTAGGTTGCCGCACTGTTTTCAGAAAGCCGACTCAACCAGGCCCTGTGCCTGGGAATTCCAAGTGAGCAGCGGCCTTGACACCGAAGGCGGAAGAGACGCGGGATCATTCATGGTCGTCTTTCATTGAACGGTCTTCTCTTCACGGACCGAGCGTCTTGCCCGTTCAACGTCGTTCTTTCCCTGTTCCTCCCGGCCCTGCTCTTTCAGCCAACGATCGGCTCGAAGGGGCCCTGCTCCGACGCAATTTTGCTGCGATGGCTTGACTCTCAAGGAACGGCCGAGCCCCTGAGATCGACGCGAGCACCGCGGCATCGTGTAGAAAGGCCGCTACGCGAAGACATACATGGTCTTTAAGCCGGTGCACAAAGGCATCCCGAAGATCGGTCGGAATCCAATACATGCTAAAGAATTTGCCGGAGTATAGGGCGCTCAAACTGGACTGCGGGTCTTCATGGCCGGTCGCGGTGACTGAGAGCGAGGGATGTGATTCTTGCATATTGCTTGCTCTCGGTTCGTCTGTCGGGATTGTTTTCTATTATCCTGACCGGATTCTGAGATCGGCACGCCTTCCAATTCCGTGATCCGCAGGGTGTCGGTGGTCGGGCAGGGGGTCGGTACTCTCTCAGCCTGCCATTGAGAGTCGGTCGAAGCGCCGTTAATCTTGCATCGCGGTGATGCACATGATGATGCACAGGAGGACGTATGAAAGCCATAACCTTGAGGAATCTTCCTCCGTCGGTGGAGCGCACGATTCGCCAGCGGGCGAAGCAGAAAGGCGTGAGCGTCAATAAGGTGGTTATCGGGCTTTTGCAGGAACACCTTGGCGAGTCCGAAAAACGGCCGGTCCGTCGCTATCATGATCTGGACGAGTTGGCCGGTTCATGGAGCAAACAGGAGGCCGAGGCATTTGACCGGACGCTCGCGAAACAACGAACAATTGATCCGGAGATGTGGAAGTGAGCCGGATCCTGCTGGACACTTCGGGGTATTCGGCGTTCATGCGGGGCGATGAGGCCATCAAGGAGAAACTTCAAACGGCGGATACCATCTGGCTGAATCCCGTCGTGCTCGGAGAGCTGTGGGTCGGATTCTTGAGAAGCCATGCCAGAAAGAAAAACGAGGAACGATTGAGTCGGTTTCTGGCTTCCTCCAGAGTCACAACCCTTGCGGTGGACGAGGAAGCGGCCGAGCGGTATGCGACGATTCTGGACGGGTCTGTGGACGGCGGGGACGCCGATCCCGATGAATGATCTTTGGATCGCCGCATCGGCCATGCCATATGGCTTAACGGTCGTTACCAGGGACGCGCATTATTTGAAGATCCCCCAGATTCTGGTGTTCCACGCACCGTCTGCGAAATAGGGGGAGGATGTCCTGCCGTTCGTTTCATTTCCGCCGTGGAATCGATGAAGATCTTGCCGATGCAGCCCTGATTGCGAAGCGTTTCCGCATATCCGGTGGGGAAGTTCGCGCGGTTGCGGAGGCGACGGTAGCCGCTTCGCTTGAAGGCACGACGCCCTTCCATTCTGAACACATAGTTGATTGGTTCCGCCGAATCTTGGAGCTTTATGCTCCGTAGGCTCCCTTCTTCGAAAACGATGGAAAGGTGGGCGTCGGCATCGCCTGTGCCTTATCAAAGGAAGCGGGATCAGGGGGATGAGGAGCTGGGGGGAGGGAAGACGATGCTTCATCATTCGATGACTTGTGCGGTCTTTCTTGACGTGATTCGTTTGGAACGACCGCCACATGAGATTGTGAGGTACATGAGAGATCATGAGGGTGGAGCGGCCCTGAGGTCTGGTCACCAATAAGGCCAAGGATGCCACCAATAAGGATGCCAGTAGGGTCCCCAATAGGGGCCGGGCATGATGTAGTAGGGATAAGGACGCAGACGAGCCGATCGCTCCTCCTCGGCGGGCCAGACGTGCAAGGCGGCGATGGTCAGGGTAAGGTAGCGATACTCGGTTTCATCGAGCGGCAACGTGACGGCTCCGCTCACCTCTCCGGTGACGGTGACGAACGTGCCGGCCGGAATCGTGGCAGGATCGAGAAATTCTTTTTTGACCGCAAGAAAACGGCCCTGCGATTTTCTCAAATCGTGTGTCGGTTTAAGCGATGAGTCCAGCGGGAGTTGCAGGATCTCAAGGCGGGTCCCCTCCGCCAATCGTTTTGCTGTCAATACCTTGCCGCCGAACGTGACCGTCTGCCCTTTGAAGGTGTCGGGGGCCCGTCCCACTTCGGGGAACGGAAGCAGGGACGAGGCTGGTGCCGCATAGTCTCCCGTGGAAGCGCAGCCTGAGCAGATCAGTGTGATACCGATAAGAACCCCTTGCCACCGCCGATCCATAAAAAACAGTGTAACAGAAACCGAAATGGCCGTGCATTCGCTATAATACAGTCTCCGTCATCATCGTAGGAAAGGAGCATGAGATGATGTCTCATAAGGTGTCGATGTCAAAGTTGGCGGTGGCATTTACGGCGGTTGCGGTCCTTGCCGGCGCGCCGTTGAGTGCAGGGGCAACCGTTCCCGATATCAAAGGCAAGTACGAACTCTTGAAAGACGAACCTTCCACCCATCAACGGGGAAAAGTCAAACTCGTCGAGTTCGCCGATTTCTACTGTCCCCATTGCCATCATTTCGAGGAAACGGCGATCCCGATGTTGCGCCGCGAGTTCGGCGACAAGATCGAGATCACGATGGTCGGCTTCCCCGTCATCCCCGGGAAGCTGCCGACCGCCTTTGACATGTATGAGCAGGCCAAGATGATGGGAAAGGGCGATGAAATGAAGGCGGTCTTGTTCCGAACCATTCACAAGGACAAAATGGATGGCGTGTTGGATCGATCGATTCGTGAGTTGCTGATCCGCGAAGTCGGGCTGGACGTTGCGGCGTTCGAAGCGGGATTGGCCGGCGGCAAGCCGGCACGGGCCTTCGAGGAAGGGCGGCGTTGGGGTGAGCGGATCAAGGTATCTTCCACTCCCTCGATTCTGATCGACGGAAATATCAAGGTCGATGGCGTCAACATGACGCCGGAAAACGTGGTCACAATCATCCGAAGCATTTTGGAGAATGATGCAAAAAAATAAAGCCGCAGCATGTGCCAACCGAGTGGCTCAGACAACGAAACCCTGCCTCATCTTCTCCTCACGGCTGGTTCCGCCGAGGTCTTACGGCTATGGCGATTGATCCGATTTGCGGCATGACCGTCGATCCCGCCCGCGCGGCGGGGCGGTATGACTATAAGGGGACGACGTATTACTTTTGCGCGGGATCGTGTCTTGAACGGTTCCGCGCCGATCCGGAGGCGGCCTTAAGACGAAAGCCGCTGACCTTGGTAGCCGCTCCCTCCGCTCCATCGCCTTCGGCTTCGCCCGCCCGGAGGTCCCTGCCGATGATGCAAGGACCGAAAGGGGAGATCGATCCGGTTTGCGGCATGACGGTTCAGCCGGATCGCGCAGCCGGCTCATACGTCTATCAAGGGAAAACCTACTATTTCTGCGCCACAAGCTGTTTGAACAAATTTCGCGAAGCCCCGGCTTATTACCTGACTCCGCCTGACCAGCGGGCTCCGCGCATCGTCGTGCCGCCGGCGGTACCACCGGGGGGCGCTGTTGAATACATCTGTCCGATGGACCCGGAGGTGTTGGAAACCAAGCCAGGCGCTTGCCCGATTTGCGGAATGGCGTTGGAGCCCAAGGTCGTCTCGGCGGAAGAAACCGGCAATCCCGAACTGGACGACATGAGCAGGCGGTTCTGGATCTGTCTCATCCCCACGATGGTGGTCATGGCGCTCGCAATGGCCGACATGATCCCCGGCATGCCGTTGCAGCGAGTGGTCGGCAACGTGTTTCTCCAGTGGGCGCAGCTTCTCTTGGCGACGCCGGTGGTGCTCTGGGGCGGTGCGCCCTTCTTCCAACGCGGGTGGGCCTCGATCGTCAATCGTTCGCCGAACATGTTCACGCTCATCGCGATGGGAACCGGCGCGGCCTATGGATACAGTACTGTGGCCACCTTGGCTCCGAGCTGGTTACCCACCTCGTTTCACCGGCCCGACGGCACCGTGCCGGTCTATTTTGAGGCGAGTGCCGTGATCACCGTTTTGGTGCTCTTGGGGCAGGTCTTGGAGCTACGGGCTCGCGCGCAAACCGGATCCGCTATCAGGGCGCTATTGAAGTTGGCCCCTGCTATGGCGCGTCTCGTGCGAGACGACGGTCGAGAAGAAGACGTGCCGATCGACCACGTGCGAGTGGGGGATTGCCTGCGTGTCAGGCCCGGCGATCGCGTGCCGGTGGACGGTGTGGTGATCGAAGGGCTGACGTCGATTGATGAGTCTATGATCACGGGTGAGCCGATGCCCGTCGTCAAGGAGCCTGGTATGCCGGTGACGGCGGGGACGATCAACGGTGCCGGCAGCATCCTGATGCGCGCGCAGCGGGTCGGGCGCGAGACATTGCTGGCCAGGATCGTCCAGATCGTCGGTGAGGCTCAGCGGAGCCGGGCTCCCATTCAGCGGATCGCGGATCGTGTGGCCGCCTATTTCGTGCCGCTGGTGGTCGGCGTGGCCGTGCTGACAGCCGTTGCATGGGCCTTGTGGGGGCCGGAGCCCAAGCTGGCCCACGCATTGGTCAACGCCGTCGCGGTACTCATCATTGCCTGTCCCTGTGCCTTGGGGTTGGCGACGCCCATGTCGATCATGGTCGCGACTGGCCGCGGCGCGATGGCCGGAGTCTTGGTGAAAAAGGCCGAAGCACTCGAAACATTGGGGCGAGTCGATACGGTTGTTTTCGATAAGACCGGCACGTTGACCGAGGGCAAACCGGCGCTCACGGTGGTTCGACCGGTCGAGCCTTGGTCCGAGCGGGAGTTGTTGGGGCTTGCGGCAAGTCTTGAGCAGGGCAGTGAACATCCGTTGGCCGAAGCGATCGTGGCGGGCGCCAAACATCGGGGTATTCCACTGGCAGCGGAACGACAGTTTCGATCGTTAACAGGCAAGGGAGTGTCCGGTATGATTGATGGCCGGACGGTGGCCGTCGGAACGGTGTCGTTCATTCGCGAGATGGTCAAAGAGGAGAAGAGTGAGCTGGATCGACTCGACGTCGAGGCGGAGCGGTTGAGACAAGACGGGCACACAGTTGTCTTTGTGGCTCTCGACGGCAGACCGGCTGGGCTCCTTGGTGTGGCCGACCCAATCAAACCTTCGACGGTGGAGGCGGTCACCGTGCTCAAGGCGGACGGGCTCAGGCTGATTATGTTGACTGGCGATCACCGGCAGACCGCCGAATCGGTCGGCAGGAAGCTTGGTTTGGATGAAGTCATCGCCGGTGTGCTGCCCGATCAAAAAGGGGCGGTGGTGGCCAAACTTAAGGCGGAGGGACGTATCGTGGCGATGGCCGGCGACGGTGTCAACGATGCTCCGGCGCTGGCTCTGGCCGACGTGGGGATCGCCATGGGGACCGGGGCGGGGATCGCCATCGAGAGTGCCGGGATGACCTTGATTCAGGGAGACCTCCGCGCTCTGGTGCGGGCCAGACGGCTAAGTAAGGCGACGATGCGGAACATCAAACAGAATCTCATCTTCGCCTTTGCCTATAACATGGTAGGGGTCCCGCTGGCGGCAGGGGTCTTGTATCCCTTTGTCGGCATGTTGCTCAGCCCGATGTTCGCGAGTGCCGCGATGACGTTCAGTTCCGTATCCGTCATCTCGAATGCGCTGCGTTTGCGCCAGGTGGAGCTGTAACGGAAGAGTGATTGCCCCGGAATTCTCAACGGTGATACAGTCGGTTCATGATGCGAGGCAAAACACCCAGGTCCGGTCCATTCCGCTTAACGGTGTCAGTGTGGGTCGGGGTGTGGATGCTCGCGATTCCATTCTTCCACGTGCATCCCGAAGGGGATCACCGTCACGGAGAAGATGGCCATGTCCACGGCGGTGTTGTTCATACCATCTGGTCGCCGGATCTCGAGTGCGAATTCGATCGACATGGGGCGATCGAGGACACGCACGACCGGTTTGACGGCGTAGTCAGGGGGCTGGACTACTTTCATGTCGGAGACCAGCATGCCGAGTTCTCCCTTACGCTGCTCGGTGACTCGTCGGATCGACGGCAGCTCCTTCTCGCTCCCCTCCATCCGTTGACCGTTGCTGGGCCGGTCCTGTCGGAACCCGATCGTGAAGCTCGCCTTGAAGGACCAACAGCCGTCAGACTTCGCTCGCTCTCCGTTCTGTATGAGCGTCCTTCCCGTGCTCCTCCCGCTCTGATCATCTGACCGATATCGGTTTTGTCCAATCCGTCACGCTCTGTGCTGGGAGTCGCGTCTCAGGACGTTGCGAAATCGCCGTGTCCTCGATCGTTGGCTCAACCGGCGGAATGGGTCGGGAAGACCGGGGCTGGCCTCGATCGCGGTCTCGAGTCGTGGCCGCCCAGTGGCGTGCAGAATAGTTCGGGGAAGCCGGATCGTCTCTGCGCTGTCGATCGTGTCGAGGTCCTCCGCAGACAAGGGATGCGATGTCTCAGTCGATGAGGCGGCTCGACTTCCGAAGAAGGGAGGTCTTTCTCCATGCGGCATGATGCAACGGTGTTTTCATCGCCCAGGGGGTGTTGGTTATTGGCCATCGCGGTGTTGGCACTCGCCGGTGAGGCTTGTCAGTCCAAGCAAGAAGAGGGGGAACCGGGCAAGGCCTCGCGGACGGAAACCAGGCAGGTTGGGCCCGGTCTCATTGAGTTGCCGGAAGACCGGCGGGCGCTGGCGCAGCTTCGGACGGAACGAGCGGCGATTCGTCCTCTTCGTCTGACTCTCAAGGCGCAAGGGGGGAAGATTTTGCCGAATGAAAATCGCTTGGCGCATTTGGGTGTGCGGGTGCCGGGGCGGATTCTCGCGGTGCATGCCAATCTCGGTGATCGCGTCAAAGCGGGGGAGCCGCTTCTGCGGCTGGACAGCCCCGCTGTCGGCGAAGCGCTGTTGGAATATCGAAAAAGAAGAACGGCCGTCCAGGTGGCGGGAAAGGCCTTCGAGCGGGCTCGAATGTTGTTCGAAGAGGGAGCGATCGGGGCCGCCGAATATCAGCGGCGTGAGGCCGAGCTTGACAATACGAAAGCCGACCTGCACGAGGCCGAAGAAAAACTCCATTTGTTAGGCATGACCGAACGGGAAATCGAGCGGCTGACGGCGAAAGAGTTGCCCCATGCGGAGGTGGCGCAGGTGTATCTGCGGGCTCCCTTCGCCGGCGAAATCATCGAACGCAACGCCACGGTCGGAGAGGTGGTCGATGTCAATCAGATGCTCTTCACCGTCGCGGACCTTTCGACCGTTTGGGTGCGGGCGGACTTTCCGGAGCAACAGGCTGGGCAACTCAGAACCGGTCTTGATGTCGAAGTGCGCGTCTCGGCTTATCCGGAGCTGGTATTTCGTGGCTCCGTGACCTATGTCGGCGCCGTGATCGATCCCACGACGAGGACGATCATGGTGCGATCGGAGCTTCCCAACCCCGATCGGCGTTTGCGGCCCTATATGTTCGCCGATGTAACGTTGCTTATACCGGAGCAGCCGGTTTTGACGATTCCACGTGCGGCGGTGCAGCAGATCGAAAGCCGGACGGTTGTCTTCCTCGTCCGAGGGCCTGGACGCTTTGACCTGCGCGAAGTGCAGCTCGGCTCATTCTCGGGCGAGTATGTGGAGGTAAGAGCCGGATTGGAGGCGGGCGACGAGGTCGTGACTGAAGGAAGTTATATGCTGAAATCCGAAGTCCTCCGTGAGCAGATGCCGATCGGAGGCCCCCTATGATCGAGCGAGTGATCCGTTGGTCCATGGAGCAACGGTGGCTGGTCTTGCTCGGTGCGTTGGCTCTGAGCGTGGGAGGAGTCGTCTCGTTTGTTCGGCTTCCGATCGATGCGTTCCCAGAAATCACGCCGGTGCAGGTGCAGGTCATCACGCGCGCTCCCTCGTTGGCGCCGACCGAAATCGAACGGCTTGTCACCTTCCCGCTTGAAATCGAGTTGACCAATCTGCCCGGGAAAACCGAGTTGCGTTCGGTGTCCCGATATGGGCTTTCCGTGATCACAGTGGTGTTCGACGACGCGGTTGATGTGTACTTCGCCCGCCAACTCGTGTTGGAGCGATTGATACAAGCGCGGTCCCGGCTGCCCCAAGGTCTTGAGCCCATGTTGGGGCCGATCAGCACGGGCTTGAGCGAAGTGTTCATGTATCTGGTGGAAGGGCCGGGACAGAGCCTTCAAGAACTACGGACGCTGCACGATTGGGTGATTCGACCGCTGTTGCGCAGTGTGCCGGGGCTGGCCGACGTCGATACGTTGGGGGGGCTCGCCAAACAGTACGAGGTGCTCGTGGACCCAGGTCGATTGGCCAGTCTGGGGCTCACGCTGCGTCAGGTTCAAACGGCGGTGATGGAAAACAACCGGAACGCGGACGGGGGCTACATCGAGCGGGGCGGCGACAAGCTGGTGGTCTATGGTCAGGGACTGGCCCGTTCCGTCGAGGACTTGGAACGGATTGTCGTGGCGGCTCGCAGCGGCACGCCAATCTATCTCAAGGACGTGGCGACGGTGCGCCACGGTCATGCCGTCCGATTGGGCGGTGTCACCCGTGACGGCAAGGGAGAGGCCATGGAAGGCATCGCCGTCATGTTGCGGGGCGGAAACTCGAGGGAGGTGGTGTCCGCCGTTAAAGAAAAAGTGGCTTTGATCAATCGACTGTTGCCGGAAAGGGTCGCCATCGTTCCCTTCTATGATCGACTCGAACTGGTGGCGCGGGCCCTTGAGACCGTCGAGCGGGCGTTGGTGGAGGGAGCGGCGGTCGTCGTTCTGGTCCTCTATGGATTCTTAAGGAACCTCCGCGGTGCTGTGGTCGTGTCCCTGATGTTGCCGCTGGCGACGCTGGCCACGTTTCTGGTCATGCGGCAGGTCGGCCTCTCGGCCAATCTGATGTCGCTTGGCGGGCTGGCCATCTCGCTGGGCATGATCGTCGATGCGGCGATCGTGCAAGTGGAAAACGTCGAGCGTCACTTGAGTGAAGCGTCCGTCGGCCGATCCGCGCCGCTTGGTCCGGCCGAGAAGCTTTCCGTGGCGCTGCGTGCGGTGTTGGAGGTCCGGAGGCCGAGTTTGTTCGGGGAATTGATCATTGCGTTGACTTTTGTGCCGCTCATGGCCCTTCAAGGGATCGAAGGC
Organism: Nitrospira sp.; assembly: GCA_024330965.1. Classification (GTDB taxonomy): domain Bacteria; phylum Nitrospirota; class Nitrospiria; order Nitrospirales; family Nitrospiraceae; genus Nitrospira_D. Next base: position 190,173 of record JANDJL010000002.1, on the reverse strand, counting down.
AAGATGTTTCATCCCCTGGCGCAAACGGTCGTGATCGCTCTCTTGAGTTCCTTGGCCTTGTCGATGACCGTGATTCCGGCACTCTGCGTGGCGTTCTTGAACGCCCGCTCGTCACGAACAGAACGGCGTCTCTCGTTGGAGGGACGGCGACTCTATCGGGCCCTTTTGGAGGCGGCTCTCCGGAGGACATCGGTTGTCGTGATCGGTGCGGCTGGGATCTTGGCCGGTGGGGCGGTTCTGGTCCCGTTCATCGGGCGCGAGTTCGTGCCGATCATGGACGAAGGATCGATGGTGGTGAACGTGATGCGGCTGCCGAGTATCAGCTTGAGCGAATCACTCAATGTGACCGGTGAGATCGAGCGATTGCTCTTGGCCGTCCCCGACGTGCGGTCGGTCGTCTCTCGGACCGGCGCGAATGAGTTGGGGACCGATCCCATGGGCATGGAGCTGAGCGACCTGTATGTGTTGCTGAAGCCCGAATCCGAATGGCAGGCGCACAACAAAGGCGAGATCGAAGATCAGGTCCGTCGCATATTAATGCAGGTGCCCGGCATTGCGTTCGGTCTGACCCAGCCCATTGCGATGAGGGTGGATGAGTTGGTGTCCGGTGTCCGGTCGCAGGTGGCGGTCAAGTTGTTCGGTGACGATCTGGAGATCTTGCGGGCCAAGGGCGATGACATCGCTCGCGCCTTGCGGCAGGTCAAGGGCCTGTCCGATCTGAGGGTGGAGCAGGTGTCAGGGTTGTACTATCTGATGCTGAACATTGACCGCTCGAAAGTTGCGCGGTATGGCATCAACGTGTCGGACATCACGGAGGTCATCAAGGCCGTCGGGCCCGGCATTGGAGCGGGGGAAGTCTTCGAAGGACAGTGGCGATTCCCGATCGTCATCAAGTTCCCGGACGACCGGCGGCACGACGTCGAGGCGATTGCTACCTTGTGGGTCACCGCGCCGGATGGGTCCCGGATTCCCTTGCGGGAACTGGCTGATATCAGGATCGTCGAAGGTCCGGCCCAAATCAGCCGCGAGCAGGCCAGCCGCCGACTCGTTATCGAAGCCAACGTCATTGGGCGTGATCTGGTCGGCGCCGTCGAGGAGGCGCAGGCGGTCGTCTCCAAGCAGGTGAAGCTTCCACCCGGCTATTACATCACGTGGGGGGGGCAATTTGAAAATCAGCGACGGGCGATGGCCCGACTGACCCTCGTTGTTCCCATGGTCGTCGGGCTGATCGCTCTGTTGCTCTATCTGACATTTGGTTCATGGAGACAAGCTGCGCTGATTATGCTGGCGATCCCGTTTGCGATGGTCGGGGGGCTGGCGGCCTTGAAACTGAGGGGACTGTATCTCTCGGTTCCCGCCTCCGTGGGGTTCATCGCCCTGTTTGGCGTCGCCGTGCTGAACGGAACGGTCAAGATTGCTTTTATCAATCAGTTGCGGCAACAGGGTGTACCGCTGGATGAAGCGGTCGTGACGGGCATGGTGCTGCGCCTTCGGCCGGTGTTGATGACTGCCTGTGTGGCCGCGCTGGGACTGACACCGTTGCTCCTTGCGACCGGCCCCGGCTCCGAAATTCAGCGGCCGTTGGCGACGGTGGTGATCGGGGGGCTGATCTCGTCCACCCTGTTGACGTTGGTCGTGCTGCCGGTGCTGTATCGATGGGTTGAACGGCGCGCCGAAGCGAAGGTGAGATGATGGGCGATAAGAACATATCGAGGCGGATGGTGCTCAAGTGGATGGGGGCGATGGGGCTGCTCTCGGTGACGTCCCCTCTCCTTGTCTCGTGCGCCACTCGTGGGCGGAATCCTCTTCCCCTTGTCGGCATGCAGCCGGAAACGGTGAGCGGCGAGCTGATCGACCTGGTGATCGGCGAGCGGTCCTTCACGGTCGATGAACAGGTCGGAACCGCTGTCACGATCAACGGCGCGGTACCCGGCCCGCTCATTCGATTGCGAGAAGGGCAGCAAGCGACGATCCGAGTGTCGAATCATCTTGCGGTGCCAACCTCCATTCACTGGCACGGCATTCTTTTGCCCTTTGAGATGGATGGAGTGCCCGGTGTCAGTTTTCCCGGCATCAATCCGGGGGCGACCTTCACGTATCGTTTCCAGGTAAGGCAGAGCGGCACCTATTGGTACCACAGCCATTCGGGCGGTCAGGAACTCAAGGGCATGTACGGGCCGTTGATCATCGAGCCACGGGAACCGGAGCCCTTTCGGTATGACCGTGACCACGTGGTGTTGCTGTCGGACTGGAGCATGGATGAGCCGGAGATGCTCCTCGCCAATCTCAAAAAAACCAGCGGGTACTACAACTTTCAAAAACGGACGGCGGTCGAATTCTTAGCGGATGCGAGGCGGATGGGGTTCTGGCCGGCTCTGTCCGATTACTTGTTGTGGGATCGCATGCGGATGGACCCGACGGACTTCGCGGATGTGACCGGTTCCGCCCTGATCTATTTGGTCAACGGTTTGCCGCCGGCCAGGAACTGGACGGGACTGTTTCGTGACGGCGAGCTGGTGCGGTTGCGATTCATCAACGCCGCCGCCGTGACGTTTTTCGATGTGCGGATACCAGGACTGACCATGACGGTCGTCCAGGCCGATGGGCAGAATGTTCAGCCGGTTGCGGTGGATGAATTTCGCATGGGTCCGGCAGAGACCTATGACGTCATCGTCCAGCCGGAAGGCGATCGGGCCTATACGATCTTTGCAGAGACGATGGATCGAAGCGGGTATGCACGGGGCACGCTCGCGCCACGACTTGGCATGAGCGGTGACATGCCCACACGGCGCCCTCGTCCGCTCCGCACGATGGATGACATGGGGATGGCGATGGACGGCATGGATATGGGAGCCGATCAACACAAGTTCCGTGGGGTTGGGGAAGCCCAGCATCAGGCTGCTGGACACTTGCTTCATGAGGGTTACGGGAGACAGGACCATGAAACAGTCGTGGAGCAGGCGCTCTCTGACCGTGGTGGCAGGGAGTGGGTTCGGCATGGTCCCGACGATCATGGCTCAGGCAACCAGATGATAGCCGAGTACTCGCGCAGTCGATTGATGGAGCCGGGAACAGGGCTCGACCAAACGGAACGACGGGTGCTGGTCTATACCGACTTGAAGCGGCTCATCCCCATATCTGACCGGAGGGAACCGGAACGGACGATCGAATTGCATCTCACCGGCCACATGGTGCGGTATCTCTGGTCGTTTGATGGCAAGAAATATTCGGAGGCTCCCGACCCGATCCCCCTTCGCGACGGCGAGCGGCTGCGGCTGGTCTTCGTGAACGATACGATGATGGAGCATCCGATCCATCTGCACGGGATGTGGATGGAACTGGAGAACGGCGCTGGTGAATTTCTGCCACGCAAACATACGGTGATCGTCAAGCCGGCGGAGCGGCTGTCCGTGGCCGTGACGGTTGATGCCCCAGGGCGATGGGCGCTCCACTGTCATCTCTTGTTGCATATGGAGGCCGGGATGTTCAGAGTCGTCGAGGTTGCCGGAGGCGAGCGGCACGGCCCGTCATGAGAACTGCACGGCCATGGCTGTGGATGGCGATTCTGGTCTGCTCTGTTGGGATCGGTCTGGTCTCTCATGCCGGTGCACAACCACCGACCGAATCTCCTGCGATGTCACAACCTGCGTCGCCTCCGCCGGCGAGGTGGCCGAGCCCTGTCCATGATCACCAACCCTATCTGTTCGTGCTCATGGACCTGTTGGAATACCGACCTGCCGGTGGGGCGAGGCCGGAACGAGACGATTATCGATGGGATCTCGACGGATGGTACGGCGGCGACCACCACCGGCTCTGGTTCAAAAGCGAGGGACAGCAGGATACGGCGTTCAAGGCGGACTACGATGTGGACTTCCAACTGTTGTACGGCCGGTTCGTCGCCAAATACTATGATGTGCAGATCGGCTCGCGCGTTGAAACGCAACGGTTCCGCGGGCGGAATGTGACGCGCGGACTGGGTGTGATCGGCATCCAGGGCCTGGTGCCGTACAATTACGAGCTGGAAGCCGCGCTGTTCATCGATCAAGGCGGTCATGTGTCGGGGCGGCTGTCCTTGACCAAGGATTTCCTGCTGACGCAACGACTGATCCTGCAAGGACGGTTCGAAACGAACATGGCAGCGCAACGGGTCGAGCGGTTTACCATCGGCTCCGGGCTCAACAATCTGGAGTTCGGCCTCCGGCTCCGTTATGAGATCCGGCGGGAATTCGCTCCCTATGTCGGATTCTCGATTGACCGAAGTTTCGGTGAGACCGCGACGTTGGTCAGGGAAGAAGGAGGTAATCCGAGTCAGGTTCGATTTGTGGCGGGCGTCAGGCTTTGGTTCTAACAGAGGCCCGTTTCTTCCTTCCTCTGTTCAGGGGACGCCTCTTTCGAATATCGTGCAGAAGCCGGTTGCCTATGATAGGTTCGCGCAGCATTGCCATTTGGACCTGGGGCCATATGATCAAAAGGGAGTGCGGCCAGTGAAGAATCGCCGGTTGATGAATGGGTGGGCCGTCTGGGGCATGAGGGCTGGTTGGGCTGTGGTCGCCTGCTTGATGCTTGATGTGCCGGATGTCCGCGCGGCCGGAGGCCAGGATTTGCAGAGTCAAGTGAAGGCCGCCGCCGGCAAGGTGATTCCGGCGGTGGTGAGCATCGCCTCCACCGTGGTGGTGCGAGACCAAGCCTTCAGCGATGAAGCCTTGCCGTTTGGGCTGTTCAAGGAGCCTCCGACGCGCCGGCAGTATGGTCAAGGGTCTGGCGTGATCGTCTCGCCGGATGGATTGATCGTCACGAACAACCATGTGGTGGCCGACGCCGTGGACGTCGAAGTGATTTTGTCGGATCGCCGTCAGTTCAAGGGAAAGGTGGTGGCGAGCGATCCGAAGACCGACGTGGCGGTGGTCAAGATTCAGGCGACGAATCTCTCGGCGGCGACCTGGGGCGATTCGAGCAAACTGGCGGTGGGCGACTTTGTCTTGGCGATCGGCAGTCCGCTCGGATTGAGTCGCACCGTGACCTTCGGCATCGTGAGCGCCGTCGGACGGGCGGACGTCGGCGTGGCGGATTTCGAAGACTTCATCCAGACCGATGCGCCGATCAATCCGGGCAATTCGGGTGGCGCTCTCGTCAACATTCACGGCGAACTGGTCGGCATCAACACGGCGATTGCAAGCCCCACCGGCGGGAACGTGGGGGTCGGCTTTGCGATTCCCAGCAATATGGCCCGCGCCGCGATGCAGAGTTTGCTCAAAACAGGGCGAGTGGTTCGTGGATTTCTCGGGGCCTCGACACAGGACGTGAGCCCGATGCTGGCCAAGATCTTCCGCCTGCCCGATATCAAAGGTGCGATTGTGACGGACGTGCAGCCCAAGGGGTCGGCAGAGCGGGCCGGCCTCAAGCGGGGAGACGTGGTCGTGCGTTTCGGCGGGCGCGACGTGTTGGACAGCGGCCACCTTCGTAACCTGATCGCGCAGGCTGCGATCGGCAGCAAACATCAGATCGATCTCATTCGGGACGGCCGATTGTACCAAGCCGAATTGGTGATCCAGGAGGCGCCGCGCGAGCGGGTCAAGAAACCCCAGGCTGTGTCTTCCGCCTCTTCGGCCGCCCATCCGCTCTCCGGCGTGGTGTTCGACGATATCACCGTCTCGCTGGCGAGACAGATGGACCTGCCCGTCACAAGCGGCGTCGTCGTGACCGATGTGGAAGAAGGATCGCTGGCGGAAGTGTCCGGTTTACAGCCGGGCGACGTCATTCTCGAACTGAACCGGCAACCAGTCGGAAGTTTTATGGCCCTCCAACGGCTGGCCGATCCCCTGAAACCTACCGATCTCGCCCTGCTGCTCATCAATCGGCAGGGCAACGTGCTGTACGTACCGATTCAGAACGACTAGTGCATCTGGGACGCATTATTCGTTCTGTCCCTTGACGCTGCTCGTTCAGCAGTGCTACGTTTTTGAAAATCATGACACGCCCATATCGTGCGAACCCACTGGTGCGGTTCGGTGTCTCGCTCGACCGGCGGCTGCTGGATGCCTTCGACCGCCGTATCAGGGTGCGCGGCTATACCAACCGGTCCGAGGCGCTGCGGGACCTGATCCGAGACGACCTCGTCGGGCAGGAATGGGATCATGATCAGGAAACTATCGGGACCATCACCTTCGTGTATAACCATCACGTGCGTGGCCTGACGAGTAAGTTGACGGATATTCAGCATGACCATCACAGGCAGATCCTCTCCAGTATGCATGTGCATCTCGACCATGATCATTGTCTCGAAGTGCTGGTCGTAAAAGGAACGGGATCGGAGATTCGAAAAGTGGCTGATGCGTTGGTAAGTGTCAAAGGCGTGAAGCACGGGAAGTTGACCATGACGACCACTGGAAAGCATCTGGACTGAACCATGCGGGTCTGTGTGATTGATGGTCGAGGCGGTGGGCTGGGTTCCCGGCTGGTGTCGGGGTTGCGGGAAACCTTGACTCTCGATTGTCGGATCATGGCAGTGGGAACCAACCGCGCCGCTGCCGAGGCGATGAGAAAGGCCGGGGCTGAACAAGTGGCATGCGGCGTCGATGCGATTGCTCAGATGATGCCGACGGTCGATGTCATTGTCGCCTCGTTGAATATGGTGTTGCCCGGCGCCATGTTAGGCGAGGTCACTCCGGATCTCGTCAAAGCGATTCTTGAGGCGAAGGCCAAGAAGGTGCTGTTGCCGCTGAATCGACTTCGTGTCGAAATCGTGGGGACTGAAGGCCGCACGATGGATACGTTGATCGACGAGTGCCTCTCACGGGTCCGTGTTACCGCGCAAGCACCCTGTCGAGCATAAGCCCATTCTTCTTCCATTCAGAGTTGCGAGACCACCAGGGTCTATGCCGGTCGGTGAGCCGACTGCTGAGAGACCATCGTAGGCGTCTCATCCGTCCACGGAATTCTTGGTGAGGTGTAGTGGACATGACGCGCGCAATGATATTCGTGCTTGCTCTTGCGTTTGCTCTCAGTTCGTGGGGAAAGGCCTGGGCCCATGACCCTGACGAACCGGAACTCGAGGTCCCGGAAGTGTCTGTCCGAGTAGAACGGCCGGTGGCAGCTTCTTCTCAACAGTTCATTCCGGACAACGAAATCGTTCTGCAGCCCCAGGGACGTCCCGCCCAGGTGCTTCGCCTGATTCCAGGTTTTGTAGCCGTCGAACATTCCGGCGGCGCCGGGAAGGCCGATCAATATTTCCTCCGTGGCTTCGACGCGGACCATGGGACGGACGTGGGATTTTTCCTTGATGGGATGCCGATCAATCTGCGATCCCATGCGCACGGTCAAGGCTACACGGATCTCAACTTCATCATCCCCGAAACGATCGAGGGCATCGACGTCCACAAGGGCGCGTACCTACCGGAGTACGGCGATTTTGTCACGGCGGGAGCGGTGAATTTTCGGACGCGCGATCTGGTCAAAGAAGGTGTGATTCAAGGCACCGGCGGGCAATTCAGCACGCAGCGGTATCTGCTCATGTTCTCCCCGACTAAAGAGCGAGTGCGCACCTTGTTTGCCGCCGAGGGATTCTATACGAACGGCCCGTATCTGAACGACAATCAGTACCATCGGGCCAATGTGTTCGGCAAAGTGACCACGAACGTGACCGGGCGAGATGAACTCAGCCTACAAGCCACGTTTCTTCAGTCCCGATGGGACGGCTCCGGTGAGATTCCGTTCCGTGTCGTGAGTACCGGGCTGTTGGATCGGTTCGGCTCTCTCAATCCGTATGAAGGGGGGAATACGCTCAGAACCACCGGTCAACTCAACTATCACTACGATACGACCTCGGGTGGCGAGTTGTTTGCCAACGGCTACGGGCAATACTATCGGCTGGATCTGTTCACGGATTTCACGTTTTTCCTCAACGACCCCGTCAATGGTGACGGCTTCGCCCAATTCGACCGCCGTGTCATCTATGGCGGCGATATCGGCTACAAACAACGGGGAACAATTCTGGGCATGCCGGCGATTGGGACCGTGGGGTTTCAAACGCGAGTGGATGACGTGCATACCATGTTGGGGACTCAGACACTGCGGGTTCCGACCGGCACCACGATCGATAGCGATACCATCACGGTGTCCTATGCTCCGTTCGCGAAAGCGGAGATTCAACCGCTGCCGTGGCTGCGATTCGCAGGAGGAGTTCGCGGAGAGTTTTTCACGTTTCGCGTGACGAATCGCTGTGACACATGTGCGGAACGACCCGAGGGGCGGAAAGGCTCCGGCATCGTTCTTCCGAAGATGAGCATGATGCTCGGACCCTGGACGAAGACGGAATTCTTTGTCAATTATGGCGAAGGATTTCACGGCAATGACGCGAGGTCAGCGGTGGCGCTCGGAGCCTCGCCACTTGCAAGGGCGAGAACGTATGAGATCGGTATCCGTTCCAGGCCGTGGGGGGGCGAGCGGCTTGAACTGATCGCCACGGCGTGGCGTTTGGATCTCGAGTCGGAACTTGTCTTCGTCGGCGACGAAGGAACGACCGAGATCCGTGGAGCCTCCAGGCGGCAAGGGTTTGAGGTGGCTGCGCGAGGCCGGATCTGGGGGCCGCTCTATGTGAACGGCAGCTTCACTTGGACCCATGCCGAGTTCCGCAATGGAGACGCGATTCCATTGGCGCCGGAATACACGGCGTATGGCGCGGCCATTCTCCATTGGCCGGAAGGACTCGTCTCTCAACTGCAAGTGACGTATCTTGGCGCTCGTCCGCTTATCGAGGATCGGAGTATCAGGTCGCCGTCGTGGATCACGTTTGATCTTTCGCAACGCTACCGTATTCCGGTGCGATTGCCGCACGGACGGCTCGAAGTCTTTTGGTTTGTGCAGAATCTGTTCAATACCGAGTGGGAACAGGCGATCTTCGCGTTTGAATCGCGACTGAGGAGTGAGCCGGACGGGGTGCTGGATATCCACTTCGTGCCGGGGAATCCCCGAACCTTTCTGGGAGGGATGGCGTGGTATTTTTAAACGAATCGTTCGTGAGAATGATGATTTGATTGACCGGTGGCTATAAGGTAAGATCCGCATGGCTTGACCGTTGTGAAACGCGCTGACGAAGCAGAACAGGTCGAGCCAGAAGGGAGATGTTTATATGAAACCAATGTCCATCTCGCAGTTTATCGATCATCATTATCGGCATTTCAACGCCGCGTCGCTGAAAGACGCAGCCCATGCCTATCGGGCTCATTTAGAAAAGGGCGGCAAGATGTTGGTGACGATCGCCGGCGCCATGAGTACGGCGGAACTGGGCCTGTCGCTTGCGGAGATGATTCGCAAAGACAAGGTGCATGCCATCTGTTGCACGGGGGCGAACCTTGAGGAAGACGTGTTTAACTTGGTGGCGCACGATCACTATGAACGAATTCCCCATTACCGCGAGTTGAACACGCGGGACGAGCAACGGTTGCTTGAGCGGCACCTCAATCGAGTGACCGACACCTGCATTCCCGAAGAAGAAGCCATGCGCCGTGTGGAGCGGGCGGTGTTCCAGGAATGGTCGGCGGCGGATCGTGCCGGGAAACGATACTTCCCGCACGAATTTTTGTATCGCGTGCTCCGCCAGGGGACGCTGAAGGAGTATTATCAAATCGATCCCCAAGATAGCTGGGTGTGCATGGCAGCGGAACGCGATCTGCCGTTGTTTGTGCCAGGCTGGGAAGACTCGACGTTGGGCAATATGTACGCGGCCCAGTGCATCACCAAAAAGATCGGCAACGTGCACACGGTTCGGAGCGGGATCGAATACATGATCGAGCTGGCCGAGTGGTACCGGCGTGAGTCCGCCGTTCAATCGGTGGGCTTTTTCCAAATCGGCGGCGGTATTGCCGGCGATTTCCCTATCTGTGTCGTGCCGATGTTGAGCCAAGATTTGCGATTAGAACAGGTCCCTCTGTGGGGCTATTTCTGTCAGATCAGCGATTCGACGACCAGCTACGGGTCCTATTCCGGAGCCGTTCCCAACGAGAAGATCACCTGGGGCAAGTTAGGGGCCGACACGCCAAAGTTCATGATCGAATCCGACGCCACCATCGTGGCTCCGTTGATCTTTGCCTATGTCCTCGACTGGTAACGGCATGATTCGCCTGGAGGAGAGCCGGATCCTCGTGACAGGGGGAGCCGGCTTCATTGGCAGCGCACTGGTCTGGGGATTGAATCGGCGGGGTTGCGAGCGTCTGGTGCTCGTCGATCGGTTGCGATCGACGGAGAAATGGCGCCATCTAGCCCCGCTCCGGTTTCACGATTATCTTGAGGCCGACGAGCTTTTGCCTCGCTTGCTCAACGGTTCGTTGGGAAAATTCGACGTAGTCCTGCACATGGGAGCGTGCTCCTCTACCACGGAGCGGGATGCGGCCTATTTGGTGAAAAACAACTTCGAATTTACCAAGTCACTCTGCCATTGGGCGCTTGAAAAGAACGTCCGGTTTCTGTACGCGTCATCGGCCGCGACCTATGGAGACGGCAGCGCCGGCATGAGCGATACCGAGCCGGAGCTGGATCGATTCATGCCGCTCAACGCCTATGGGTTTTCCAAACACTTGTTTGATCGATATGCGTGGCGGGCCGGTCTGCTCGATCGAATCGTGGGCCTGAAATACTTCAACGTATTCGGGCCCAACGAAGATCACAAGGGCGACATGCGCAGCGTGGTGCACAAGGCGACGGCTCAGGCGCGGGTCGAGGGAACGATCCGACTGTTTAAGAGCTATCGGCAGGAGTATCGAGACGGTGAACAGCAGCGGGACTTTCTGTATGTAAAGGATGCGGTGGACATGACACTGCACCTCGCCGCGCATCCGATGGCGTCTGGGCTGTTCAACATCGGATCTGGCGTGGCGCATACGTGGAAGCAACTGGCCATGGCTGTGTTCCGGGCACTGGGGAAAGAACCGAAGATCGAATTTATCGAAATGCCGGAAGATCTGCGCTCCCGCTATCAATATTTTACTCAGGCCGACATCGGGAAATTGCGGGCAACAGGGTATGATCGGCCCATTACACCTCTCGACGTTGCGGTGCGTGACTATGTGTCAAACTATTTAGTGCCGAACCGCGTGTTGGATCCCTCGACGGCTCCCTTTCCCGATTGATTCAAAAGGCCGAAACCGTTCCCAGGTGCTGAGACGCGGAAGATTTCCTCCGGCTCGTTGCTCGGCAATTCTTCTGCCATGGAACATGTGAACAAAAAAGCGGTGTCCCGATCCGCGAGCAGGGCATCTTCTCTGCGCAGAGTAAGGGTGAGCGGGAGGAGGCAACGGTGGTTCTGACGAGGCCCTATTTTCTGAGGCCGACAGTGATGGTCGCGCGGAGCCTGATCGGCAAATATCTGGTCCGGCACAATGGCCGTGGCACGTTAGCCGGTAAAATCATCGAGGTCGAAGCCTATGTGGGAACCAGCGATAAAGCCTGTCATGCTGCGAAGGGGAGAACCGCTCGGACCGACGTGATGTTCGGGCCGCCAGGCGTGGCGTACGTCTATCTCATCTACGGCATGTATCATTGTCTCAACGTCGTTACGGAACGGGAAGGATTTCCGGCGGCGGTGCTGATCAGAGCCGTGGAGGTTGACGGTGAGATCATCGATGGACCCGGTCGCCTCTGCCGCGCGTTCGACATCGATCGCTCGCTCAACCGGCTCGATCTGACCGCCAAGCAATGTCTGTGGTTTGAGGATCGAGGCGTTTGCGTTTCGCGCAGCCAGATTAACCGGCTGCCCAGGATCGGCGTGGACTACGCGGGAGAGTGGGCGCACAAACCCTGGCGATTTCGTCTGCGAACCGATGAAAAAGACGTTGTTTGCCGGGAAGACTGAGGCCTACGGCCGGTGAACCGATCATCGCACAGGGGGGGACGATCGTCCCCCCCCTGTGCGATGGGAGATGATCAGGGAATCTTCCGGTCCGGGTTGACTTTGGTTGCGGCCTTGACCGGAGGATCGATTTTTACCTGCGGGCCTTGTACGGCCGGCAGGCGGCCGGCCCCCCGGCTCTCGATGATCCGTTGGTTGTCCGTCTTGACCAAATGCTGCTCGGCATTCTTGATGGATCCGGCAGACTTGAGCAGAGAGTCGGTTCCATGGGCGTTCGATTGCCCCGGATCGTTAGCCGTCGGTTGTCCGGTCACGGGGCTTTCGGAATTCTTCATGGGATAGCCATCGTGTTTGGGCAGCAGAGCCGGGTTGGCCGAGGCCATCGAGATCAGACAAAAGACGGCGAACGTTGTCGCTATCGCGACGGTGGCGAATTTCATACCTCTACTCCTTTGATAATAGAAGAGACAATGGTCGCGGCTATCATCTTCGCGATGTCGGATGCCTGGGCTGGTGCCGAACGAGCGGGATCATAGCCATGACGAGCGGGCTCTGTCAAACGGAAAGCGTGAGAGCGGCAGGTGTGAGAAGGAATCCGGAGCAGGGGTTGGAGAGGCGCCCTCGGACGGAGAGGAAGCCCTTCGCATATCGGCTGCATCGGCCGAGCCCGTTCCTTTAATTGGTTCGACGATGGGGCCGGCGTCCCCGCCCCTGATGGCGGAAGGAAGGACCTCTGCTGACACCCGGGAGTTTGATGGTGACAGTGGTCCCTTCCTCCGGAGCGCTGCTGATGGCGATGGTTCCCCCATGTTCTTCGATGATCTTTTTGACGGTGGGGAGTCCCAGGCCGATACCGGATCGTTTGGTGGTGAAGAACGGTTCGAATACCTTGTCCACGAGGTCGGCTGGAATCGGCACGCCGTTGTTCTTGATGAGGACCTGCACGTCCACTCCCTTTCCCGCTCGATGTTGGGTGACTTGGATGTGAAGGTGCCCCCCCGGTGTCATGGCCTCACAGGCGTTTCGGAAGATGCTCAAGAAGGCTTGTTGGAGCTTGGCTTCGTCCCCGCGTACCGGAGCAAGGATGGTCGCGTAATCCTTGGTGACGTGAATGCGGGTGGCCTCGAGGTCCGTCGCGAGAACCATGAGAGAACTTTCCAGGACTTCGGGGATGCGACAGAGCTGGCGATTCAGCTCCAGCGGCTTGGCAAAGTCCAGGATTTCGTTCAAGATGGCCTCGATTCTGATCAGGTCGCGCATAGCGTTTTCCACGCGCGTCTGGGGATCAAAGTCCAAGATGCCTTCCGCGGTGACTTCTTCGAGCTGCGAGCGGATCGAAGCCAACGGCTCCCGAATCTCGGTAGCCAAAAATGCGCTGAACTCTCCGATGGCGGCTTGGCGCTCCTGCTTTCGGATAATAGGTTCCAGCGGTACCGCGGCCGCCGTCTGGTGTGTGGCGTCACTTGCCGGAGATACGGCGGCGGGAGCGACGGCCGGTGCCTGGAGCAGATCCGCCAGCTTGAGGATAATGGGCTCCAGCGTACGGGCGTCGGTCGTCTGATATCGCTGGGGTTCTTTCGATCCCAGAGTCAGGGTCCCACCGACTTGACCGCGGACGAAGAATGGGACGACCAGCGAGGAGTGGAAGCGATCTTTGAACAGATGTTTATGGTCCAAAAACCGGCCTTGTGTCGAGGCGAGATCATGATCGACGCGAGGTTTGCGATGGCGGACGGCCCAGCCTGCGGCGGAACTGTCGAGTGTCAACCGTTGACCGGGTTTTAGGTCTTTTTTGGCGTCCTTTTGCTCGCTTTTGGCGTCTCCGACGATCCCCAGCACTTCTACGTTGCCAGCCAGGGGATCATAGTAACAGGCCCAGGCACGGTCGAAGGCGACGAATTGACCTGCCTCGGTCAAGACCGCTTCAATCTTCGTTTGGAGTTCCGGGGAGAAGTGTTTCGTCAGTGCCGGAAACATCTCTGTTCCGGCCGGTGACGGCGGTGCTGGTTCCTGCATGACGTAAGGGCGGCTGAGGACGACATCGGTATTGAACAGTCCTTCTCGCTCCAGCGCTTTCGTAATGCCGTCGCAGGCTTGCTCCAACATCGCTTTGTCTTTTTTTGAGAAGACGGCGCCTTCTTTGCGCCCGATGACCAGATAACCGTAGATGCGATTGAGGTGACGGAGAGGAATGCCCAGCAACGATTTGGCGCCCGGTACGATCAATCGCAGGCGGATCGTCCGTCCTGAGTCTTGATCCTGGTCCGATGCCGCGGGGATGGCGGTTCCGTATCCCGACAGCGTCCGAAGAATTGCTTGAATGTCGCGCGGAGTGAACCCGCGAGACGCCCGTTCGACGAGCGGGCCGTTCTCCTGATGAAAGATCGCGGCCAGCACCGCCTCCGCCGCCATTTCATTCAAGGCGGAATTGAGCGTTCGTTGAAGGTGGGTTTCCGGCGTCGGTTTTGTTCGAACGGGCTGTGTGGTCATGGATCGATCGGCGATACGATTTCGCATTGTAGCCGGAATGGGAAAGAATAGCTACTCTTCGACCTCATCGCTTGTCGGCGTAAGGGGATCGTGATAATTCCGGTATCGTGCGAAGCTCGTCTTCTTTATCGAGCCGCTTGCCGCAACGCGGGAGAATGATCACCGCATCAGAACGTGTGGAATGTGCTGAACAATGCTCGGCTCGGCGCTTGACATGAATGATTTCGGGCAATACAGTTCGCTCTCTATCGCCGGCGATGGAGAGCGCGAGCGGTGTGTGATTAAACGGTGAGTGGGAGGTACGAGAATCGGTAGGGCCCAGGACTAGGTGCAAGCCTCGCCACAGTCACCACACAGGAAGCCGTCGATGTCGAGTGAGCCGTCCATTTCCTCCACGTCCAAACAGATGGAAATTTCGATTGCCCCGCTGTTTGCGACCCCCCTGCTCATTTTTACCGTCGAGCACCACGAACGGCTCAACGCCGACTTATCACGCGCGATTCTCGATCGCGAGGCTGCGTACCCCGCCTATGCCGATCCTGAGGTGGTGGGTTGGTCGTCGCCTCACGATCTGACGATGCTGGAGTGGGCGGGGCCTTCGTTGCGCGAGTTGCTTGAACGGGTCATCGGTGTCGCCTCGCATATGACGGAACTGGCGGCGGAAATCGAACGGGGCGGGCGACGGCTTGACTGGCAGGTTGCCGAAGTATGGGCCAATGTCCATCGCAAGGGGGGGAGCAATGCCGCTCACGCCCATCCCGGGAGTTTCTGGTCTGGGGTGTACTACGTGGATGCGGGCGAGAGCACGGGGGGGTCGTGCGGGGGCGAGTTGCGTCTGTTCGACCCGCGGGGTTGTTTGCCCCGGATGGTGGCTCCGTATCTTCGATACAAGACGCCGGAGCTCCACGATGCCGGCACCAGCGTCTCTTTTACTCCTTCATCAGGCCAATGCCTCTTGTTCCCCGGCTGGCTGTTCCATGCCGTGAACGTCTATACGGGAACCGCGCCGCGGATCAGCATTGCGTTCAATTTAGATCCTGTCGTACAAGCCGATCGCGAGCAGGGGCCTCCTGCCTGCTCTCGCTGACTGGAGCTGATCACCCTCTCGCATTTTCTCTGAGAGCCAAGGAGCAGGAGCGCCTGCTTCCCTCTTGACCTCCCCTCTTGACAAGAACGGAGCCCCCTTCTAGACTCGCGCGCGTGCTGGTTCACCGACCACTGTCGGTGACGAAGAGGGAACCCGGTGCAAATCCGGGGCTGCCCCGCAGCGGTGAACGAGAACGACCCCACAAACACACACTGGCCCGCGAGGCTGGGAAGTCGTGGGGAAGGCAATCGGCAAGATCCGGCAAGCTCGCGAGCCCGAAGACCTGCCAGCACCCGGTAACGGAGAGTGGACCGTAGCCGGTTCGACCTGGACGCCTCGAGGGAGGGCGGTCGGTCTGAGTTGGCACGGAACCTTCCTGTCATTTTCTTCCGTTCCGATCTCACGGCCGTTTCCTCTTCCAACAGGCACTGTGACGTCTCCGCGGGATGGCGGCTGGTCGGTCTGAGCGTCTATCCAGCTGCCTCTCTGTGTTGGCCGGCTGCCTCTCTGTGCCGGCACATGGTCTCCGCGTGGACTGTTCTAAAAGCTGTATTCCATCGACCGGCATGGCCGAGGGAGGAGGATTCTTCATGGCTCGTGAATCAAGTGAACGTCTTTCAAGTGGTTCTCTGGCTTCTGCGTCGTCAGCCCAATCCAGACAGCAAGGGGATGATGAGCTGCCGCAACGGACCATGCGAGTGACCAAGCGCAACGGCTCAACGGAACCGGTCGATGTCATGAAGATCGTCCGGGCCGTGGAACGGTGTTGCACAGGCTTGTCGGACGTCGATCCCCTGCGGGTGGCAACGAAGACCATTAGCGGGCTCTACGACGGGGCAACAACGCGCGAACTGGACCGTCTGTCGATTCAGACGGCTGCGGCATTGATGGTAGAGGAGCCACAGTATGCCAAGCTCGCGGCTCGCCTGCTCGCGACGTACATCGACAAGGAAGTGCGGAACCAAGAAATTCATGCCTTCTCGCAGTCGATCGCTGCCGGCCATCGATTGGGATTGGTGAACGACCGCCTCTATGACTTCGTAGCCCGCAACAGCCGTAAGCTCAACGACGCAATAGAACCCAAGCACGACCGAGAATTCGACTATTTCGGGTTACGCACCCTCTATGACCGGTATTTGTTGAAACATCCCGTTTCGCGGCTGGTGATTGAGACTCCGCAACAGTTTTTCATGCGTGTGGCCTGTGCCCTCGCCGAGACCGTCACGGAGGCGGTGGAGTGGTATCACGTGTTTTCGTCATTGGACTATTTGCCAAGCTCTCCCACCTTGTTTAATGCCGGCACAAGATATGAGCAGTTGTCGAGTTGTTTTTTGTTGGATTCGCCGGACGATACACTGGAAAGCATCTATCGACGGTACACAGAGGTCGCGCTCCTGTCGAAATTTTCCGGTGGGATCGGCTTGGCCTACCATCGCATTAGATCCCGCGGCTCGCTCATCGCCGGCACGAACGGCCATTCCAACGGAATCATTCCCTGGTTGAAGACGCTCGATGCCTCTGTGGCCGCGGTCAATCAAGGGGGCAAACGCAAGGGGGCCTGTTGTGTTTATCTGGAACCGTGGCACGCCGACATCGAAGAGTTTTTGGAGCTGCGGGACAACACGGGCGACGAAGCGCGGCGGACGCATAATCTCAATCTTGCCAACTGGATTCCTGATCTGTTCATGAAGCGGGTGGAGGCGGATGGGGAGTGGAGCCTGTTCGACCCCAAGACCGTGCCGGATTTGCCGGATCTCTATGGAGAAGCATTTGAAACGGCCTATGTGCGGGCTGAACAGGCCGGGCTTGCCGTAAAAACCATCAAGGCCCGCGACCTCTATGGCCGGATGATGCGCACGCTCGCTCAGACCGGCAACGGCTGGATGACGTTTAAGGACCGTGCCAATCGAACCTGCAACCAAACGGCCTGTCACGGCCGGGTGGTGCATCTTTCAAACCTCTGCACCGAAATCATCGAGGTGACGTCGGGAGACGAAGTGGCGGTCTGCAACCTGGGTTCGATCAATCTGGCCCGGCATACTGCCACAGGCCCAGATGGGACGGTGCAGTTCGACTTCGACAAATTAGCCAGGACCGTCCGGTACGCCATTCGGCAACTCGATCGGGTGATCGATCTTAACCACTACCCGATTGCAGTGGCCCGATCATCGAACCAACAGTGGCGGCCGGTTGGGCTGGGTGTGATGGGGTTGCAAGATGTCTTCTTTCAGATGCGCTTGCCGTTCGATGCGCCGGAGGCACGGGAGCTCTCAGCCCGTCTCGCCGAAGAGGTGTACGCTCATGCCCTCTCGGCGTCAGTGGAGTTGGCGGTGGAAAAAGGGCCCCATCCGGCGTTTTCAGAAACGCGAGCGGCTCGTGGGGAGTTACAGTTCGACGCCTGGGGCGTGGTGCCCAAGGAGGTGGAGCGGTGGAAGGCGCTTCGGTCGCGGATCAAACAATACGGGCTGCGCAATTCGCTCCTGATCGCCATCGCGCCCACGGCGACCATCGCATCGATCGCCGGCTGTTACGAGTGCATCGAGCCGCAGGTCTCGAACCTGTTTAAGCGCGAAACGCTGTCAGGTGATTTTCTGCAAGTCAACCGCTACCTCGTCGCGGATCTCAAACGGCTGGGGCTTTGGAATGAGTCGATTCGTGCGAAGCTCAAGCTGGCGGAAGGATCGGTCCAAGGGATCGAAGAACTGCCGAGCGAACTCCGGGCCGTCTATCGGACGGCCTGGGAGATCCCGATGCGGTCCCTAATTGACATGGCGGCCGAGCGGGGGCCGTTCATTGACCAGAGCCAATCACTCAATCTGTTTGTGGAGAACCCCACCATCGGGCAATTGTCGAGCATGTATTTCTATGCGTGGAAGAAGGGACTCAAAACCACCTATTATCTTCGGTCCCGTCCGGCCACGCGGATTGCCAAGGCAACGATCGATGTGACCTCGCTGGGACGATCCCAGGAGGTTGCTCAAAGCCCCTCACCCTCGGCTCCTGATTCGGAGCAAGCCGCTTCTCCGTCGTCGAACACAGGGGCCAAGGCCGTTTCTTGTTCACTCGAACATCCTGACATCTGCGAGGCATGCCAATGAGCCATGTCCAACGACCAGCGCGGTTACTCGATCCTGGGTTCTGTCTCACCCTCCGCCCCATGACGTACCCCGTCTTCTATGAGATGTACCGTGCCGCCATCAAAAATACCTGGACGGTAGAGGAAGTGGATTTTTCGACGGACCTTGGTGATCTGCGAGCCAAAATGACTCCGGCCGAGCGCCATCTCGTACAGCGGCTCGTCGCATTCTTTGCGACCGGGGATTCCATCGTGGCCAATAATCTGGTGCTCAATCTATACCGGCACATCAACGCGCCGGAGGCACGCATGTATCTCTCACGCCAGCTTTTTGAAGAGGCCCTGCACGTGCAGTTTTACCTGACGCTGCTGGATACGTACATCGAGAACCCCAGCGAGCGATTTGCGTCATTCGCCGCCGTCGAGACCGTGCCATCCATCCGCCGCAAGGCGGATTTCTGTTTTCGATGGATGGATTCCATTCACCGGCTCGATGTGTTGGACTCCCGCGAGAAGCGGGGCCAATTTGTCCGAAACCTGCTGTGTTTTGCTGCCTGTATCGAAGGACTGTTTTTCTTTGCGGCCTTTGCCTATGTGTACTTTCTGCGGTCGCGTGGGCTCCTGCACGGACTGGCCAGTGGAACCAACTGGGTGTTTCGTGACGAGAGCGGCCACATGGCCTTTGCGTTCGAGGTGGCGAATCAGGTGCGGCGCGAGGAGCCGGCATTGTTCAACGACGCGCTCGAAGCTGATGTGCAACTGATGATCGAGGATGCCGTGGCCTGCGAGCTCTTGTTCGCACAGGATTTGTTGGGTGAAGGGATTGTTGGGCTGTCCCTCCGCGATATGCAGCGCTACCTCGAGTTTGTTGCCGATCAGCGGCTTATGGCGCTCGGTTTCAAAAAACGATACGGGTCGAGGAATCCGTTCCCTTTCATGGATCTCCAAGACGTGCAAGAACTCGCCAATTTTTTCGAACGGCGGGTGTCGGCTTACCAAGTCGGAGTGACGGGAGAGGTAACCCTCGATGAAGCGTTCTGACGAACATGGGCCGGCTGGTTGCGCGGCGTGTCAGAGAACGGTGTGCGTTGAACGAAAGGAATCCAGACTATGGCTGTTCTTGCCACCTGCCTCGGTTATCCGAGGATCGGGGCTTTGCGTGAGCTGAAACGAGCGCTCGAATCGTTCTGGTCTGGCCGGCTCCAGGCCAATGAGCTTGAAGGGGTTGCCAGCGACGTGAGACGCCGTCATTGGCTGGCGATGAAACAAGCAGGAATCGACCACATTCCCGTGGGAGACTTTTCGCTCTACGACCACGTGTTGGACATGGCCGTCACTGTTGGCGCTGTGCCAGCACGGTACCAAACGATTGCCGACCCGTTGACCCGCTACTTTGCCATGGCGCGAGGGCTCCAAGATCAGCGGACCGGCATCGATGTGCCGGCGTTGGAGATGACGAAGTGGTTCGACACAAACTATCACTACATCGTGCCGGAACTGGATCGGGCCCAGAGGTTTTCGCTCGATGCCTCGAAACTGTTGGCAGAAATCAACGAGGCTCGAGTGTTTGGTATCGAGCCTCGACCGGTGATCCTCGGTCCCGTCACCTTTCTGTTGCTGTCGAAAATAGAAACAGGTGATCGGGGCGTCACTCCTTTGTACCTGCTGGATGAGTTGGTGCCGGTGTACGAGCAGCTCCTTGTCGAGCTAGCTGCGCAAGCGGTGAGGTGGGTTCAGCTTGACGAACCCTGCCTCGCGCTTGATCTCGATCATCAGGCGAAGGAAGCCTATCACCTGGCATTGGCCCGCCTGACGGCCAAGAACCCCCGTCCCAACCTGTTGCTGACTACCTACTTTGGTGCGCTCGAAGACCAGCTCTCGATCGCCGTAACGTCGGGCTGCGAGGCTGTGCACGTTGATCTGGTTCGGGCACCAGAGCAGTTGGATCAAGTCATGGCTTCATTGCCTCCATCGATGAGTCTGT
Source organism: Nitrospira sp. (assembly GCA_024330965.1). Taxonomy (GTDB): domain Bacteria; phylum Nitrospirota; class Nitrospiria; order Nitrospirales; family Nitrospiraceae; genus Nitrospira_D. Next base: position 169,694 of record JANDJL010000002.1, on the reverse strand, counting down.
CCATGGGGGTGATTGACGGCCGGAATATCTGGAGAACTGATCTTGATAGAGCCCATGCGATGGTCCGACGTGCCGTCATGACCTTGGGATCGGAGCGGGTGCTGGTGGCGCCGTCCTGTTCCCTGCTCCATGTCCCCGTCGATGTCCGTCAAGAAAGGAAACTGAACAGTGGGATCCGTGACTGGCTGGCATTCGCGGAGCAAAAGTTAGCCGAGGTGCGGGCTCTTGCCGATGCAGCGGACTCAGACCGGGCAGTGGGACCCCTGTTCGAAGAGTCTCGCAGGGTGAAAGCCGCGCGAGCCAATTCACCACTGGTCTGCAATCCCGCCGTGCGAGATCGCATGAAAGCCGTAACGGCATCGATGTTGCGTCGGTGTTCGCCATATCCCATGCGGGCGGCCAAACAGCGGACACGGTTCCACTTGCCGTTGCTTCCCACGACCACGATCGGGTCGTTCCCCCAGACTGAAGCAGTGCGAGCGGCCAGGGCTGCTTGGAAGGCTGGCCGGATGGCACTGGAAGAGTACCAAGCCTTTCTCAAAGATGAGATTCGTCGGTGCGTGCAAAGACAAGAAGCCATGGGTCTGGATGTATTGGTGCATGGCGAATTTGAACGGACCGACATGGTGGAGTACTTTGGGGAGCAATTAGACGGGTTCATCATTACTGAACAGGGGTGGGTGCAAAGTTATGGATCCCGTTGCGTCAAGCCACCGATCATTGTCGGCGATGTCGCACGCCCCCGTCCCATGACCGTCGAATGGGCTCTCTATGTGCAGTCACTCACCACTCGCCCTGTGAAGGGGATGCTTACCGGGCCTGTCACGATGCTCCAGTGGTCCTTTGTGAGGGACGATCAGCCGCGTGAAGCAACCTGCCGACAGATCGCCCTCGCGCTTCGCGATGAGGTGCTCGATCTGGAACGGGCTGGCATCGCCATGATCCAGGTTGATGAGCCGGCCTTGCGGGAGGGACTGCCGCTGCGGCGCAAGCACTGGCAAGCATACCTTCGCTGGGCAGTCGAGGCGTTCAGGCTGACTACCGGCGGGGTGCGTGATGAGACGCAGATTCACACTCATATGTGCTACTCGGAATTCGGGGACATTTTGGAGGTGATTGCCGAACTGGATGCCGATGTTATCTCAATCGAAACATCCCGCTCAAAAATGGAGCTGTTGGGTGAGTTCGCCCGCTTTCAGTATCCCAACGAGATCGGCCCAGGCGTCTATGACATCCACTCACCGCGGGTGCCGTCCACCGCCGAAATGGTCGAGCTGTTGGCACGGGCGCAACGTGTGGTGCCGGCGGATCGGCTCTGGGTGAATCCCGATTGCGGGCTCAAGACCAGAAGGTGGCCGGAAGTCGAGGCGGCGCTGACCAACATGGTGGAGGCCGCGCGACAGGTCCGTCGCCAACTGAGCGGGACCTCGTCGTGAACGATTCCCTACGCGATCCATCTCTTTGCCCACAGTGCCAGCAACCCAACAACTGTGGTGTGGTTGCCGGTTCGACCGACTGTTGGTGCTTCTCGGCGTCCATCCCACCGGATAAACGAAGCGTCATTGGCCGTGACGTCCCGGATGACGTTTGTCTGTGCCGAGCCTGCCTGTCGGAACTCGGCAGTCAAACCGTAGCTTTCAAGACCATGTGCGACGCCATTCGACGATGGAGGTGATCACCGTTCCGCTGGGGTGACGGGACGGCGCCGTCTCTTGGTGAGTGACCGGCTCCCGCAGATAGCCTTACCGGCATCTTGGTGGCAGCGTTGGGTGTTGGCTAGGTTCCGCTGAGTAGGAACAGGGTGAAGCGGCGCCTTTCTGGACCTCGATGGCCTGAGAATCGGAAAGACGCCGATCACCGGTCGGTGCTCGGTCATTCAACCGAGCGTCGGTACGGAATACTCATGATCGGACAAGCCTCTCCTCCGCCTGTGAGGACAGAATCTCGCTTGTGGGGACATCGGCGCGCACCGCCCGGAACATGCCAAAGCGGCAGAGCCCTGTTCCAAATGCCAGCCTCATCAACAGGAACGTGGGGACTTCTCGCAATGATTTGATCACTCCGACCAGGCCGAACCGCACAAGCCCTTCCGGACGGAGAATTCCCTGCCAAATGGAATCAAGCCATGAGGGTAAGGTTTCCGCAGTCCAATCGGCTGTGATGACAGAGCCTTCCACCAGCCCTGTGGCCTCCAGTAATTCCGAAAACTGTTCGATGCTGGCGAAGGCCGGATGAGCCCACTGGTCGAGCAGTTGCCGCATCACCAGCCGTTCCCAAAAACGGAGTGGAACCTGACGATCGTCCCGCTGATTCCAATCGGCGACAAGCAGAATGCCGCCCGGTTTCAGGACGCGCATGAGCTCTCTGGCGAACAGAGCCTTATCCGGCATGTGGGGACCGGCCTCGACCGACCAGACCACATCAAAACTGGCATCGGGGAACGATAGCGCCAACGCATCATCGATCTGGAAGCGGGCATTCACCTCCGGAGGGGTGAGTTCTTGAGCGCGCCTGACTTGTTGCGGGCTGAGGGTGATGCCTGTGACGGCGAAGCCATACTCCCGTGCGAGGATCCGGCTGCTGCCGCCGATGCCGCACCCCACATCCAACACCGTCGTGCCGGGAGGGAGTCTGTCGATGCCGCCCCACCGCGCCATTTCATGCACGAAGTCCGACTTAGCTTGGCGAAAATCCTTTTTGCGGGGTGGAGAACCGTAGTGCCCGAGATGAATGTGTTCGCCCCAGTAGAACTCGAGAATGCCGTCATTCGTCCAGTCATCATAGGAATTGGCGACGGAGTCGGCCGATTCGTATTTGCGGGGAAAGAGCAGGTAGAGGGTGAATCCGATCAGGACGACGATCAGCAGGACGATGAGTGCCCATGTGACAATGGTGATCATGTCGAATGTCTCATCGAATTGAAGAATGAAAAGAAGATGTCGCCGACATATCAGGCCCGCGCCACCATGATGGAGGGAGCCGATAGATTCCTCCCTCCACGTTCGTGGGAGACGAGGGGGTAGCCTAGCTTCAGCACGGTGGCTCAGTCAAGGCGAAGGCTGTTGGAACGTGGGGCGCGGCCGAGGGCAAGCCAGACGTATGGACTCCGTTGTTATGAGAGGGGCTGCCCGGAGGCCGAACTCGTCAAGACACCTACGGCTGGTACGGCCGCGCCGTGACTCCGCTCATTCAGGATTGATGATCTTGGGAGGGCGGCGGGGCTCGTGGGGAAAGGTCGGGGGCAAGTGGCGGTCGCCAATCAAACTGTTGAGCACGGTCGTCACGATGCTGATGACCAGCGCTCCGCCGACCGCCGACCAGAACCCGGAGACCGTAAACCCTTTCACCAAATAGGCCGTCAATTCCAGCAGCAAGGCGTTGAGGATGACGAGGAAGAGTCCCAAGGTGAAGACGATCAAAGGAAGGGTGACCAGCAGGAGGATCGGCCGGAGGATTAGGTTGAGTATGGTCAGCACAAAGACCGCCGCGACGCCTGCCGTGAGACTCTCTGCTTCCAAGCCGGGAACGGTTGAGACGGCCAAGAACACCGCCACTGCGGTGATCACGACGCGCAGGATTACCTGGCGAAGCCCTCCCTGCCGGGAAGAGTCATGCGAGAAGCGGAAGAATCGGATGGTGGTCATGGCAAACGGTTACTCCCGCGACTCCTGGAGCTGGCTCATGGGCGAATAGTGGACGATGGTGGCGGTCAGGGTCTTCTTGTCTCGTACAGCCTCCACGATCACTCGATCGCCGACGACGGGAGGGCGATTGGATTGGGGGTCGGTTTTGTTTTTGAACCGAACCTGTTTCGTCAGCTTGATCGAAACCGTCGAGCCCTTGAAGGTCTGGACGACCAGGCGTTTGTGATCAATGGCCGTGACGGTGCCAACGACATGTTGAATGGTCTTGTCGGCTGCGTGAACCATGGAAAGATGCCACGATAACGTACAGATGCACACCAGGGCGATCATCCATGAACGCGCCGCGATAGCTGACCCTCGGTGTATCGTGTGACGAATGGCTCCCACTTTTCTCATCATACAGGGAATCAACTCAGACTGCGAACCCCGTCCTCTCAGTCTTTCACCGGGACGTTGCTGCGGTATGAGGGATAAAGGGTGGGAGAAAACTCCACGACACGATAGATCAGCAGTCCCAGAATCGGCAGGTGCATCAGGAGACCGCTGAGTCCCATCATCCATTCGCCGATCCAGAAGGTGGCGCCGAGATTGAACAACAAGACGGCGTAATACAAACCGGCGCCGAGAAACAAGAAAGAGGTTGCCGAGTCGGAAGGGGCGAGAGGCGGCAACCGGCGTTCGAGTGGAATATAGAGAACAAAAGAAACAGCTCCGACTACCGCCCAGCCGATGTAGTTGGAGATGGGGACACCGAAGTGAAAGCCAGGATCCGGATAGTAATAAATCTTGCCGAGAAACCACCGGTCACCGCGCAATGCGACCGGATCGATGACCATATCGATGAACACGAACAGGAAGATGGTTAAGGCGAGGACTGGCGGACGGGTGGCGGTCTTCTCATCGAAGCGCAACCGTGCAAGCTTGCTCCACCTGGAACGAACGGTGGCACGCTCGGGGTGCGACGGTGTCTCCAAGGGGAGGAGGAGGCACAGGGCGACACAATAGGCAGCGTAGAGCAGGAAACTGAACGAGATCGAATCTATGAAGGGAATGTTGGCGATGTAGAGTTCTTGCCCCACCGTGGAGCCATTATAAAAATACCAGCCGAAAGGGATCCCAATGTGGGTGGAGGCGTATTCACAGATGAATGCCGTCGCCCAACTGATAAGCCAGAAACGCCAGGTGCGGCGCCAGCCGAGCAGTTGCGTGGCGGCATAGAGGAACGTCGCGAGAAACAGAAAGACATAAGGGCGGAGCGCGATGGTTTGTAAGAACAGAATGACGACGTCCATCGACATGAGCGGGTTTTGATCTAGCGGGGGCACCGTAGCATTCTTGCCAGCCGATCTTCAAGATTGGGAGAGGGTGCCAGACTCCGTAAAAGGGGGATCTGTCAGGCGTAGCCGTGATCTTTAAACCACCGCACGGCCTTTTCGAGGGCGACTTCGGGAGGTGTTTGGGGAATGCCTAGCTCCCGAATCGCCTTGGAACAGTCGTAGTGCATCTTGTACTTGGCCATCTTCACGCCTTCGAGCGGGATACGGGGTGGTTTTCCGGTCGCATTGGCAAGCCAATGATTGGCATAGGCAAGGGGCAGGACGGCCAGCCGCGGCAGCTTTAAAGCTGGGGCTTTGATGCCGGTGATCCGGCTTAGAATGTCGAACACCTCGCGTAACAACAGGTTCTTGCCGCCGAGAATATACCGCTCACCGATCCGTCCCTTTTCCATGGCGAGCAGATGGCCTTGCGCCACGTCGTCCACGTCCACGATGTTCATGCCGGTCTCGATATAGGCAGGCATGCGGCCCTTCATGAAGTCAACGATGATCCGGCCGGTAGGTGTTGGCTTCACATCCCCTTCACCGACGGGCGCGCTGGGATTGACAATGACGACCGGCAGCCCCTCCTTGGCGAAGCGCACGACTTCCTGCTCGGCGAGATACTTGGATCGTTTGTAGTGTCCCGCCATTTGTGCTAGTGACACGGGTGTCTCCTCGGTGCCGAGCCCTCCATTCGGCGGCAATCCGATGGCCCCGATCGTGCTGCAATAGACGATGCGCTCTGTGCCGACCTCGCGTGCGGCCTCCAGCAGATTGACCGTACCGGTCACGTTCACCTCGTAAAAAATGGAAGGATCTCTCGCCCAGAGGGCGTAGTGGGCGGCGACGTGATAGAGGTGCGGACACCCCTTCAGCGCTGCTCGGAGGGAGGCGGGATCTCGCAGGTCGCCGACAACCCGCTCGACCGGCAGTCCATCGAGATTGCTCATGTCGGCGTCGGGTCTGGTCAAGACGCGGACTCCGTATCCTGCTCGCACGAGCGCGCGAGCCACTGCGCCCCCTACAAAGCCTGTTGCGCCGGTAACCAGAGCTTTCATTGCGAGGACTGTCCGTCAAAAGGGGGCATTGCAGGCAAACATCCAAATCTGTCGCTTGTGCCGAGAGGCATGAGACCAGTCACTCCTAGTGTTTGCGGGCGGTAATGTAACGGGCGATCTCGCGGAGCGGATCGGCGGTCGGTCCAAAAGACGAGAGTCGCCTGACGGCCCGTGCCACACATTCGTCCGCCAATTGCCTGGCGCCGTCCACACCGTAGAACGCGGGGTAGGTTTTCTTGCCCCGTTCCGCGTCGGTGTTCGGATTCTTGCCCAGCTCTTCGCGTGTGCCGATCACATTAAGCACGTCATCGGCGATTTGAAAGGCCAGACCGATGTCCTCGGCGTAGCCGGTCAGATCGTCCAGTTGCCGCTCGGTCGCCCCAGCGGCGATCGCCCCCATTCGGACCGCCGCGCGGATCAACATACCGGTCTTGTGTTTGTGGATCGTTTGCAAGGCCGGCAGGTCGATATCCCGGTTCTCGGCTTGAATATCGAGAACCTGGCCTCCCACCATGCCCCTGTTGCCGGCGCCGTAGGCCAGTTCTTGGATCAACCGTATCTGCCTGGCCGGATCGCAGCCCTTCATGAGGTCTGGGCGGCTGATCCAGTCGAAGGCCATCGTGAGCAGCGCGTCGCCCGTGAGAATCGCGATCGCTTCGCCATAGACTTTGTGGTTGGTCGGTTTGCCGCGCCGGTAGTCGTCGTTGTCCATCGCCGGCAGGTCGTCGTGGATCAACGAATAGGTATGGATCAATTCCAGCGAACAGGCGACCGCCATCAACCCCGGTGCCTCGCCTCCGACCGCCTCCGCTGCGGCGATGGCCAGAATAGGCCGGATCCGTTTGCCGCCCGCCAGCAGGCTGTACCGCATACTCTCGTGGAGCGTGGCAGGCGGCGTGACCGCGGCGGGGGCGACTTCGTCGAGAAACCGATCGACAGCGAGCCGTTTATCTTCAAGATAGTCCTTGATGGTCATACATGCTCCCTTCCACATGATGCTGGTGACCTCGACCGGCCCGCGCGGAGCGTAGCAAATGGTGCGGGAAGAGGTCAAACGAGCGGGAGTGACAAGTGAGAATGGTCACAGGGGTTGAGACCTATCGTACCCTTGTCCCACTCGTTGGGTCTTGTGGATAAAAAATGTCCATTGAAAGAGCGCGCGCCGACACCAAGGTATCGATGAAACGATGTCAAGAGGTTTTTCTAGGAATAGGCGGAAAGTCAGCAATTTGTTTGAAGTCCCCTATTAGTTGTGGTGGATGGTTTCCATAGCGGATGCCTAAAAAATGAGCAAAACGGTTCAATGAATCATCATTGGCGAAGATGTATTGGTTCCCAACAGACTTGTCCACAGGGTTATCCCCAGGAGATGGGGATTGATCAAATGGATCGTCACCATCGCGTCGTCACATTTCTTGCAGACTTGCAGCAGAGAGGCCAGGTGGTTCCTGGACCGTTTTCAGGAAGGAAATGGGGACGAGAGCTGGGGATTGCTCCCTGCAAGCCACCCGAACTTCTCAGGGAGCAGCGGATGTTGAGAAAACTCAAGGACGAAACACGTAAACAGAAAGAAACAACGACTCCTGGCCGAGAAAAAACGACTCTCGCTCCCATTTCCCCACATCGTTTCTTCGGTTATCGTTTCCGGTGTTGAGCGCCGAAGGGTTGGAGAAAGACGGTCGCTTGTTTTTCCTGCACGTGCCTCGCTATACTTTTGCCCCATGAGCATTCGGAAAGCTGGCGGTGAGTGGGAGCCGATGTTGCTTCCGATCGAGCCGCGCCAGTGCAAAGTGTGCAAACAGGGTCTGTATCGCGACACAACGTTGTTTCGCGGCGGCTGGTCCCGTTGCACGGTGTGCGACGAATTTGTGCACTACAGTTGCCTGGCCAGCGGCAAGGTATCTTTTCTCAAGGCGCGGCCGCGTGTGTGCAAGCTCTGCCGGGCTGCGCAAGACGGCGCCGCCGTTCCATCTTCGGCCAAGGGTTCCGATGTGCCTGCTGCCGTCGGGTCATGAGTTCCGGCTCACGATTCGGTCCTCTCCAATGCCTTCAATCAGACAGAGGCTGTTTCCTGAAATGATCCGATGGGTGTTGGCCCCGCTGGTCCTGTGGGGCAGTGGTTTCGTGACGGCCAACTTCGCGATCAGTGGGCACTATTCATGGCCAGAGACGAGTCGCATCCTGATTTTGACCGCCACAGTGCTGATCCTGTCGTACGAGTTTGTCTATAAAGAACAACTCTCGATGAACGTTCCTTCTGGTCGCGCAAAGGCGGCCGTGTTCCATTCCTGTGTCGTTCCTTATGTGGCCGGTTGGGCTGTGATGTTGGCGCTCTGGAAATGGTGACGGGGCGCCGGTTCACCACGCTCGGTTCACGCATTGTGCGGGCGACGTCGTGCCTCGACGCGGGAGTCGTCGATCAGAAGAGGGGTGGATCATTCTCCGGTATGTGGGCTCCCCTTCTTCTACCTTGACGACGGTCTCTGCCAGGATTGATTGAGGCGGAAACGACGGTCAGGAGGGGCGTTGTATGACGCACATCATTCGCAGCGGCGCGTTCCTCCAACAATGTTGGTCGGTCCATCCTCTCTGTGTCACCGTTGCGCGAATGGAGGAGGGCCGAACGGTCGTCCTGTCGTGCCGCTCTTGTCGATCGTCCCATTATGTGACGGCCGAGTCGGTGGAAATCAGAGAGTCGTCCGCGCAGGCCGCAGGCGACCGAGCCCCGACGGAGACGCCGGGAGCTCTATTGCTCGCGACCTGTGCGACTGTTCATCGGGCGTCGATTGCGCTCCGCGAAATGGACGTGTTCCAAGATGTGGTGGTGTTTCGGTGCGCGGATTGCCGACGCCACTATGTGGTGCGGGTGTCGATCTTCGAGACACATCAGAAATAGCATGGGCCGGTCGATCGATTGCCGGCATTCGAATGTCATTGTCCGAAAGAGCGATTTGTGAAGACGCCCACCTCTGCTGCGTTGACCGATGAGGAGACCGCCCTGGTCGCCGACACGCAGTTTTTTCGCAAGAAGGCTGCGATTACTGCGAAGGTGCGGGCGCAATTGGAAACCGCGCATCATGTCCTGAAGACGGCCCTGGCCGACGTTCCGTTGGCTGGTCCGGTCGGTTTCAACCCACAGGCCTATCAGCTTGTCAAAGGCGAGCATCTCGAAGAGTTCCCCTATCAGTATCTGGATTTTCCCAAACATTTCCACGGGGGCAATGCCTTTACCTTTCGTACCTTGTTCTGGTGGGGCCACCACGTCGCCTGGGCATGGCTCCTTGATGGCGACGAGGTCGGACGGTACAAAAAACATTTTGTCGATCGGTTTCATCAATTGGCTGGACGGGGACTTGAACTGTCTTTGGCTCACACGTTGTGGGAATGGAAACGCGGCGAAGGCTATACGTTGCCGATCAGTCATGATCGGAGGGCTCAACTGGCTGCGGTCTTGGCGGAACGGTCGTTTTTCAAAATCGTTCGTTGTATGCCCTTGACCGATCCCCGCATTCAAGGAGGAGCACTGCCACAGTTGAGCCAGGAAACGTTTCGGGCTATGTTGCCTGTTGTCACCCCATAGACTCTCTCGGGGAGCGATTGCCTCTGGATGATGGGTCGAGTAGACTGCATCGCTATTCGCTCACCGTGGTATGCCACTCAAGGAGGATTCCGTGGAACGATCATTTCTGCATAGGTCACTGGTCTGGGGCATGGCTTTGCTTGTCTCATCGGTCGTCGGTTGTGCAGGAAAAGGGGAGGTCCGGCAGTTCGATCTTCAACCCAAGCAATCGGACGCCCCCTCCGCAGGCGTGGAGCCGGTAAAAATCGTGATCGAGCCGTTCGAAGACAAACGGGCGACCACAACCAGGATTGGAAGCCGTAGCCACCTCTGGGGCGGCGTGACCCATTTCGACGTAACCGGCGGACGACCCGCCGAGCTGATCGCTCAGCAACTGGCACATCGGCTCCAAACGCGAGGGTGGGGCGGCCGACCGTGGAACGTCCGTTTGGAACAAGCCGGTTCGTCCGCCGATGCCGACATTCTCATTACAGGAGAGGTCGAAGAACTTTCGGCAAACGCCAAGAGCCGGTTGTTTTCGACCGTGATTGAAACCAAACAACGGCTGGTCATTCAGGCAAAGAATCGGGTGGACAACAGCTCAACGACTCGCATGATCGAAGGCGCGCGAACCAGAACGGTGTTCTGGTTTGAAGACGAGGATGTCAGAGACCTGCTGATGGATACAATCAACGACGGTATCGACCGGTTTGTCATCGACACCAAAATTGCTCAGAACGGGCTGCGGTCCGTTCGGTAGCTCCTGCGGCGCGATAGAAGGAAGGCCGCGTGCCGAAGAACCAGCCGGCTTGTTCCTCTTGAGCAGTCTTTTGTTCTCTGTCTGGGGGAGACATTGTGCGTGAGCGGCGATGGGAAACGACGGTGCCCCTGACCTTCGACCAGGTGATCGAGATCGGGGAACGATTGTCGGTGCTCGGCCTCAAGCCGACGCCGCCGGCCCAAGACGTCATCTGCTATGTGGAAGAATGGACGGTTCGTTCGCCTGACGATTTTGATCGACTCGACGCTTGGGATATCGAGGACGTGACGCTGGTACACGTCCGCGAGCGGTGGCGTGGCGATTTCTTCTTGTTGGCCGGCGCCTACCACACGGTCTATCGGAAGTACCAGGATCTCGGCACGTACTGTTCCATCAGCCATCCGTGGCGGGTGCGGGAGCCGTTGTGCCTCCACGAGCCCCGAGGCATGTTGTGGCTGGGGTTCCGCCATGCCCATTCCTTCGTCAGGATTCGGCTGCACACGCGCGAGGTTATCACGCCGGGGGAAACACGGGGCGATGCCGACCGAGAACGTTGGTTGGATGAGCGGCGCGCGGTGTTCGGGGAAGCCGTCACGACGTTGGAATTGCCCGTGGAGACGGCGGTCGAGCGAGGCGAGGTCGTGCTACGGCCGTATGAAGCGTCGGTGCCGTTTTTTTGCTCGTGGCCTGATGCCTTCGGCCCTTGTCAATTCGAGTACAATTCCTCCGACGTGTATGAGTTTCTGGTCTCGGCGAGCAAGTTGGCGGAGACGTTTGCTCCGGAACCCGCCGAAGTACGGGCGTATCTGACGGGCTTTTCTCAACCGGCTATGGAGGAATTCGGCTCTATTGAAGGCATCAGCCGGTGTGCGTATCGGTGCTCGGTCCATTGTCCGCTGGACGAACTGCCCGAGGTATTGCGCGCGATTGAACCCGACGGCCGTCTGTACGCCACGCTCTGCGAATTTCAAACCCAGGATGTCGTTCCAGACGGTGATGACGCGTCGGCAATCATCGGGGTCGTCGGGGTCAACGGGCGGTTTCGCATTGAAGCGCGGCTCAACCGGGCTCCGCTGGCGGAAGACGCTATGGTCGGCTGGCTGGAAGGGTTGATCGGGTATCCGATGGTCTATGCTCCCCTTTCGGCTTTCGTGTGAACAGGCGTCGGGCCGGGTCTCCGGCTCAGGACTTCCGAGCAAGAAAATCCGTGTGTCTGGATCACCGGCCGCGTGCGGCAAGTCGGTTTCTGTTGGGAAGGTGTTCGGTGCCACGACGATTGGAACGCCTACGGCGTCACGCAACACATGAGGACCGCGCGCGATCGGCTACCTTGTCTTCGGATGACAATCGCGCGGGATCCGGTTGCGTGATCCAATGGAACCACCTATGATGCGATGCCATGACGCCGCGGCGGCTCGCTCCCTGCCCCTCTAGCCCCAACTGCGTCTCTACTCAAGCGCAGGATGATCGCCATGCCATTGCTCCCCTGCGGTATCAAAAGCCGATGGCCGAGGCCAAGGAGGTGCTGAAAGCCGTTGTGGGGTCGTTGCCGCGCGTTCGGCTCGTGGAAGAAGACCACACCTACCTGCATTATGAATTCATCAGTCTCATCTTTCGGTTTGTTGACGACGTGGAGTTTCTCTTCGACGACGACGCCAAAGTCGTTCATTTTCGGTCCGCCTCGCGCACGGGGTACGGCGATTTCGGTGTGAACCGCCGACGGATGGAAGAGATCCGCAGGCTGACGTCCGGGAAGCTGTAGACGGGTTCTCTTCCAATCCCTGGCGGAAACGGGACGGCGGCGGTCGGCTCTCTGGTCATTCGGTCAAAAGAAGAGGCGGGCGTTTCGTCGCGTGAGACGGAAAGCCCTGGTCGCGCGTCGCTCTCAGCCTTTGGGCGCGACGAGTTTGGGAGGCAGTTTGATCGTGTGCTGAAAGATGCACTTGGGGCAGGTATAGTGAACGAATTGCTTGCCGCCGACCAGACGTTTTTTCATCGGAATTCCGCACCAGGTGCACCGTCGGTCGGGAAGATCGGTTTCGGCGGGTGTTTCCATGGGCGCATTGTCTCCAAGGGTGCCGAATCTTGTCAACTGCGCCACGCGGGTGAGGAAAAGCAAAATTATTCTTTCCTCTCGACCTGAGCTTTCGCCGATTCGTGGTATAGTTGCACGCGGTGAGTATACGCATAGGTCAGGTGGTATGGACTTTTTGAGAAAGGTGTACATGGTATGCGCATTCCGTCAGGTTCCGAGTCTACGATCGTGTCATCCGATGCCTCGTCCGATGTTTCTTCCGGCGTTTCCAGCACTTCATCCGTTTCCATCCAAGACATGGTGGGAGAAGGCAAAGCGTGGGGGCTTTGCACCGCCGTCGATCTGCAGGATTGTCAACCCCACTTGATCCGCGACGCCGAGCATATCAAACGCTACGTCGTGGAACTGTGCGACCTTATCGGTATGAAACGGTACGGCGACTGCCAGGTTGTTGATTTCGGCGAAGGGCGCGTCGCCGGGTATTCCATGGTACAGCTTATTTCCACATCGTTGATCAGCGGCCATTTCGCCAACGATACCAACAGCGCCTATCTCGACATTTTCAGTTGCAAAGGATACGACCCCACGGTCGTCGAGTCCTTTTCAAAACAATTCTTCGGCGCCCGTCGCAGTACGGCGACGGCGACGCTGCGGTACTGAGCGATCCTGAGATTGAACGCTGCGATCGAGTGATGCAAGAGGGATGCGATGCGCATCCCTCGCGTTGCGTTGCCCCGTTCGCTCGCACCACACACTGGAGGATCACCATGACGGCCAAAGAAATCATCGACTCTCTTCCCTCGAAGTTCGACAAAGAAGCGGCGGAGGACCTCGAAGCCGTCTATCAATTCGACCTGACGGGGGCGCAGGGAGGGCACTATCAGTTGTTCGTGCGCAACGGCACCTGCGAGGTGAAAGAGGGGAGCCACCCAGATCCGCACGTCACGCTTTCAATGGATGCGGACGATTGCGTCAAATTGCTCAAGGGGCAGCTCAGCGGGATGGCCATCGTCATGTCGGGGAGGCTTCAGATCGCCGGGGACATCGGGCTGGCCATGCAGTTGAAGTCATTGTTTCCTGGTATCGGGCAATAGACCGCCAGCCCAGCGCACCGCCCCCGACGGTGTTAAACGGACGCCGGGGGGAACGCCCCGTCGTCCTCCACGTTTCGGGGGAATCGTTCTTCCAAGAGCACATACATCGTCGGGATGAGAAACAGCGTCAGGAGTGTGGAGACGCTCAAGCCTCCCACGACCGCCCGAGCCAGCGGCGCGTTCGTCTCTGCCCCGGTGCCAAAGCCGATAGCCATCGGGAGGAGCCCAAAGACTGTGGCGAGCGAGGTCATGAGGATCGGTCTCAGGCGCGTCCGCGAAGCGGCGACCACTGCGTCGTGCAATGAACGGCCCCTGCGCCGCAGCACGTTTGTGTAATCGACCAGCAATACGCCGTTGGAGACCACGATGCCGAGCATCATGATGACACCCATCATGGAGGTGGTGGAAAGCGTCGTTTCCGTCAGGAACAACATCAGGATGACGCCGGGAAAGCCCATCGGCACAGAGAACATGATGATCAACGGATCGACAAGCGACTTAAACTGCGCGGCCATGACCATATAGACGAGCACGAGGGCCAAGACGCTGGCGAAGAGGAGGCCTTGAAAGGTCTCCCGTTGCTGCTCGATCTGACCAGCCAGTTTGACACTGAACCCGGCCGGCAGTTGGAGCGAGGCGAAGGCCGACTCCAGATCGGCGGCGATGTCTCCCAGCGGTCTGGTCGTCGGATTCGCCGTGATGTGGACCACACGCTGGAATGATTTGCGGTCGATCTTGATGGGGCCGGCGTTCAATCGAAGAGACGCCACGTTTTTCAACAGAACGGGCGGTCCTGCTTTCGAGCGCACGAGGATGTTTTCCAGATCGGTCAGATCGTTTCGATGTTCCTCGGCCAACCAGGCGCTGATGAAGTACTCGTTTCCGTTTTGCGGGTCCGTATAAATGATGGGATCGGTTTGTCCGTTGCCGTTCAGGGAAAACAGCACCGTGTTGGCGACGTCGGCTTCGGTGACGCCGAGGAGCGCCGCCTTTTCACGATCGACGATCACGTTGACTTCCGGATAATTTTCCTCCCGGCTGGGTTCGATGTCGGCCAGGCCCGGCGTCCGTTCCATGATCTCCTTGACGCGACCGATCACGGTTCTCGCCTGCTCGAAGTCATATCCGTAGATCTCGACGTCCACGGCTTTCTGCGAACCGAAACTGGTCACCCGTTTGATGAGGCCGCCGGGATCGAAGTACATGGCGACGCCGGGAAACAGATTGGCGACCTTCGGGCGCACGTCGTTCATGATCTCCACTTGATTTCTGGTCCGTTTGTCCGGTGAGGACAAATAGACTTGGATCCATGATGTGTGGGGGCCGCTGTTGGGGTTGAAGAGAGATGCCCGTCCTTGTGTAAGGACGCCTGTGCTGGACACGATCGTTTCCAACTCATGGGAAGGGATGGTTTCGCGGAGGACACGCTCGACTTCCTCGACCTGTCGAGCTGTTTGTTCAACGCGCTGGCCGACGGGGGCTCGCAACACGATGCGGAACTGGCTTTCATCCGATACCGGCAGAAATTCGGTCCCGATTCTCGGCAGCAGCGCAAGGGAGCCGGCGAAGATGCCCAGCACGGCGGAGATGAAGAGCCGGCGGTGCCGCAAGACCCATTGCAACGACGCCGCGTAGCCTTCATCAAGGGCCGCATAGCGGTTGCGGCTCCATTGCATGATCCGCGCAACCCACGTTGGCGTACCGTGGAATGTTTCCTGTTCGGGCTTGAGAAATTTGTAGCAGAGCGCCGGCGTGACGGTGCGGGAGATGAAAAACGACGTGAACAGGGCGATGGCGATCGTGACGGTCAGCGGAATCAGCAGAAGGCGGGTGATGCCCACGATGAAAAATACGGGTAGAAAGACCACGACGGTGGTGACGGTCGAGGCGAAGATCGGCATGGCGACCTCTCGGGCTGCGTTCAAGATCGCCTCCCATCGGTGGGGAGTGGTGTTGAGGTGCCGCTGAATGTTTTCGAGTTCGACGATCGAGTCATCGACGAGACGGCCGACGCCGAGCGCAAGGCCGCCCATCGTGAAGACATTGAGCGTTTGTCCGCTCAAATCCAGCACGATCAAGGTGACCAGGATCGACAACGGAATCGCCACGGAGATGATCATCGTGCTGGTCAGGTTGCGGAGGAACAACAAGATGACGGCCGCAGCCAGCAGGGAACCATGCAGGGCCTGTTCGACAAGGTTGCGAATAGACTGGCGGATGTAGAGGGATTGGTCGAAGGAGATGCCCAGCTTGACGCCGGGCGGAATGCCAATCAGTTTGGGAATCGCCGCCCGCAGCGAATCGACGACCTTGACGGTATTGGCGAGCGGCTGCTTGTTGACACGGAGAAAGACGGCCCTGGCGCCGTCCGTTCGGACGATGTTGGTTTGAATGTCGGAGGAGTCCGTCACCGTGCCCACGTCGCGGATGCGGACGGGGTTCCCGCGCTCGTCGATCTTCACGATCACGTCTTGAATCGGCTCGACGGATTTGAACTGCGAATTCGTGAACACGTTGTAGTCCAGATTGCCGGCTTTGATGTTGCCGGACGGGAGAATGACGTTGGCCGTCTTCACGGCCTCGACTACGTCGAGGATCGAAAGCCCGCGTGCGCCCAAGAGGGCCGGGTCGAGGTTGATGTTGATCTGACGGATTTTCCCCCCTTCCACCGTGGCCGCGGCGACGTCGGCGATTTGCTCGATCTGCGGGGCGATCGTGTTATAGGCCAGATCATAGAGGTCTCGTTCGTCCAGATCCTCGCCGGAGACTGTGACGAGCGCAACGGGAATGTTGGAGACATCGAATTTGATGATGAACGGCTGCAGAATGCCGGGCGGAAGACTGTTCAGAATCTGGGTGACGCGCTGCATGACTTCCATTTGCCCGACGTTGATATCGGCTCCCCAATTGAACCAGACTTGCACCGCGCCGAGCCCTTGTTTGGAGAAGGACTCGACGTGTTCAACGTTCGACGCCGAGCTCACGGCCTTTTCGATGGGATACACGACGCTCTGTTCGATGTCGAGCGGGGGAGCGCCTTTGTAGACGACGCCGACGAACGCCACCGGGACTTGAATTTGCGGGAACAAATCGATGGGCAACCGCTGAAGCGAGAGGACGCCGAGTACAACCATGGCGCACGACAGCATCAAGATGCCAATACGGTTGCGCAACGCGAACAGGGTCAGCCACATGGCGGGGTTCTACGGCGTGGAAACTTGGACGCCGCTCCTTCGGAGTGGTCGATCACTGTCCACCGGATTCAAAAGTTGTGTCTGGACGGCGGTGCCATCGCGCACCATGTCTTTCCCGGACACGATGACTTCTTCGTCGCCGGTCAGGCCATTGGTGATTTCAACCCAGTTTCCGTTGCGGGCGCCGATCTCGACCGCCGTGCGCCGGGCCAGGCCGTCGCGCACGACAAAGACATATTGCGTGTCTTCTGCTCTGCTCACCGCGTCGATGGGAAGTTGGACGGCCATCCGATGAGTGCCGACATGGACCTTGACCCGTGCGAACATGCCGCCCTTCAGCCGGCGATCCGTGTTGACCACGTCGATTTCCACCGGCATGGTGCGGGTGGCTCGATTGAGGGTCTGGGCCATGCGCGCCACCGTTCCTTCGAATGTCTCGCCTGGATAGGCTTCCGTCCGCAGTTCGGCTTTTTGCCCGATTTTGATCAGCGGCACCTCTTTTTCGACCACGTCGATCAGGACGCGCACGGTGTCGATGTCATGAAGGCTCAAAATGCCGCGAGACAGGGTCGAGGTGCTGGCGGTGGTGCCGGTCACGTAGGCGCCGACGTCGAGGTTGCGCTCAGCGATATAGCCGGCAAAGGGGGCTCGGATGTATGAGTATGCCAAGTTGGTCTCCGCTTGAGCCAGGGCGACTTCCATTTGCTTGACCTGGGCTTGGAGAGACTCCAACGCCGCCGCTGCGGCGTCGACATTCACCTGCGCGGTATCGAGGTCCTGTTGTGAGACGAATTGATTCTGGATCAGGGCTTTCATGCGATCCAGGGTGAGCGTCGCGTTGCGCAGCGCTGCGTGTTGCTGGGCGACTTTGGCGCTCGCGGCGGCGAGATTGGCCTTGGCTTGATTGACAGCGTGCTGATAGTCGGTATGGTCGATTTCGATCAGCAGTTGGTTGCGTTTCACGAAATCGCCCTTGTCCACGTGCAGTTTGGCGATGTATCCGTCCACGCGTGAAAAGATGTTGACGATCTGGTTGGGCAAGATGTCGGCCGTGTAGGACAGATAGACGTCAAGATCCTCTTTGATCGGGATCATCGTGCCCACTACAGGACGGGGGGCTTTCCGCTGAGCGGGGTCGGCGCCGGTCCCCAGGCGAAAGACGACCAAGCCGATCACCACGAGCAAGGCGAGACTTCCAAGCGTAACGATCGGATGTCGGAAGAGACGGTTCATGAACGTCGCCGGCCCCCATCAAAGGGAAAAGAGAGGAGCTTGCTGCGGGGAGCGATTCCTCACCCCTGCCCGGTTTCCGATGGTATCGAGCAAGGGAATCTCGTGATGGGCGACGGCGCCTACGACGGTGCTGATGACGAACATAGGGGAGCAGACGGCTACTTCTCTCGTACCCTAGCACGCCCGCTTTGCAGGGAACAAGCGCCGGGGCGATTGAAGATGACGGAAGGGGGCGGCGCGGAAGGACGATGATCAGGCGATCCTGAAGCGGCTCCAGTGATCGGTCATCGCTTCTTTGCCGATATGCCGCAGGACAAAGGAGAGGATCCGTTTGCGATGCTCTTGGCTCAAGTGCAGGAAGCGCACGGAAAAATGGGCGCCGGAGACCCAGACGACGTGGGCTGAGTGAATTCTGAGCGGAGGATGCCCGTCCGGGAGGGCGAGGGAGAGGGTCAAAAGGGTTCCGCGAGTTACCGGCTGGGCACTGACGATTTTGAGGCCGGTCACAGAGATGTTTTGTGTCAGGCCTTCGCCCTGATGAGGTTGAGAGGGAATCTCCCCCGTAAAGGAAACGGGGCATGTATAGGCGACCCGTTCTGCGTGACGGCTGTCTTCCCGTGCCCGCGTTCTGAGTGTTTGTCCGCTTCGTGCTCGTTCCATAGAGAGGCGTTGAGACGAGGTTGTTGTAGCACACCAGGCCGGCGTCGCTAAGAAAAATGAGATTTGATGAGACAGGGCTGGCGGCGTCCTATGACGCGGGAAGAAAAAAAGAAGGCGATCCGGTGGGGAGCGGGCTGATCTATCGGATTTTGGCCCAGGCTTTCTGATACTCCTCGAACGAATCGACTTCCGTCCAGCCCTTGAAAATCGGGACGGCGTCGACCCGGTGGCCGCGATCGATCAGTTCTTGAATCATGTCGGTGAACGAGGCTGTAGTCAGGTCGGTGGCTTCGTGGAAGCCGATGGATCGGGCGGACTCTTGCGCCGACCGGTAACAGTCGCGAAGCACTTGCGTCCCTTTTTCGGAAAACATGGCCATGCCGATGAATTCTCCGTGCGCCTCCTCCACGGGCACATGCCGACCGATCTTGACGACGCGATGCTCCCCTTCCGACATGATGAACCGAGAAAGATAGCTCCTGCCGGGCGGTTCAGCGAGGGAGACAAGGTCCGGATTCGGGTGAGTAGCCTGAGCGTGGCGCTGATGCTGGTCGAACCAGGCCAAGTCCACCACGATGGAAATATCGGCGGGACTCTTCAGCAACTTCTCAAGAACGGCCGTGTCGAAGATGATGTCGCCGTAGAGGACAATGATCCGTCCCTTCAACTCGTTTTCGGCGCAGAAGAGAGAAAACAATTCGCCCGTGGTTTCGTACCGATCGTTGTCGTAATAGCGGATATTGGGCAGCGTGATGGCTTCTTTTTTGTATCCGCGCACGAGCGCGATGTCTTTGATGTTGCATTCGTTGAGCGCCGCCACCTGCCGATCGAGGATCGTTTTCCCTTTGATGTCCAGCAAACATTTGGGCTTGTCTTCGATCAGCGGCAGCAACTGCTTTTCGAATCCCGCGGCGGCGATGATGGCGGTGATGGTTTCGCCGCCCACGGGCAGGAATTCCCGTTCATCCCGTTCCATTTGCGGGACGCCGACGATATCGTACACGTCCTGAAGCGGAACGATAATGTCGTTGGCGGCTCCGGGGCGGGTATCTTGTTTAATGAGATGGAGCGCGTCCCGCATCGCGCGGATGGCAGCCCGCACCGGTTGGTTGGCGTAGATGATGATTTTGGCGCCCGCCTCCTCCATTTCCGCCGCCGTGGTCTGATCGAAGATTGTAGGCACGACGACCAGAGGCACGCGGCCGGACCAGGCCCGGTAAACGGCCCGCAGCTCGTCGAACGTTTTCGATTTTGAGTGGATGAGCACTGCGTCGGCTCCTGCTTCGGCGTAGGCCTCCGCCCGTTTCAGCGCTTCCGCCTGTCCCCACCCTGCGATCAATGCTTCCGTTCTCGCGATGACCACGAAATCGGGGAACATCTGTGCCGCTTTCGCCGCCCTGATTTTGCTGCAATGTTCTTCGATGGAAATCAGCTCTCGGCGGACACCCGCATAGAAACTGCATCGCTTGGGATAGATGTTGTCCTCGATGCAGATGCCGGCGACACCGGCCCGTTCGCGGTCGTTGACGGTGCGCATAACGTTCAGCGCGTTTCCATAGCCGGTGTCGCAATCGGCGATGACGGGGATGCTGACCGCCTCGACGATGTTACGTTCGATGGCGAGCTGTTCGCTGGAATCGATGAAACTGGCGTCCGGAACGCATTTCAGTGAGGCTGACACGGCGAATCCGCCGACCCAAACGCCGTCGAAGCCCGCGCGTTCAATAAGGCGGGCGCTCAGTGCGTCGTGAGCACCGACGATTTTCAGGGCGCCGGGTCGTTTGAGGGCGGCTCGGAGCTTGGCGGCGTTGGTCATGGGCGCCATGATGCGAAAGCAGCGGGTGGGATGTCAATGAAAAGTTTGTGAGAATGGGCACCGGCCTTGCGCGAGACGACCGGAAGCGAAACGGGAAAAAGCGGAGTGCTTATACGCGAAAAGTGGGGATCGGAAGAGGATGCGGTCAACGGGCCGGCCTATGTTCGGCGGAACCGCATCCGCAAAACGGGGGGACGAATGGCGTCGGCGCTTCGATCTCGACGAGTGCGGGGAGTGAGGCGTCATTCCGCTGAGTCGGTCAGGTCATCATTGAATCGCGGCGCGAGGGATCGGCTGTCGATAAAAATGAAGCCGCGTTCCGTGCTGGCTTGGTAGGTGAGGGTGATTTCCGTGTCCGATCCGCGCCACGTGTATTGCTGGTTAAGTCCGCGCGTCATCTGTCCGGGGATCCGTTGGAGAGCGCCGTACCGGGTTTCCAGAAAATCCAGCACGTGTTTGTGGACCGACTCTCCCTGGTAGCGGATGGTCACCCGAGCGAATTGGTCGTCGAACGCCACGTAAAGGATGCTCGTCATCTCGACGTCGGCGAACGTCATCTTCCCATTTTTTGACCGGTATTCCGTGATATGGGCTCCGGCTCGCTGCACTTCCAAGTCGTCTCGTGCTGCGAGCGGGCTCCCCCACGGAATGTCGCCAAATCCTTTGGGATCGTTCAGCATCGGAACGGCCCACGACAGGTTCGCGGGAAGCACCAGCCAAAGGAAAAGCGAGAAAAGGCCGAGGCGCCACGATGGCGAAACGGGGTTGTTCATGGCATTCAAGATGTGATCTGTAAGCGATAAGTCATCAATAATAAAAAAGGAACGGCTCCGTGCCGTGTGTTCACACGCTATCTATCCACGCTATCTATCATGGAAGAAGGGTTCGCGCAACCGACCGCGTTCGACGTCTCGTTCCTTGAGGAATGAAGGGGCGCTGGCCTATAATGCGCCACTTCTCCGGATGCGTCGCCCGGCGATCTCAGCATAGAGAGGAGGGCGCAAGGTGTGAGATATGATCGACAGCGATGAGTTTGTTCAATCTCTTCAAGCGATAGGCGTGAATTTTTTTACCGGGGTGCCTGACTCGATTCTGGGTGGAATCATCGCCGAGCTGATGAATCGCGGCTTGTACGTTCCCGCCGTCCGGGAGGATGAAGCGGTGGGCATGGCGGCCGGCGCCTATATGGCGGGGAGAATGCCGGCGGTGTTGATGCAGAATTCAGGATTGGGGACATCGCTCAATACATTGATTTCGCTGAACATGATTTATCGCCAGCCCTGTCTTTTGATCGTATCGTGGAGAGGCCAGGGAGGGAAGGACGCGCCGGAGCATCTCATCATGGGCCAAGTCCTGCCGCGGTTGCTGGATACGATAACCATTCCGCATCGGACCTTGTCGGAAAACACGGCGAAGGAAGACTTGGCCTGGGTGGCGGACATTTATCACAATAGACGGATTCCGGTGGCACTCCTGATCACGAAGGGGGTCGTGAGGGGGCTCCATCCGTGAGCGGTCTTGATTGGGGAAACATTGTTCGTCGGAATCACGAGCGACCGTGGTTTTCCTCCCTGTTGCATGCGCGTGAGAGGTTGCCTATGACGAGAGGATTGGAATGAGGCCGGAAGAAGGCACCTTGATCAGCCGCGCACAGGCGATCGGGGCGTTGCTGGAACTGTTGACCGACCAGCCGGTCATCGTCTGTAACGGGTTTCCGTCGCGCGAGGTGCAGAAAATCGCCGACCGCCCGACGCATTTTTACATGATCGGGTCGATGGGCAACGCCCCGGCCATTGCGTTGGGTGTCGCGCTGGCTAAGCCGGACAAGCAGGTCGTAACGTTCGACGGCGACGGCAACGTCCTCATGGGCATGGGGACCTTGGCGACGGTCGGAGCGTTGAAACCGAAAAATTTTATCCACGTGGTCTTTGACAATGAAGTGTACGGCACGACCGGCAATCAGCCGACGATCTCCAACGTGGTGCCGTTGGAGAAAGTGGCGAAAGCCGCCGGCTACGTCAACGCCGTGCGGGTGCTCGATCGTGACGATCTCGTGTACGAGTTCCGAGAGCTGCTCAAAAAAGACGGCCCCAGCATGTTGCTGATCAAGGTCAACGAATTTCAGGAGGAGGCGGAGCGGATCGCGCTCGACCCTCCCGATCTGACGAAGCGGTTTATGAAGGCCATCGAGTGAGCAGAAATGAGAAACACGGAAGGTGCGACAGGCTGTACCGCTGAAAGCAGGCACGGTCGAGTCCTTCCCGCCATAAGCTGCGAGGCGCGATGATCCTTCTCAATCCCGGACCAGTGAATGTCAGCGAGCGCGTGCGACAAGCGTTGCTGCGCCCGGATATCTGTCACCGCGAGTCGGAATTCACCGAATTGTTGCATCGCATCCAAGCCAAGCTGCTCACGGCGTTCGTGCCGGGAGCGGAGTCGGACTACGTGGCGGTGGTCATCACCGGGTCCGGCACGGCCGCCGTCGAGGCCGCGTTGATGTCGTCGTTGCCTCACGGCCGCCGCGTGCTCATCATCAACAACGGCGTCTATGGGGACCGGATGTCTCAGATCGTCGGGCTTCATCGTTTGGGCGTGAGCGAGTTGAAGCATGACTGGACGGAGCGGCCGGATCCAGACAAATTGCTGCTGGCGCTGCGACAGCATCAGGAGGTCCACGCGGTCGCCATGGTCCATCACGAAACCACGACCGGTCTGATCAATCCGGTGCGGGAGATCGCCGAGATCGTCGATGGGCAGAATCGCGTCTTCGTGCTTGATGCCGTGAGCGCCTTGGCCGGCGAAAACCTCGATATCGCCAAGTCGCACATTTACATGGTGGCGGGGACGGCGGGAAAGTGCATCCAAGGATTCCCGGGTGTCTCGTTCGTGCTCGTGCGCAAAGGATTTGTCGAGCGGATGAGGTCCTACCCCAAACGATCGTGGTATCTTCATCTGACGCACTATATCGATGACGAAGGACGGGGCACGATTCCGTTCACACCGGCGGTTCAGGTGTATTATGCCTTTGATGAAGCTTTAAGCGAACTGCTGGAAGAAGGGGTGGCCAACCGGATTCGACGCTATAAGAGAATGGCGGCGGTCATTCGCGAGCGTATGGCCAAACTGGGTGTCAAGCCGGTTCTTCCTCCGGACCGTCAATCGAACACGATCACGGCGTATTATTTGCCGGAAGGCTTGTCCTATCGGACGCTGCATGACCGACTCAAGGCTGAGGGGTACGTCATCTACGCCGGTCAGGGCAATTTGGAAAACAGGATTTTCCGTGTGGCCAACATGGGGGCGTTGACCGAAGCGCAGGTGACGGGATTTCTGGACGCCTTCGAGCGAGCGTGCGTAGCCGTATGAAAGCGGTCATCCTCGCGGCCGGCGTCGGGAAGCGGCTGTGGCCGATCACCCAGCATCGTCCCAAATGTCTGATTGAAATCGGTGGGCGGACGCTGCTCCTTCGCTATCTGGAGACGTTGGCATGGCTCGGCATCAAACGGGCCGACATCGTGGTGGGATACAAGCAGGAGATGATCCGTCAGGCGGTGGGGCAGGGGGTCTCAGAGGTCGCGGTAAATTTTCTGGTCAACGAGGAATTCCATCGGGGCAGCATTTCTTCGCTCTGGACCGCCCGCGCGGCGCTTGACGACGACGTGATCGTGATGGATGCCGACGTGCTCTTTCACCGCGATATTCTGAGGCGTCTCGTGGAATCGCCCCACAAAAA
This sequence comes from Nitrospira sp., assembly GCA_024330965.1. Taxonomy (GTDB): domain Bacteria; phylum Nitrospirota; class Nitrospiria; order Nitrospirales; family Nitrospiraceae; genus Nitrospira_D. The sequence goes on along the minus strand of JANDJL010000002.1, from coordinate 145,589 downwards.
CGCCCTGCTGATGGACGAGACCGTCGTGCAGACGGGCGAGGAATGTATGGTAGCTGTGGCGGGCGGGCGCGTGATTGCCCTGTCGAAACGGCTGCCGGAGCAGTATGACTTTGCGGGAGAGGGCGTGGGATTTCTCCGGGTCCGGCACGCCGATACCCCTTATTTAATCGACTCGCTGCGGTCGTTTGTCGACCAAGGGGCGTGGACCATGGAATACGAGGATGCGCTGCTCCCCTTTTTCCGAACGGTCTCGGTTGGCTACGAGCGGATCGGCGGGTTGCCATGGACGGAGATCGATTTTCCCGACGATGTGCGAAAAGCCGAATTGGACGTCTTGCCGAAATTGTGAGAGAGTGAACAAAGTCTTACGCCGAGAGCCCGGCGCGAATCACGCGGTGTTGAAATGAAGGAGAGTCTTGCACAGAACCATGTCGGGATCCAAGGGTTGGCAACGGCGATTCTGCTCCCGTCGGTGGATCTGTTCGGTGATTCGATCGGATGGCGGAGGGAAGGCGTCGGACCGCTGACGAGCGTGGTGGGAATCGGGCTGTTCCATCGCGCGGTCCTTACGTTGCAGCGGGGGGGGATCCGTCAATTGATCGTGTTGGCTGGTCCCGAAGAAGAACAGCTCAAACAATCCTTGTGTAATGGGCCGCGGGTGGCGATCCCTGTGCGATGGATGCCGATCCGGGAATTTCCGCTTGACGATCCAAGGACGTGGGAGTTTTTGGGGGCCGAAGTGGGTGATTGCGCCCTTGTTTTGAACGCAAACGCGGTCTTCTCGCGAGGCTTGATCGAGCATCTCAGGAAAGAGGCGCGGGACGGTGAGGCGATGGTGGTGGCGCAAGCGACGTCGCGACCGTCCACGGTGGCGGTTAGGGGAGGGGTTCGGCTAAAAACCCGCGCCCAGCGATTGACGTCGTTTGCTCCCGCGCATTTCGATAATTCGGCGCCCTCGGCTGCCGAAATGGTGGTTTTGCCGGCCAGTTTGATGAGCGCTGCTCGGGATGCTGGAACGGAGAGCGGCCGGCTGCCGATCCGCCGTTGGCTGGAACGGGCTGCGGTCGAGGGACGTGTCCGCGTAATAGAAACGGCAGAGGCCCGCGGCCTGTGGTATCAGGCGGTCAGAACCCCTGAAGACCTGCCGCTCGCGGAAAAGAAGCTGTTCCGCTCCCTGAGAAGTGACACGGAGGGGTTCGTTGATCGGTATTTCAACCGCAAGATTTCTCGTTGGTTCACGCGCCTGTTTCTTGCCGCGGGACTGTCTCCCAACGTTATTACGGTCGTGGCCTCTCTGATCGGCTTTACGGCTGCGGCTGGATTTTCCCTGGGCACCTATACGGCGGGAGTCGTCGCGGCGCTGGTGTTTCAGTTGGCGGCCGTTATTGATTGCTGCGACGGCGAAGTGGCGCGACTGACGTTTGCCGAATCATCGTTCGGCGCCTGGCTCGATCTGTTTATGGATAATCTTGTGCACATGGCCATTTTTGCGGGCATCGCGATCGGCCTCTATACGGCGCAGGCGGGACAGCCGTGGGCGTGGGGGATGTTGGCGCTCGGCGCAACGGCTGTGCTGGGGAACGGGCTGTCGTTTTTGCTGGTGGAGCGGGCACAGAAAATCAAGGCCGCGAACCGGTGGAAGACGCCGTCGGATGCGGCATGGGCGGATTTCATGCTCAAGAACGTCGCCAGTCGAGATTTTTCGGTGACGCTCGTGTTGTTCGCGTTGTTCGCCAAGTTGGAATGGTTTCTTGGGTTTGCAGCGATCGGTTCCTTCCTCTTCGCGGGCGTCATGGTGTGGGTCGTTCGCTCGTCAACCGTGACCTCGACCGACGTCTGAGCGTGAGCCGCTCGTGCTTCGCTATTTTTTACTGGCGCTCGGTCTCACCGTCCTCGGCCTTCTCATTTGGCACATCGGTCCCCTGAATATTTACGAGGCGGTCACCCAGCTCGGTCCCTCGGCCCTCGCGGTCATCATCCTTCCGTCGTTCATTATGTACACGGTTGAAGCCTATGGCTGGAGAGTCGTGCTGGGGCAGGCCGGGCGAGCGGTGCCGTTTTGGCGGCTGCTGGCGATCAGAACGGCGGGGGAAGTTGTGAATATGACGACGCCGACGGCCTATTTGGGCGGTGAGCCGATCAAGGCCTATCTCCTCAATAAGCACAACGTCCCGGTAGCGGAGGGGGCCGCGTCCGTGGTGATCGCCAAGACGACCATGACGATTGCCGAGGTCTGTTACATTTTGACGGGTATCGCTCTTGGATTTCTGCTGCTGGGCGCAGGAGATTCAGCCGGCTTTACGGTGACGGCGGCACTGCTGAGCGTCGGAGTGCTGGTCTGTTCGATCGCCGCCTTCGTCTTTATACAGCGCCGCGGCCTCTTTGCGTCGATTCTGGGAGCCGTCAGGGCGTTACGAGTGCGAAGCGCGTTTTTGGAGTCGCAGGAAGAGCACCTGCGCTCGATCGACCAGACCATTCGGCATTTCTACCGTCATCATCAACGGGCGTTCTATGCCTCGATCGGCGTGTATTTTTTGGGATGGATGGCTGAATCGTTGGAGGTTGTTGTGATTCTCCATTATCTCGGTGGACCGACGTCTTTTCTGTCGGCGTTTTCCATCGGCGCGCTCGCCGTCTTCATCAAAGGCGGTTCTTTTTTTATCCCCGGAAGCTTAGGCGCCCAGGATGGAGGAAATGTGTTGCTGCTGAAGGCGTTCGGCTATGGCGAGGTGACCGGGTTGACCTTCGCGTTGTTGCGGCGATTCCGCGAACTGGTGTGGATCGGCATCGGCCTTCTCTGCCTGGCGGTTATGGGGAAGAAGAAAGTCTATGGGGAAGAAGGGAAAGTGAGTTCTCCAGGATAAACGCCCGTGCGGCTGCGTCGATGGGCCTCGCGGTCCTCCTCTTGACTTTCAAGGCGAAGAAATTATCTGAGAGCCGTTGCTGATACTTGACCAGGTGGAATGCGGAGCGCCCGACACTGGAGAAGTAGCAGCGGCAGCGTAGTGCCTCTCCGTTTGGGCTGACTTCCGCCCTTTCCATCGATCAACTCAGAAGGTTTTTGAAAGGAGGGATCATGATGAATGGCTATCTCCCAAGCGTGATTTCTTCTGTGCGAACCGATGAATTTGACCGACAGATCGATCAGCTCTTTAGCGAAGCGATGCGCGCATTTGGTGTGTCCGACGATCGTTGGACCCCCGATTGCAATGTGTGGGAGGACGACAACGGGTTTTATGTCCAGATGGCATTGCCAGGGTGGGAACCCAAGGACATCGCATTGGAAATGAACAACCAGGTTCTCACTGTCAAAGGCGAGCGGAACGCGCAGCAGTCGGATGGGCGGAGGTATCATTTGCGTGAGATTGCGGCGGATCGGTTCACGCGGGCTTTCAAGCTGCCGGGTTTTGTCGATCAGGACAAGGCTTCCGCCACGCACAAACATGGTCTGTTGACCGTGACGTTCCCCAAGAAGGAAGAGGCTAAGCCTCGGCAGATTCTGATCGAAGGTTCGTGACAGATCGGTTGTTGACATGGAGGCGGGGGCTCGCCGCCGTTTTGCGCGGCGAGGCCCCGTCGGCTGCGTTCGCCAGAAAGAAGAGTCTGGAAGGCCACCGAACGTGGTCAGGCGACAAAGGAAATGGAGGGTGCGGATGAGATACGATGCATTGTGGCGGCGATGGCGAAAAGAGAATGGGAGCAAAGAAGCTGAACAATCAGCGCAGGCCGGCGGACGCCGGGGATCGAGTGTCTGGAGCAAAGTCAGCACGCTGTGGCGAAGAGAGGGCGAATGCCCGCGAGTCTCCGCTGCGGAGTGTGCGGCGAGAGGTGATGCATCTTCACTGTCGCTTGGCTTGTTTTAGTCGGGCAGGGTGACGGGTCGTTTTGAGAAAGGAGGTGAGCTGCGTGCATGATGGATTGGAGTTCGGTTATTGATGCCGGACTGGCAGTCGCGGGAGCGATTGTGGTCCTCGCGATGGGGTTCTCAATCTTGTCCGTCGAATCGGACGCCGTGTCTGTCTCCGAGTCACCGGCTCGGATCCAATCACATCAAAAGGACCTCGATTCGCTCCTCAAGGCTGCGTGAATCTCACTTGTACTCGGTCAGTCGATATGCGGGGAGAGACAAGGGAGCTCTCCCCGCATCGTCTTTGGCTACACTGGTCGATGTCTGATCGGACAAGCCCTCACAACGTGTGGGCACGTTCCGCTGATTCATCAATTGCAGAGGGTAACCAGCCTCCGATAATTTTTCCGCCTCATCCCCTCTGATATCATCCGGTCCTGTCTCACCAAGATGGTGTGCTTCGTCTCCTCCACCGTCGCCGTTCGCGTACTGGCTACGGGACCGGCCGGAGACTCCGTGCGCGGCCGAACAGAGAAGATGAGCGGGGTGCCGTCTGGTCGACTTATGATAGGATGCCGCGCATGAGCGTGGCCATGAATCTCCTCTGGGTTGTGCTTGCGACCGTCGGCGCGGTGAGCTTGGCCTTTGTGACAGGGGCTGTCAACCCCGATGAAAAAGTCAACGGCCTCTGGCTGGTCGTGGCCGCGGCCTGCATTTATGCGCTGGCCTACCGTTTCTACGGACGGTGGTTGGCGCGCCGCGTCGTGGAATTGAACGATCGGCATGTGACGCCCGCTGTGCGGTTGAACGACGGCGTCAATTTTCATCCCACCAACGGAGTTGTGCTCTTCGGCCACCACTTCGCGGCGATCGCGGGGGCTGGGCCGTTGCTCGGCCCCGTGCTGGCGGCGCAATTTGGATTTCTGCCTGGATTTCTGTGGCTCGTCATCGGCGCGGTAGTGGCGGGCGCGGTGCAGGACTTCATCATCCTGGTCGCGTCGATAAGACGCAACGGACGATCGCTCCCGGAAATCGCCCACGATGAGCTCGGCTCGGTCACGGGAACGGCGACGGCCGTGGCGGTGCTGTTTATCGTCGTGGTGGCGCTGGCGGGGCTGGGATTCGCGGTGGTCAACGCGCTCTACCAGAATGCCTGGGGCACCTTCACGATCGCGATGACGATTCCCATCGGGCTTATGATGGGGTTCTATCTCCAGAAGTTCCGTCCCGGCGCGGTGGGGGAGGTGTCCCTGGTCGGAGTCCTGTTGCTGATCGTGGCGGTGTTGGCAGGCCGGGGCGTCGCCCAGTCCTCGTATGCCTGGTTGTTTGAGTTCGATAGGCCGACGCTGGTGTGGTTGTTGGCCGGTTACGGTTTTCTGGCGTCGGTGCTGCCGGGCTGGATGTTGCTGGTTCCGCGCGGCTATCTCTCGACGTTTATGAAATTGGGCGTGGTCGTTCTGCTCGGCTTGGGGGTCATCCTCATGGCTCCGACCATCGAGATGCCGCGTGTGACCCGGTTTGCCGAAGGCGGTGGGCCGATTATTCCCGGCACGCTCTTTCCCTTTCTGTTTATCACGATCGCCTGCGGAGCGATTTCGGGATTTCATTCGCTGGTGTCCTCGGGCACGACGCCCAAGATGATCGAGCGGGAATCGCAGGCGGTGGTGGGCTATGCCGCCATGCTCTTGGAAAGTTTCGTCGGCGTGATGGCGTTGATCGCGGCGTCGGTGTTGATCCCCGGAGATTATCTGGCGATCAACACGACGTTGGACAACGAAGCCTTAGTCGCTATGGGCTTTGCCCCCGCTCGGATTGCTGAGTTGTCGCAACTCGTCGAAGTGGACGTGGCGGGCCGGCCTGGCGGCGCGGTCTCGTTGGCCGTCGGGATGGCGTCGATTTTCACGGCCCTGCCTGGAATGGCCGGGTTGATGGCCTATTGGTATCAATTCGCCCTGGTGTTTGAGGCGTTGTTCATCCTGACGACGATCGACACGGGCACCCGCGTCGCGCGCTATCTGATTCAGGAAATGACCGGGCGCGTCTATGCGCCGTTTCGCCGGATGAATTGGTGGCCCGGCGTGGTGTTCAGCAGCGGGGTGGTGGTGGGGGCGTGGGCCTATCTGATCGGGACAGGCAGTATCTCGACCATTTGGCCGATGTTCGGCGCGGCGAATCAATTGCTGGGCATGTTGGCCCTCTGTATCGGCACGACGGTGCTGATCAAGATGTGGAAGTCGTCGTATCTGTGGGTGACGGCACTGCCCATGCTCTTTGTGGGGGTGATTACGTTAAGCGGATCGTACAAGATGTTTGGAATGTTCTTTGAACGGGCGTCGGCTTCCGCGGCGGGACAGGCGTTTGCGTTGTATCTTGACGCCGTGTTAGTGGCGCTGGTGGTGCTGTTGGGAGCGATCGTGTTGAGCGACAGTTTCAAACAATGGTATGGCTATGTGATCTTGAAGAAACCGTTTGTATCGAGCGAGGTGATCGTCACGACGGGCGGAGGGTCGGTAGGGCGGACGAGGACGGTCGTGAGCGCGGACGATCATGATTCGTCAAGGGAATTCAAACTGCCGCATGGGTCAGGCTGTTGCTGAGGAAGGGGGCCGTCGTTTTTCCACTTGTGTGCGGAGGTCTCGCCTGTATTCGAGGAGCCGCCGGCCCCGTGCGTATGTTCTCGTGGGGGAGCGACCGTCAAGGGATCGTCTGTGTCTGGGTGGAAAACAGGAAGGGAGGAGATCGTGGCGGAGCAGTATTCGTTCGACGTGGTGTCGGAAGTGAACATGCAGGAACTGAAAAACGCATTGGATCAGGCGAACAAGGAAATCAAACAACGGTTTGACTTCAAGGATACGAAGACGGAGATCACCTTGAAGGAAAAAGAAAAGGAACTGGTCGTGGTGTCGGACGACGACTATAAACTCAAAGCGGTGCAGGACATCATCAAAACCAAGTGCGTCAAGCGGGGCGTATCGCTCAAAGCTTTCGACTACGGCGCCGTGGAGCCGGCGCTGGGCGGAACGGTTCGGCAAACGGCCAAGATTCAAAGCGGATTGGCGGTGGAAAAGGCAAAGGAGATCGTCAAGGCGATCAAGGATTCAAAATTGAAGGTGCAGGCTCAGATTCAAGGCGACCAGGTGCGGGTGTTGGGTAAGAGTAAGGACGAATTGCAAGCGACCATCGCTTTTCTGAAGGGCAAAGATTTCGGCATCGATTTGCAGTTCACGAACTATCGCTAAAGTCCGGAGGCGGAAACGGCCAGTTCGCCAATGGGCGGGTCAGTCCCTCCGCGTTTCCTATGAAGAGATTCGGGCTCCTTGTCGGCCTCCTGCTGTTGGCGTGCGGAGTGTTGACCTGGGGGTGCAATCGCAGCGACGCCATCGTCGTGATTCAACCTCATCCCACCAATCCGGATATCCTCTACGTGGCGACGAACGATTACATTTACAAGACGCGGGACGGAGGCCAAACATGGGCCAATCTGTCCCAGGGGATGAGTCATTCGCGTGTCATCTCCCTGGCGATCGATCCGGTCTATCCGGCGACAGTGTATGCGGGGACAAAGGGAGATGCGGTATACAAAAGTCACGACGGAGGTCAGCGGTGGACTTCCATGCGGAGGGGGTTGGATGACGCGACGATCACCTCGGTCGTCAATCAGTTGCTCTTCGATCCGGCCGATAATCTCCACATCTTTGCGGCCACGACCATGGGCGTGTTTGAAACGAAGAACGGCGGAGACCATTGGGTCAAGAAAATGGAGGGGATGAAGGAAGTGCTGATGGTGACGGCGCTGGGAATGGATCCCACGCGGCGCACTGTGTTGTACGCCGGCACGAGCGGCGGCGTGTACAAGTCCGTCGATCAAGCCGGCCATTGGGAACCGGTGAATAATGGCCTGGTGCCGCCGCATTTGCTCAAGACCTCCCGCGCGTTGAACGTCACCGCCGTTCAGGTTGATCCCCACGAGCCGGATACTGTCTATGCCGCAACTCTGGCCGGGTTGTACAAAACGACGGACGGGGCCAAGTCGTGGAAGAGAATCGGCGAATCGCTGGCCGATCAGATGATCGTGACGATGGTCTTGGATCGGGCACGGAGGGACGTGGTGTATCTCGCCGGGCGTGACGGGATTCACCGGAGCGAAGACGGGGGGATCACGTGGAAGACGATCAATCGCGGCTTGGCCACGATGAATGTCCGATCGCTGGTTCAGAGCGAGACAGACCCACGGCTCTTCTATGCCGGCACAAACGGGAGCGGGTTATATCGCAGCCGCGACGCCGGAGAGACCTGGGAAGCCTTGCCGCTGGTGACGGATCGACGCTGACGTACACTAGCGACGGCGGTTGAGATCGGAGTCCCCGATGGAGGGACCGACCCCGCGCAACGGGAGGGTCGATGTTCCGTCCGGGTTTTGTGTTCTGTCGATTTCAAAACCGGTGCTGTTGGGAAGAGAGGTGTCTTCCATCTCCGTCCCGGGTCGGTGGGGAAGAAGGCTGTCATGTACGGCCTCGCCGCGCCTTGGTCGAAGTGACTCGTTGACGTTGCTGTACGGAGAGACGGCCGCGCCGATATCGGCGCCGAAGTGAGAGTTCAGCATCGTCTCTTCGATGTCCCCGCCGATTCTGGTCGGCAAGGTCGTGTCCTGGATATCCATTCCGGTGGGGGCCGAAGACGGCGGTTGTTTGGCCCGGAAGTCCCTCCGGATGGCTTCTTCTTCCTCTTGGATAAGCAATCTGGTCCGTCCGGCCGTTTCGTAGTCCTGCCCATCCAGGTTTTGCTGCAAGTCGCCGAGCCGTTCCAGACGTTGCCGAAGGCTTATCAAATCTTCACGCGCGCGCACGACCGTGCCGACGATTTCGCTCAGGGTGAATTGCCGGGCGAACGTTCCCAGCTTTGGCGCCTCACCCACTCCGCCACCGAGCCCATCGTCGCCGGATCCGATCCCGAAACCGGCGGCGTTAAAGATACCGTTGTGCTGGACGGCGTGGAGGAGATGGTTCGCTTCGTCGATCAATAGGAAGATCTCTCTAGGGGCCTCATCATCGGTCACACAGCAGGTGAGGAAGTGTCGATAGCGATCAGAAAACCTTGCAGCCGCACTCTGTAGATCGACGATCTTAATGGGGACCCGATCAGGGAGGTCGTAGCCCAACCGCTTCGCCTCCTCTCGAAACGATTCATCTTCCCGCTTGTCGTAGAGTGGGCGACAAGTGCCTTTGGGTTTCGCGGAAATCTGCTGGTCTCGAGTCTTGTCCGGACACCAATAGATGGGGGCTGGGGTGTTGAGGGGATTGTCCGGATTAAAGTTTTTGGCTTCAGGTCGGTCTGCATCCCAAAATGTGACAAGGGACAGGACGAAAGAAATAAGAAAGGAGCGCGCATTGAGTCGGCAAGAGAAAGACATGCGGGCATTCTCCGGCCCAATCCCTTGGAAGTCAATGAAACATCAAGAAGCAACACTGTTGAATTGATAGGGGGAGAGTATTGAGGGTGGAAAAAGAAGACACCACTGGGGGCAAGAGATGTCATCACCACCGAGAGTGTGAAACCAGTTGAGAATTCAAGCGATGTCGGAGATTTCAGATACTGAAATTCCCATTGACAACAACAACGTGGAGAGTATACTCCCCACCTGTGTGGTATAAAGTGGAGTAATTTGGTTGAAAGGTGGAGATCGATCAGCACATGTTCCGGTTCTGGCAACTGAAGTCACAGAATGGATACTTTCTCAGAATCCACGGGTCATTCTCGATTGCACGGTGGGGTATGGTGGGCATGCCGAGATGCTGCTGAGAAATTCGGATTCGACCGTGAAATTGATCGGTTTGGATCGTGACGGCGAGGCGATTGCCTATTCGAGGGAGCGGTTGGCGGAATTTGGAGATCGGGTGACGTTCAAACAGATGGATTATCGAGATCTCAAATGTGGCCTGATGGAGATGGGGATTTCACAAGTAGGGGGTGTCCTGTTTGATTTGGGAGTGTCGTCTCCTCAATTTGATGATCCCCGGCGCGGGTTCAGTTTTCGGGAAGACGGGCCGCTTGACATGCGCATGGACCAGACGGCTGGGATGACGGCGGCGACGTTGGTCAATCGGGAGCCGGAGCATACGCTGGCGGACATCATCTATCGGTATGGAGACGAGCGATATGCAAGACGGATCGCCCGTGCGATCGTCCGGGCGAGAGAGCGGAACCCGATTGAGACGACGGGTGAGCTGGCGTCGATCATCACCGGGGCGGTTCCCTCCGCCTATCGCCACGGACGGATCCATTGTGCGACGAGAACGTTTCAGGCCCTGAGGATCGCCGTCAACCGCGAACTCGAAAGCTTGGAGCCCGCGCTCTACGATGCGGCAGACCTGTTGGTGCCGGGAGGAAGAATGTGCGTCGTCTCTTTTCATTCACTCGAAGATCGTATCGTGAAGCGAGTGTTCCGTGCACTGGCGCAAGGGCCGGGCGCTCGGCTTTCGGTGCTCACCAAAAAACCTATCGCTCCCACGGACGAGGAATGTCGGACAAATCCGCGGGCGCGTAGCGCCAAGCTGCGAGTCGCCGAACGTATGGTGGAAAGGACAACGCGATGAGGATTCTGGGCTGCATTGGCGGCTTGTGCCTGGTGCTGGTGTTTGTGTGGGAGCGGGGCGACATTGTGCGGGTCGGATATCAGATCCAACGGCTCAAGGCTGAGAAGGTGCGCCTTGAGCGGGAACGCGATCATCTCCGCGTGCAACTGTCTGCGCTCAGTGCACCGGATCGCATTGCCAAAGTAGCGACCGAACGGCTGGGTATGACGTTGCCACAGGATGGGCAGGTCATCATGGTGAAGTCCAGGCCGGCAAGCCCCTCCGTTCCCTCGGCTGTTCCGGTTGAAATCCGTGTGGCGCGAAACGACGTGAGCGAAGGGAGGAGATAGTGGCAGCTCCTCTTTCCCGCGGCCGTCGATACTTCACGATCTTATTGCTTTTAAGCGGGTTCGGAGTAGTACTGTTTAGATTGATCACGTTGCAGGTTTGGCAAGCCGCCGAGCTGACGGCCAAGGCGGACCGGCAATATCAAACGACCGTCTCGGTCGAGGGAGTGCGGGGCGCGATCGTCGATCGTCATGGAAAAGTGCTCGCCATGAATCTGGAAGTGCCGTCGGTCTATGGGGTTCCCACCGTTCTCGACAACCCTGCTCAAACGGCCCGGGTGCTAGCCCCCATTTTGCGCGTACGGAGTGAGGAACTGGAGCGCAAGCTCCGCCAGCAGCGAGGGTTTGTGTGGCTGGCGAGAAAAGTGGATCCAGACCGACGACATCTGGTCGAGCGCGTGTCTTCCATGGAAGGCGTCGGCGTCAAGATGGAAGGCCGGCGGTTCTACCCGAAGGGGCCGCTGCTGTCTCACGTGCTGGGCTTTGCAGGGATGGATGGGGAGGGGCTCGAGGGCATTGAACGTCGCTATGAGAAAGAATTGCGCGGGGAAAAACGAGAGATCGTGCTTCAGAAAGACGCTCGTGGCCGCGCTGTCTTTCCGAAGGGTTTGTCAGAGGAACCGGCTCCCGCACCTGGTCACCAACTGGTGTTGACCATCGACGAAGTGATTCAATACATCGTGGAGAAGGAACTGGAGGAGGCCGTTGCTCGCTCGCGCGCCAAGTCGGGAACGGTGATTGCGTTGGAACCCGAAAGCGGAGCCCTGTTGGCCTTGGCCGTCAGCCCGCGATTTAATCCCAACGCGATCGCCGGGCTGGAGCCGGATCGGTGGCGCAACCGGGCCGTGGCGGATGCCTATGAACCGGGATCGACGATGAAAGCGATTTTGGCCGCGGCGGCGATCGAGGAAGGGGTGATGACGCCGCAGACGTTGGTCTATGGCGAGCAGGGCCGTATGGCCGTTTCCAACACTGTGATTCATGATCACGAGAAACTCGGCTGGATGTCGTTTGCGCAGGTCGTGCAGAAGTCGAGCAACATCGGCGCGGCTAAGGTGGGTATGGCGCTGGGTGAAGAACGGCTGTATCGGTATCTCCGGGCTTTTGGATTCGGAGAGCGGACGGAGATCGATCTTCCCGGCGAAACGGTAGGATTGCTGAAACATCCGAAGGAGTGGGGAAGGAGAACAGCGGCGTCTGTTTCGATGGGGCAGGAAATCGGCGTGACGCCGATGCAAATGGTCTCGGCGGTGGCCGCCATTGCGAATGGCGGGACGTTAATGAAACCCTACGTGGTCGCGGAAATTCGAGATGCACACGGGCGGATCATCAAGCGGATACTCCCTTCCGCGAAGCGTCGCGTCATTTCTCCGGAAACCGCGCGAACCGTCACCTCGATCCTCGAAGGAGTGGTGACCGACGGCACAGGAAGCAAGGCGGCGATCGACGGATTTCGTGTGGCCGGGAAAACCGGAACGGCTCAGAAAATCGATCCGCGCACGCGGACCTATTCGACCACCAAGTTCGTCAGTTCCTTCGTCGGGTACGTTCCGGCGGAGAATCCCAAATTGGCCATGATCGTGGTGCTCGATGAGCCGAGCGGCGAGGCCTGGGGAGGAACCGTGGCTGCACCGGTTTTTCGTCGCGTGGGCGAACAAGTATTGAAGTATTGGGGAATCTCCTCGAATAAGCCGGTCCAGCTTGCGATGGCAGCCGCAAGGCGATGAAGCGTATTCCTCAAGCTCGGTGGAACGACGATGACCTTTGCGGAACTCCTTCGGGCGCTTGAAGGACGGGTCGAAATCATCGACCGACGAGGAGATCATGCCGTGACCGTCGGCTCTGTGACGGACGATTCTCGATCCGTTCGGCCCGGGAGCGTGTTTGTAGCTGTGAGGGGCGAGCGAACGGACGGTCATGAATACGTCTCCGCGGCGGTGAAGGCTGGCGCGATTGCGTTGGTGCTTGAGCGGGCGCCGCGGGACTGTTCAATCCCCTTCGCGCAAGTGGCGGATTCGAAAAAGTCGATCGGGTTTCTCGCCAGCCGATTCTACGACGAACCATCGTCGAGGATGCGCATGATCGGCGTGACCGGCACGAACGGCAAGACGACCACAACCTATCTGTGCAAGGCCATGCTGGAAACGATGGGCTTCCGGGTCGGTTTGATCGGCACTGTGGCTTATCGAATCGGTGAACGGACGGTTCCGGCTTCCCAGACCACGCCCGGCGCACTGGAGTTACAACAGTTGCTGGCCAAGATGGTTGCGGATCGTTGCGCGGCGGTCGTGATGGAGGTGTCCTCCCACGCGCTCGCCCAAGATCGTACCGCCGGCTGCGAATATGACGTCGCCGTGTTTTCGAATCTGACGCAGGACCATCTCGATTTTCACAAGACGATGGAAGCGTATTTCGAGGCGAAATTGCGGCTGTTCACCGGTTTAACGGGGACGAGCAAATCAAACAAGCGGGCCATTGTGAACATCGATGACCCGGCCGGAGAACGGATCGCACGACTGTGTCCCGCGCCGGTCTGGACCTACGGGCTTAGAGAAAAGGCCGATTTGCGGGCGGACAACGTTCGGCTGTCGATCGGAGGCGCCACCTTCACGGCCATGACGCCAGCCGGATCGTTCCCCGTCGAGAGTCACCTTGTCGGTGAGCACAATGTCTATAACCTGCTTGCCTCGATCGGGGTCGCTCTGCATGAAGGCGCGACGCCCGATCAGGTGCGGGAGGCGGTAGCGTGTGTGACCAACGTGCCGGGTCGGTTCGAGCGTGTGATGGCGGGACAGCCGTTTACGGTGGTCGTCGATTATGCCCATACGGAGGACGCCTTGATCCGGTTGTTGACCGCCGTGCAGGCTGTCAAGACCGGTCGCATCATTACCGTCTTTGGGTGCGGGGGGGACCGTGACCGGGGGAAGAGACCCAAGATGGGGAAAGCGGCCGTGCGATACAGCGATATCGTGATGTTGACCTCTGATAATCCACGAACCGAAGATCCCTTGTCGATCCTCAGCGAAGTCGAGGTCGGCGTCATTGAGGCGTTAAAGGAACGCCCCGGCGTTCAGTATCAAAAGGTGGCCGATCGGCGGGCGGCGATCGAGACGGCCATCAGCCTGGCCCGTCCGGGCGACATGGTGGTGATTGCCGGCAAAGGGCATGAAGATTACCAGATCATCGGGACGCAGAAGTTTCATTTCGACGATCGCGAGGTGGCGCGCGAGGCCATTGAGCGGATCGCACGTTGTGCGTGAAAGAGAATTTCCTGTCAGGGGACGCACGATTCCAATGCCGCTGTTTACCGTTGAAGAACTAAGAGAAGTGATCAGCATCAAGGTCTTAGCCGGTGAGTGTTCCGGCTGGCTCAAGTTGCCTGTTCGGCGGATCAGCTTGGACAGCCGATCCATTCGACCGGGCGATTTGTTTGTGGCGGTCAGGGGCGATCGATTCGACGGTCATGATTTCGTCGGGGAGGCGGTCTCCCGCGGAGCGATGGGAGCCATCGTCCGTGATTCCGTTGACGAGGCGTCCTTAAAGAAAATGGGGCGGAATGGGCGAGCGACGCTCATTTTAGGTGTCCGCGATCCGTTGTTCGCCTACCAGCAGCTCGCCGCCCATCATCGCAGCCGGTTCGACATTCCGGTGGTGGCAGTGACGGGAAGCAACGGCAAAACCACGACCAAGGAAATGGTAGCCGCCGTGTTGGCGCGGCGATGGAGGGTGCTGAAAACAGAGGGAAATTTGAACAATCGGATCGGCGTTCCCCAGACGTTGTTCCGTCTTAACAGCAGGCACGAGACGGCCGTGATCGAGATGGGGGTCGATCGCGTCGGTCAGACGACAAGGCTCTGCGAGATCGCCAGACCGACCATCGGCATCATCACCAACGTCGGCCCTGATCATTTGGAATTCTTCGGAAACATGGAAGGATCGGCCCAGGCGAAGGCCGAGCTGCTCGATCTGATCGCAGAAAACGGCGTGGCCGTCTTGAATGCCGACGATCCCTATTTCGAGTATCTGGCGTCGAGGGCTCGGTGCCGCGTCGTGTCGTTCGGATTATCGCAGAAAGCCGCTGTGCGGGCGACTCACATCAGGACGGACCGGCGCAATGGAACGGTTTTCAATCTGATACTGCCGGGAAAAGTTCGACAGGCGACGGTGCGATTGCACGTCCAAGGGGAACACAACGTCATGAACGCCTTGGCCGCCGCAGCGGTCGGCAGCGAGCTGGGTCTGCCCGGCGGCCTGATCGCCGAAGGCTTGTTCCGTTTCAGGCCGGCGGCCATGCGGTCGCAAATCGTCGTGAGCCGCGGCGTCACGATCATCAACGATTGTTACAACGCCAACCCAGCGTCGATGAAAGCGGCGGTACGGCTGTTGGCGCAACGAGGGAGCGGTCGGACGACAATCGCCGTCATCGGTGACATGCTGGAGCTGGGGGCCGACGCCGTCTCCATGCACGAGGAAATCGGAGCGTTCGTGGCGGAACAGGGAATCCACCGATTGGTGGTGTGCGGAGCGTTGGGAAAGCACGTCGCGGCTGGAGCCGAGCGCGGCGGTTTGGATCGATCGAGGATCGTTCTTGTTTCCGACGCGGCTCGTGCGGGGGAGGCCGTCAAGGCCATTGCGAAATCGGGCGACGTTGTGCTGGTCAAGGGGTCACGCGGGATGAAATTGGAGCGGGTGATCGAGGCGTTGCAAGGGGTCGGAAGCGAGACCCGAAAGGCTTCATAACCGGGAGTGTTTCGTGAGAAGGGCTCGATCGCTCCGAATCACGAGATCCGAGACGGATCATGCTCTATAACTGGCTCTATCCGCTCCATACGGAATTTTCGTTTCTGAACGTGTTTCGGTATCAGAGCTTTCGGATCATTTACGCCGCCGTCACGGCGTTTTTGATCGCGTTCGTTCTGGCTCCTCCCATGATTCGCAAGTTGCAGGAGATCAAATTGGGACAACAGGTGCGGGAGGACGGGCCGAAGCGGCATCTGGCCAAGAGCGGAACACCGACGATGGGGGGGATTCTGATCATCTTTGCCGTCGTGCTGTCGACGTTGCTGTGGGCCGACATCTCCCGACCCGTCATCTGGCTGGTTCTCGCGGCCACCTTCGGTTTCTTCGTCATCGGGTTTGCGGACGACTACCTCAAATTCGTCAAGGCCCGTTCGAAGGGGCTGTCGGCGTCGCAAAAATTTGCGGCGCAAGTCTGTATCGCCCTGGGCATCGCGCTCACACTGTACCTGTTGCCCAACTACAGCACCAAACTCAGTGTGCCGTTTTTTAAGAATTTTATGCCGGATCTGGGGTGGTTCTACATCGTCTTCGCGGTACTCGTCATCGTGGGCAGCTCCAATGCCGTCAATCTGACCGATGGGTTGGACGGGCTGGCGGTCGGCCCCATCATGATCGCGGCCTTGGCCTACACCGTGGTCGCCTACGTGACCGGACACCGGTTGATGTCGGAGTACCTGTTGATCCCTCATATTGAGGGAGCCGGGGAATTGGCCGTCTTTACGGCGTCGATTCTGGGAGCCAGCCTAGGATTTCTTTGGTACAACGCCTACCCGGCCTCCGTGTTCATGGGAGATGTGGGGTCGCTGCCCCTCGGCGCCGCGTTGGGGACGGTGGCGGTCATCACCAAGCACGAGTTGTTGCTGCTCATGGTCGGCGGGGTCTTCGTGATCGAAGCGGTATCGGTCATTTTTCAAGTGCTCTCCTACAAGTCCAGGGGGAAACGCATTTTTCTCATGGCTCCGATTCATCATCATTTTGAAATGAAGGGATGGGAAGAACCCAAGGTGGTGGTGCGTCTGTGGATCATCGCCATCCTTTTGGCGTTGCTGAGCCTGAGCACGTTGAAACTGCGGTAACGCGATGAACATGGTTGCGCCGGAAAGGTTGGACGTCAGAGGGGTCAAGGTCACGGTCGTAGGGCTGGCCCGAAGCGGGGTGGCAGCCGCCCGGTTACTGGCAGAGGCCGGCGCTGTGGTCACGGTGGCGGATCGAAAGGATCGGACCGAATTGCGGCAGAGCCTTGAACAACTTGATCAGTCCGCAGTGACCGTTGTGGCGGGCCCGGACTATGAGTCGGCGATCGATGCCGCCGATCTTGTGGTTATCAGTCCGGGAGTGCCCTATCGCGCGAAGGCGCTGGAGCGAGCGCGCCGACGAGGCGTCAAGGTGCTGAGCGAGCTCGAACTGGCCTCGCGGTTTCTGTCCGCTCCAATGTTGGCCGTCACCGGCACCAACGGCAAAAGCACCACCGTGACGTTGATCGGGAAGATGTTGCAGGCAAGTGGCAAGCGTGTGTTCGTCGGAGGAAACCTGGGTGTGCCGCTCAGTGAAGCCGCGAGTCAGGTGTTTCGTGCCGATCAAGCCGCTGCGCGATCCGATTCGTTCGACGCGCTGGTCGTGGAAGTGTCCAGCTTCCAGTTGGAGACCGTGGAGCGGTTTCATCCCCGAATCGCTTCGATTTTGAACGTGACCGTCGATCATCAGGACCGATACGAGTCACTCGATGAGTACATCGCGGCCAAGGCCAGAATTTTCGAGAATCAAACGTCCGGCGACTATGCCCTCTTTAACCTTGATGATCCGCTGGTTGCTCCGCTGAGGCGGCAGGTGAAGGCCCGTCTGTTGGGATTCACAAAGTGCGCGGCGTTGCCGCCAGACGTGGAAGGAGGCGCCTATCTCAACGGTGAGTGTGTGATGGCGGTGATCGATGGACGGGGCCAGGAGGTCTGTCATCGCGGGGAGATCAAGATCATCGGGCCGCACAACGTCGAAAACGCGATGGCCGCCTCCGTTTTTGCGTTGTTGTGCGGGTGCCCCGTCGAGGCGGTTCGACGGGTTCTGCGTGAATTCCCCGGTCTTGAACATGCACTGGAAGTCGTTCGCGACCGGCGGGGGGTCCGATTCATCAATGACTCGAAGGGCACCAACGTGGATGCCACGCTCAAAGCGTTGGAAAGCATCGATCGGCCGATCTGGCTCATCGCCGGCGGGCGGGATAAGGGGGGGGACTTCTCTCGACTGGCTCCCGTCGTCCGTCAACGAGTGAGGCGGCTGGTGTTGATCGGAGAGGCCGCACCGCTCATCGCCGACGCCGTGCGTGGCTATGAATCGATCGATCGGGCCAGCACGCTCCGAGAGGCGGTGGACATCGCCGCGGCCGGTGCGGCGGCGGGCGATGTGGTGTTGCTGTCGCCGGCCTGCGCGAGCTTCGACATGTTTGCCGATTATCAGGACCGGGGGCGCCAATTCAAAGCGCTGGTGCATGCTTTGCCTGAATAGCCGACGGTGGGTTACAAGAAAGTTGATACCGAATAATGTCACACAAAACCTCGGGGACGCTGCCGTTACCCTGGACTTCTTCCGGATCCCGTTCGGCGAAGCGGGTGGCGCTGGACCATCCCTTGCTGGCCATCACGATTGTTCTGACCCTTGTCGGGCTGGTGATGGTCTTCAGCGCCAGCGCCGTCGTGGCTGGGAGTCGGTTTCACGACGCGGGATATTTTCTCAAACGGCAGATCGCCTGGCTGACGATCGGGCTTCTGCTGATGCACGTGGCGTCGCGCCTCGACTATGTTTGGTGGAAGAGGCTGGCCGCCCCCCTGCTCGGTCTGACGGTGGTTCTCTTGGCGATGGTCCTGATCCCGTCGATCGGCGTTGTCGCCAAAGGAGCCAGGCGATGGTTACAGGCGGGGCCGATCATGGTCCAGCCGGCGGAAATGGCCAAGCTGATGCTGGTGATCTACCTTGCCGCATATTTGGCCAGGAAAGAAGACCGGATCACCAAGTTTTTGACAGGGCTTGTTCCCGCGTTGATCGTGTTCAGCGTGTTAGGGGGCTTGGTGCTCCTGGAGCGGGACCTGGGTACAGTGGTGGTCATGGGCCTGACGGTCATGGGGCTTTTTTTCTTAGGAGGAGCGAAGCTGTCGCATCTCCTGGCGCTGGGAATGGGAGGGATCGCGGCCGTCGCGGCGCTGGTGCTTCAGTCGAACTTTCGTCTGCAACGAGTGATGGTCTTCTTGGCGCCGTGGAAGGATCCGACGGATGCGGGGTTTCAGATCACACAGTCCTTTCTGGCCTTCGGACACGGAGGGCTGTTCGGCGTGGGGTTGGGAGAAGGGAGGCAGAAACTGTTTTTCCTGCCGGAGGCCCATACGGATTTCGTGCTGGCGTTGGTGGGCGAGGAACTCGGATTGATTGGTACGGGGCTCATCATCACGCTCTTCGCCCTGTTCGTCGTCCGTGGTTTTCAGATCTCGGCTCGGGCAAGGATGCCGTTCGGCCGGTATCTGGGGATGGGCATTACGCTGCTCATCGGCACTCAGGTCTTGATCAACGCCTGTGTAGTGACGGGGTTGTTGCCGACCAAGGGACTGACCCTTCCGTTCGTCAGTTATGGTGGCTCGTCGTTGGTGACCTGTATGACGGGGGTTGGAATTCTGCTGAACATCTCACGGGATCGTCGAGCGGGGCGGGAGGAAACGAGACGGAGAGAAGGAGGCTCGAAACGCCGATGACCGTTGTGATCGCCGCGGGAGGGACCGGAGGCCATTTGTATCCGGCCGTGGCGCTGGCCCGTGAATTTCTCCGCCGCGATAGTACGAACAAAATCCTGTTCGTCGGAACGAAACGCGGCATTGAATCCAAGGTTCTGGCTCATGAAGGGTTCGAGTTGGCGCTCATTACGGCGAAACCGGTGATGGGGAAAGGACCGTTCGGAGTGCTGGAGGGATTGCTGTCCCTTCCGATCGGCGTGTGGCAAGCCAGAGCCATTCTGAGACAGCGCGGGGCCGATCTCGTGATCGGGGTCGGAGGCTACACCAGTCCGGCCGTGCTGACTGCCGCTCTCTTGCTGGGGACTCCGCGTGTCATTGTGGAGCCGAACGCCTATCCCGGCATGGCGAACAAGGTCGTCGCTCCGTTTGCGCAGCGGATTTTTGTGGCGTTCGAATCGGCGGCACAGGAGTTCGACCGCGAAAAGGTTCGCGTGACCGGCACGCCGATTCGACAGGAATTTGTATCTCAAGCCGATCAGTCTGGTGCGCCCGCCCTCCACTCGCCGCCTCGTCTCTTGATTTTCGGTGGAAGTCAGGGGGCCAGGGCGATTAACAACGCGGTGTTGGAGGGGATGCCGTCTCTGATCAAGCAGGTTCCAAACGTGGCCATCACGCATCAGACGGGAGAGATGGAGTATCAACGGGTGAGGGAAGGTTATGAACGGCTCGGGGTGCACGCGGAGGTCGTGCCGTTTCTGTACGACATGCCGAAGGTCTTACGGAACGCCGATCTCGTGGTGGCCAGGGCCGGCGCCATGACGATTGCGGAACTGACGGCTTGTGGAAAACCGGCGATTCTGATCCCGCTTCCGACGGCCATTTACGACCATCAGATGAAAAACGCGCGGGCGATGGAAGCTGCCGGGGGGGCGATCGTCATTTCGCAGGCGGAGCTCACAGGGGGTCGATTGAGCGACTCGATCGTTGACATTCTGTCCGATCCAGGACGGCTTCGGGCCATGGGCGCCAGGAGCCGAGCCATGAGGCGGATCGACGCCGGCGAGAAAATCGTGCGCGAATGTTACGTCCTGGTGGGGGAGGCATACGATGACGACGGGGCTGTTTGAGCGGCGAGGATCTGATGCCGTGGTCCGGGAGTCCGTACCGTATGGCGGGGATCGATTACAAGGGGTGAGGCGCATGGCAAGGTTTCGAAAGACCCAGCACATCCATCTCGTTGGGATCGGTGGTGCTGGAATGAGCGGCATCGCCGAGGTTCTCCTGACCATGGGATACACGGTGACCGGTTCGGATTTGCAGGCATCCGAGACGACGAAACGGCTGGAAGAGCTCGGTGGGAAGGTCTTCATCGGGCATCACGAGTCGAACGTGGGGCCCGCCCAGGTTGTGGTGGTGTCGTCCGCCATTCTGCCGACGAATCCAGAAGTCTTGGCGGCGAAGAGCAGGCAGATTCCAGTCATTCCGCGGGCCGAAATGCTCGCGGAGCTGATGCGCCTGAAGTTCGGCATCGCGATTGCGGGAGCCCATGGGAAGACGACGACAACCTCGATGGTGGCGAACGTGCTGGCCCAGGGGGGGCTCGATCCGACGATGGTAATCGGCGGCAAGGTCAACGCACTGGGCAGTCACGCCAGACTCGGCCGAAGCGATTTGTTGGTGGCCGAGGCGGATGAAAGTGACGGGTCGTTTCTCCGTCTTTCGCCGACCATCGTCGCGGTCACCAATCTCGATCGTGAACATCTCGACCATTACGGGTCGATGGAGCGTCTCGCCGACGGTTTCGTGGAATTCATCAACAAGGTGCCCTTCTACGGGTCGGCGGTCTTATGTGCCGACGACGAGCGTCTTCGCTCGTTGTTGCCCCGTGTCGTCAAACGTTACTACACCTACGGTCTGGAGGAGCACAAGGACGTTGTGCCGGATTTTAAGGCGACGGACATCGTGCTCAAACAACGGGGTTCGGAGTTTCGAGCGTATTTTCGGGGAACAAACCTTGGCCCATTCAGGCTGGCCGTGCCGGGAATCCACAACGTCTCGAACGCGCTGGTGGCGATCGCCATCGGGATCGAATTGGAGGTCCCCGTCGATCTCGTCCGCAAGGGGCTCGCGGCGTTCAGCGGCGTTGAACGCCGGTTTCATCTCCGCGGCGAAGTCGGCGGCGTCACGGTCGTCGATGATTATGGGCATCATCCTACGGAAATTCGAGCGACGTTGGCGGCGGCGAAACAAGGATGGGATCGGCGAGTGGTCGTGCTCTTTCAGCCTCACCGGTACTCCCGCACGCGCGACTGTTTCGATGAGTTTCTCCATGCGTTTGATCAGGCCGATCTCTTGTTCATGACGGAAATCTATGCGGCCGGCGAGCAACCGCTACCGGGGATGTCGGGCCGGAACCTGGCCGAAGCCATCGCGGCAGCCGGTCATCCGTCGGTAGCTTTTGTGGAGAAAAAAGATCTCTTGCCGGAGCAGGTCATGCCGCATCTCCGGCAAGGCGATATGGTCCTGACGCTCGGCGCGGGCGACATTTGGAAAGCGGGGACGGAGATCCTCGCACGGTTGGCCGTGGCGCCGTAACCGAGGGGCGGCACATGATCGGTTGTGCTCAGTCGGCGGTCACGAGACGGAGCGAAGAAATGAAGCGACAACATCGGCGCTTCCGGGCGGCTGGTCTGCATGCAGCGACCGCCGGTCTGAAAGGAGATGTTCGATTCGATGTGCCGTTGAGCGAATACACCTCGTTTCGGATCGGCGGTCCGGCCGATGCGCTGGTCGAACCGGCCGACTTGGAGGATCTCGTCCGTCTCGTCAAGCAGAGCCATGAACAGAATGTGCCTGTGTTCGTATTGGGCGGAACCAATCTCCTCGTCGGCGACAAGGGGATTCGGGGCGTGGTGGTCAGTCTCTCAAGATTCCGGGCGATCAAAGAAGAGCCGGGATCAGTGCTGTACGCCGAGGCTGGCGTGGGGATGCCGACCCTCATCGGCCACGCCATTCGCCGGTCACTTAAAGGATTGGAATGGGCGGCTGGCATTCCAGGGACCGTGGGAGGGTGCGTCGTCATGAATGCCGGCACCAAACTCGGAGAAATGAAAGACGTGGTCAAGGCGGTCCGAATCGTCACGCCGACTGGGGCAGTGAAGGAATGCCAAGGTCGGGAGATCGCCTTCGGCTATCGGCGGGCGAAACTCCCGACCGGGGTTGTGGCAGGAGTGTGGCTTCAACTTGCGCCAGGCGCCCGATCAGAACTTGAAAAGACGGTGAAAGACTACCTGCGCTATCGTCGGGAGACTCAGCCATTGACCTTGCCGAGCGCCGGGTGTGTCTTCAAGAATCCGCCCAATGACTCAGCCGGCCGAGTGGTCGAAGCGTCGGGGCTCAAGGGGATTCGTGTGGGAGATGCAGAAGTCTCCACCAAACACGCCAACTTTATCGTCAATCGAGGAAACGCGAGCGCCAAGGACGTCCTGGCGCTGATTCGAAAAGTCCAGGGGGAAGTCCGGCGAAAGACCGGCGTGAAATTGGAGTTGGAGCTCAAGCTGGTGGGCCAGGTCTAGCGGGTGGCCGAGAGAAAAGCGGAAGCAGCCGCGATCCTTTTCCTATTCATGATGTGAAGGGAGTCGATGAAGCGGGCGATGAAGCAAGGGGGACGATTGACGGATGCGCGAATCGGGGTGTTGATGGGCGGGTGGTCCTCCGAGCGGGACATTTCGCTCAAGACCGGACATGCCGTCCATCAGTCGTTGCTTCGTCTGGGATACGATGCCGTGTCTATCGATGTGGGTGATCGGCTGCTTGACGATTTGAAGGAACGGAAGATCGGCGTCGCGTTCCTGGCGTTGCATGGACGGGGAGGCGAGGACGGCACGATTCAAGGATTTCTGGAGACGATCGGCATCCCCTACACGGGTTCGGGGGTTCGGGCAAGCGCCATAGGGATGAACAAGGTTGTGACCAAAACGTTGCTGGCCGCGCACGGCATTCCGGTTCCGCCCGGAGTGGTTGTCAGGAGAGGTAAAGGTCCGCCGTTATCGAACATTCTGAAGAGCGCGACGCTGAGGTTGCCCGTCGTCGTCAAGCCGGCCTCACAGGGCTCCACGATCGGGGTGACCATCGTGCGCAGGCCTGCTGATTGGAAGAACGCTCTTGCGGTGGCACACCGATATGACGATGAAGCCGTGGTCGAAGGATTCATTCCCGGACGCGAAATCACAGTGGCGGTGCTCGGTGGTTCAGGAGAAAGGATCGAGGCGCTTCCGGCCGTCGAAATCGTGGCACCCAATGGGTTTTATGATTTTACGGCCAAGTATCAGAAAGGGAAAACGACGTATCGGTGTCCGGCTCCTTTGCCGGCGAGGGTGTCGAAACACGTGACAGATCTGGGGCGACGGACATTCGCCGTATTGGGCTGTGAGGGGGCGGCGCGCGTTGATTTTCGGGTGACGCCGCAGGGTCGTCCGTACGTCTTGGAAATCAATACCGTTCCCGGCATGACGGAAACGAGTCTGTTGCCGATGGCGGCGGCGAAGGCCGGGATCGATTACGACCGATTGGTCGAGCGGATTTTACGATCGGCGCTCGATCGAGTCGCTTCACCGGCGCGGACAAAGGGAAGGGTGGCGGTAGGATCATGAGGCTCTTTCGGAAACGCTGGCGCTCTTCTCAACAACGGCCGAGGAAAAATCAGTGGAAATGCCCGCGTGCGGCGGATCTCGCACATCGGAACGTGGAGACCAAACGGTCCAGGATCGTGGCCAAACTGGCGGTGGTGACACGGTGGGCCGGCGCGGTCGTCGGCGTCGCGTTGATTGGTTGGGCAATCGCGATGAGCGCGCAGTACGCCGGGCCGTTCCTCGATCGATTGCTCGAAATCAAAAAGGTGACGGTGGAGGGCCTGCGCCGGATTGATCGAGGGGAGATCATCGATCTCGTGAAGCTCGAACCTCGGACCGCTCTCCACCACGTGTCAACGGCCGATATCAAGGATCGGGTGGAGTCCCATCCCTGGATCAAGCATGCGACGGTGGATCGAGTTCCCCCCAATGAACTGCGCATCACCGTAGTGGAACGGGTTCCGGGAGCGGTGGTTTCGACCGGAAAGGAGATCGTTCTGGTCGACGAAGAGGGCCATGTGCTGGCACCTCTTTCAGAGAAGAACGACGATGGGGCGTTGCCGTTTTTGTCGGGAGTCGATCGCAAGGGGTTGCTTCGGGGCGATAAGGATGTGCGACGAGCGATTCTGTCCGGGATCGAGCTGGCAAAAATCGTGGGGCAAACGTACGAGGGGCCGGTGCGGGTGAACGTTGCGGATCCGGCCAATCTCATTGTGTCGGTCGGAAGCACACAGTTTCATTTCGACGAGGAAGGCGTCGAAGATCAATGGGATCGATTTCGGCAAGTCAAGCAGGCGGTGCAGGGGTTGGACGTGGTTGATGGGTACGGTGACGGTGTCAACGACGTGGATCTCCGGTACGAGAACCGAGTGATCGTACGGGAAAGGGGGTGATCGCGATGCCGAAGCGGGATCAAATCCTCGTCGGGCTTGATATCGGGACGACCAAAATCTGCGCAATCGTAGCGGAGATGACCGAGAACGGAGCGTTGAACGTGATCGGTGTGGGATCGAGCCCGTCGCGCGGGCTGCGGAAAGGGGTCGTCGTCGATATCGAGAGTACGGTCGAATCGATCAAAAAGGCGGTGGAGGAGGCGGAATTGATGGCGGCGGTGCAGATCAATTCCGTGTACACCGGGATCGCGGGGAGCCACATTTCGGCCGAGAATTGCAAGGGCGTCGTCGTGTTGAAGCGCGCCGAAGTCACAAGGGAAGACATCAATCGGGCGATCGAAAGCGCGCGCACGCTGGCCGTCATTCCGCACGAGCGCCGGATCCTCCACGTGCTTCCGCGCGAGTTCATGGTGGATGGTCAGGAAGGGGTTCGTGAGCCGCTGGGGTTGTCGGGTCACCGGCTCGAGGTCAACGTGCATGTGATCACGGGCGCCGTGACGTCTGCGCAAAACATCATCAAAAGCGTCAATCGAGCCGGGCTTGACGTGGTGGACATCATTCTTCAGCCGCTGGCGTCGAGCGAGGCGGTGTTGAGTCAGGAAGAACGGGAATTGGGTGTCGCCATGGTCGATCTCGGCGGCGGGACGACGGATCTGGCCATTTTCCTCGACGGCAGTATCAGGCATTCCGCCGTGTTGCCCATCGGCGGGCAGAATCTGACCAAGGATTTGGCGATCGGTCTGATGACCTCGCAAACCGAAGCGGAAAAAATCAAGATGCAGTACGGGATGGCCAGGACGGAGTTGGTTCCGGGAAGCCAAGCGGTCGAGGTACCGTCGGTCGGCGATCGTCCGCCTCGCATCTTCTCGCGGCGGGACATCGCCGAGATCATCGAGCCGCGGGTCGAAGAAATGTTTGAGCTGGTGCGAAGGGAAATCGCGCGCGCCGGTTACGAGGGAATGCTGGGAGCCGGCGTCGTCTTGACCGGCGGCACGTCTCTCTTGGAAGGTATGCCGGATGCGGCGGAAAAAGTGCTCAATTTACCGGCGCGCCGTGGCGCGCCGTCGGGAGTGGGGGGACTTCGGGACATTGTCAGCCACCCCGGCTATGCAACGGGCGTCGGGTTGTTGATGTACGCGAGGCGGCACACCGACGAGTCGGAGTCGGTGGGGCTGCGTAACGGAGGAGCCTGGTCCAAAATGATCGGGTGGACGAAGCGGATGTTGGAGGTGTTTTAACGTAAACCTTCGCGCGCGCGAAGTCGTGGCGGCGTGGGGAAAGGCGAGGAGGTGGCGTGATGTTTTCATTACAAGAGAGCGTGCTCTCGCCGGTTCGTATCAAGGTGATCGGCATCGGCGGAGCCGGATGCAATGCGGTCAATACCATGATCACAGCCGGATTGTCCCGCGTCGATTTTATCGCGGGCAATACGGATCTTCAGGCGCTCGACCGTTCGCTGGCGCCGTTCAAAATCCAGTTGGGGCCGGAGCGGACGCGAGGGTTGGGCGCGGGGGCGAAACCGGAAATCGGCAAAGAGGCGGCGCTGGAGAGCCGGGAGCAGATCCGTGAGTGCCTCGAAGGGGCGGATATGGTGTTCGTGACGGCGGGCATGGGCGGGGGGACCGGGACGGGAGCGGCGCCGATTGTAGCGAGCATCGCCCGCGAATTGGGGATTCTGACGGTGGGCGTGGTGACGAAGCCGTTTCACTATGAAGGGCAACGGCGTCAGAAACACGCGGAGGAAGGTATCCGTGACCTGCGACGGCATGTCGATACCTTGCTGGTGATTCCGAATCAGCGGCTGCTAGGCATCGTCGATAAGTCGACCCCGCTGCTCGACGCCTTCAAGGTGGCCGACGACGTATTGCGGCAGGCCATTCAGGGAATCGCCGACGTGATTACGACGACGGGGCTTGTCAATGTGGATTTTGCCGATGTGCGGACCGTGATGTCGCATACCGGGCGGGCGGTGATGGGCATGGGGGTCTCGCGCGGACCGAATCGGGCGATTGAAGCGGCGCAAAAGGCCATTTGCAGCCCGTTGCTCGAGGAGGGCAGCGTGGAAGGCGCGCGCGGGGTGCTGTTGAATATTACAGGCGGACCCAGCATGTCGCTCCATGAGATCGAGGAAGCGGCGTCCATCATTCAGCAGGCGGCCGATCCAGAAGCCAACATCATCGTTGGGCAGGTCATCAACCCCGATATGGGCGAAGAGTTGATCGTGACCGTTATCGCCACCGGGTTTGAGCCGGAAGCCGATGTGTCGCTACCGGCGAACGGCGCCGAGCGGAAGCCAACTCGCCCCGCTCCGAAACCGGCCACGCCGATCTTAACAGGGGTTGGAGCGGCCGCGTCGGTTGATCGAGCGACGGCCAATCTCGATCGGCCGACGTTTTTGAGGCGAATGCACGATGCCCGAGAGTCCATCGATCGAGTGACCCTGGGAACGGAGGACGAATGGGACGTGCCGACCTTTCTTCGGAAACAGGTCGATTGAGAGGATGATCTGACGATGTTATGTCGTCGGGAGTGAGACGTGGGAGACACCGGTATCATCACGGTTCCGGCCTTTGCGCCAGCTGGGAGCGAAGTACGGCACTTCTTCGGAACTCGCCGATATTCGGCGGGTCTCCGTTTGGAAGTCGGGACTCCCGTCTTCGTACCGCAACTCGCGGGGGGCGTCCATTCTTCATGGCTCTTGTCCGTCAAGCAAGTTCATGGGACCGATCCGTTGGTGGTGGATCGAGCGTTGACTCCGGACGACCGGTTTTTGGGAGGATGGGATGCGTTGATCACAGATCAACCCGGCATCATGGTGGCAGTGCGGACGGCTGATTGCGTCCCCGTGCTGCTGCACGATCCCCGCCGGGCGGTCGTAGCGGCCGTGCACGCTGGATGGCGCGGCGCGGTCGCCGGTATCGTGGAGAGAACGGTGGGTGTCATGACGGCGCGGTTTGGAACCTCACCGGAACATCTGCGGGTCAGCATCGGACCGTCTGCGGGAGGCTGTTGTTATGAGGTTGACGAGCCGGTGTTGGAGGGGGTCTACCGAGCCTGCTCCCAGCCTGAAAAGGTCGTGCGTTCCCGTCGAGGAGGAAAGAAAGGATATCTGGATCTCAAGCTGCTCGTCAGGCAGCAGGCGCTGGCCGTCGGCGTGAAGCCGAACGCCATCTCCTCCGTCAACGTATGTACGATCTGTCACGGCGATCTGTTTTTCTCCTATCGGCGAGACGGAAAAGTCGTCGGAACCATGGTGAGTGCCATCGGTCTCGTTCCACGGCCAGAAAACAAAAGAGCATCTGCCAATCGTGACGCGCTTCCGCTACAATACGCAGGCGCACGGTGATGAACGGCCGCCGTTTTTAAGACGTGTTTTCGACGATGGAGTTTCCCGGTTCGGAGACGATCGCTCAGCGGGTGAAAGTGGTCTTGTCGGCAATCCGGACGGCGGCGGAGAAAGCGGGACGGTCTCCCGGCGATGTCAAGCTCGTCGCTGCCACCAAGACGGTGACGGTCGACCGCATTCGCGAAGGAATCGGCGCGGGGTTGTCGATTTTAGGGGAAAATAGAGTACAGGAGGCGATTCCCAAGATCGCAGCGCTTGCCGGAGAACCGGTGCGGTGGCACTTTATCGGGCAGCTTCAGCGGCGGAAGGTCCGATCGATCATCGGACTGTTCGATTTGATTCATTCCGTCGATAGTCTGGACCTGGCGCAAGAAATCGATCGGCGTGCCGCGGAGTCCGGTCATGTGCAGGACGTGCTGTTGGAGGTCAATGTCGGCGGGGAATCGTCTAAGGCGGGTTTTCACCCCGACGGCCTTGAACCGGTGATCCCGGCTATTGCGCGATTGTCGCACGTCCGTATCAAGGGGTTGATGACCATTCCTCCTCCGACTCAGGAAGCGGAAGCAGCCAGGGTCTATTTTCGAAAGCTCCGTGCGCTGGGAGAGGCCGTCGCCGCCCAAAAGATTCCCGGTGTCAGGATGGAGGAGTTTTCTATGGGGATGTCCAACGATTACCGCGTCGCCATTGAAGAAGGCGCGACGCTGGTGCGGATCGGTTCCGCTATTTTTGGGGCTCGTCGTGTCTAGCCTGATGAGCGAACGTAACGTGGCGTTTATCGGTGGAGGGCGGATGGCCGAGGCGTTGATCGGAGGGTTGTTGTCCGCCGACCTTTGCGGGCCGGATCGCATTCGGGCGGCCGATCCCGACGCGGACCGGCGGGATCGCCTCAAACAACGATTCGGCATTCAGGTTCATGAATCCAATCGGGAGCTGGTTGCGTGGGGTGATCTGGTGGTCCTGGCGGTCAAGCCCCAGGTGGCGGGGAACGTCCTGCGGGACCTCGCCGGCGAACTCGCTGATTCGCTGGTGGTCTCCGTGGTGGCCGGTCTGTCCATCGATCGGATTCTGGACCTCTGCGGGTCGCGAACCCGTGTGATTCGAGCCATGCCGAATACGCCGGCGTTGGTGAGAGAAGGGGTGACGGCGCTGGCGTTCGGGTCCGGCGTGCAGGAGCAGGATGCAGCCCTCGCGCGGCGGCTGTTCGAGGCGGTCGGGAGAGTCGTCTTGGTTGAAGAACGATGGATGGATGCTATCACCGGTCTGAGCGGTAGTGGTCCAGGCTACGTGTTTCTGGTCATCGAAGCGTTGACGGACGGGGGTGTGAAGATGGGGTTGCCTCGGGACGTGGCCGGTCTGCTGGCCGCGCAAACGGTGCTGGGTGCGGCCCGCATGGCCTTGGAAACGAAGGAACACCCTGCGTCGTTGAGGGATCGGGTCGCGTCGCCGGGGGGTACTACGATCGCCGGGTTGCATTGTCTGGAGCGGGCCGGTGTGCGGGCGGCGTTGATCGATGCCATCGAAGCCGCAACAAAGCGATCGCGGGAGTTGGGAGGCTGATGTTCATCGTGGGAAACGTGCTGTTGGGAATCGCCACGGTGCTCGATTACGCCCTGTGGCTGTATATGTGGATCATCATCGCGCGGGCGCTGATCTCCTGGGTGAATCCCGATCCGTGGAATCCGATCGTGCAGTTCCTTGATCGGGCGACGGAGCCGGTGCTGTCACCGATTCGCCGTCGGATCGGCTGGAGAATGGGGGTGGGAGTGGACCTCTCTCCCTTGGTCGCTATTCTGGCCATTACGTTTTTGCAATACGCGGTGGTGCAGTCGCTGAAGGATTTGGCGTTACGAATAAATTGATTCAATAGGGGGATGCCATGAACATCACACCGCTCGATATCCAGCAGATGGCCTTTCGCGTGAAGTTCCGGGGGTATGATCAGGAAGAGGTCAATCGGTTTCTGGAGGAGGTGGCGCGCACCGTCGAATCGTTGAATCGGGATAACGCGGGCTTGCGCGAACGTCTTGCGTTGCTGGAGCAGCAGGTGACGGAATTGAAACGAGCGGAAGCAACGCTGTCGAATACGTTGGTGTCGGCGCAATCGCTGGCCGACGACGTCAAGAGAAACGCTCAGCGCGACGCCGACTTGATCGTGAAAGAGGCGGAGCTGAAGGCCGAAGAGCTGTTCAGGCAGGCACGCATCGAATTGGCCGAAACACAGCGGGAGCTGTCTCTCTTGCAGAAGCAGCGGTTGTTGATGGTAGAACGGATGCGCGCCACGCTCCACACTTTTGAACGGATGCTGGATGTCGAGGCGAGTGACGCCTATCACGATCACGAGATGGTATCCGACATCAAGCTGCAGGGCGACTCAAGCTCCTCCCGCTGAACGGGCGAGCGGTTCCCTCTCCATACAACGACTATTGAGCGATCCGATAGACGTGCGATCATGTCGGCTCCTGTGTCCCTCCGCGCGGCGATGGAACAGGCCGTGGCGGACGGCGTGTTTCCTGGCGCAGTGCTGGCCGTCCGCCGCGGCCTGACGGACACCTGGCTAATAGCGGCCGGACGTCTGTCCTCCCACCCGTCGAGCCGCCCCGTGAGTTCCGCGACGATCTACGACCTGGCATCTCTGACCAAACCGTTAGCGACTGTCACTGCCATCGCGTTGCTGGTGCAAGAGGGGCGATGCCGACTTGACGATCCCATCGAATCGCTGTTACCGGAATTGGAGGGTGCAGCGGTTGGATCAGCGACGCTTCGGCACTTGTTGACCCACAGTTCGGGTCTCCCGGGCTGGAGAGGATTCTATGAACGGTTAAGTCCGCAGGCAGTCCTTCCTGTATCGGAGCAAGAACGATCACGAGTCGAGGCGCAGGTGCTCCAATTGATCAGCCAGGAACCCCTTCTCTATGAAAGGGGCAGTCGAAGTCTCTATAGCGATCTGGGCTTCATGTTGCTGGGGATGGCGGTCGAGCGAGGGGGAGGGATGCGGCTGGATGCCTATGTGCGGCAGCGCATCGCGGAACCAACGGGGGCCAGGCCATTGCACTACCTGCCGACCGACCAAGAAGGAAAGAAGTCTCTGGCTTCACTGATCGAGCGAACGGCTCCAACCGAATGGGATGATTGGAGAAAGCGTTTGCTCGTCGGTGAGGTGCATGATGAAAACGCCGCGGCGCTTGGCGGTATTGCGGGCCATGCCGGTCTGTTTGGAACGGCAGAGGCCGTGCTCGCCGTTTCTGGAGCCTGGCTGACCGCCTATCATGGCAGGCCGTCGCTCCTTCATCAGGATGTCGTGCGGGAATTCGTTCGACCGCCGAGCGAGGGAGCCGCCTCGACTTGGGCTTTGGGATGGGAGACGCCGTCGGTTCCTTCCTCTTCGGGGCGCCATTTCTCGCGACGGTCGTTCGGACATCTGGGATATACGGGGACTTCGATCTGGATCGATCCCGTCAGTGAGCTGGAAGTGGTGTTGTTATCGAATCGAGTGCACCCGACTCGGAGAAACGAGAAGATCAGGGCGTTCCGCCCCGCGATCCATGACCTTGTGTATCAGGAACGCGCCCGCGGAGTCTCGGGCTGATCGGCGTGCTCGATCCACGTTTCCTTCTCAGCCAGGTAGCGCGTTCCTCTGAAGTTGACTCTGGTCCGCATCTGCCTAAAGCCGAACTCCTGGAGTTTTTGCACCACTTCCTTGACCGCCGCCGCAATGGTGGAATGAGAGCCGCTTTCGACGGTGAGGGCTTCGTAGGTGACTTTGGCTGTATAGCCAGAGGAAGAACGGTGGACGAGGACGGCGCGATTAAAATAGCGATCGCTGGGATCAACCCCCTCGATCTGATGTTTTTCGACAAGCCCCTCTTTTCTAAAAAGCAACGGCAACGTGCTCATACTTCCTCCCCGGAACTCACCACCACCTTAATTAGCGATGAGTTAATTTATTATAGGAACGTCGCCTGCCGACTGCAACTTCGTTGACAAGCCGGACCGCGGTTACTAAGATGACGCCCGATCATTTTCCATGAACATTCCCAACAGTCTGACGATTCTCCGCATTCTGCTGATTCCCGTTTACATCGGCTGCATGACATACGGCGAATACGGGCTTGCTCTCTTGGCGCTGCTGCTCGCCGGCCTCACGGACGCCGTCGACGGCCTGATCGCCCGCAAGTGGAATCAGCAAACCAGGCTGGGAATGTTCCTTGATCCCCTCGCGGACAAACTGCTTCTGACGTCGGGATTTCTCTCTCTCGCCTCGTTGCATCTCATTCCATCGTGGTTGGTGATTTTGGTCGTGAGTCGCGATGTGATTCTTCTCCTCGGCACGGCCGTGGCTCATCTGACGGCGACCCAGCTCGACGTCACGCCGACGATGTGGGGGAAGGGAACGACCGCGTTGCAACTGAGCTATCTTTTTCTGGCCGTTCTTCTGACGTGGCTTGATCTGGACCTCTCAATGCTTATCCCGCTCATGGTGGTCATGGTCGCATTCACTCTGATTTCAGGTTTTCAATACCTGCAACGGGGATATCGAAACAGCAATCTGCCCAGCTTGCCCAGATAAGCGATCATGTCTTCCGGCGGCCGCTCCCTCTCCTGAAAATAATGTAATTATTTTGACAGGTTTCCAGCCTCCCAGTAGACTTTCCGCAGGCGAACTGTTTCCGCGTGCGCGGCGCAAGTCTCTTGGAAGGCAAGAAGGACGAACGAGACCATGGCCACTTTTGCATACGTCGGACGAACAAAATCCGGAGCGGTCAGGAAGGGAGAGCTTGTCGCGAAGTCACGCGACGAAGCGGTTGAAATTCTACGCAAACAGAGCGTCGTCGTCACGAGCCTTCAGGAGAAAGTAAGCAAGTCGGCGTTCTCCTTCAGTATGGGAGGAGGAGTCAGTGACAAGGACTTGGTTGTCTTCACGCGCCAGTTCGGCACGATGATCAACGCCGGACTGCCCTTGGTTCAGTGCCTGGACATCCTGGCGACCCAGTCGGAGAACGCCGTTCTGAAAAAGGCCGTTGGGGAAATCAAAAGCGACGTCGAATCGGGATCCACCTTTTCGGATTCGCTGCGCAAACACCCGAAGATTTTCGACGATTTGTACGTGAACATGGTGCATGCCGGTGAGGTCGGTGGCTTGTTGGACACGATCATGAGTCGCTTGTCCAAGCACATTGAAAAGGCCATGAAGTTGAAGGGGCAGATCAAGAGCGCGATGGTCTATCCGTCAGCGATCATCGGCATCGCCGCCATCGTCATCACCGTTCTCATGATTTGGGTGATCCCCGTCTTTGAGAAAATGTTCAAGGAAATGTCCGGCGGGACCATGGCGCTGCCCGGACCGACGCAGCTCGTGATCGACATGAGTAATTTCGTACAGGCCAGTTGGTACATGATCGTGGCTGCGATCATCGGAATCGTCGTCGCGGTGAAAAAGTACTATGCGACCGCTCAAGGACGGTTGGCAATCGATAAGTCGTTGCTGAAACTGCCGATCTTCGGCAGCCTCATCCTCAAGGCGTCTGTGGCCAAGTTCACTCGAACTCTGGGGACGTTGCTGTCCAGCGGGGTGCCCTTGCTGGAGGCACTCACGATTTGTGCAAAGACGGCGGGGAACAAAGTCGTCGAAGGCGCGCTTCTAGAGGCAAAAGTCAGCATCAGCGGCGGAAAGACGATCGCCGATCCGCTTGCCAAGAGTGGCACGTTCCCCAAAATGGTGACGCACATGATCGCGGTCGGCGAATCGACGGGAGCGTTGGATAACATGCTGGGGAAAATCGCCGACTTTTATGAGGATGAGGTGGATGAAGCCGTGGCCAACCTGACGGCGCTGTTGGAGCCGATGATGATGGTGTTTCTGGGGGTTACGGTGGGGTTCATCGTGGTCGCCATGTATTTGCCCATCTTTACGATGGCATCCGCCATCGGATAGAGGAGTGAGTCGAGAACATGAGCCGAGCAACAGGACGGACTGCTCGACTCGATGCTCGTGAAGGAGGTCGCCCGTCCTTGCCAAGGCCCGTGAACGCTTCGGCCGACGGGTCTCCAGCCAGATGCCCCCTCCGCTTTCGAAGAATCTCTTGCGCGGGTGATTGTTAACGAACAACCAGGTTGCCCGACGAGGAAGGTCGGCGAGCTTCCGCAGACCGGTTTCGCCATGAGAGACATCAAGACGAGAATTTACTGGCTGATGGGGCTTCGCCTGGTGTTGGTGACCCTCCTGTTGGGACTTTCTCTGACCTTTCATGTCACGAGGGGAGAGCAGGCTCAGACCTTTTATGCGCTCATCGTCTTTACCTACGTGGCGACCATCGCCTATGTGGCCGCGATTCGAATACTCACGAGTCCCGAAGCGATGGTTCGGTTGGCGTGGGTTCAAATCGCCGTCGATCTGTTGCTGGAAACGATCTTGATCGCAAGAACGGGAGGGGTCGAAAGCCCCTTTGCGGTGTTGTACGTCGTCAGTGTGGCGGTGGCCAGCCTGGTTCCGCGGCGGCATGCCGGCCTGTTGACCGCAAGTCTCTGCATCATCCTCTTCGGCATGCTGACGAACGTTCAACTCTATGGGATCACCGAATCCTGGGGCTGGTTGCCGCAGACTCGTCTGAGCGCGGCCGAGTCTCTCCAGACCTTCGGCGTTTATGGACTTGCGTTTCTGGTCGTCGGGTTCCTGAGCGGAGCGTTGGCGGACCAGCTTCAGCAAGCCGATCGGTCGCTGCGTGAGAAAGAGCAGGGACTGAGCCGTTTGAGGGCGTTCCACGAGTCCATCGTCCAAAGTATCAGCAGCGGCGTGTTCACAACCGATAAACATGGTTGCATTACGTCATTCAATCCCGCGGCGCAAGAGGCGACCGGCTATACGTTTGATGAGGTGCGTGGAAGGCCTTGGACGGAGGTGTTCAATTGGCATCCTCCTCAACAGGCGGATCGTCCTCCCGCCGTGCTCGATGCCCATCAACGATTGGAAGTGGAATGTCAACGGGCGGACGGCAATCGGCTCGTCTTGGGGATGACGCTCGCGCCGCTCCATGAACAGGGGGAGCAAACGGGCTTGGTCGGCGTCTTTAAGGACCTGACGCAAATTCGCGACCTGGAAGATGAAATGAAGCGGAAGGAGTGGCTGGCGACCCTCGGCGAGATGTCGGCAGGCATGGCGCACGAGATCAGAAATCCTCTTGGGGCGCTCGCCGGCGCCATGCAAATGCTGCGAAACGATGCTCCCGTCGATGAAACCAGCCGGCGTTTGATGGACATCGCCATTCGTGAGGCCACCAGACTGGATGCCATCATCACGGAATTTCTCCAATACGCGAGACCGCCGGCGCTGAATTTGAAAGAAGCGGATTTGAACAAAGTTCTTGCCGAGACAATTGACCTGGTCCAACATGAAGCGCGTGGGAGAACAAA
This sequence comes from Nitrospira sp., assembly GCA_024330965.1. Classification (GTDB taxonomy): domain Bacteria; phylum Nitrospirota; class Nitrospiria; order Nitrospirales; family Nitrospiraceae; genus Nitrospira_D. The sequence goes on along the minus strand of JANDJL010000002.1, from coordinate 110,033 downwards.
CGTCAGCATCGCAACCTCCTTCAGCGATGAAGCGCTGATGGCGCAAATCGATCAAGATCAAATGAAACAGGTGTTCTGGAACCTCGCGGTCAACGCGTTTGACGCCATGCCGCGCGGAGGACGACTCACGATCGCCACCGGGCGCCGGAAAGTGGACGTCGGCGGTCGAAAGGCGGACGTCGTGGAAATCTCTTTTCAAGACTCCGGAGGAGGGATTCCGAAAAAGAACCTGGACAAGATTTTTCTGCCGTTCTTTACGACCAAAAGCCGTGGGTCGGGATTGGGACTGGCGGCCGTGCATCGCATCGTCGATTTACACGGCGGATGGATCAAAGTCGAAAGCCAGGAAAACGAAGGAACGCGTTTTGTCGTCTGTTTGCCGCATCCGGCCGGCGCTGGGGTGCGATTATGGCATGAGGGGCGAGAGCCGTGGAAAAGATCCTAGTCGTCGACGATGAAGAAAGTTTGCGGGACGTGCTGAGCATCATGCTCAAACGGACCGGCTACACCGTCACCAGCGTGGCCGATGGCGAACAAGCCCTGGAGATCTTGAACAAGGAAATGTTCGATCTGGTGATTACCGATCTGCGGATGCCCAAGATCGACGGCATGGAGGTGTTAAAAGCCGCCAAGTCGGCGGCCCCAGAGACGGTCGTGTTGGTCATCACGGCGTTTGCGACGGCCGAATCCGCTGTCGAGGCCATGAAACAGGGTGCTTACGATTACCTGACGAAGCCGTTCCAGATTGACGAGGTGCAGCTAATCATACGCAATGCGTTGGAGAAACGGCGGTTGACGACCGAGAACATGTTGCTCAAGCGCGAAATCGCGAGTCGATTTTCCTTTTCACAACTGGTGGGGCAAAGCGAGGCGATGCAGAAGGTCTTCGATGTTGTTCGCAAGGTGGCTGATTCAAAAAGCAACGTTTTGATCTGCGGCGAGAGTGGAACCGGTAAAGAGTTGGTCGCGCGGGCGATTCACTATAACAGCGCCAGGAGCGCCATGCCGTTCGTGGCTGTCAACTGCAGCGCCGTACCGGAAACCTTGTTGGAGAGCGAATTGTTCGGTCACGTGAAGGGCTCGTTCACCGGCGCCGTCTCCAATAAAGCTGGCCTGTTCGAAGTGGCCAACGGCGGGACGATTTTCCTCGACGAGATCGGCGATACGCCTCCGTCGATTCAAGTGAAATTGTTGCGGGTCATTCAAGAGCGTGAGTTCAGACGAGTGGGGGGACATCAGGACATCAAAGTCGATGTGCGCATCGTGGCCGCGACGAATAAGGATCTTGAAAAAGCGGTCGCCGACGGTTCGTTTCGGCAGGATCTCTATTATCGGTTGGATGTCATCCCGATCCGGCTCCCGCCGTTACGGATGCGAACCGGCGACATTCCGTTGTTGGTGAACCATTTTCTTGAACGGTTTTCCACGGAAAGCGGAAAGCCGGTTCCGACGCTGAGCCAAGACGCCATGCGCGTGCTGTTGGAACACGAGTGGAGGGGCAACGTCCGTGAGCTGGAGAATTTGATCGAGCGGGTGGTCGCCTTTTCGAAAGGAGAAACGGTGACCGATGCGGAGGTGCGGGGGTGGCTCCATCGGCCCGTTGCACCGGAACCGCCACAGGTTGTTCCTCTTGAATTGACGGATGAGGGAATCGATCTCGAAGGGCTTGTCAACCGCATCGAGAGGGATTTGCTGCTGAAAGCGCTCGAGCGATCGAAATGGGTTAAGAAAAAAGCAGCCCGACTCCTTCGCCTCAATGCCAGATCGTTCCGCTATCGACTGGAGAAGTATGCTATAAAAGGAAGTCGTGACTAAGCCGCTCCCCGGATCAATCCCGGCGCCGTCTTCTGCCGTTACCGTTTTGGCTCCGGCCAAAGTGAACCTTATCCTTCGCGTCCTCGACCGCCGTGCCGACGGATTTCACAACCTCTGGTCCTTGATGCAGACCATCGGGTTGGAGGACGAAGTTTCGCTCCGCCTCAATGAAAATCACGATGAGATTCGACTGCGCTGCGATGATCCTACCCTGGCCACTGATCAAACAAATCTGGTCTATCGAGCCGCTGAAACGGTGTTGCTCCGCTGCCGCTTGAGAGTCGGGGTCGATATCATGCTGACCAAGCGGATTCCGATGGGAGCGGGGTTGGGCGGGGGAAGCAGCGACGCCGCGGCCACGATCGTCGGATTGAATCAGTTGCTCGATTTAAAATGGTCGGCAGCCGATATGGCCCAGGTCGGCCGAACGTTGGGAAGCGACGTGCCGTTTTTTTTCTTCGCGCCCACTGCTGTGGTGACTGGCCGAGGTGAAGAGGTCAATCCCGTCGAGCTGGATGGAGGACGATGGGTGGTGCTCGTGTACCCTGGCTTTTCCATTGAAACTGCGTGGGCCTATCGAGAACTGTCCTCTCGCCGTCAGGTGCGGCCGATCTCCAATGCCCATATCTTACTCGGGCGAACACGGCGACTTTTATGGGAACAGGTCCTCGAGAGAGTCGAGAACGACTTTGAGGCGCCGATGTTTGAAGCCTATCCCGCTCTCCATGGTATTAAGCGCACCCTTCTCAAGCTGGGTGCCGAAGCGGCTCTGCTGTCCGGCAGCGGCGCCACGGTCTTCGGCGTGTTTCGCGATGAACGCAAGGCCAGGCAAGCCGCGATCGACTACCCGGCTGAAGATCGGGAGAAGGTCTTTGTCGCCGACACGGCGCGAGGCCGGGTCCGCTGCCTTCCATAAACGTCTGGTGCGGGAGTCAGTTGACAGCTATCGGAGATTTTCGATAGAGTCGGCAGGCGATCTCCTTTTTCTTCGCGCCAGGCGAAGCGCGGAGAAGAGAGGGGAAGTCCCAGCGCTTGCCATGTAACAACGAAAAGAGTCCGAAGTCCGGCTCCGACGAAGATCTCCAATCTCAGACGATTCCGGAATGCCCAATGAACAGAGAGTTGAAAATTTTCTCCGGCAACGCCAACCTCCCGCTTGCCCAAGAAATTTGCGGGTATCTGGGGCAGAAGCTTGGAGAGGCGACGGTCTCCTCGTTCAGCGACGGAGAGATTCGGGTCAAGATCGAGGAAAACGTGCGCGGCGCGGACGTGTTCGTCGTGCAGTCCTGTTGTCATCCGGTCAACGATTCGCTGATGGAGCTGTTGATCATCATCGACGCGCTCAAACGGTCGTCGGCCAATCGTATCACCGCCGTCATCCCGTATTTCGGTTATGCCCGCCAAGATCGTAAAGACCAGCCGCGCGTGCCGATTACCGCCAAACTGGTCGCCGACCTGATTACGACGGCCGGTGCCGATCGGGTGCTGACGATGGATCTGCACGCCGGACAGATTCAGGGTTTCTTCAACGTGCCGGTGGATCATCTCTATGCCATGCCGGTGTTGTTGGAGTACATCCAGAAGCAAAAGTTCGATGATTTGGTGCTGGTCTCGCCCGACGCCGGAGGGGTGGAGCGGGCACGGGCCTTCGCCAAACGGGTGCAGGCCACGCTGGCAATCATCGACAAGCGACGGGAAGGGCCGAATCAAGCGCAGGTCATGAACATCATCGGTGATGTGAAAGGTAAGAGCGTCCTCTTGCTGGACGACATGATTGACACGGCCGGGACGATCGTCCAGGGTGCGCAGGCTTGCGCCGACCAGGGGGCGCGTGAAGTTTGGACCGCTTGCACGCACGCCGTGTTGTCGGGGCCCGCCTTGGACCGGTTGCGGGATTCTTGTATTACCCAGGTTGTGACGACCAACACAATTCCGTTGCAGGGAAAGGACCGGGTGTGCCCCAAGCTTTATCAATTGTCGGTCGCACCTCTTCTGGGAGAAGCCATCCGACGCATCCATGAGGACGAATCGGTCAGTTCACTCTTTGCCTAGACCCTTTGGGCGGCGTTTTCGGCCATAGAGTCGGCCATAGAGAAGGGAGTAAAGGAGTATCATGAAGTTCGAGCTGGTAGCGACAGTAAGAGAACGGGCTGGGAAAGGCGTGGCTCGGGCCATGCGCCGAGCGGGAAAAATTCCGGCGGTGTTGTACGGGCAGGGCGAGTGCATTTTATTGTCCGTGAGTCCAACCCCGTTGATGAAAATTTTGAAGTCTCATGCCGGCAGTTCGGCGTTGATCGCGTTGACCATCGAAGGGGCAAAATCCAATCCCAACAGGACGGCGCTGCTGCGCGATTATCAGGTTGATCCGGTGAGCGGAGCCGTGTTGCATGCCGACCTCTTTGAGGTGTCGATGAGCAAGCCGATTCGGGTCAGAGTCCCGATTCAAATTGTCGGTGGCACCCCGGTCGGCGTCAAAGAAGGGGGCGTCTTGCACCACAATCTGCGCGAATTGTACATCGAATGTCTGCCGTCGGCCTTACCGGATCACATTGAGATTGATGCCTCGGCTTTGACTATCGGCAGCGGCGTTCACGTCAAAGATCTCACGGTGAGCGAAGGTATTCGGCTGTTGGACGATGCCGAGCAAATGGTGGTGAGTGTGGCCGCACCTCTCTCCGATGCCAAGCTCGAAGCTCTTTTGACCAGCGGAGCTGCGGCGGGAGCCGAACCCGAAGTCATTGCGAAGGGCAAGGAGGCGGCGGGTGAAGGCGCCGGCGCCGAAGCGGCCAAGGCTGGGGCGGCGGCCGGGGAAGGAAAAGCCGGCGAAAAGAAGGAAGCGGCCGCGCCCAAAGCGGAAAAGAAAGAGGCTGAAAAGAAGAAGTAACGTTGCGCCTCCTCGTCGGATTGGGCAATCCTGGATCAGCCTACGCCCGGACCCGTCACAACGTCGGCATGTGGGTGATCGAGCGGGCCGCCGCTCGATGGGTGATCTCTCTCAGACCACGTCTGACCGCTCGAATCGGAACCGGACGACTCGGATCGGAGCCGGTCACGTTAGCCGGCTTGCTCGATTGGATGAACGTCACAGGCCCCCCCCTCAGAGGCCTTTTGCGCGAGTTGAACCTGACGCCGGACGATCTCATCCTCATTCATGATGATCTTGATTTGGAACCAGGGCGACTCCGTATCAAAGCCGATGGAGGCCACGGTGGACATAAGGGGGTGCGATCTGTGATCGAGGCGCTCGGCACGCCTCGGTTTGTTCGGGTCAAAATAGGGATCGGCCGTCCGGCGCCGGGCCAGAATCCAGCCGACTATGTGTTGGAGTCCGTCACGGCCGATGAGAGGCATGTGCTGGAATCCTGTGTCGAACGGGCGGTAGATGCCTTGGAGTGTGTGATCCACCGAGGCGTGGCAGAGGCGATGACCCAGTTCAACGTGCGGGGAGGAAAGGAACGCGGCGAGTCGTGAGAGGTGCCCCCTGTTGAGTATGACAACTTGACAAGGGGAACTTTCGAACCGTCGAATCTCATACCATGGGACTCTGTTGCGGCATGATCGGACTACCGAACGTCGGCAAGACGACGGTCTTTAACGCCCTGACCGGCGGCGGGGCCTTGGCGGCCAATTACCCGTTCGCGACCGTCGATCCGAATACCGGCATCGCGTTGGTGCCCGATCCGCGACTCATCACGCTCACCAATATCTTCAGATCGAAAAAAACTACGTACAGCACGTTGGAAGTGCGGGACATCGCCGGGTTGGTCGAAGGGGCCAGCAAGGGTGAAGGGCTCGGCAATCAGTTCCTGGGCCATATTCGGGAGGTCGACGCCCTGCTCCACATTGTGCGCTGTTTTCAGGGCAGCGACGTTGTGCACGTGAGCGGGACCGTCGATCCCCTTCGCGACATCGGAGTCATCGAAACCGAGCTGATGTTGGCTGATCTGGAGACGCTCGATCGGCGCAGGCAAAAGGTTGAAAAGAAGGTTCGGGCCGGCGACAAGAAGGCCGCATTCGAGGTCGAGTTTCTCGGGCGGTTGATGAATCGACTCGATAAAGGGGAATGGTTGGGCAATTTGACCTATACGCCGGAAGAGCGGCTGATTCTGAATGAGTGTCAATTGCTCGCCGCCAAACCGGTGCTGTTTGTCGCCAATGTTTCAGAAGGCAAAAACACCGACGACACGATGGTGCAGATCGTGCGTGAGGTCGCCGCAAAACGCGGCGCCAGGGTCGTGGTCCTTTGCGGTCAGCTTGAGGCGGAGGTGTCGTCGTTGCCCGAAGCCGAACGGGCGGACTTTCTCAAGGAACTGGGGTTGGCCGAATCCGGACTCGTCCGGCTCACGCGCGAAGCATACGGGCTCTTGAACCTCATTACTTTCTTTACCGCCGGTGAAACTGAGTCTCGGGCCTGGCCCATCCCTCGCGGCACCAAAGCCCCGCAGGCGGCTGGCAAGATCCACTCCGACATGGAGCGCGGCTTCATCCGCGCCGAGGTTTATCATTATGATGATCTCATCGCTTGCGGCTCCGAGGCTAAGGTGAAGGAGAAAGGGCTCTTTCGCCTCGAAGGAAAAGACTACGTGATCCAAGAAGGTGATATCGTGTATTTTCGATTTAACGTCTGACGCTGTTCCCTAAGCAAGGGTATCTCTCGTCGTGAGCCACCGTTCTCGTCATGGCGCTCTTCGCTCGCCTGCTCGGTATCATGTGTGAAGATGACCACGCGAAAGCTGGATGTGAGTCCCACCTGCCGGCGATGGCTTGGCGGGTTGAGTGGGATGAGATCGTATCCGTAGTCTCACGTAAATGGCCCTTGACTGGTTATTCTGACTGAATCACAATGTGAACGTTATGGCTCACCGGCTCGTCGAGCGGTCGGTAAGACCCAGTTACCTCCGAGCCTCACCATCGCTCAGATGCCGCATGGGCAGCATTTTGTGCTTGCGATTGTGACCGCGGATAGCTCGACATCAATGAGTGGATCGCTCGGCCTTTTTCCGCTAACTGAAAGGAGGCTCTCATGCCCGTGCAAGGTCCCTGTCATCCAGCCTGTACGAAAATCATTAAGTTCATGACCGATCACGAGGTGCCGCCCAGCGTCGGCGTCAGCCTCCCGCCCTACAAGGGAATTGATGGTTATCGGTCCATCAATATTTTTGTACGATTCAGTCAGACGGCGGCGGATGAACCTCCGGTCGATTTAGGCGTGATATTCGCCTTCGACGCAAAGGGGACGATGGGCGCCCGCCGCTATGTTAATCTTGAGGAAAACTTGAGCGGCCCCCAGAGTACCAATTTTATTGAAGTGTCCGGGCGGGGCAGTTGGCATGGGAGCCCCCACAACATCAGCAGCTACGTGGCAAGATTCCCGGTGATGGGACCATTTGTCCAGGTGTTTGTGTACAACCGAGCGCCGATGAAAAGGAAGGTCAGTGTGTGGGGATATCTTGTGTCATAAGGAAGAGGCGTGCCCTATCATCCTGATTCATCCGACACGGCGGATGCGAGGCATGGTCTGATAAACAAGTGCGTAAGGGTGGCCGAAGCCGAATTCATTGCGTCGCCTCCAAGAAGGGAAGCTCCTCATGCCCTTTACTCTCATCAAAGGCCGTTTCAAGCCATTGGCGGGTGTTCCCGATGGGGATTCGGTTCGTTTTCTGGCAGATAACCTCAAGTTGTGGCCGCGATTGGAGGGCAAGGTTCCGGTCCTTGGGAAAGGCGTCACGACAAAAAACACAGTGCAATTACGATTTGAAGGGATCGATGCCATTGAAAAGGGGGCGATCAAGCCTCTTTCCACGAAAGCGCGGGAGACGATGTTGCGGCTTATCGGATTTGACCGCCACACAAGTCCGGAGCCTGCTGGCTACATTCTGGCTACATTTTGGCCCGTATGACCGACGATGCCTCGGGGCGACCGATTGCCTTCGTCTTTGCCGGAACCACATTCCAAGAGGATGGCTCGGCTGTGCTGCTCACTCGTGACCTGCTTCGGAAGTCCGTGAACATTGGTCTAGCCAGGGCCGGTTTTGCCTATCCGTTGTACTACAACACGCTCTTCGCCACACTCAGAGAAGAGGTGAGCAACGCTATCGCTTACGCCAAAAAGAAGAGATTGGGATATTGGCCCACGGACAAAACCACGATCGGCGTGACGGTCAGGACCAGCCCAGATCTTCCCACCATTCCACCCATTTGGCCGAAACTCTGGCGCAGGTTGGAAGAATTTTTCCAGCGAAACACCTCTCTCACAGGCTTTATCGACTTTCTTGAACGCCGTAACGAACGAGTCGATGTCCTGCCTCTCATGGAGGAGAGGGGGCTCCACGATCTCGTCGAGGTGCGGGGTCATACCGTGCGTCTGACGGAGCGCCCGGAGAACATTCACGTGATAGGAAAAGCCGGTCGTCGGTGCCGGTGTGTCTAAGAAGAGACCGCCGGCCCTGAGCGAACCTGTGCGGGGGCACTGATCGGCAAATGGCGGGCCGGGAGTGTTAGACCCTCGGCCCGTTTGTTTTTGCCTTGTACGCTCTGGGGGATTAGGATCGTGAGCGGGGAAAAGGACGCCTGCTCGCTTCCTCCTTTGGATTCCCGCGGCGGTCCTCTAGCGATCAGATAGCTTCAGGGAGATCAACACGGCAGCCAACCGATTGATGCAAGCCGGCAGGCCGACGGCCGCTCGCGGCGGCTGATTTCCGTCTCCTGCGTTGTTTGACACTCTCGATGGTCTTGTGCTACGGTCGATCGCCTATTGCGCCAGGCAGGCGCCCTACACCTCGCTCCCGACCGGTTCGGGGGCCTTTGTCCAGGAGGATTGCCGCATGAGGATCTACGAGTCCTTATTCATTATTCGTCCGTCTCTTTCAGACGAGGAAACAAACGCGCTCATCGATAAAATGAAAAACGTGGCCGATAAAGCCGGCGCCCAGTTTCTCAAGGTTGAAAATCTAGGGAAGAAAAAACTGGCGTATGAAGTGCGTCGCGAGAGAAAAGGCACCTACGCATACTTTTATTTCAAGGCGCCGAATCATACGGTGGGAGAATTAGAGCGGGCCTATCGGCTTGAGGACAATATCATCAAATTTCTTACCATCCAGCATGAGAAGGAATTGCCGGTGCGGCGGTCGTCGGAGCCGGTGGTTCAGGAATCCGTGGGGGCCTGACGGTGATGGGGTTCAATAAAGTCATTCTGCTGGGCAATCTGACCAGGAATCCCGAACTGCGATACACGCCGAACGGGACGCCGGTGGCCAGTTTCGGCCTGGCGGTGGGTCGCCGTTTCAAACAAGGAGAGGACCTGAAAGAGGAAGTTTGTTTCGTGGACATCGTGGTGTTCGGCAAGCAGGCGGAACACTGTGGCCAGTATCTCAGCAAAGGCAACGGCGTCATTGTAGAGGGGCGGCTTCAGCAGCGACGATGGGAAACGGAAGACGGCCAGAAGCGAAGCAAGCATGAAGTCGTCGCGCAGAGCGTCACCTTTATGCCCAAGAGACAGGATGGTGCCTCCGGCATGACGGAGCCTGTCACTCACGAGGACCTGGCTTATGATATGGATGAACAAGGGTAGTCGCGCAGAACGAGGAGGCGGTGATGGAACGGAGCAGCGAAGGAGAACGAAGCGGGGGCGGCGGCAGGTTGTTTCAACGCAGGCGCCCTTGTCGCTTTTGTGTAGATAAGATGCCGATCGATTTCAAGGATGCCGGCTTGCTGAGAACCTTTCTGACCGAACGAGGACGCATCGTGCCACGCCGCATTTCGGGGAATTGCATGCGTCATCAGCGTGAGCTGACGGTCGCCGTCAAGCGTGCCAGGCATATTGCGATCATCAGTTTCGCGGAAGAGCGGTAATGGGTGCGAGCGACGGAGCCCATGTGCTGAAGAGGGGAAGCGGCGCATTGTCGGAGGGCATGATGGATCTGTTGACGCCGAAAGTTTCGGACATTATCGCCCATGCTCGGTCGCTGTCCGGCGATCTGACGGCGGAAGAACTCGGGTTGACGGAGGCGGATCTTGCGCTTCGGGGGACTTTGGCCGTCGGGTTGGATTTTCGGGTCGTCGGGAAAACCATTTGCGTGACCGGAGTCGTTGAGGGGACGGCGATTCGTCAATGCGTCCGATGCCTCAAAGATTTTGACGACCCCTTGGCGTTCGCGCTCCATGTGGCGTATGAACGGGAAAACAAGCCGACGGCGTCCGCCGTCAAGCATGAGGCCGCATCAAGAAAGAAGACGGCATCGGCCGTTCAGGTGAAGCCGGAAGAAGAGCCCGATGACGATCTCTACTATTACTCCGGCGATCATCTCGAATTGGCTCCGATGCTGCGGGAACAATTGATTCTAGCCTCGCCGATGCATCCTCTCTGTAAACAGGAGTGTCCAGGGCTCTGCGCGCAATGCGGGAAAGATTTGAACGAGGGCCCGTGCGGATGCGTCGCCGAATCCGCGGGAGGCCCCTTTCAGGCGCTGCGCGGCATGAGCCAAAAGAATCAGGGGCCGGCAAACCGATGAGCGCGCCGTCGGCGAGACAACGAAGGAGTGACCATGCCCAATCCGAAACATAAACATTCTCGGGCAAGACGCGATAAACGTCGCACGCAGAAACTGCGTATGACGCCTCCAGGGATGTCCGTGTGCCCTCAGTGCCATGAATTGAAACTGCCGCATTACACCTGCTTGAATTGCGGGACATACAAGGGCAAGGCCGTCATTCAAGTCGAAGAGGCTTGATAGCGTTCGACGCGTCGGTCCAATCTCGAGGCGAGGCCGAACGATCGTTCGGGGTTGTCTTTCAGCACATTTCAGGTGACCGGGGCAAACGTGTTTGACGGCGACGACTCTTGCGATGCGGGGAGCGGATGGGCCTGTCATTCAGGAGACTCGTGTCTGCGCGCTGGATCCCGGTGCCGGTGGAAGGGAACGAGCTGCCGTGCCTGGATGACGAATTTGTCTGGTGCCGGTTGTGAACAGTATGCCACGCATGAAGATCGCGCTTGATGCCGTGGGGGGAGATTACGGCCCTGCTCCCTGCATCGAAGGTGCTCTCCAAGCTGTCAGAGAAGCGGATGTCGAGGTCATTCTCGTCGGTGACGAGACCCTTCTGAAGCAGGAATGTTGCCGATTGGGTTGTCACGATAGCCGGGTATCTATCCGCCACGCATCGCAGGTTGTCTCGATGCATGAATCGCCGGCGGCTGTGGTCAGAAAAAAGCGAGACTCGTCGATTTGGGTTGCCACCACGATGGTCAAAAACGCAGAGGCCGATGCAGTGGTGAGCCCGGGAAACACCGGGGCCAGTATGGTGGCGTCGTTCTTTGTGCTGGGGCTGACAAAAGGCGTCGAACGACCGGCGATTGCAACCAGCTTGCCGACCGTCTCTGGCGAGGCGATCATCCTCGATGTCGGGGCCAACGTTGATTGCAGCGCCAGAGATCTTTTTCAGTTTGCCGTCATGGGCAATGAGTACGGCAAGCACCTCTTCGGCAAACCGAACCCCCGCGTGGGGCTGTTGAGCATCGGGGAAGAAGACAGCAAAGGCAACGAAGTCACCAAAGAAGCGTTCAAGCTGTTAAAGGCCAGCTCCTTGAACTTCATCGGCAACGTCGAGGGACGAGAGGTGTACAGCGGTATCGCCGACGTCGTCGTCTGCGACGGGTTTATCGGGAACGTGGCGTTAAAAATATCCGAAGGCGTCGCCGAGACGATCAGTAAATTGCTGGAGCAAGAGCTGTCCAGGTCATGGCTGGGACGCCTGGCCTATCCGCTGATCGCCGGGCCGCTTAGAAAATTGAAGCGGCGGATCGATTACGCGGAATTCGGGGGCGCCCCGCTGCTCGGCGTCAATGGCATTACCATGATTTGTCATGGGCGATCCTCGGCGAAAGCCATCAAAAACGCGATTCGACGGGCCAAAGGCATGGCCGAAGGCCACGTGCGCGAACTGATCCAACGAAATATCGAAGAAACCCTCGCTCACTCGTCCGCAGAAGTGTGACTATGAAGGCTTGGATCACCGGAACGGGCTCATACGTGCCGGCCAAGGTCCTGACCAACGCAGATCTCGAACGGTTGGTCGCGACGTCGGATGAGTGGATTCGTGAACGGACGGGCATCCGGGAACGTCGCATCGCAGGAGCGGGAGAAGCGTGCTCCGATCTGGCCGTCCAGGCGGGAAAGCGGGCTTTGGAGGCGGCAAAGCGATCGGCGGCGGAGTTGGATATGGTCTTGGTTGCGACGTGCACCGGTGACTATCCCCTTCCGTCGACGGCCTGTTTGGTCCAGCATCAACTCGGTGCGACGAGGGCGGCGGCCTGCGATGTGTCCGCGGCCTGTTGCGGATTCGTCTATGCGCTGTCGGTGGCCGACGCCTATGTCAAAACGGGCATGCGTCACGTTCTGGTGATCGGATCGGAAGTCATGTCCGCGATCACGGATTGGACGGACCGCAATACCTGCGTCCTTTTCGGAGACGGCGCCGGGGCGGCGGTCGTGAGTGCCGGCGACGAGGACAGCGGGCGCGGCATCTTATCCACGCATCTTCGTTCCGACGGCCAGTTGAGCGAACTCATTACGGTCCCGGCGGGCGGCTCGCGCAATCCCTCGTCGGAAAAAACGATCGCCGAGAAGATGCAGTGCATCAAAATGAAGGGGCACGAGACCTTCAAAGTAGCCGTGCGGACCCTCGAAGAGATTGCCCGTGAGACCTTGGCGGCGAACAATTTGAAAGTGGAAGACATAGACCTGTATGTGCCGCATCAGGCCAATGTCAGGATTCTCACGGCCGTGATGGAGCGGCTCGGCCTTCCGTTGGAGAAAATGATGTTTAATCTTGATCGCTATGGCAACACGTCTGCGGCCTCGATTCCCATTGCGCTTGATGAGGCGGTGCGTACGGGGCGAATCAAGGAAGGATCGATGGTCATGCTCGGGGCGTTCGGGGCTGGACTGACCTGGGCTTCAGCGATGATTCGATGGTGACGGAGGTCGTCCTCATGCGCATGGCGGCATAGTGCGGAAGGGCGCGCGGGACTGCCGACCGATGGGAACCGAAAGGCGGCTGCGCCACGGAACTTTTCCCGTTGACATTCCGGAAGGTTTCTACGATATCTAACGACTCATGAAACAAGGGATCGGTCTGGTCTTTCCGGGGCAAGGATCACAGTCCATCGGGATGGGCAAGGGGTTGTACGAGGCTCATCCGGAACTGAAACGTCTGTATGACGAAGCCTCGGCGGTGCTCGGGTATGACTGCGCGGCCTTGTGTTTTGAAGGGCCGGTTGAACGGCTCAACTTGACCGAATACACTCAACCTGCTCTGTTGGTCAGTAGCCTTGCCGCGTGGAAGACCTTGGAGCCGGCGGGCATCGAGCCGAGGGCGGTGGCGGGCCACAGTTTGGGGGAGTACTCGGCGCTGGTGGCGGCCGGTGGTCTGTCGTTCGGCGATGCGGTGGCGCTGGTTCAAAAACGCGGTCGGTACATGTCGGAGGCTGTTCCTCCGGGGGCCGGTCTTGTGGCAGCGTTGCTCGGAGTGGAGACCGATGCGGTCGAAGAAGTCTGTCGAGAAGCGTCGTCGGTTGGGGTCGTCGCTCCGGCAAATTTCAACTCCCCGGGACAAATCGTGATCGCCGGAGAGAAGGCGGCGGTGGAACGGGCGATCGAACTTGCTAAGGCCAAAGGATGCAAAAAGGCGATTCCCCTGCCGGTCAGTGTGCCGGTTCACACGCCGTTGATGCAGAAAGCGGCTGATCGATTGGCGGCCGACATCGCTTCGGTTCAGTGGTCGGATTTGACGGTGCCCTTGATCAACAATGTGGAGGCCAAGGCGATCGCCAAAGCAAGCGAGATCCAGGCCTCACTCATTCGACAACTGCCGTCGCCTGTGTTGTGGGTGGAGACGATCAAAACCATGGCGCGGATGGGAGTCACGACGTTTGTGGAAGTGGGACCGGGAACCGTACTGACGGGACTAATCAAACGCATCCTTCCTGATGCCCGACTGTTCAATGTCAATGATCCCCGCTCGCTTGAAGCGACGTTGAACGGTCTAAGGGGATAAAGAGTTCGGAAGGTTCTCGGAAGTGGGGGCGCGTCCAGGCTCAAATAGTGTTCCCAACAACGATGAAGCCGTCTCATTGAACGAGATCGAGGGTTGATCATGTCGCTAGAGGGAAAAGTCGCGATTGTGACCGGCGCAGCTCAGGGGATCGGTCGCGCCATAGCCGAACGTCTGGCGGAGGCCGGCGCCGACATTGCCGTTGCGGATCTCGATCCCGGTCGTTCCATTGAAACGGTGAATGCTGTCGAGCAACTGGGGCGCCGAGCGCTCAATCTCAAGGTGAACGTGGCGGAGGCCGGTGATGCCAAAGCCATGGCCGAACAGGTCCTCAAGGCATGGGGGCGGATCGACATTTTGGTGAACAACGCCGGGATCACGCGTGACGGCCTGTTGCTTCGAATGAAGGACGAAGATTGGAACTTGGTGCTCCAGGTCAATTTGAACGGGACGTTCAATTGCACCAAAGCTGTTTTGCAGACGATGACCAAGCAACGGTATGGTCGCATCGTCAACATCGCGTCGATTGTGGGGGTGATGGGCAACGTGGGACAGGCCAATTACGCGGCGTCGAAGGCGGCCGTCATCGGGTTTACCAAAACGGTGGGACGGGAATACGCGAGCCGAAACATCACGGTCAACGCGGTAGCCCCGGGCTTCATCGATACGGCTATGACTCACGGATTGCCGGCCGATGTCAAAGAGATGCTTCAGAAACAGATTCCGCTGGGACGATTGGGTACGCCGGCCGATATTGCGGCGGCGGTACGGTTTCTGGTATCCGACGACGCGGCCTATATTACTGGTCACGTGCTGCACGTGAACGGTGGAATGTTGATGGCGTAACGCGGCGAAATCGCAAACGGCGGCAGCCGTCACACGTCCTCGTGCGGCGGTGCGGTGAGAGTTCTATCGAGGAAGGAGGGAAGCAGAGCGATGGCAACCGTTGAGGAGCGTGTCAAGAAGATCATTGCCGAGCAATTGGGCGTGGAGGAAGACGAGGTGACGCCGGAGGCGTCCTTCGTCGAAGACCTCGGCGCCGATTCGCTAGATACCGTGGAGCTCGTGATGGCGCTGGAGGAAGAGTTCTCGATCGAAATTCCGGACGAGGACGCCGAAAAAATTCTGACGGTCGGAAAGGCATTGGAATATATCAAGGAAAAATGTTAGTACGTCAGTCCGTCATGCCTGATCGAACGACGCGCCGGGTGGTGGTCACGGGGCTCGGTTTAGTGACTCCGCTGGGCACCGGGGTTGAAAAAACGTGGCGGGCTCTGTGTGCCGGAGAGTCCGGCATCCGACGGATTACGAAGTTTGATCCCACCGGCTACGACGCCCAGATTGCCGGCGAGGTGACGGATTTCGACCCAGCTCAGTTCATCGAGAAAAAAGAAATCAAGAAAATGGACACGTTCATTCACTATGCCGTGGGCGCCGCCCAATTGGCCGTGGATGACGCGGGGCTGAAGGTCACTGCGGAAGAGGCTACCAAAGTCGGCGTCTACATAGGGTCTGGGATCGGCGGGCTGGGGTCGATCGAACGGTACCACGACGTGCTCAAGGAAAAGGGGCCGGGCCGGGTCTCGCCGTTTTTCATTCCGATGACCATTATCAACCTGGCGTCCGGGCAGGTGGCGATTCGGATCGGGGCCAAAGGCCCCAATTCTTCCATCGTGACGGCCTGCGCAACTGGCAATCATTGCATCGGAGACGCGTTCCGCCTGATTCAGGACGGCCGCGCGGATGTGATGGTCGCGGGCGGCGCCGAGGCGGCCGTGACACCGCTGGGCGTCGCGGGGTTTGCGGCGGCTAAAGCGCTGTCGTTCAGAAACGATGAGCCGACGAGAGCGAGTCGGCCGTTTGACAAGGACCGTGACGGGTTCGTGCTGGGAGAAGGCGCCGGGGTGGTCGTGATCGAGGAGTTGGAGCACGCGCGCCGTCGCGGCGCGAGGATGTACGCCGAAATCGTCGGGTATGGGATGAACAGCGACGCGTATCACATTACGGCGCCTCCCGAAGAGGGCGAAGGAGCGGTGCGTTGCATGGAGCTGGCTATCGAGGACGCCGGAATCGGCAAAGATCAAATCGGCTACATTAACGCTCATGGAACGTCCACGATGGCCGATGCGATTGAAACGCGTGCCATCAAGACTGTCTTTGGCGATCGCGCCTATGGCATCCCCGTCAGTTCGACGAAGTCCATGACCGGCCATCTGCTCGGTGCGGCGGGTGGGGTTGAAGCGATCTTCAGCATACTGGCTCTCTTTCACGGCGTGTTGCCGCCCACCATTAACCTCGAAAATCCCGATCCAGCGTGCGATTTGGATTATGTGCCCAATAAAGCGAGAACCGCCGCCATCACCGCTGCCTTGTCCAATTCTTTTGGATTCGGCGGGGTGAACGCCTGTTTGATTTTCAAACGGGTGGATGTGTAGTGTCTTTTCGACAATGACACCGGCTTCCTCGGCCGATTCACCTCCCATTTCGCTGCCCTATCGTTTCCGCAACAGGGCGCTTCTCGACGAAGCGCTGACGCACAAGTCGTACGTCAACGAAAACAGAGACAAACACGTCCGCCACAACGAACGACTCGAGTTTTTGGGCGATGCCGTGCTGTCGCTCATCATCAGTGAGTACCTGGCGACTCGATATCCGGAATTGAGGGAAGGCGCGCTTTCGAAACTCAAAGCCGATCTGGTCAGCGAATCATCGCTGGCTGCCGCGGCTCGGCGGCTTGATCTCGGCGCGCATCTCAAAATGGGACGGGGCGAAGAGCGGTCAATGGGAAGAAAAAAACCGTCGTTGTTGGCTGACGGCTTGGAGGCGGTGATCGCGGCGGTGTATCTCGATGGCGGGATCAAAGCGAGTCGGACATTCGTTCTTGAGACGTTGGCGGAAGAGTTGCGAAAAATGGAGTCGATGCAGACGAGTCCGGGTCGTGGCGATTACAAAACAAGGCTCCAAGAATGGTGTCAAAAGCGGCATAAATTCGTGCCTCGCTACCACACGCTGCGAGAAACAGGGCCTGACCACCAGAAGCTTTTTCAAGTCGAGGTTTCCGTGGGCGATGAAACTCTCGGGGTCGGACAAGGATCCAGTAAAAAAGAGGCCGAGCAGGAAGCGGCAAGGCGAGCGTTGGAACGGATCGAACGGTGAATGATGTTGAGGAAAGGAGATGGTCATGCTTATGCGACGAGCGATGTTGATGATCTGCGCGACGGTGCTGACGGGATGCACGGTGTCTCTCATGGCTCCAGCCGGGATCGTCGCCGCCGACAAACCTGCTGGTCAAAAAGACGGAGCATCGAAAGGGCCGCGAGCGATCATCAAGACGAAATTCGGCGACATGGAGATCAGATTTTTCCCCGATGTGGCGCCGAGGCACGTCGAGAACTTTCTTGCGCTGGCGAAAGCAGGATTTTATAACGGGACGATCTTTCATCGCGTCATTCCCGGCTTCATGATTCAAGGCGGCGACCCCAACACCAAAGATTCCTTAAAAAAAGAACTCTACGGCATGGGAGGGCCGACGGATGAGAAGGGCAATCCTGTTCGATTGAAGGCCGAGTTCAACGACATTTCCCACAAGCGGGGGATCGTATCGATGGCGAGAGCTCAGGATCCCGATTCCGCTGGTTCGCAGTTTTTCATCGTGGTCGAGGATTCGCCGTTTCTTGACAACAAATACACCGTGTTCGGGGAAGTGGTGAAGGGGATCGGCGTAGCCGATAAGATCGCAAACGTGCCTCGCGATGCCCAAGACAATCCGAAAGAGCGAATCGAGATGACGGTGACGATCGTGGACTAGCGTCCGACTCCATGCCTGGATGATCAGCGAACAGCGCGTTGTTGTCCGGTTTGGTTGTCCCGATGGCGCATTGGTTTTTCCTCCCGCGCGCCCCACTTTCGGGGGGTGAGCTTTTGTAGCATGGTTTCAACCTCTTCTGGCGGCTATCCTTGGCGATGGGTGAGGATGATGAGTGAGCCAAGGAGGGGGACATGCGTTCCGTATCGACTCGGCGGATGTACCGGAGAATACCGACGGGCTACCGCGGATCTCTCTTCGTGCACGGTTTCGTTCAGCATGTTGTCGTGCAAGACCTTTCTTTGAACGGATTGAGAATCGAGGGTGATTTGCCTCCTCCGTGCGGGAGTCTGGTGGCCGTTCGAATCTGGCTGCCGGATGGAATGGCTCTCGATGTCGATCAGGCCGTGGTTCGATGGAGCAACGAGACGCAATGCGGGGTTCAGATCATCTCGCTCTCGAACGAGGCGGATTTTCGCTTGGCGCGACACATCGAATGCCGGTTGACTCGTTGGAGTGAATAGCGGGGAAAGCGGGATCTGATGCAAGACGGCCGCGGGTAGAAGAGGAGTTCATCGTTGATGGTATGGCGAGCAGCTAGTCCCCGCGAGCGCCGGGCCGGGCCGGCCGGTTTGTGCACTCGCCGACTAGTGACGATGTCCGCAATCTGGACCGTGCACGTGTGGGCCGGAAATGGTTGGTGGTAGGGATGTGCCGGGGAAAATGATGCGACCCTCCTCGTGTCTTGTGCGCAGTTGCTCGGCCAGCGTCGGGTGATATGTTTTGACATAGCCGGTCAGCCCGTTGAGGAATCGCCTGGACTGAAAATCCGTTCCTGAAAACTCTGCGATGAACGTCATGGCTCGATCAAGGACCGTGGGCGCTTCGGATCCATCGGCGATCTCTTCAGGATGCTCCTTTCGATACTCGTCGTATTCTTTTTTGAGATACTCGGCAAAAACGGGCATGGGCGAGGAAAGCACGTGCAAGGGGCTCAGTGTGCGGCGCAAGGTTTGGAGTGCGGCGACCACCTCGGCGTCCTGCCCGTCCCGACGTCCCGCGAAGTAACGATAGGTCGCGACTTCGATCAGGGTGAACAGCGCAACGCCTTTGAGACCTCCGATTTCTTCCAATTCGCGATAGAATTCCCGACGTCGTGTCATAAGTTGCTCGCCCAGGCGTTTCTCTTGATAATCTCCCCCGCTGTCCAGATAGAGGCAATCAGGGGGACACGTGATGCGGGACAAGCGATGCTGGCCGCAACAGGAGCTGCAGATTGACCCGCCAAGGGCGGGGCACGGTCGCTTTCCCTTTCGCGCTGAGCAGTACGAGCAGAAGCTCATTTGTTTTTCGAACTTCCAGTCGGAGGTTGGGACGGCGGGGGAATGAATCCATAGTCCGCCAACGTTCGCTTTTCTTTTTTCGATTTGCCGACGGTCGGTGTTTCGAGGCCGTTCATTTCGGCGGCGTTGTCGTATTGGTAGGGAACGAGGATGATGTTATTAGCGCGATCGATGCCGATATGGGCGGGGGCGGGCAAGTACTCGGCGATCACATGAAATTTTCCGTCCCTCGTCATGCGCCAGATTTTCCCCTTAGTCAGATCCGAGACGTACATATTTCCCCAGCGGTCAAAATCCACGCCGCTCAAGTTTTGGAAGCGTCCTGTGAAGAAGCCGTTTGATTCCAATTCGGTCAGGCGTCCGTCGGGGGCGATATCGAAGATTTTGCCTTTGTTCCAGCTCACGGCGATCACGTGGCCGGTGTGGGGGTGAACGGCGATTCCGGTTGGTCCGGCCAATCGGTCATCGTGGATCAAGAGGGACACCCGATGGCCGGCGGTTGTTTCTACTCGGTAAATGGCGTTGGCGGTCTGATCCGACGCGTACAGCACTCCGTTCGGTCCGACCGCGACGTCCGTCAGCGAGACAGGGCCCTGCGAGGGGAAGAGCGGGGGAAACGAGACGGTCACACGGTGTTCCCCCGTGGTTTTGTCGAACCCCTTGAGTTGATCAAGATCTGCGACGTACAGGGTGTCCCCGTCGAGCGTCATTCCTTTGGGGGCATGGAGGAGCACGTTCGCGACCCCTCCTTGAATGAATTTCAGGTTTGTGATCTTGCCTTGGCTGTCCAGCTTGGTGATGAATCCGTTGTTGTCTCTGGCTTCTGGTTCTCCGTTGATGTTGGAAATGAAATAGTCGCTCCCGGCTTGATCGCCTACAAAACAGTTGGGGGATGCTAAGCCAAGGATTTGAGCCGCGCTGACCGGTGCGACGAGACACAGCACGAGGGAAGACACGGAGAGACTGCCGCGCAATGCCCTGCGTATGTGTGGTGCCAATAGATGCGTCATCAAAGTTGACAGCGACGTGGTTGTTTGGCCGACGTTGTTGGTGACGTTGTTGGATGGATCGAGAGCATCCTAGCCAATGGTAAAAGACGGTGTCAAGGAAAGGGCTTCAAGGTGACTCAGATCAAATGATAAGGCGGCACACGGTATCGCAATTCTTGTTATGGCTGATCGGCCCGCATCGTTGACTTGGGCAAAAATGCCCTGCTAAGTTGGCGCACTTCTTATTTATGGCAATGCGAGCTGCGACTCGGAAAGAGGAGGCGTGGCTGAAGGAGGCTCGGGAGTGGCCCTTTCTTGAGCCGGGACTTCACATTTTACAGTCGGGGGGAGATCGTGGCGGCACAATTGATTGACGGAAAAGCTTTGGCTCAGCAGGTGAGAGAGCGTTTGGCGATCGAGTCGGCGGCGGTATTGGAGAAGACCGGTGTCAGGCCCGGCTTGGCGACGATTTTGGTCGGCGACGATCCTGCGTCGCATCTCTATGTGAAGAATAAGCAGAAGGCCTGCGAATTGGCCGGCATCTACGTGGATGACCACAAACTGCCCGCTTCGACGACACAGGCCGAGTTGCTCGCGCTGATCGAGAAAAAAAACGTCGATCCCAAGGTCCACGGCATTTTGGTCCAGTTGCCGTTGCCCAAACACATCGACAGTCGGGTCGTTCTCGAGGCCGTATCCCCCCATAAAGATGCCGATGGGTTTCATCCTTATAACTTTGGAAGGCTGGTCGAGGGGAACCCCGTCTTCGAAGCTTGCACGCCCAAGGGAGTCATCAAAATGATCGAATCGACGGGTGTGACGATCGAGGGCAAGCGGGCGGTCGTCGTCGGCCGGAGCAATATTGTGGGGAAACCGTTGGCGCTGATGCTCTTGCATCGCAATGCCACCGTCACCATCTGTCATTCCAAGACCAAAGACCTGCCGGCCGTGTGCCGCGAAGCCGATCTGTTGCTCGTGGCGATCGGGAAGGCGAAGTTCGTGACGGCGGACATGGTCAAAGAGGGGGCGGTGGTGATCGACGTCGGCACCAACAAATTGCCGGACGGGAAATTGTGCGGCGACGTCGATTTTGAGCCGGTGCGGGAGAAGGCAAGCTGGATCAGCCCGGTACCCGGTGGGGTAGGGCCTATGACGATCGCGATGTTGTTGGCCAATACGGTGGAGTCGGCTAAGCGAAGTGTCGGGTTGTTGTAGGGCTTATGGTCAGGGCTCTCATCTTGGAGATGCGGGGGCAGTGGCAAGTTGCTTGTCATAGGTCGGGGGCGGTGGCCGTCGGTTCGGCGTGGGCGGGATCGTGCTGACGAGATGACCGTGGTCACCCTTATCTTCATCTTCAAAGCAGGCACTCATGTGAAATGCTGAGGCGGTGTGCTGAGGTGATGTCATGACGCGAGAGCCCAGACGACTGAAGGATGTTCTGAATCAAGGGCAGTTTGCGGTTACGGTGGAGTACAACCCTCCAAAAGGCACGAACATTACCGGTATTCTGGATAGCGCCAAGCAGTTGCTGGGGCGGATTCACGGGGTGAACGTGACGGACAACACCGCCGCCGTGGTGCGGGCCGGGTCGTTGCCGGTGTGTCGCTTGCTCTACGAAATGGGACATGATCCGGTGATGCAGCTTACCTGTCGAGATCGAAACCGCATCGCGATGCAATCCGACCTGCTTGGCGCCCACATGCTCGGCATCAGGAACGTTTTGTGTCTGACGGGAGACTATCCGACCGTCGGCGACCATAAGGACGCGAAGCCCGTCTATGATTTGGACTCGGTTCAAGTCATGCAGATGGTTCGGAGGCTTAATGAAGGGCATGACATGGTCGGGAATAAGCTCGATGGCGCCACCTCGTTTACCATCGGCGCGGCCGTTACGCCGGAAGCTGAACTGGTCGGGCCGGTCATGGCCAAGTTCGAAGTGAAAGTGAAGGCCGGTGCGGAATTCTTTCAAACCCAGGCTGTTTACAATCCCGAGGTATTTGCCGGTTTCATGAAGGCGGTGCGTCCGTACAAGGTGAAAGTATTGGCTGGGATTTTGCTTCTCCGCAATGCAAAAATGGCGGAGTATATGAACGCGAACATCCCCGGGATGTCGGTGCCGCAAGACCTGATCGATGCGTTGCGGAAAGCCGGTGACAAATCGGAGGAAGTGGGCGTCGAGATTGCCGTTGAGACAATCAAGGCCGTGCGCCCCCATTGCGACGGCGTCCATGTTATGGCGCTCAAGGGTATCCATCGAATCGGAGAAATTCTCACCAAGGCCCAGATCGGCTGATGACCGTTCCCGACTTGCAGCGGTATAAACGGGACAAAAAGAAAATCGTCGTGGTGACCGCCTACGACGCGCTGTTTGCGCGCATCGTCGAACAAGCGGGTATTGAGACGATCCTGGTCGGCGATTCGCTGGGAATAGTCGTGCAAGGAAAGCCTACGACGTTGTCGGTCACCATGAACGAGATGCTCTACCATACGATGTTGGTGGCTCGCACCGTACAACGATCGCTGGTCATCGGTGATATGCCCTTCATGTCGTACCAGGTGAGCAAAGAAGAGGCACTGCGCAATGCGGGACGATTTCTCCGGGCCGGTGCTCATGCTGTAAAGTTGGAAGGAGGGGCGGCCGTCGCCGATCGCGTGGAGGCCATGACCAATATCGGAATCCCCGTCGTCGGGCATCTCGGCATGACGCCACAATCGGTCAATCAATATGGCGGCTACAAGGTGCAGGGGAAGGACAAGAGCCAGGCTGAACAACTGATCGCCGACGCAAAGATTTTGGAGCGGGCCGGGGCGCAGGCGATCGTGTTGGAGGCGATTCCGGCTCTCTTGGCTAAGACCGTCACGGAACAGCTCACGATTCCCACGATCGGAATCGGTGCCGGTCCCCACTGTGACGGGCAAGTGCTGGTGCTGTACGATTTGCTCGGTCTGTTCGATGACTTTGTGCCGAAGTTCGTCAAACCCTATGCGCGTCTCAGGATGGAGGCGCTTCAAGCCATCCGTCGATATAAAGAAGAAGTTGAACAGGGGAAATTTCCGTCGGACCCGGAATCCTATCACTGAATGCCGAATCTCGCCGAGCGGCGCGTCTTCCTCTTACCGCTCCAGCGAGTCAATTTGAAAGACCGCTCGATCCTCAAGCCGCACTGCCGTGAGCTGCCTGCCCCATACGCATCCTGTGTCTAGGGCGATGTGATCCGGTGCCAATCTGAGGCCGAGGGCGGCCCAATGACCCGTGATGACGGTCGTGTCGCGTCCGCGGGGGTGAGGCAGTTGGAACCAGGGAGCAAATCCGGTCGGGGCTCGGTCGGGCGGTCCGGAAAAATTCGACATCTCACCCGTTGGCGTGCAGGTGCGCAATCGTGTCAGCACGCGGGCGATCGTCGTCAATCGCTCCCAACCGCGGAGGCCGTCTGACCATGATCGCGGTGGATCGTGAAACAGGTGCTGGAGAAATTGTCGGTGGTCTGGTCCCGCGAGAACCCTCTCGACCTCACGCGCGTACTCGACCGCTTCTTCCACGGTCCACTGGGGGAGCAAGCCGGCATGGATCATGAGGTATGTCCCTTCGTGGTAATGGAGGGGCTTTTGCCTGAGCCACGACAACAGGTCATCTCGATCGGGGGCGGCCAGCACCTCATGTAGGGTGTCGTTGGGTCGTAATGGAAGAGTTCCTTCCGCCACGGCGAGCAAAAAGAGGTCGTGATTTCCGAGGACGATCTGCGCCGACGACCCGAGTTCCTTGAGATGTCGGAGGACGCCCAGCGAATCGGGCCCCCGGTTGACGAGGTCCCCGACCAGCCAGAGCCGATCTCCGGACGGATGGAAAGAAATCCGATCGAGGAGCGTATGGAGGGATTTCAAACAGCCTTGAATGTCGCCGATTGCATAGATGGCCATGGGGAAAAACTGTCAACTGTCAGCAGTCATTCGTCGTTTGGGATGGCGATATCGGCCATCCAATCGATTGACGACTGGCGAGGTTCACGGATACCGCGCTTCGATTTTGCTCGAGAGGCCTCCCCGGGCGCTGAACGTCCCGGTCACCTTGGCCCATACCGGCTTGCAGGCCTTGACGACATCGTGCAGGATGCGGTTGACGGCGTTTTCGTAGAAGATGCCGAGATTGCGGTAGGCGTGGATATACAGTTTGAGCGACTTGAGTTCGAGACATTCCTTGTCCGGCATGTAGTGGAGTGTAATGGTGCCGAAGTCCGGCAACTTGGTTTTGGGACAGATGGCCGTGTACTCGGGAATGTCGATGGTGATCTCATACCCTTTGTACTGGTTGGGAAAGGTTTCGATATCAGGCAGCGGCGCATCGATTCCGCTCTTGGCGTGCCTTTCGTTGTAGCCTAATCGCGTTGTCTTGGTAATGTTGCTCTTGCGTCGCATGTTTCTCCTCATCCTTTACGATAGCATGCTCGTTCCGCTGGGGATGAAGTCCCTTTTGGTCCCCGTGTTCCGCTGATTTACGAGAAGCCGCATCATGCCTCACACCTGTTTCATCCACTCGGTGTGGCCGATTTTTTCCAACTCAACAAATAGTGCAACCCACGGGCACTGCATGTCAGGGTAGACCTCACAGAATCCGCCTTTGCGTACGCCTCCGCAGGGTCCGTGGGCCATGAATTTAGGGCATTCGGCCTTGGGAGAATCATCCGGGATCGGCGGTCGCTTATGGACTCCGCCGACATTGTCCCCGGCGTCGTCTTCTCCTGGAATCAGCACGCGGCGAATCATGGTCTGACAGTGTAAACGGATCCGAGCGCATCGGCAATCGATTCGTTCGCGGCTTGTTCCAACGTTCCACCTTCTTGTGATAGACAGGCTTGCAGAGCGCGGATTTGAGGCGAACGGCCTACAGGGGGGACTGCCACTAGGCCTTCTTTCGTCTGACATGGGCCTTCTGAGAAGTTGAGCAAAACGCGCGGGCATTATACTGTAGTGACGTCAATCGAGTGCTGCAACCACAAGAGCAAGAGGCAACCACAAGAGCAAGAGATTGACAGGTTTTTTGGGGCTTTGCTACGATGGGGCGCGGTGGTGTCGGAAGACCGGGCGAAGCATCATCATCCTCTCCCTGTCATCTTCGGTACGGTTCAAGAGACAGTTGCCAAGAGACAGTTGCATTGAGCAGCAAAACAATAACGGGCCGGCGTTCTCGGCAGATTAACGGAGGTGCTCGATGAGTCTCGATTATGTGAAGTTTTCAAACGGCTTCGAAAAATTCATGCCCAAGGAATACCGGGATATGGTCGAACATGGTCCTTTCGGGAGGAAAGTCACCGTCTCGCAGATGGGAAGCTTCAAGGAAGTGCTCGAAGAGCATCCCATGTGTGCAGGGTGCGCCATGACGCTCTTTATTCGACTGGCGATGATCGCGTTCCCCAACCCCGAAGATACGATCACGGTCGGTACGGCCGGTTGCGGGCGCCTGGCGATCTCGCAGGCGGCGATTCCGTTCGTGTACGGGAATTACGGCGATCAAAATGGAGTGGCCAGCGGGTTGTCCCGCGGTTTACGGTTGCGGTTCGGCGACAAGCCGAAGGATGTGGTCGTGATGGCCGGAGACGGCGGGACCGCCGACATCGGCCTTCAGCAGGTGCTTCATTCGTGGTTCCGAAAA
Organism: Nitrospira sp.; assembly: GCA_024330965.1. Lineage (GTDB taxonomy): Bacteria > Nitrospirota > Nitrospiria > Nitrospirales > Nitrospiraceae > Nitrospira_D. The sequence continues at coordinate 84,383 of JANDJL010000002.1, read as the reverse complement.
GAACGATTCACGACGATCATGCTCGACAACGAAGTGTATGGCAATACCGGAGGCCAGGAAAGCGGCATGACCAACAAGGGAGCCGTGTTGAAGATGGCTCCACTCGGTAAGAAGTTTGAGAAGATGGACATGGTGCAGTTGGCGAAGGTGGCCGGTTGCGCGTATGTCGCAACTGTCGTTCCGAACAATCCCCGTCGCGTCGAGAGCGTCATCAAGAAAGCGGTGTTGGTCGCACGAGAGATAGGGCCCTCCTACATTCAGGCGTACACGTCCTGCAACATCGAGTACGCGATTCCGACCGATAAGGTCATGGAAGATGCCAAGGCGGTCGAGAACGACCGATATCAATTCATGGAATACGTGAGCGAAGAGGCCAAGCAATACCTCACCGAGCGCTATGGCTACAAAGAGTTTCTCGCCAAGCAGGCTGCTCCTGCTGCGTCGATTTCTGGGAAAGCCTGAGCGTTTAAGGAAGGAGGGTGACAATGGCAAGACGGTTTAACATTCGAATGGCGGGAGTCGGAGGGCAGGGAGTCGTGACCGGCTCACATATTCTGAGCACGGCAGTGATCAATGCTGGAGGGGAAAGCACGATCGTCCCCTTCTACGGTTCTGAAAAACGGATGGCCCCCGTCGAAAGTTATGTGCGGGTGTCGGATGAGCCGATTTACGAGATCGGCGAAATCACGTTTCCCCACATTATTATCATCTTTCACCCCCAAGTCATCACTCACGGCAAGTCCTACACCATGCCGTTTTATTACGGCCTCAAGGAAGAAGGGATCGTGCTAATCAACAACGACGGACCGATGAAGCTGCACAAGGATCAAGTACGCGAATTGGAAGAGCGACGTGCGAAGCTGTACTACATCCCGGCGACAAAGATCTCTTTGGAAGTGTCGGGGATGGATTTGGCGACGAATATGGCGTTGATGGGCTGTATCGGCGCCATCACCGGGTTGACGAACATGCAGGCGTTGGAGCAGGCCGTGAAGGATCGGTTCCTCGGCAAAGGGTTTGTCGTATCCGGTGGGACGGCGGCATTGGACAGCGTTGTCGAACGGAAGTTCAAGAAAAAGCAGGAGCTGATTGAAAAGAACGTGGCCGTCATGAGGGCGGCATGGAACTATGCCGTGGATCACGGATGGGCCGCAAAGGATGTCCAGCGAGCCGAGGCACCAGTGGCTGCGGCCGCGACGGCATAAGAAGGAGCATTATGTATCTTGTCGCCGATATTAACGTTGAAATCTGTGCCGCCAAGAACTGCAAGCTCTGCACGCAATATTGTCCTGAGGCGAACACCATCCTGTATAGTGACGAACTGGGAAAGGACAAGGGATTCAAATACGGTTCGGCCTATGTTGCGGTTGATCGGTGCAAGGGTTGTGCGCAGTGTGTCTGGGTCTGTGACAACATGGCGAAGAATCATGCGATCAAGATGATCATGATCGATCAATTGCCGCAAGCCGCTTTAACGGAAAACATTATGTATGGAGAAAAGAGCACGACGGCCGTGTTGACCAGTCCGGTCATCGGGTAATTAGGCGGGAAAGGGGAGAACGGGCGTGGCTACTACACAAGACACGAGAGAACGTATCATCGTACCAGGACCGGCTGGGTTCCACCCGCCGTCGGCGGCTCAGTTGGGCGTTTCACTGCCGGATCCAGGTCAAGGGTTGTTGTATGGGCTGCTTGAGCCGAATGAGGAAGTCGTCATCGAAGAGATGGCCAGGAAGATGTTGACGAGTCAGAATCCGACGATCTTTCCCGGCCCGCTGATTCTTTGGGCCTGGAATGATCACGCGGTGGAAAAGGCCAGGGCCACGCTTGAAATCGCCGCGCAGATCCCGGAAGTGATGATTATCCCTATGCCGGACTATCGGCCTAAGTATCCCAAGATCGATCCGGAGGAAGTCATTAATCCCAACCATCCGAACCTCACCATTTGGGGAAATAAAATCGAGGCCTGCATTTTTGTGGGGGTGCATTGCCATTACGCCAATTTGACGCTCAAAATGATTCGAGCGGGGACGAACTGTTGTACGATGGCGATTTGTGCTGAACAGGGGCATGAAGATGCCATGATGACGATTCGCGACGCGGACACTGCCAAATTGAGGCGAGTGGCGCAGATCTTCAAGCGCGTGCGCGAGGAAATGGGTATCAAGCTGCCGGAGAACGGTGAAAACGTGCGTTTCACCGGCACGCAATCGAGAGTGCACGGCGGCAAGACCCACACGAATCCCCTCGCGTTTGCGCCGGTTCCAGGAGGAGCGGGCAGCGCGGCGATGTTCGGGCATCGTGCTGAACAGATGACGCGGGAAGGATAAGGCCGGGCGGCAACGCTCGAACCAGCCAAGAGGTGCAACTATGAGCGAGACGGAAATCAAAACGAATCCCCAAGGTGATCCGATTACCAGCGTTGCGGCTCCGAAGGTGGATGGGAAGAAGGATCCCCATGCGGAGGCGAAGAGACAGAGAGTCGTTACGCCCGAGTATATGTTCTTTGAGGCGCCGAGGACGAGAGAATTTATCACCGGTAGCGAGGCTGCCAAAGAGGCGATCCGCCGCTCGAATGTGGATCTGGCCATTGCCTATCCCATTACGCCTCAGTCGGAGACCATGCAGCTCGTCGGCGTGCTGTACGGAGAAGGCTACGTGAAAGAATATTACCGCGGCGAAGAAGAAGTCGGCGTCATGGCCGCTATCGCCGGAGGGTCGAGAGCCGGTGTGCGCTGTTTTACAGCCACGGCGGGACCCGGAACGTTACGGGGTTTGGAGGGCATTGCCTCGTGGCCAGGTCATCGGTTGCCTGCCGTAGCGATGTTTACCTGTCGAGTTGTCAATGCACCGTTGGCCATCCAACCAGACAATATCGAGGTCGCCTATCTCTTGAATTGTGGCATGATCGTGTTTCACGCGGAAAACCAGCAAGATATGTTTGATTTCATCATGGCCGGGTTTGTGATCAGCGAAAAGAACGACGTAACCTTACCGGTGGGCGTCTGCTGCGACGGATTTTTCGTGACCCATGCTCGCGGCTACGTGCGGATGCAGGATCGTGGAATCAAACTTCCTCCGCGTGATCCATGGAGAGGGGCCGTGCCGGTCTTGGATGCCGAAAATCCTCCTGCCCGCTTGTCACGAGACGCCCCCGTTCAGAAATCTAACTTTATGGCGTACAACATTCACGCCGTGTGGCAGCAAGAAGTGTGGGCCGCCGTGGAACGGTCCAGGAAGTATATCAATCGATACATGGGAGGGCTGCTGTCGGCTGAAAATGTAGAGAACGCCGACGCTGTCATTATCGCGTCAGGAAGCGCGGCGGCTCAGTCTCGAGAAGCGGTGCGCCTCTGCAAAGAAAAGGGACTGAATGTCGGTTTGATCAAGATCCGCTCGCTTCGCCCGTTCCCCACTAAGGAACTGCGGGAATTGTGCGGCAACGTGAAATTGATCGTGGTGCCGGAATTCAACTACGTCGGCTGGCTGGCCAAGGAGGTTGCGACCGCCATCTATGGCTACTCCAAAGCAAAGATCATCGGCGGGCCTCGGGTGTATGGAGGGCAGTCGATGCCGGTGGAGTTGATTGTTGATGAGGTGGAGTCCGGCTTGACCGGCAAAAAATCCACGAACGTGGCGATGTCTCAAATAATGGGAGGGGCTGTGAGTCCCGATGAAGTGGCTCACTTTATGCGGAGCATCTGATTCGTTGCCAAAAGACAAGGGCCTGTCCGATTGATCGGACAGGCCCTGTTTCGTTCCCGGTCTTCTTCTCACTCCGTGCCGTTACCCCTGTATTTCATCCTCAACCATCTCCTCGCTGGTCGGCATCCCATGGGCGACGTACTTGGCATAGGAGAGATAAATCGCCGCGCTGTCGGTCATCGCTTTTGAACCGGCGGTCAGGCGGACGACTTTCTCCGACCCGGGCGGCTCGATATTTTGGAGCATTGTCACGTGGTCGTGCAGCAACCTGGTATATCGTTCCACCGCCGCTTCGACGTCTTTGTAAGCCTTTAAAATTTCATTGGTCATGGTTGTCCTCCTTCATAAGGTGAGCATACACTAGCTTTATGTCTCGCCTCAACGTCGCCACGGTCTCTCGGTCTTTGTTGGAAGCGATCGAGCATGTTTATGGCGAAGCCGGCATCCCATTGACGCAAATCCATGAGGCGGTGAAAGAGTTGTCGCGACACTTTACAAACCAACGGGAGAAGGTGGGCAAGGACTATTTCAGGCATCCGAAATTTCTTGCCGCGTATCTCCGCTACTTCCTGCCGGTCAATCTCGCAAAGATCCAAATCCTTCTTGATGAAATGCCGAGAACGGAAGCCATGGAATCGATGCGGGTCTTGGATGTTGGATCGGGCCCTGGCACGGGATCGCTAGGCGTATTGGATTGGTGGCGGTGTCACGGTTTCGGTGGGGAGCTGTCGGTCACTGCGGTCGATCAATCCGCGGCGGCGTTACATCACGCTCGTCAAATCTGGTCGCACTATTGCCGGATAGAAGCGGGCATGAAAGTCGGTCTCGCCACGCACAACGAAAATCTCGAACGGCGGGGCTGGCACGAAAAGATCTCGTCGGATATGCCGTTCGATCTCATCATCGTGGCGAACAGTCTGAACGAAATCGGCGCCGGATCAAGGGATCCGATCACGGCGAAAGCGGAATTGCTTTCAACCCTTTTGAGCCGTCTCGCTCCGCATGGCACGTTGATGGTCGTCGAGCCGGCCTTACGAGAAACATCCAGATTGCTCCATCAAGTCCGAGACCGGCTCCTTGAGGCCGGTGCTTGCACGGTCTACAGTCCCTGCCTGCATGATCGGAATTGTCCCGCTCTGGATCACCCCGACGACTGGTGTCACGAAGAGCGGGCGTGGGATCCTCCCGTCTTTGTGCAGGAGATCGACAGGGTGGTCGGCTTCATCAAAGATGCGCTCAAATTTTCGTATCTCTTGCTGCGTAAAGATGGGAAAACCATTGTGGCGCGGCAATCGAGCGTCTATCGGGTCGTGAGCGAGCTGCGGGTGATGAAGGGAGAAAAACGGGCCTGGCTGTGCAACGAGTTGGGGCGAATCGAGATCGGACGATTGGATCGCCTGGCGTCGTCGCAAAACGCCGCCTTCGATGGATGGCGCCGCGGGACTATTGTGCAAATTGAAAAGATCGCTCATAAGGAGCGGCGGGGCAAGATCTCATCCTTGGGGCGAATCGATTCCGACACGGCAGTCGGGATTATTCGAGAAGGATAAACCAAATCCGCGACCGGCGTTGTAACCTCGTCGGCGGCCTCAAGGCTCTTGATCGGCGGGTATTGCGCCGGTTAGTCCTGTCAAAAGGGGGATCGTTTGTGAGGACCGGTCTTTACGTACGAGCTGCCTATCGTGCATTTCTCTCTCCGGCTAAACCTCAGGCATCGTATTCTCAATATGGCGAGGATCTCCTCATCAAGCTCGCCCTGCCTGAACCAAAGGCAAAGGGGTTTTACGTTGATGTCGGATGCCATCATCCGCGGCGGGGCTCCAATACCTATGGTCTGTACCGAAAAGGCTGGCGAGGGCTGCTAATTGATGTGGAAGAGGTGAAAGTGTTGGCCTGCCGGCTCAGGCGAAGGAGAGATAAGGCGGTTGTCGCCGCGGTGAGTGATCAAGAGCAAGAGGTGTCGATCTACAGCCCTGGTGAATTTTCCACCAACACCACGATCACTCTTTCATCCGTTTCCAGCCCCCACGGCTACCGGCCGATTGGGCGCCTCCATACAACGACGCTTACCAATCTTCTGGACAAGTATCAGGCTCCACGAGACTTTGCGTTGTTGAGCGTCGACGTTGAAGGGGCGGATCACGAAGTCATCAAGGGGCTGGATTTTGACCGGTACACGCCTCGTGTGATTTGTGTGGAGAATTGGGAGTCCGCGAGGGGCATCGAAGCGGTGCTGGCCAGCGCAACGCATCGGCTCTTGGTGGATAAACGATATCGTCTGACCGGATGGGCTGGCCTCTCGACAATCTACAAGCGAACTGAAGAGACCGGAGAGCCAGGCTCGTCAAGTCGATGATTCGCGGCGGGATGTGGGGGAGAGGGGCGGGCGGCGATTGACGGATGGCGACCAGTCAGTCCGCTTCGGGCTCGGAGCTGCCGTGTTGATGGGAAACTTTATCCTCTTCGAACAGCTCGGCCATTTCTTGAGCGATCGTATCGTCGTCGTTTGGGACGGAAACAAGTGGGAGTTCTCTCCTCGTCTTGGCAGGGATTTCGGGTTGCGGTTCTGCTGGTTGTTTCAGCTTATTATCATTCATGTGTGGATTCGATGCCTCGGCTGTGACAACGCCTATTCGTACGCTTCCAGGGAAGATTGCTCCGGGAATTGGCGACGGCATCCGAGGCACGTTACGAAATAATAGGCCTCTCGCACAGACAACGTCGCCCGGAAATCCAGGGTGACCCCCCGATGATTACAGGCTGTGCAGGAAATCTCCTTTAAGCGGAGTGGCACATCCGGCTGCGTCCGCAGGTAGAATTCCATATCGGTATAAACCGGAAAGGTGTAGTAGCATGTCTTGCAGATGCCTCGCCAGTCGCCGTCGGATCCCATGAATCGTTCGTCGATGGCAAAACGGGATTGTTTGCAGACGGCGCACCGGACGGTGTTGAGACGCCGTTCTACTTCCTGCTGAGTCAGTGTCACCATGACAGAAGAAAATCGAGTGTTTACATTACATACATAAGTGCCAAGTGAAGTATAGCCGGTGTTTCGATGAAACCGCAACTGCGCCGGAGCGGTAAGTCTTGACGGCTCCGACTTCTCCGTTGTACGGAATCCCAATGTATCAAATCACGGAGCGGTTGTTTGTCGGGAATATCTATGAGGCGGCGTCGCCGCCCGCACAGATCGGGGCCCTGCTCTTGGTGGCTGAAGAAGACGACGTTGACCTGCCTGCCTGGTTGTCAACCGGGAAAATTCCAATCAAAGAGTTTAGCCGGGTCGAGGCGCGACTGTTGGCGGACGCCGTCGCTTGGATCGAGCGGCATATCGCCGACAACCGGGTCATGGTCTGTTGCCGGGCCGGCATGAGCCGATCGGTGTCTGTCATCATGGCGTACCTCTGTTGCACCGAGGGCTGGGACTATGACAGTGTTTTGCGACTCGTCAAGGCCCGGCGTCCCGGCGCCGTGCCGCTTCCCCGGTTGGAAGAAACCATCCAATCGGTAAAGAAGATCCGCCGGGCCGGCGGCCTTTTCCCAGCCGACTAGTCCGGTGACGGGCTGGTACATGACTGTATGAACGGCGTCGTTGTCAGCCGCTCGTTTCCTTCGTGACCGTACCATGCCGGAACTGCCGGAAGCCGAAGTCGTTATCCAGCAACTCCGAGACAGCCTGCTCGATTCCATAGTCACCGATCTGTGGATCGGCCGGGCCGATATCGTGCGGGAAGGGTATCCCACCTGGGCGTGGTACGTGAACTCACGGTTGTCTTCCGTCGTTCGATACGGGAAAAGCATTGCGATGGCCTTTCAAAAAGCCGATGAGATTCGCTATGTCGTTGCCGAGTTGGGGATGACAGGGCTGCTGCTTTTCCCATCGGTGAAGATCAAACACCCTCAGCACGTGCATTTGCGCATGATCTTTGTTGGAGGGAAAGAAACCGAGCTTCGGTATTGGAATCCCAGGCGGTTCGGCCGCCTTTCTTTCTTCGATCAGGGCGGGCTTGATCGGTATCTTGAGCGTCGATTCGGCTGCGATCCCCTCTTGGCGACCCCGCAAGAGTTCGCGCAACGGCTCGGAGCCCGGCGTGGGAGAATCAAGGCGCTTCTCATGCACCAGCAGGTGATCGCCGGAATCGGCAACATCTACGCGAATGAAATTCTCTTTCGGGCCGGACTTCACCCGAACGCGCGAGCGAACAGACTGGCGTCGTCGAGACGTGATCGGCTCTACCACGTGATGAGGAACGTCTTGCAGGAGGCCATCGCTTGCGGGGGATCCAGTGTCCGAGACTTCTTCGCTCCCGATGGAACGCCAGGGCAATACAAGCAGCGGCATCTGGTCTATGGGAAGGAGGGACAATATTGCCCCAACCGATGCGGCCGAGTTATTCGTCGTCTCAAGGGCGAGCGCAGCTCCTTCTATTGTCCACGTTGTCAGAGATTTCGGTAATCACTCAAGCATAAACCAAGACGGTGTCAGCCGTGTTTCCTCCGTTTTTGTCCTCCTCTCTCGTCGGCTGGGGAAGAGACGACTTGCTTTTCTTCGAAGAGACATCGATCGTTTCCTTGAACACCGAAGGCGACGAGCCGTCTCTTTTGCCGACATTGGTTTCGGAACAAACATCGATGTGCTCATTCATGACGGTTTCTGTGCTGTCGGCGGTGCTTGGGTTCTCCTTCGCAAGAGCCCATACAACTGCGGGCACGAGATGAGCATGCTCACGTCCCTTGCGTTGGCGCCTCCTTGATGCGCCAGTTGGCGAAAACCTCAACGTCAGTGAGGAAAGGAGAAATGACTATGGCTGAACGTCCGAAGGTGTGTTTCGAGAGAGTCTTGCCCAAAGATTTGATGCGGCTGCAGATGACGAAGCCGACGAAGACCGGCATCAGGCGCGCCATATCCCCGATCGGGAAGACGTAGGTAAACGGCTCGACGCTGCGCGTGCGCTTCATGGGCGGTACGCCGACGGAACAGGCGGTGGCCAAGGAGCAAGCTGGCTGGTGGGCGCAGGCGGCCAATTTGAAATTCGAGTGCAACAACGCATTGAATGCTGAAATTCGAATCGCCTTCGATCGCCGTGATGGTGCATGGTCCTACGTCGGGACGGATTGCCGGGGTATTCCCTTGGATCAGCCGACGATGAATCTCGGGTTTCTGGACGGCGGTACGGCGGCTCATGAATTCGGTCACGCGATCGGATTGGCTCATGAGCACCAGAATCCGGCGGGAGGGATTCAGTGGAACGAGCAGGTCGTGATTCGCGAGGCCGCGAAGGCGCCGAATTTCTGGGACGAGGCGACGACGCGCCACAACATTCTCCGCAAATACAGTGCGGATCAGATCAATGGGACCAAGTTCGACCCCGATTCCACATGCTGTACTTTTTCCCCGCGTCGTGGATGCTCAACGGTATCGGCACCAAGGCGAACGAGGTCTTGTCGGCGATGGACAAGGCGTTTGTGGCGGGAGCGAAGATGTATCCGAAGACGGGTGGAACCGCATCGAACGCCGTCGAACTGATCGTCAACGCCAAAAAGCGCACGCCGGCATCGATCGGAAAGCCCGGAGAAGAGGATCTGTATCGGTTTGCGGCTCCAACGGATGGTCGGTACGTGATCGATACTCTAGGGCCGACGGATGTTGTGATGAAGTTGTTTGGGCCGAACTGTGAGACGGCGTTGATCGCGGAGGACGACGATTCCGGCCTCGATACGAATGCCCGGATCGCAGCCGACCTGGTGAAAGGTGACTATTTTGTGCAGATCCGCCACTACAGCCGCCAATCCGGGATCGGGAAGTACTCGATCAAGGTGCGAAAATTGTGACGGTGATGGTGTTGTCTGCCATCCGGCAGGGCTGTAGGGAGGAGAAACAACGACGATGATCGTCTCGATCGTCAAACACACCAACGGCCACACCAACGGCAAGGTGTCAGATGAGGACGTGCAAGAAGCGATTCGAGCGATCGATCGGCAGATCCGTGAAGATTATGAGCCGTATCGGCATATCGGTGTGGAGCTGCGGTTGGAAGGGCGTAGCGGGAAGAAGCCGTCTACACAGAACAGAGCCGATATGCGTGACGATGCGGTGTTGTATCTGTGGGATTCGGTGAATGTCGATGATGCGCTCGGCTATCACGATCTCACGAATCAGGGAGTGCCCTATGGGTTCGTGTTTACCGAGGTGGCGAAGCAGTTGGGCGAAGTGTGGACGGTGACCCTGTCGCATGAAGCTCTGGAGATGGTAGGGGATTCCGAAGTCAATCTTCTGGTCCAGGGACCGCACCCGTCCAACGGCAAACGGACGGTCTTCCATTGGTATGAAATGTGTGACGCCGTGCAGGCTGAAACGGACGAGATCGACGGAGTCAAGGTCTCCAACTTTCTCCTTCCATTGTATTTTACCGGGCAGGAGGAAAAGGGCGGCCGCAATGATTTTCTGGGGCGCTCGCATATGGAAAGAGGCTGCAGTCGTTCGGGGTGAACCCGGGAGGCCACATCGCCCTTGAAACAAGGAACCATGGTCGTCTTGCTGGAGAAGCGGGGTCGGTGGAATGGAGTCGAATTGGCGGGACGCGGAGATGACATTGAAGGGTGGGTACGAAATCGGTTTTTGGAAAAGGTCTGACGCTCCGCGAACCACTCTGCGGTGCGACCGAGCCCCTTGATCGGTAAGGCTGTCCAAGAAACATCAAATCCTCCCAGGCCGGGGCGGATGAGCCCGGTGCGGATGAGATGGCGTCGTTCGAGTGTCATCCTGCACCGTTCACCTGCACTTTCATGAGTGCGGAGTAGGTCTTTCGATCTTGCCGATTTAGTCCCTCTGGCGTCTTGAGTCATCCAGGGGATTTCGCTACAATCCATCTCCCTTTGCAGCGACGATTATCTTTTTGTTAAGGAGCAAGTCATGGCCAAGGTCTTAGAAGGCCCGGGAATGGGGCTGATGAAGAAGTGGGGGATTCAGGTCCCCAACTATGTCGTCGTTACGTCTTCGGAAGAATTGGCTAAGTTGGGGCAGGTCAATGACTGGTTGAAACATTCCAAGCTGGTCGTGAAAGCCCATGAAGCTTTGGGGTCGCGGTTTAAGCTTGGGTTGGTTAAGGTGGGGCTGGATCTGAGCGGCGCCGTTTCCGCCGTACAGGAAATGATCGGCCGCCAGGTCGGCAGCATTACGGTGTCGCAAGTCATCGTTTCCGAAATGATCCCCCATAAAGAAGAGTATTACTGCGCGGTCAAGTCTGTACGGGAAGGGGGCGAGATCCTGATCGCCAATTGCGGCGGTATCGAAGTTGAGTCGAATTGGGATCGAGTCAAGCGGCTCTTGGTCGAGGTGGGGCAACAGCCCTCCCCTGAGGCTCTGGAGAAGGTGGTGAAGGAGGCGGGATTTACGGGACCGCTGGTGAAGCGGATGGCAGATTTTGCCGGGAAGCTCTTCGCCTGTTTTGATAATGAAGACGCGCAGTACCTTGAGGTGAATCCCGTCGTCGCCAGAGAAGGTGACGGAGAATTGGTCGCGTTGGACGCGGTGACGCTGCTCGATGCGGACGCCAAGTTCCGCCACCCCGACTGGAATTTCTCGTTTGCTGCGGAATTTGGTCGCGCCTATACGAAGAACGAATTGGATATCATGGCCATAGACAGCAAGATCAAGGGGTCGGTGAAGTTCATCGAAATTCCCGGAGGGGACACGGCGATGTTGCCTGCTGGCGGCGGGGCCAGTGTCTATTACTCCGACGCCGTGGTGGCGAGGGGAGGCAAACTTGCCAACTATGCGGAGTATTCCGGAGATCCCCCCGACTGGGCGGTGGAAGCTCTCACGGAGAAGGTGTGCGGGTTGCCGGGAATCAAGAACATCATCGTCGGCGGCGCCATCGCGAATTTTACTGACGTGAAAAAAACATTCGGCGGGATCATCAACGGCTTCCGGAAAGCCAAGGCCGACGGAAAGTTGAAAGGCGTGAAAATTTGGGTGCGGCGAGGCGGCCCCCGGGAGAAAGAAGGCCTCGACGCGATGCGCGCGTTGAAGGATGAAGGATTTGATATCGAGGTCTTCGATCGATACACGCCGCTGACGGACATCGTCGATAAAGCGTTGACGGGAAAGTGACGAGTCATGTGTAAAACGTGATGGGTTCGCGCCGTGCGCCCACTCTTCTGCGTCATCGTTGATCGTCCATCACCAAGCGTAAGACCACGAGGGAGATTCTGATGAGCATTCTGGCAAATAAAGACACCCGTGTGGTGATTCAAGGCGGCCAGGCAGGCGTCAACGCAGCCCGTCGGATGGCCGAGTTCTGCTACCTGATCAAGCGTCCGCTCAACGTTGAAGCGTTCGTCTATCCTCCCGACGCCGGCAAAACCAACGAGATTCCCTATGGCAGCGGACTCATCGCGGTTCCCGTCTATGCCACTATTGCCGAAGCCACCAAGCATCATCCGACGATCAATACCAGTCTGGTGTATATCGGCGCCGACCGCGCGATGAAGGCCGGCATGGAGGCGCTCGACGACCCGCATATTCAATTGGTTTCGATGATTACCGAGGGGGTTCCGGAGAAGGACGCGAAGCTGTTGGGAGCCCATGCGCGCAAATTGGGCAAGGTGTTCAACGGGCCGTCGTCCATCGGAATCATCTCTGCTGGCGCGTGTCGATTGGGCGTGATCGGAGGGGCGTTCGACAACCTCGTGCTTTCCAAGCTTTATCGTGAGGGGTCTTTCGGCGTCATCACCAAGTCGGGCGGTCTCTCAAACGAAATCATCTGGATCTGTTCCCAATTCGCGGACGGTATTACGACCGCCATCGGAATCGGCGGCGACGCATATCCTGGAACCGATTACGTGACCTATCTCGAAATGTTCGAGAACGATCCGCAAACGAAGGCGGTCGTTATCGTGGGTGAAATGGGCGGAGATCTCGAAGAACGTGCGGCCGAGTGGTACGGCGCCAAAAAACGCCGCATCAAACTGATCGGCGTCGTCTCGGGATTCTGTCAGGAAAGTTTGCCCAAGGGGATGAAGTTCGGCCACGCAGGCGCCAAAGAAGGGATGAAGGGCGAAGGATCGGCCCGCTCCAAATCGGAGGCGCTTCAGCGGGCTGGCGCCATCGTTCCACCCACATTCGGGGCGCTGGGGCCGGCCATTAAAGAGGTCTACCAGGAATTACTCAAGTCCGGGCAAGTCAAGGAAATCGTTGAGCCGACCAGCTTGCCGAAGCTTCCCAAGACCGTCGAAGAGGCGATGAAGGCGGACGAAGTGATCGTGACGCCGTTGATCCGCACCACCATCAGCGACGATCGCGGCGACGAGCCTTGCTATGATGGCTATCCCGCCTCAGAGCTGATCAACAAAGGATACGAAATTCCCCATGTCATCGGCCTGCTGTGGGACAAACGGCTGATCTCGAAGCAGGAGGCGGAAATCATCAAACGGATCATCATGCTGTCCGCCGATCACGGCCCTTGTGTCAGCGGCGCGTTTGCCACGATCCTGGCGGCGTGCGCCGGGATCGGCATGTCGCAAGCGGTGGCGGCTGGCCTGATCATGATCGGTCCCCGGTTCGGCGGGGCGGTGACCGATGCCGGGCGTTGGTTCAAATATGCGGTGGACAACAAGATGAGCGTGGACGAGTTCCTGGCCTACATGAAAAAGAACGTGGGGCCGGTGCCCGGCATCGGTCACCGTGTGAAGAGCCTCCGGAATCCAGACAAGCGCGTGAAGGAACTGGTCGCCTACGTGAAGAGTTTGAATATCAATACGCCATGCCTCGATTTTGCACTCCAGGTTGAGCAGGTGACGGCGGCGAAGAAAGACAATCTGATTCTGAACGTCGATGGAACGATGGCGGCGGTGTTGGTTGATCTGGGGTTCCCGGTCGACAGTTTGAACGGGTTCTTTATCCTGTCTCGCACGATCGGTTTGATCGGTCACTGGGTCGATCAAAAGCGTCAGGACAGCCGTTTGATCAGGCTGTTCGATTACCTGGTGAATTATGCCGCGCCGAAGCGGCGGGAAGTGCCACCATTGAAATAATCGCGGAGGCTCCTGCCGCGCTCGGATCGTGGCGGGAGGCACCGCTTTACCCAGAGGCTAGAGGTGAGAGTGCGCGACAAGAGGGAGTCCCCCTCCTGTTCCCGTCACCGTGTCCCTAGCCCGGTTGTGAGGAGAAACCGATGTCACTTGAGCTTGCGAAGAAGCTCTACGCCAAGATGCCCGATGTGCTGGCCAAGGCCAGGAAGAAATTTGGCCGAGGCCTGACGGTCGCCGAAAAAATTCTCGTGTCGCATGCGGACGACTTCGAGGCCCAGCAGTGGGAACGTGGCAAGGCGATGCTGGTGTTGCGTCCGGATCGGGTGGCGATGCAGGACGCGACGGCGCAGATGGCGATGCTCCAGTTTATGCAGGCGGGCAAGAAAAAAGTGGCGGTGCCCAGTACGATTCACTGCGACCATTTAATCCGTGCCGAGATGGGATCCGAAAAAGATCTGCTCCGCGCGATGGATGAAAACAGAGAAGTCTACAATTTTCTCGCGTCGGCGGCGAAGAAGTACGGCATCGGGTTTTGGAAGCCGGGCGCCGGGATCATTCATCAAGTCGTGCTGGAAAATTATGCGTTTCCTGGCGGCCTGATCATCGGCACCGATTCGCATACACCGAATGGCGGCGGGTTGGGCATGTTGGCAATCGGAGTCGGGGGAGCGGACGCAGGCGAAGTCATGGCCGGCTTGCCTTGGGAAGTGCTTCATCCCAAGTTGATCGGGGTGCGGCTCACCGGGCGGTTGAGCGGGTGGGCGTCGCCGAAGGACGTCATTCTGTACCTCTGCGGCCTCCTGACGGTGAAAGGCGGTACCAACAAGATCGTCGAGTATTTCGGCCCCGGGGCCGAAACGATCAGCGCGACCGGCAAGGGGACGATCTGCAACATGGGTGCAGAGTTGGGCGCCACCACGTCGGTCTTCCCCTTCGACCAGAAGATGGTTGACTATTTGAACATGACGGACCGAGCGGACTTGGCGAGCCTTGCTTTGGCGAACAGAGAACATCTCGTTGCAGATCCGGAAGTGTATCAGTCGCCGGAAAAATACTACGACCAGATCGTCGAGATCGACTTGTCGAAGCTGGAGCCATACGTGGTCGGCCCTCACACGCCGGATTTGGCCCGTCCCATCTCGAAGTTGGCCGCCGAGGCCGAAGAAAAGAAATATCCCGTGGAGTTGAAAGCCGCATTGATCGGCAGTTGCACGAACTCCTCCTATGAAGACATCAGCCGGTCGGCTCACGTGGCGCGACAAGCGTTGAAGGCAGGGGTGAAGGCGAAGACCGCGTTCCTCATCTCGCCCGGGTCCGAGCGCATTTATCATACGATGAAGCGGGACGGTTTCCTTGACACATTTGAGCAGCTCGGCGGGACCGTCCTCTCGAATTCCTGCGGTCCCTGTATCGGCCAATGGAAGCGCGCGGATGGTGTCAAGGGACGGGCGGATTCGATCGTCAGCTCGTTCAATCGGAATTTTCCTGGGCGGAACGACGGGATCAATGAAACCCTCTCGTTTCTGGCAAGTCCTGAAATCGTGACGGCCTTTGCGATTACGGGGGACCTCCGATTCAATCCGCTCAGTCAACCCATCAAGGGTGCGGACGGTACGGAGTTCATGCTTGAGCCTCCGGTGGGAGAGGAGCTGCCGGCGAAGGGGTTTGCGAAGGGCGAGGAAGGATATGTCCCGCCGGCCGAGAACGGTGATGCGCTGACCGTGGATATTCCTCCGACCAGTGAGCGGCTTCAGCTTTTGCAGCCTTTCCCCAGATGGGATGGAAAGGATTTCGAAAAACTTCCGCTCCTGATCAAGACCAAGGGGAAGACCACGACCGATCATATTTCACCGGCTGGTCCCTGGCTCAAGTTTCGAGGCCATCTGGACAAGATCAGCGACAATATGTTCCTGGGGGCCAACAACGCCTTTTCCTCGGAGCCGGGGAAAGGGACCAATGTGTTAACCGGCGAAACCAATCTCACGATCGCGCAGATCGCCAGGGATTACAAGGCCAAGGGCATCGGCTCGGTGGTCGTGGGCGATGAGAACTACGGCGAAGGCAGCAGCCGCGAGCATGCCGCTATGTCGCCTCGGTTTCTGAACGTGCGGGTCGTCATTGCGAAAAGTTTCGCCCGTATTCACGAAACTAACTTGAAGAAGCAGGGGATCTTGGCGTTAACCTTCGCTGATCCGAAGGATTACGAGAAGATCGAACAGCAGGACCGCATCAGCGTGACGGGGTTACGAGAGTTGGCGCCCGGCAAGCCGGTGACGGTGACCATACACAAGGCGGATGGACAAACGGTCACCATCCAGGCGAACCACAGCATGACCAAGCAACAGATCGAGTGGTTCAAGGCCGGTTCGGCGCTCAATGCGTTGAACTGATCGATAACCTCGTAATCCAAGAGAGGAAGATGCCATGGCTAAAGCAGACAAAATCATCTACACCAAAACGGACGAGGCGCCGATGTTGGCGACCTATTCGTTCTTGCCGATCATCAACGCCTTCACAAAGGCGGCCGGCGTCACCGTGGAGCTCCGTGACATTTCCCTTGCGGGCCGTGTCATCGCGGCGTTTCCGGAATATTTGACACCGGAGCAAAGACAGCCTGACGCATTGGCCGAACTCGGAGAACTAGCCAAGACGCCAGAGGCCAACATCATTAAGCTCCCGAACATCAGCGCCTCGGTGCCGCAGTTGGTGGCCACCATCAAGGAGCTGCAGGCGCAAGGCTACAAGCTGCCGGACTACCCGGAGAATCCAAAGGACGACAAGGAAAAGGAAATCAAGGCCAGGTACGACAAGATCAAGGGGAGCGCGGTCAATCCGGTGTTGCGCGAGGGCAACTCCGATCGCCGGGCGCCACTCTCCGTCAAAGCGTATGCCAGGAAACACCCGCACAAGATGGCACCCTGGAGCCCCGATTCCAAAACGCACGTCTCCTACATGAAGAGCGGTGACTTCCGCTCAAACGAGAAATCGCTCACTATTCCCGCCGCCACGACGGCGAGGATCGAGTTCGTCGGGAAGGATGGGAAAATCACTGTTCTCAAGGACAAGCTTGCGTTGCAGGCCGGCGAGGTTCTTGACGCCACCTTCATGAGTGTCAAGGCCCTTCGGGCCTTCCTGGAAGAACAGATCGAAGATGCCAAGAGACAGGGCGTCCTCTTCTCGCTTCACATGAAAGCTACCATGATGAAGGTGTCGGACCCCAAAATCTTCGGTCATGCTGTGAGGGTCTACTACAAGGATGTTTTCGATAAACATGGCGAGACCTTGAAGAAGCTGGGCGTCGATCCCGATAACGGGATTGGCGATCTCTACGCGAAGATCAAGACCCTGCCAGAGGAGCAGCGAGCGGCGATCGAAGCTGACATTCAGGACGTGTATAAGAAGCGTCCGGCGATGGCGATGGTGAATTCCGACAAGGGCATCACCAACCTGCATGTGCCGAGCGACGTCATCATCGATGCGTCCATGCCCCCCGTCATCAGGGACGGAGGAAAGATGTGGGGGCCCGATGGAAAATTGGCGGATGTCAAGTGCGTGATTCCGGACAGCAGTTACGCGCCGGTCTATCGGGAAGTCATCGAATTTTGCAAGGAGAAGGGTGCCTTCGATCCCCGCACCATGGGGTCGATTCCCAATGTCGGGCTCATGGCGCAAGCGGCGGAAGAATACGGCTCGCACGATAAGACTTTTAAAGCTCCGGGAGACGGCACGATTCGCATTGTCGATGTGTCTTCCGGCCAGACGTTGTTGGAGCATCAAGTAGAGGAAGGTGACATCTGGCGGGCTTGTCAAACCAAGGATGCCGCGATTCGGGATTGGGTGAAGCTCGCCGTGACGAGGGCGAGAGCGACTGGTGTGCCGGCGGTGTTCTGGCTGGATAAGACCCGGCCGCATGATGCGGAGCTGATCAAAAAGCTCAATGCCTATCTGCCGCAGCACGACACCACCGGACTTGAGATCAAGATCATGGCTCCGGCGGAGGCGTGCCGCTACTCGATCGAGCGTATGAAAGAAGGGCTGGACACGATTTCCTGCACGGGCAATGTGCTCCGGGACTATCTGACAGACTTGTTCCCGATCCTTGAAATCGGAACCAGCGCGAAAATGCTGTCGATCGTGCCGTTGCTGAACGGCGGAGGACTGTTCGAAACTGGAGCGGGAGGATCCGCTCCGAAGCACGTCCAGCAATTTCAGGAGGAGGGGTATCTCCGATGGGATTCGCTCGGTGAGTTTCTGGCGCTGGCTGCGTCGCTAGAGCATTTGGCGAAGGTGGGAGATAACCGAGTGGCGAAGATTCTGGCGGACACGCTGGATCAAGCTAACGCGAAGTTTTTGGAGAGCAACAAATCGCCGGCTCGAAAGGTCGGCGAAATCGACAACCGAGGCAGTCATTTCTATCTTGCCCTGTATTGGGCCCAAGCGCTGGCTTCCCAGACTGAGGATAAGGCCATCGCGGAGAAGTTTGCGAAGATCGCCAAGGAACTGAGTGACAACGAAAAGAAGATCAATGACGAATTGCTGGCCGCACAGGGAAAGCCTCAGGACATCGGAGGGTACTATCACCCGGATGACGTCAAAACGTCCAAAGCGATGCGTCCGAGCGCGACCTTGAACGCCATTATCGACTCGTTTGCGTAATCGTCTTGACGGATGAGGAACGGAAAGGGGGCTCAGACCTTTTCTTTCCGTCCGGTGCATGTGAATGATGACTCAAAATGACGACAACGTGATCGACCAACCCGAAGTGCTCAAGCCGCGGATGGTCACAATTGAGATTTCCGGCAAGCAATATACCGTGCCGGAAGGCATTACGGTCATCAAGGCCATGTGGTACGCCGGCCAGGAGGTTGTTCGAGGCGTCGGATGCCTGGGGGGATTTTGCGGCGCCTGTGCCACGTATTATCGAACGAAGGACGATCCGAAGGTGAAAACTTGTCTGGCATGTCAGACGGCGGTTCAGGACGGCATGTCGTTTACGATGATGCCGCCGTTTCCTGCTCGCAAAGCCATCTATGACATTCGGACGCTCCAAGATCCGAAGCAAGATCTGTTCAACCTCTATCCGGAAGCTCCGCTCTGTCGCAATTGCAACGCTTGCACCGAAGCCTGTCCGCAAAAGATCGATGTGCGAGAAGGGGTGTGGAAAGCCGTGTTCGGCGATTTTCAGAGTGTCTCGGACATGTTCATGGATTGTGTGATGTGTGGGATGTGCACGCCGGTCTGCATTGCCGACATCGCCCCGAATTTCGTCGCCTTGTATGTGAGCCGCGCGCAAGGCGCGCATTTCGCTGAAAAGCCGAGGGGATTGGAGGCGCGCATCAAGGAAATCGAAGAGGGCCGATTTGACGACGAATGGAACAGAATCCTGTCGATGAACGAGCAAGAACTGACGGAGCTCTGCGCCAAGGTCAAATGAGAAGCGGACGGTCGCTGAGGAGCGATTCGTGTCAGCTTCATGTTGAATACGAATGACCGCCGGCGAGCACGAAACATGAACATTCACGCGCTGCAACAAATTGTCCACCAAACCCGTGACGTCAGGCGTAAACAGACCATCCCACGATTGTCTCCAGCCGATCGAGACCAACTGATTCATAAATACCATCCCGATTATCGGGCTAGTGCCTATCGCCCTCTGCGCTTTGGTCCAAATGAAGGAGAAAAGACAGTCGTCGAATTGGCCACATTGCTCGAGGGGGACAGCCCGCTCGGCGATCACGTCGATCTGACCCCTCATCATCAGGCGGACGTGTTGGTGATCGGCGGCGGCGGAGCAGGCTGTGCGGCGGCATTGCACGCTCATGAAGCCGGGGCCAAGGTGATTTTGGCGACGAAGCTCCGCCTGGGAGACTCCAACAGCGTGATGGCGCAGGGTGGCATGCAGGTGTCCGTTGCGCCCGAAGACTCCCCGGTTACCCATTTTCTGGATACACTCAGAGGCGGCCACATGGAGAACGACCATCATCTGCTCAAGGTGATGGTGGAAGAAGGGCCTTCGATTGCGAAGTGGTTGATCGACCTTGGCGTGCTCTTCGATCGACAAGCGGACGGCAATCTCCACGTGAAGAAGGGCGGCGGGAGTTCGAAGCCTCGCCTGTTGACCTGCTCGGACTACACCGGCCTGGAAATCATGCGGGTGCTGAAGGACGAGGTCATCAACCGAAGGATTCAATTACTGGAGTTCTGTGCCGCGGTCGAGTTGCTTGGCGATGGCGATGGAGCATGCACCGGCGCCGTCTTTAAGGATCTGGACAACCAGCAGTATGTCGTGGTCGCAGCCAAGGCGGTGATCGTGGCCACTGGTGGAATCGGGCGACTTCACATTCAAGGCTTTCCGACCAGCAATCACTACGGGGCGACGGGAGACGGTCTCTGTCTGTGTTACCGCATCGGTGCGAAACTTTCTCATATCGATACCTTTCAATATCATCCCTCGGGAGCGGTATATCCGGAACAGTTGGTCGGAGCGTTGGTGACGGAGGGCATCCGGTCGGAAGGCGGCCATCTTGTCAATGCGAGGGGCGAACGGTTCGTCAACGAATTGGATACGCGAGACGTCGTGTCGTCGTCCATTATTCGGGAGTGCGAAGAAGGACGGGGTATTCGAACGATGTCCGGTCGAGTCGGCGTGTGGCTGGATACGCCGTTGCTTGACGCGGAGCATGGGCCTGGAACCGTCGAGAAACATTTTCCCGCTATGGTGCGGCAATTCGAACGGTTTGGGATCGACATCAGTAAAGAACCGGTCCTCATCTATCCCACCCTGCACTATCAAAACGGGGGCGTGAAGATTGACACCAATTCCGAAACCGGAGTGAAGAATCTCTTCGTCGCGGGAGAAGCCTCCGGCGGGCTGCACGGACGGAATCGATTGATGGGCAATTCATTGCTCGATTTGATGGTGTTCGGGAAACGGGCCGGATTGACCGCCGCCGCCAGGGCCGGTTCCATGAAACAAGGAAAATTGACGCTCAAACATTTGGAGCGATTCCGGGCGGAAGCCAAGAAGCACGGTAACTTCAGCGGTGTCATCTCTCCGATGATCCTGCCGGCGTACACCAGGAAGACATAAGAAGCCGCGGCGTAACGCGAAACACGTCCAGCAAGGAAGCAGACGGCCCGTCATCGCAGGTCGTCGGCCAATAGATTGTTGAGGTTACGATGAATGTGCATGAATTCCAAGCTAAGTCGCTGTTTGCCCAGTTCGGCGTGCCGGTCCCGCGTGGAAAGGAGATTACCTCACCAGAGACTGCGTCGGCATGGGCGAATGAGCTCGATACGCCCGTCTTCGTCGTCAAAGCGCAGATCCATGCGGGAGGTCGTGGAAAGGCCGGGGGGGTCAAGCTCACGAAGGACAAAAATGCGGTCGCCGGTCTTGCGCGGGAATTGCTCGGTAAGACCCTCGTCACGCATCAGACAGGACCGAAGGGACGGGTGGTCCGCCGTCTGTTGATTGAAGAGGGGGCGAACATCGCCAAGGAACTGTATCTGTCGATCCTTGTCGATCGAGACAGCGGGTGGCCCACCTTCATTGCCAGTACCGAAGGGGGAATGGAGATCGAAGAGGTTGCGGCCCACACGCCTGAGAAGATTATCAAGGAAGCGATCGATCCTGCGGTCGGATTCCAAGGACACAACGGACGTAATGTCGCGTTTGCGCTTGGGCTGCATCAGATCGAGCCGGCGGTGCTCAATCCATTTGTGAAATTGATGGAGAATCTCTATCGCTTCTTTATGGAAAAGAACGCGGCGTTGGTGGAGATCAATCCCCTCATCATCACCAAGGAAAAGACGCTTGTGGCGCTCGACGGCAAAGTGTCGTTCGATGATAACGGACTCTTTAGACATCCCGATGTCCAACAGATGCGGGACTTGAACGAGGAGGAGCCGCTCGAAATCGAAGCGACCGCCAACAATCTTAATTATGTCAAGCTCGACGGCAACATCGGCTGCATGGTCAACGGCGCGGGACTGGCCATGGCGACGATGGATGTCATCAAGCTGGCCGGCAGTGAGCCGGCGAACTTTCTGGATGTAGGCGGCGGTGCGACAAAAGAAACCGTCGCGGCTGGTTTTCGGATTCTGCTCAAAGATCCGAACGTGAAGGGCATCTTCATCAACATTTTCGGCGGGATCGTCCGCTGTGAGCGCATTGCGCATGGTGTCATCGAAGCAGCGAAGGAAGTGAAGATCAATGTGCCGCTGGTAGTGCGGCTGCAAGGGACGAACGCGGAGGAGGGCCGCAAGTTGTTGGCCGAATCCGGCTTGAAGCTCGATGTCGCCAACGATCTCTGGGAAGCGGCGCAGAAAATCGTGCAGTTGACCGGCAAAGCGGCGTAGGACATACGGCCTCTCGTTGTCGCTTGTTTCCATCCGAGCAAGACGCTCCCGATATCCTGGCGCCGGCGAGAATGATAAGCAGCAGAGCACAAAATGAAAGAGGTTCGACGTGAGCATTTTGGTCAATAAGAACACGCGGGTAGTGGTGCAGGGGATCACGGGCAAGGAAGGCTCGTTCCACGCGACGCAATGCAAGGCTTACGGGACGAAAGTCGTCGCCGGCGTGACGCCGGGCAAGGCCGGGCAGGAGGTTGAGGGAATTCCCGTGTTCAATACCGTGGTCGAAGCGGTCAAAAAGACCGACTGCGACACGTCGCTGATTTTTGTTCCCCCCGCCTTTTGTGCCGATGCGATTCTCGAGGCCGCCGACGCCGGAATCAAACTCATTATCTGCATCACCGAAGGCATTCCGGTCAACGACATGGTGAAGGTGAAACGGGCGTTGCGTGGTCGCGACGTCCGATTGATCGGCCCGAACTGTCCCGGTGTCATCACGGTGGACGAAGCCAAGATCGGCATCATGCCGGGCTTCATCCACAAACGGGGCGTCGTTGGCGTGGTGTCTCGAAGCGGCACGCTCACCTATGAAGCTGTGCATCAGCTTTCGACTTTGGGACTTGGGGAAACGACGTGCGTCGGCATTGGGGGCGACCCCGTCAATGGTACGGGATTTGTCGATGTCCTGCCGTTGTTCGAAAAGGATCAGGAAACGCAAGCCATCGTCATGATCGGTGAGATCGGCGGCGACGCGGAGGAAAAAGCGGCCGAATTCATCAAGAAGCATGTTAAGAAGCCGGTCATCAGTTTCATCGCCGGGATCACGGCGCCACCTGGCCGCCGCATGGGCCACGCCGGAGCGATCATCTCCGGCGGGAAAGGCACGGCGTCCGAAAAAATGAAAGCCCTTGAATCAGCCGGTGTGACGGTCGTGAAAAATCCAGCCGAAATCGGTCTGGCGGTGAAAAAGGCGCTGGGACGATAAATCTTCCACGGCAGGTCCTTCTCTGGCCGTACTTCCCTCTGTTCCACTGCGGCCTCGCTACTTTCCGCCGGTCCTAGGCCGCGTTGCGCCGCTACGGGGGCTTTCAAACAGTTGCTAGATGGGTTGTGGCAGATGCCGACCGGATTCTCACAACAACAGCCACCTCCCTCCGCCCGATTGCGATGTCGGGATATTGGATTTACCGATACCTTTAATCCGTTTTATCTATTTTAATAAATAAAGGAGGGATTGTTACTGTTGCGCCGTCTTCCTCGACGAGAGAAAAGGGGTATCCCTTCGTGATCATGGTGGTGCCGGTGCCAATGATGCGCGCTCTCGTGCTCATGGCGACAGCAGCAGAAACGCAGAGCCATGTGATTGCGATGAACCTTTTGTCGTGGTGCGCTGTTTCCTCC
This sequence comes from Nitrospira sp., assembly GCA_024330965.1. Lineage (GTDB taxonomy): Bacteria > Nitrospirota > Nitrospiria > Nitrospirales > Nitrospiraceae > Nitrospira_D. Next base: position 60,890 of record JANDJL010000002.1, on the reverse strand, counting down.
AGGCTCGTCGCAGTTCGTCTCACATCTCAGACCACAGACTCGCAATCCCAACTCGACAATCAAATCTTTACCGTGGGAGGGTGACGGATGAAAACAAGAATTGCGGCAATGGTGGTTCTTGTCGGTGTGATGGGCGTTTCGCAATCCGTCCATGCGGCGGCTGAGCTGCCCACGATGTCGTCCGGAACCATCGAACCCTATCTTTCTTTCATGGCGGGCGTGGCGATCCCATTTAGTCAAGATGCCACGTTTCGAAATGGGGATGTTGAGAGAGATATCGACTACCAGATGAAACAGTCGGTCGGCGGCAACGCGGGAATTTGGTTTCCAACCAGAAACAAGTTGGCGGGGTTTGATGTCGGTGCTGAAATTGAAGGCTATGTCTGGTGGCCGGATATCGCCTGTTGTCGGCATGGGGTTAATGGCACGCTGAATCCCGACGGTACGTTTGAGGGGACCACAACAGAAATACAAGGCATCTACATCGGCGGGAATATCATGCTTCGTCGGCCGTTTGCGATTTCAGAGGCTTATCCAAACGGACGGTGGCATCCGTACATCGGAGTAGGGGGAGGCGCGCATCAGTTCGCATTCAGGCCTGGTGGAGCAAGGGGAGCGACGTTTGAGGCGCCCCTCACCACCCAGCGGGACACGGCCCCAGCTTTTCAAGTGAAGGGTGGGGTGAAAGTATTTCTCATCAAGTACGTCGCCGCCTTTGCCGAGGCCAAATATACCCACGCCTTTCATGATGCGCTCGGCACGGATCGGTTTGGGCAGTCCAGTCTTCCATTTGCTGATGGTTCTCAGCTCGTGTTGGATGATTACGAATCCACAATCCGCACGATCACGGTCCATGCCGGGTTGTCGCTTCATTTTGATATAAGGCCGTAATAAAAGTTAAGGTGAGACTGTGTACCTTGCCCCCCGCCTGTGGTGGTGGGGGGCGACCATCCTTCCTGGAGATCCTCCTCTTCCTCACCTCGAATCGATGATGCCCGCTATCTGCTGCTGGCTAAAGCTGATCACTCAAAAAACAGCCAGACGAGGTAGAATCCCCCAGTTACAAACCAGCCTGGCTGACACGGTGTTCACTCTACGTGTTTCTCTGTTGCCGCAGCACGTGGTCCAAACGGTGACGGGTGATCGTTGGAATCCGGAGAAATTCGACGCCGAAGACGTTCTTTTTTACCCACCGGATTTTCCCCAACTCGATGAACAGTGACAGGGTCGGATCAGGCAAGATGATGCTGAGCTTGACGTCACTGTCGGCCAGAGCCGTTCGATTACAGACGATGGAACAGCCCGTGAGGGAAAGATCGGTGATGGTTCCTTCACCTACGAACGGAGCGCCTCTGAAAATCACCGGATATGCGACGGGATAACGGTGAGATGACCGCGGATCTCGCATGGCCTCCTCCTTCGAACGGTATCTGGGGGGAGTCTATCGGAGGAACACCGAAGGAACCATCCCTCTCACGAGGGAGGTCAAATTGAAAAAAGAGGGATCTGCCTCTCTGATACGCTGCACGGGGTTCCTCGGTATGGAGGTGCAGATGGATGCAAGACGGAATAGAGAGGGGGATGCACAGAAAAGCGGAACAGGGTTCTTACCGTTGAGAATCGGAGGGCGTGGTTTCAGGACGCTCAAGTTGTTCCAGGATATTCTGCTTCAGTCTGGTCGGTTCTTCGATACGGTTTTCTCGTTGCAGCACATTGATTTCTTTTGCCTTTTTCGCGTTCAGTTTGACCATGTCCGCGTCATCCCGCACGAGATGAGGAGTGAGAAAGACCAGAAGATTCAGCTTCTCCATCGTGCGGTTTTGGGACCTGAACAGCCAGCCTAGCAAAGGGATGTCGCCGAAAAACGGTACCTTTCGTTCGTTGACCGTAATGTTGTCTCGGACAAGCCCTCCTACGACCAGGGTTTGCTGGTCATGGGCGATCGTCGTGGTTTCCATTGAACGTTTGGTGGTGGTGGGGCCCACCGGAATGGCTGCCGTCCCCGATCCAATGGTTTGTGCCACGGCTTCCGAGATGGCGGTGATCTCTTGCTTGATTTCAAGTCGGATCAAATCGTCTTCGAGGACCTGCGGAGTAATCTCCAACGTGACTCCCACGTCTTTTCGTTCGATGGTCACGAGGGTTCCACCGGTGATGCCCTGGGCTTGCCCGGTCGGGAACGGACGGTTTTCTCCGACGACGATCTTGGCTTTTTGATTGTCCGCCGCCAGCACTTGAGGGGTTGAAAGGATGTTGGTGTCGGTCATGCTCATGAGCAGTTGCATGAAGGCACGCACATTGACGGTGTTGAGCACTGTCAAGGCGCCACCAGTCGCGCCACCCCCCGCGATTCCACTGATGGCTTGGGCGACGGAGGCCAGATCTTCTGGGGCGCGATTGAAACCAGCGATCCCTTGCGCAGCTCCTGACTTCCACGAGCCGAGCACTTGCGTTGGATCGGTTCCGATTTGTCTCAGACGGTCAACCTGCACCTCGAGGATGACAGCTTCCACGAAGACCTGGGGGCGCTTGATGTCCAGCTCGCGAATCACGGTTTGCAACTGATTGTAGGCAGCCTTGGTGGAACTGATAATAATGGAATTCGTCGCCTTATCCGCAAACACTTGCACAGGCGCCTCGAATTCCGTCAGCGGTCTCATGGGCGGCTTCATGCCGGGAGCCATTTGAGCGACCGTCTGCGAGCGTGCCACGAGATTGGTCAAGACGGCTGCGAGATCCGAGGCGTTCGCGTGTTTGAGGCGATAGACGAAGACGCCGCGCTCAGGGGGTAGATCGCCCATTTGCACGATCTGATAGACGTTGCCCTTGGGAACAACGGCCAGTCGGGCGACTTCCAATGCGGAGACGAACATCTGGTAGGCTTGTTCCTTGGTGACCTTGGTGGGGGAATAAACGGAAATCTTGCCTGCTTGCTTTTTGATTGTATCGTCCAGGACGAAGTTTTTTCCGGTCAGCTCACTGATAAAACGGACAAGAACGGGGATCTCCACCTCGTTAAAGTCCAGCGCGACCTTGGCCGGTTGAGTGCTGGTTCCCTGAGCCCATAACCCCTGCGGACACACCAGTGTCAGCACATAGAGCCACGCCCAGGCACAAGCAACCGATGCGCTTCTCATGATTGGTACCTGTCAGAATACAAACCGGTTCTCCGCCTTTCGCCGACACCGGCAACGGTGTTTGGATGGTAACGCGGGCGCCAGGCGCTGTGCAACGATTGACCGTATCACAGGGGCCATGGAGGAGACAACAAAAGCGCCCTTTGCCATCGCACAGACGCCCGTCGTCCACCGATCCTGACTCGGAGGATCCAGGGGAGCTTGGCAAGGCCGGGGACCAGGCTGGCTCTTCTTGCTCTTATTTATTAGCGGCAATCCGCCGATAAGAGAACGGTGCTGGGCAAGTCGTCCTCTTCCGGCTGCATCTATGCAATCGGCGTACATTTTTCGTTGGCACCGTCGGATGATTGTGACCCGTGCCGGTAGCTCATCGGTCTTGTGAGGATCTGAACCGACTTCCTCGTAGGCGGTTCGTTCAATCGAGATCTGTCCCCGCACCTCTTTGTACAGGCCGTGAGAGAAATGAACGGCATTATTCATCAGGTTAGATGAACGTGCAGTAACCGCTCATTTTTCGGGATCGTCTTTGAGAACGTCAGGATCGAGTTCGGGCATTTCTATTGCACAATCGCCTGATTCTTTTTTGACCTGCCGCACTGCCGGATACGGCTCTCGGCGCGATGGGAGCAAATGAGGTGGCAGGATTGCAACAATTCCGAGACGGTCTGCTAAGGTTGTAACGTGCCGGCGGACAAGAAAAAAACAATCAAAGAAAAGGATAAGAACGCGACCGGCCGCATGCGTGGGCTGAAGCAGGCCAGTTCCGGCTATAGTCGGAAAACCGCTCTGCTCGAAGAAGCCATCACGCAGATGAACGCGGGGAGGTACGGGCGTGCGTCGGCGTCGCTGAAAGAATTGCTGGCGATGGACCCCCATAATATGGAGGCGCGCCGGCTTTTTGCGACTCTGCATCTTCGGCTAGGAAGCCTGATCCCAGCCAAACAAGCGTTTGATTCGCTCATCGACGAAGCATTTGCGCGGCAAGACTATTGGCTTGCGGAGTCCTTGCTGCGAGAGTACTTGGCGGCGGGACCCCGATGTGTTCCCTACCTCGAAAAACTCGGCTCTATCTATCAAGATAAAGGGCAGATTTTGGATGCAGTCGCCGAGTATGCCAAGGCGATCGACATCTTGCTGGAAGATTCCGATCTCGATGATTCCCAGCATGTGACCAGGCTGTATCAACAAATCAGGAACCTCGCTCCGGCATCTCCTGCCGCCATCCGCTTGAACCGCTATTTTGATCCCCAAACGGGTGACCTGATTGCCCGGCCCCGGGATGTTTCCACTTACGACCTGTCGCCAAACGACGATGATTTTGCCGGCAGCGGTCTCGATGACACCGTCTTTTCCGGTGAAACCGCCGGTGATGGAGCCCCTGACGACGGCCACCACGACATGACGTGGCAGCAAGAGTCTCCGCCTGAAACAACCGGTGCCGAATGGACGCCGGATTCATCGTCTGGTGAGATGCAATCGGCCGTTGAGCCGGAGTTGGGCGGTCACGCTGTGGACGCTGCTTCTGATCGTGAATCAGTAGAATCGTCCTTGCTCAATGAAGATGTGGCGACTGAGGCTGCTGTGTCATGGATGTCGGATGAACCGGCCGGCGATGCGCTCACGGCGCTGTCTGACACGGCGGTGAATGTCCCGGACGTGACTGCGGACGGGTATGATCAGGGCTCTTGTGAGCCGGCTTCCGGACTCTCCGGTCTGTCGGCCGATTTGACGGTCACTCTGCCAATCGACGTGGATCATGCCGCCGAGCGTAGTACTCCACCGTCGGCTTTTTCAGATGACGACCTGTCTCCTGCGACGGCGGAAGAGCTCATGCTCGATGCCTTGTCCAGCCCTACCCCCACGGCCGAAGAATCAAGCCGGCCATCCCCACCATGTGAGTATCCGTCCAGCCTAGATGATCGTCAGGTTGAGCAGGCTACGGAGGTCGAGAAAGAGCAAGTCGGCGGAGCAGACCGTCCTGCGGCCGACATGCCGGATACGGTTCAAGCATCGTCCGATGCCGACCAGACCGAAGAACAATCGTCCGCGGAGGCCGTCTCTCCGGCGGTCGATGAGTTTTGTGAGTCTTTTGAGATCGAGCAGTCGCCCGGTTGTTCCATCCGACCAGAAGCCGACGCTCCGACGTTGGAAAAGGACGGTCCGTTGAATGGGGCTGATGGAATAGATGGGGTGTCCTGGCAGGATGCAACGGTTCCGGCTACGTCGGTGGAAGCACCGGTCCCTTGGGATCACGTTCCGGATACCACCATCGAAATTCCCGACGCGCAGCGTGACGATGAGGCCGTGGAACTTGCCGATGCACGACGGATCGATGGATCGGAAGCGTTCGCCGATTCCGTTGCTTCGTCGCCGCCGGTCGCGGAAGATCCTGAGCCGGCCCTCGAGCAGGAGATTGCCGGCACGGGGGAAACTCCTCCGTTCGCCGTCCTTTCATTTCTGTCTCCGCCGCAAGAATCAGGGGAGAGAAGAGAAGGAGTGGGGGAACAGAATCATACGATCATTTCTGCTTCGGTGATCGACTCGAGCGAGGAAGAGACCGACGACAACGAGCCGACCTTCGACATGGTCGATGAAGGCATGGTCGATGAGTCGGTGTCAACAGCCGCCGCGACGATCGAAGCCCCGACGCCGCCGGAGCAGGAAGCGGTGACTTCCGATACGGCTGGCGAGGTGGATCACCCGATTTTCGCTGAGCCATCGGTTGAAGAGTCGAGAGATCGGCTCGAGGAATCCGAAGATACGGTCGCGTTACCCTCGGAGAACGAGGCTACGTCTGAGCCGCCTTTGTCTGGTGCGACAGAGGGACCGGCAATCCAGGACCTCAATGACGAAGAGACGGCCGGCAAACCGTCCGATGACGTGGTCCAGGAATCACCGTGTGAGCCGGTGTCACGTGTGGAGGAAACAGGAGCAAGTTGGGGACCGATTCGATTGACCGATGAACTGCTGGTCCGATCATCGATTGAGAAGACTTCCTCGATGGAGAAGACTCAGCCGAGGCTTCCAGCGGATCATCAAGGGCGAAACGTTTTCACATCGACCGCTTCATCGGCCGTCAACATATTGTTTGACACGGCCGACAAGTCGAAAGACGAGAGGACGGATACCCTCTCGTCGACAAAGCGACCGGCGACAAAACAGCCGGGATTCCTGAGTCGCATCGGGATCCGGGTCTCAGACTGGCTTAGATCCTGCGTCTCCACAACGCGCGCGATGATCCTGTCCCTCGTTGCGTTGGCTTCTCTGGCCTGCGCCGCGGTTGCGTTGGGGATCGGAGCGGTCGGTTTGATCTGGATGATGATGGAAGAGGCTCCATCTCCTCTCTATCAACATCTCACGGCCGCTCCTCCGCGCACCTTGTCGGATCCCCATACGAACGGCTATCTGTTTCTGCTGGGATTCGATGCGCCTGCCGGGCAGGACCCGATTCAGGCGGGATTGGCGTTGATGGCGTCGGCTGGAGAGGTGACGGAAGAGGGGCTGAAGACGAACCGAGCGCGAGCGTGTCTTGGAGGTCAAGGCAGGCTTCCTCCGACCGCTCATGCCCATGCCTCCGCGACAGTGCTGAGAGGATGGATGAGGGGGATGAATCCGGTTGGAGTGTTGAAGGCGAACCGGGGTCTTCTCAATGGATGGGCCGGTCAAGGAGAGGCGATGCTCAGTCGGTATCGGCAGTGGCAACGTCTTCCGTTTGAAGACTGGGGGTTCGGACTGGCTGTTGCTCCGCCGTGTGATTTGATCACGTTCGCTCATCATCTGTATATCGCGGAGGGATTCCTTCAACAGACCGACGTGGGCATAGAGAGACTGGAGGCGGACATGGAGGCTTGGCGGACGGTGTTAGCCCAAGCCAAAACGCTTCCAGTCAAAGTACTGGCGATTCAAGCGGTCCGCGACAACGCCACGGTTGCGTCGGGGCTTCTGGCCGATCCCGATTTCGACGTCAAACATGTCGGCCGGTTGTCCCACCTGCTCAGGCCGTTGAAGCAGGAGGAACTCTCGATCCGTTGGCCGATGCGTAGCGAACTTGCCTGGGCCGCCGCGTCATACGACGCTCAACTGAAAGACGAGACTAAAGAGGCGGGCTCATTATACGCAACTGTTGTCTCGTGGTTTCCCTTGCCCAAACAACGTCGGTTGAACGGCTATGCCGCCTATTACGACGCCGCCTACAAGGCGGCCAATGAGGGGCGTCACCGGGGCTTTCCCAAACGGAGCGAGTTTAGTCGGTCTCCGGCCGAGACGATGGCGGATGTGCTGGCGAATCCCATTGAAAATATCATCGGGCTTGATCCGTTGCCGGCGTGGGATGGGTACCGTGGCATGGCCGTCGATCTGGAGGCTCACCTGCGTCTCGCCAGTTTGCAGGCGTGGATACGTCGCGGAGGGGCGGACGCCGAACTGTTTTCCCGGATCGCCAAGGCCGGCCAAGATTTCTATGATCCATACACGGGGCTCCCGATGTTGGTGAATCTGAACAGGGGGGTCTTATACAGCGTCGGCCATGACGGAAAAGACCAAGACGGCGATCCGGAGTATGACGTCGTGGTGGCAATTCCCGCCTCCAGGACATCGGCATTGGCGAATCCCTCATCCTCCTCCGCGTCGGACTGATCGCGCGTGGCTTGACAGGGTCCGCTCCCTTTCCACACAATCACCGGCGCCGTGGCCGGCGAAAGCCGGTAAAACAAGGAGCATCAAAGGAGTATCAACGGTCATGCGAAGCGAGATCTTATATCCAGGGGCGTTTCCGATGGTGCGCGTCGAGCTGGCAGCCGGAGAGCAGCTCAAGGCTGAATCCGGTGCCATGGTGGGGGCATCGCCGACCATCGATGTTGAGAGCAAGATGGAGGGGGGCTTCCTTGGTGCGCTGTCCCGAAAATTGCTCACGGGGGAGAAGTTCTTCTTTCAAACGTTACGGGCCAGTCGAGGCCCGGGCGAAGTGCTACTGGCGCCGACGGTGCTCGGTGAGATCGTCGTCCTTGAACTCGACGGGGTCAATGAGTACATGGTGCAGAAAGACGGCTTTCTCGCCGGAGCCGAGACGGTGACTATCGAGAGCAAGATGCAGAGCTTCACCCGAGGGCTCATGGGAGGGGAAGGGTTTTTCATTCTCAAAATTGGCGGGAAAGGCACATTGATCTTGAACAGTTTCGGAGCAATTCACCGGATCGATTTGAAACCGGACCAGGAATACATCGTCGATAACAGCCACATGGTCGCCTGGTCCGCTACGACGTCTTATACCATCGAGCGGGCGTCGTCCGGCTGGGTGGCGAGTTTCACATCCGGCGAAGGATTCGTGTGCCGATTCCGTGGGCCGGGCGTCGTCTACATCCAGAGCCGCAACCCCGGCGGTTTCGGCGCCTGGATCAGGCAGTTCATTCCGGTCTCCGAGTGATGCGGCACGTCCTCCGTCAGCCGCCAACCTGAGGACTCCGGTGACGGCGCAATCGGCTCTCCCGATTAGCGCGTCATCACCGTCTTCTTCCGATGGAACTGCATCCCAACGCCCTTTGTTTCGGCTCAGAGTTACCTGCAAGCGGTGCTCCGTGCCTGGTTCGCTTCGGCGGACAGGGACTAACGGTCACGTTTGCGTCTGAGTCGTCGGCCGGTTGGTCGGAAGAGGTTCCGTTCACGGCTCTTTCAGTGTCCGTGGGTGGATTGGATCATGATCAGCTCGTGCTCAAGTGGAACGGCGATCGAGGTGAACGGGCCTTGTATCTCAAGGATGCAGATCTGATCCGGTCTTTTCGCCGATCGGCTCCGGAACAGTTGCACGTTCCCTTCGAGCAGGCGGCGGAATTGGCCCGGCTGGCTCGGCGGAGACGTCGGATGGTTTGGGGCGTTGTCGCCGGCGTGGTCCTGGTTCTGTCGGCGGGACTATGGTGGGGAGGTGACCTGCTGGTCGCCCTTGCCGTCGAGCGGATTCCACCGGAGTGGGAACAAAAACTGGGCGAGTCGGCCTATAGAGATTTTCTGGCGCATCAGGACATTATCAAAGAAGGACCGGCGGTATCCGCCGTTCAGGAGATGACACGGCGTCTCGTCGAGCAGATTCCGAACAATCCCTACCGCTTCGAAGTTTCAGTCGTCAAAAGTGACGTGGTGAATGCCTTTGCGTTGCCCGGAGGGTACGTCGTCGTGTTTACCGGTTTGCTACGACAAGCGGCCAGTGCCGAAGAGGTAGCCGGCGTGCTGGGGCATGAACTCAGTCATGTCTTGCAACGACACGGGTTGGAACGGATTGTCAAGCGGCTCGGCCTCGTTGTCGCGGCATCCATCGTGTTTGGAGATCAGCAAGGTTTGGTCGGCTTGATGAAACGGTTCGGCGTGGAATTGATGACGCTCAAATTTGGCCGGGAGCAGGAAACGGAGGCCGATAGAACCGGCCTGCATCTACTGTATCGTGCGAAGATCGATCCCTCCGGCATGATCCGTTTCTTCGAGCGGCTGTCGGAGAAGGATGAAGGACGGATGGAGTGGCTTTCGACCCATCCGATGAGCCACGGACGGGCCGAGCGGTTGAAGACCGAACTCGCGGCCATGCCCCGATTGTCTCCCGTGCCGTTCACATTTGAGTGGGCGGCGGTGCGGGAATCGGTGGGTGCGCCCCTGTCCGCGGAGCCCTGAACGGCTCATAGGCGGGACCGAGCGATGACGGTTGGCATTCTCCTAGTAAGATGGCTCTATCTCTATAAGGACGGTTGGCTAAGGGAAAAAAAACGTGGCTCTCGGATGCGATTCGTCTATAATCGCCGAGGGGTATGACCGACAGGGCTTCTCACTCTCACCAAGGAGGATTCGAATGAGAAAATTGAGCATGGTTGTGGTCATCGGGCTGGCGATGGTGGTGCAAGGCGGAATCGCGTTGGCCGCCGGCACGCCGGATACGGGGCCTGGCTGCGGGTTGGGCAAGATTGCCTGGCAAAATTATCCACACGCAAAGACCAAAGGGGCGCAAATCTTGATGGCGACAACCAACGGTTCATTCGGTACGCAGACCTTTGGGATTTCCACCGGGACCATGGGATGCACGGATGACGGCCGATGGTGGGCTGAGCAAAAAGCCACTATGTTCGCCGAGTTGAACGCTGATGCCCTGGCTCAAGAGATGGCCCAGGGGCGAGGCGAACACTTGGCGTCGATGGCAACCCTGCTGGGGGTTCCGCAGCAGCAGCACGAGGCGTTCTTCACGATGGCCCAGGGTCGTTATGCCGCGCTGGCCTCTTCCGGAGATTTGTCTCCGGCTTCTATGGTCAAGGCATTGAACGAAGGTATTGCCGTTGATCCTGCTCTGTCGCACATCGCACTGAACTAACCATGCTGCAATGGGACTTCCATCGTCGGATGGAAGTCCCATCATGGTTCTTCCCTGATGCAGTGACTGCTGTCCTCTATATCTTCCTGGTGGTGCTTGCGGCGTGGCCCGCCATGGTCCAGGCGGATGATCCGGAAGATTATCAACGGGAACTCATTGAACAGGCTGCTCGGTCTCGGTTGGCGGATGAACGGGAATGGCACCTGTTGCTTCATTATGGAACGGATTGGCTGGGGCGAGTGATCAGCGAGGAGGACGATGAAGGATTTTTTTTATCTCCTCGCGGCAAATATGATCCCCAGGCCGAATTGGAAGCGACGATCCGGCAGTTGTTCTCCCCCGATCCGGTCGGCCGCTCGAAGCAGCCGGCTCAATGCGCATTCATGGCCCGGTACCATTGGCTCAAGGAACGGTTGGGGTTCGATGAGCAACGACTTCCACCGCTGGCCTGTGAGCGATACAACCGTTGGCGGGCCGAACTGAATCCAGCAGGTGTCAGTCTGATCTTCCCCGCGGCGTTCTTGAACAATCCGGCTTCCATGTTCGGCCATACCTTCTTACGCATCGATCAGCAGGGTCAGACGGAACAGACCAGGCTGTTGGCCTATACCATCGACTATGCCGCCGACGTGCCGCCGGACGCAGGGTTGGAGTTTGCCTTTCTGGGCATCTTCGGAGGCTACAAGGGATTTTTTTCCACCCCGCCCTATTACCTGAAGGTTCAGACGTACCGGGACATCGAGAACCGCGACATGTGGGAGTATCGGCTCAATCTCTCTCCCGCTCAGCTCGATCGGCTGCTCATGCACGCGTGGGAGATGGGCAACGCCTATTTCGATTACTTTTTTTTCAAGGAAAATTGCTCCTATCACATTTTGTCGCTCCTGGAGTATGCGAATCCTGAGTTGCGTCTGCGGGATCGGTTCCGTTTCTGGACGATCCCTGCCGACACGGTGCGGGCAGTCGTGGGCTATCCGGGGTTGGTCAAGGACACAACCTATCGACCTTCCCGGAGCACGATCGTCAAACGGAAACGGGCTCTGCTTACGGCCGATGAATCTAAGATGGTCAGGCAACTGATCGACGAGCCGGCCACCAGCGAAGAATCCGCCTTCGCGGCCCTGCCGATGCCAAGGAGGGCGTTGGTGTTGGATGTGGTATCGGATTATTTGCGTTACAAAAGTGAGAGCGACGATCCCGATACGGCCGTCTATAAGGAGCGCAACAGGCGCATCCTGATCGAGCGGAGCCGATTGCCCATTCCATCGCCGGATGTGGAGGTTCCTCCCTATACGAAACGTCCGGACGCAGGACACGGGACGACGCGCGTGACGATGGGAGGAGGCTGGCGGAATCAGGATACCTTTGAGGAAGCGTCGATTCGGGCGCTGTATCACGATCTGCTCGACCCTGAAGAAGGGTACACGCCGGATGCTCAGATCGAAGCGCTCGGGGTGACGGTGCGGCATTACAATCGATCCGAGCGGACGAGGGTTGAACGGGCCACGTTGATCAATATCGTGTCGCTTTCTCCGATCGACGATCTCTTTCGCGCCCCCTCGTGGCGGGTGAACGTAGGCATGCAGACGGTCCGGCACGACGGCTGCCGGTTGTGCAGTAGTGGAGTGTTCGGGGGAGGGGGCGGCGGGGCTGTCGAGTCGACGATGCTGTTCAAACGGGAAGTCCTGTACCTGTTCGCCGAGGGTGAGGCGAATGTCAGCCCCGCTTACCGGGATTTTCATCGGGTGGGAGGAGGTGTCACAATGGGCCTATTGGCCGATGTGACAGATCGCTGGAAACTCACGGCATCGGGTTCCTATCTGCGCTTCCCGCTCGGCGATCGGTCTGATGATATTCGTTGGCACATCGGTTCGCGCTATACGGTGGCTCGCGATTGGGCCGCCAGGGTCGAGTACAGCCATCGCGATCGTGACGACGACGTGGTGTTTGCGATCCACGCGTTTTTCTGAAGGCAAGGAGAGCTTTCTCTTGCCCAGCGGCGAAACGTCTTGCTACAAGTGTGAAAAACAGAGGGTAAGGCTTCTCGTATGATTCGATCCGCCGATCCGCAAAGTCAACGGAGTCTGGACAATCGACCCGTCGCGCCCCATCCGCTGTTACGTTCGTATTATGAAAAGCCGGAGCAGAGACAGCAGTTTCTGAATGACCTGTTTGACAGGACGGCTTCTCAGTATCGGAACATCGATAAGGCGACCGGTTTTGGATCAGGCCTGTGGTATCGAAAGAAGGCGCTGCAACTGGCGGGGCTGAAGCCGGGCATGCGAGTGCTGGACGTCGCGTGCGGGCCTGGTTTAATGGGGCAGTGTGCCCTCGAGCTCATCGGTCCCGCTGGGTTCGTAATTGGCCTTGATCCCAGTATCGGTATGTTGCACGAGGCGCAGCAAGTGGGCTGTCGGTGCTTGATCCAAGCAGTGGGGGAACAGCTTCCGTTTCGCGACGACACCTTCGATTTTCTCAGCATGGGCTATGCGCTTCGGCATGTGTCGGATCTCAGAGCGGCCTTTGCGGAGTATTGGCGTGTTTTGAAGCCGGGCGGGATCGTTCTGTTGTTGGAAATTTCGCGTCCTCGGTCCATGGTCTTGTATCGGTTGTTGCGATGGTATATCAGGGACGTGCTGGGAACGGCGTTTGCCGCTGGAACCGGCAATCGAGAGCTGAAACGGTTGATGGCCTATTGGTGGGACACGACGGAGCACTGTGTGCCCCCCTCTACGATTGTCGAAACGTTGAAGGAGTCCGGTTTCGACGACTGCCGAGTGACAGAATGGTTCAGCGGGCTCTTGTGCGACTATCGCGCGGTGAAGTGATAGCGTAGGGTGGTGGGATGGGACAAGATCAGTCCGGTCTTTCGTCGATCGAACAAGAGCTTGCCGAGCTGATCGTGCGGACGCTCAAGCTCAAGATCCATCCGATGTCCATTGAACCAGAGGCGCCCTTGTTCGGCGAGGGGTTGGGACTCGATTCGATCGACGCGCTCGAGCTTTCGCTCGCCATTTCACAAACGTATGGGTATCAACTCAAGTCGAGCGATCCGGAGATCAAGGCCATCTTTTCTTCCTTGCGGGCGCTGGCCAAGGCCATCGAGAAAAACCGCACGAAGTGATTGGCGCCGGCCATGCGCGCAACATCCTTGATCGGTCCTTATCAGCCTGACGACATCATCGCGCGGGGACAAGGGACTCCTCGCACCGTTGCTCAGTTTTTGAGCGACGTCTCTTCCCTGGCCGATCTCTTGCCCGATTGCCCGACCGTGCTCAATCTTGCCGCCAGTCGTTATGAGTTTTTGGTGGGGTTTGCCGCGGCGATCATGCGGCGGCAGATCACCTTGCTGCCGTACAGCCGGGCGCCTTATGCCCTCCGTCGCATTGCCGACGACTTTCCCGGAAGTTACGCGCTGACCGATCGAGATGAGCAACGCGAAGAAATTGAGTCGATCTCCGTACAAATTCAGCAAGCGCCGTCTCCCGTGTCGCTGCCGGCGGTCGTTCCACGAATCCCCTTGGACCAAGTTGTGGCCGTTGCATTTACGTCTGGCACCACAGGAAACCCGGTGCCGAATCGGAAAACGTGGGGCGCCTTGACGGCCGTGGCGCGGGCGACCGGGTCAAGACTTGGCATCAAGGAGAGAGATCGCGTGACGGTGGCGGCGACCGTGCCGCATCAGCACATGTTCGGACTTGAAGCCTCCGTAATGTTGCCGATCACTTACGGACTGTCGATGTACGCGGGACGTCCGCTGTTTCCAGCCGATGTCCGAAGTGTCTTGATGGATGTGCCGGACCGATGGCTGCTCGTGACCACGCCGCTTCATCTGCGTGCCTGTGTTGCCGACGGAGTTGCTGTGCCAACAGGAGGTCTCGTCCTCTCGGCTACGGCTCCGCTGACTGTGGAGCTGGCCAGACAAGCCGAACGGCAATTTCGATCGGAGGTCCACGAGATTTTCGGATTCGCCGAAGCCGGGAGTGTTGCCGAGCGACGGACAATTGCCGGCGATGAGTGGAAACCGTTGGACGGTGTGCGAGTCGATCAAGAAGGAACAGCCTATGTGGTGAAAGCACCATACCTTCCCGGGCCGGTTCCTGTGCCGGATCACCTGTCTCTTTTGCCGAATGGCGATTTTGTCGTCCATGGGCGCAAGGCCGATCAGGTCAATGTAGCTGGGTATCGGGCGTCACTCGGCGATTTGAGCGCGAAATTATTGCAGATCGAGGGGGTGCACGATGGGGTCTTCGTTTTGCCCGATGGGGAAACGGGTCTGGTGACACGCTTGATGGCCTTCGTCGTGGCACCGGGGAAAAGCGGCGAGGAGATTCTGCGTGACTTGCGGGCGCATATTGATCCGGTATTCTTGCCGCGTCCGCTGGTCTGTGTGCCGAAGCTGCCGCGGAATGAAACGGGCAAGTTGCCCCGTGAGGCTGTGGAGGACATGATTCGGCGGTGGAGGGAACAGCACGATGGTGAAGTATGAGCGAACCGTTTCGATCGGGCTTGACCATCCGGCGATCGCAGGACATTTCCCCGGCCGGCCGATCGTGCCGGGGGTGCTGGTGCTTTGCGAGGTGTTGGAAACGATTCGGAGCGCCGAGCCGGCCTTGAAGACGGTGGCCGGAGTGTCGGTCGTGAAATTTGCTTCGCCGCTCAAGCCTGGTGAGCCTCTCGCTATCGAGGTGGCTCGGACGGCTCCTGAACAGGTTTCGTTTGTATGCCGTGTCGGAGGGCGACTGGTGGCGTCGGGTGCCGTCGAGTTTTCGGCCGAATCGTCGTTGGCGGAACATCCGTGAGTCTCGCGTGGCGGCAACAGCGTGAGCGGGGAAGTCGCCTCGGACTTCGGGTTATGATGGGAGCGGCGCTGACGCTGGGGCGACCGGCCGCGCGCGCGTTGCTCTATCCGATTTGCGTTTACTTTCTGTTTGCGTCCTGGACGGCTCACCGGGCGATCGCGCGTTTTCGTGAGCGAGCGATCGGCTGTCCGGCCGGTTGGGCTGATCTGCTGCGCCACTATTACGCCTTCGCGGCGACGATTCTCGACCGTGTGTATTTTCTCCGATGCCGGTTCGACCTTTTCGACATCCGGTTTCACGGGTTGGAGGCGTTGGAGCACGGGCTGGCCAAGGGGTGCGGCTGTATTTTGTTGGGAGCCCATCTCGGCAGTTTCGAAGTCGTTCGTGCGGTGGGCCTCTTAGGGAGGCAACTCGATGTGATGGTTGTTATGGATGAACACAACGCGCCGTTGATGCGTGATCTGACGGAGACACTCAACCCGACCGTGGCGGCGACAGTGATTCAGGCGGGAGGAGTAGAAGCGATGTTGCAGGTGAAGGAATGCTTGGAGCGGGGTGGCATTGTCGGCATGATGGGGGATCGTGCAACCAGCCGCGAACAGACGATGGAGTGTCCGTTCTTTGGACACAAGGCCCGCTTTCCTACGGGGGCGTTGCGATTGGCCTCTCTCCTGGGTGTGCCGGTGGTGCTCTTTTTCGGATTGTATAGAGGAGGAAACCGCTACGACGTGTACTTTGAGTCGTTCAGCGACGGGGTCCACGCGCCTCACGATCTACAGGAAGCCGTTTTACAGCGGGACATTCAACGCTATGCCGGCCGTCTTGAGGAAGCATGCCGACTCGCGCCGGACAACTGGTTCAATTTTTATGAATTTTGGGATGATGAGGCACACTAGTCGAGCGGCATCTGCATGGGCGGTGCCGTTGATCTGGAGCGTGGTCGGCGTCGCTGTTCATGGATTGGCCGATGATCGATCGGAGATGGCGTGGACCATCGAGCAGGTGGTGACCTCCGTGAAAGAAAGCCGGGAGCCCAGCGTGTCGTTTGAAGAGGCCACGTATTCGTCGCTCTTGACGAAACCACTGATCACGCGGGGAGTTTTGCGTTTCACTCCTCCGTCGAGGTTGGAGAAGGACGTGCGGGAGCCCTATCGGGAGCGGTACGTGATCGAGGGCGACTTCGTGACGATCGAGAGCGAACGGCGGAACATGACCAAAACCATTTCGCTGGACGAGTATCCGGGCCTGCGGTGGTTCGTCGATACGTTTCGGGCCGTCCTGGACGGGGACGTGGCGCGGCTGACGCGGGAATACGAGACCGCTCTTGAGGGAACGAGGCGCCGGTGGGTCTTGCGAGTGCGTCCCCGCAGCCAGGCCGGAGGCGTGCCGGTCGATTTCATCGAACTGTCCGGTTCGGAAGGCCGCATCAACGTAATGACGGTCCGGACCGCGGACGGCGACCGGTCGGTGATGACGTTGTTGCCGGGACCAGGGCCATGAGCGCGCGTCGCTTGGTTCCGGCTTTCTGGTTGGCCTTCATGCTCTACGGAATTTGGTATGGAGCTGAGAAACTCTCCGTCCGCAACGATCTGAGCGACCTCTTGCCCGAAGGGGCGACGGAGACCCAGCGGATATTGTTGTCGCAGGTGCGCAAGGGATTGTCGGGCCGGCTCATCTTGCTGGCGGTGGAAGGCGCGTCGCCGGCCGAATTGGCCGGACTCAGCCGGTCGTTGGCGGAGTCCCTTCGTACCGATGAACGTATCGGCATGGTTGCCAACGGCACGGAGGTCCGGTCGAAGAAGGAATTGGCGTTGCTGAGCGAATTCCGCTATCTGCTTAGCCCGACGGTGACCGAGGACACGTTTTCCGAATCGTCTCTTCGCGCCGCTCTTGAACAGAGGCTGCATGATCTTCGCTCTCCGCTGGGAGCCGTGATAAAGGAGTCGATTCCGACCGATCCGACGGGCGAAACATGGAATCTTCTGCGATCGTGGTCCATGGGAGAAGGGCCGTCAACCTATGGAGGCGTGTGGATGTCGCCAGACCGTGCGCGAGCCCTCTTGCTCGTCGAGGCCCGCGGGAGCGGGTTCGACGTGGACGAGCAGGAATCGCTTCATCGAGCGATCCGAGCGTCGTTCGGCGAGGCGGTAAAAAAGATCGGCTCTGCGGCGCAATTGCGCATGAGCGGCCCCAGCGTCTTTGCGGTCGAGGCTCAGCGGTCGATCGAGGCCGAAGCGTGGCGGTTGACCGCCGTCGCGTCCGGGCTGGTCGTCTCGCTTCTCTTTGTCAGCTATCGATCTCTGGTGCTGGTGCTGTTGACGTTGATTCCTATTTCCACCGGTATCGTGGCCGGTGTGATTGCGGTCAACCACTGGTTCGGGTTCGTCCACGGGATTACGTTGGGATTCGGGGTGATCTTGTTGGGGGTCGTAGATGACTATCCGATTCATCTGTTCAGCCATCTGACGGGCCGTGAATCCCCGTCATCGACCGTGCAGGCGATCTGGCCGACCATGCGGTTGGGCATGCTGACGACCGTGATCGGATTTTCATCGCTGTTGTTGTCCGGCTATCAGGCGTTGGCCCAATTGGGCCTCTTGGCGATCGTGGGGCTGATCACCGGCGCCCTCGCGACCAGGTGGGTCGTGCCGGCCTGCATCGGTACCGGGTTTGTTCCGATCGAGATTCGAACACCTGTGCAAGGGTGGCTTGATCGATTGTCAAAAGGGCTGGTTCCGGCAGCGGTTGTGCTTATCCTTGCGGTGGCGGTCTTGGTGTGGTCTGATACGCCCATGTGGGAGCAGGACGTGGGGCGCCTCAGTCCGTTGCCGGAGGAGAAAAAACAGCTCGATCAGCAATTGCGGAAAGAGCTGGGTGCTCCGGACGTGCGGGATCTGTTGGTCATTGAAGAGGCGACAATCGAAGATCTACTGGAGAAGGCGGAGGCCGTGACGGAGCGGTTGGAAGGTCTGCGTGCGCACGGCCTGGTCAAGGGGTACGACATCGTCTCCCGCTATGTTCCCAGCCGGCGGACACAACTGGCTCGGCAACGTGCGTTGCCTGATCGGCCGACCCTCGAGCGGAATCTGAAGGCGGCCCTTGAGGGATTGCCCTTCACTCCCGGTCTGTTCGAGCCGTTTGTGGAAGCCGTCGAGGCGGCTCGACGCGACGAACCGATCGGTCCCGAAGTGTTTGCGGGAACGATGCTGGGAATCAAGCTGGAGTCGCTGCTGTTCCCGCAAGGAGGACGATGGATGGCTGTCGCGCCGTTGAACGGCGTCGGAGATCGTACCTCGTTGGCCGGGCATGTTGAGCAATGGGGCGATGAGTCGGTCAGGTATCTGGATCTCAAGGAAGAGTCGAACCGAATCATGACGGCCTATCGCGATCGAACGGCGCAGTTGCTCGGCTGGGGCATGGCCGCGATTGCGGTGGTGTTGGCCGTCGGATTACGGTCGGCAGTGCTGGTCGTCCGTGTATTGACGCCAGTCCTCTGCGCGCTTCTGGTGGTGGCGGCGGTGTTGCGAGGATTGGGCGAGCCGCTCTCGCTCTTTCATGTGGCGACGTTTCTGCTCGTGGTCGGGCTGGGGCTGGATTATGCGCTGTTTCTCAATCGGCCGGAGTGTACGGGAGAAGAACGGCTCAGAACAAGCTTCGGGTTGCTCGTGTGCAGTGGCACCACCATGCTGGTTTTCGGCGTGCTGGCCTTCTCGAAGACGCCGGCCCTCCATGCGATCGGTCTCACCGCCGCCAGCGGGTCGCTGTGTTGTCTTGCCTTTTCAGCCGTGACGGCGAGGAGGGAAGGTCATGCCGTCTAGCAGCGGCCCCATGGCGCCGCTCGTTTTGTCCGCCTATACGCTGGTCACCGCCAACGGCAGGGGTACGGGAGCGGTGTTGGAGGCGATTCTGGCCCGCCGGTCGGCGCTGAAACTGTGCGACTTCGAAGACGTCGCGTTGAAAACGTACATCGGGCGGGTGGCGGGGCTGGAGGATTTTTCTCTTGATCATGACTTGCAGCCATTCGATTGTCGCAACAATCGCCTGGCTTGGCTTGGTCTCCAGCAAGACGGCTTCACAGTGGCGGTGGCCGAGGCCAAACAACGCTATGGTGCGCATCGGATTGCCGTCGTCATGGGTACCAGCACCTCCGGCATTCTTGAAACGGAACACGCCTATCGGGCGCGCGATCCTCGCACTGGGGCGCTTCCGGCCCGGTACGTTTCCCGATACCGGTACACGCATAATATGTTTTCCGTGGGGTACTTCGTCAGGACGTGTCTTGGTTTAGAGGGGCCGGCCATGGTTATCTCGACGGCCTGCTCATCCAGCGCCAAGGTCTTTGCGACCGCGGCCCGGTTGATGCAAGCCGGATTGTGTGACGCCGCCGTGGTGGGAGGAGTCGATAGCCTCTGCCATACAACGCTCTACGGCTTTTCCGCGTTGCAACTCCTGTCGTCCGATCCGTGCCGCCCCTGTGACGAAGATCGCGACGGCCTGTCATTGGGCGAAGCCGCGGGCTATGTGTTGCTGGAGCGGGTCGAGCGGGCGAGCGGGCGAGGGGCGGTGGCGCTGCTTGGTTACGGCGAGAGCACGGACGGCTACCATATGTCGCATCCCCATCCGGAAGGAGCCGGCGCCGTCCGGGCGATCCGGGATTCGCTGGCGCGTGCAGGCATCCGTCCGGAAGCGGTGGAATATGTGAACTTGCACGGAACGGCGACGAAAGCCAACGATGCGGTTGAGGATAAGGCGGTGTACAGTGTGTTCGGGGCTCGGCCTGCGTGCAGCTCAACCAAAGGATGGACGGGCCACACTCTGGGCGCGGCCGGCATCACGGAAGCGATCATTTCGGCGCTGTGCCTGACGAAGGGGCTGATTCCCGGCACGCTCAACTGCCAGCGGGTGGATCCTGCCTTGCAATGTCGGATCGTCCGTGACCATCAGTTCGGTGCTCTGTCTTGCGTTGTGAGCAACATTTTTGGATTCGGCGGAAACAATTGCAGCTTGGTGTTGGGGAAACTGTGATGGACGTCGCGGTCGGCGGCATCGGGCTGCTCGCGCCGGGCCTGTCCGGCTGGAAGGAAAGTCGGCCGGTGTTGGCCGGCGATCGTCCCTATCAGCCGAGTGTCGTCCTCTCTCCGGAGGCGTCGATCCTTCCGCCGAACGAACGGCGCCGCAGCAGCGACTCTGTTCGATGGGCTGTCCAGGTCGCGCAAGAAGCGATCGAACAATCGGGAGTGGACCCTCGTAATGTCTCGACCGTCTTCGCATCGTCCGGAGGGGAGATGTCGGTCTTCGACCAGCTCTGCCGTGTGCTGGCGACGGAGGAGCGGCTGGTCTCTCCCACGCTGTTCCATCAATCCGTACACAATGCCGCGGCCGGCTATTGGGGAATCGCCACGAGAAGCGAACAGTCTTCCACTGCCCTTTCTTGTTATGACGACTCGTTCGCCGCTGGATTGGTGGAGGCGGCGGCGATGGTGGAGGCGGAGCGGTGTGTCGTGTTGTTGGTCGCGTACGATATGGCCGTACCGGCTCCATTGAATGAGGCCAGGCCGATCACCGAGGGATTCGCCGCGGCGTTCGTGCTGGCCCCGCCCGCTCACGATTCAACCGTCATCCTGCGATTGCGGCTGGAACAGGCGCGCGTCGGCGAATCTGCGCGTCTTCCCGATGTAGCCTTGGAGCGGCTGCGGCTGAACAACCCCGCGGCCCGATCATTGCCGCTCCTTTGCGCCATAGCCGCTGGTGTGCGCCGAACCGTGGTGTTGGACTGGCTTGAAGACCAACGGCTTGCATTGACCGTCGAACCATGCCGGTTCTAAACAAGGATGAACTCAATCGGTTCCTGCCCCATGCGGGAGCGATGCGGCTTCTGGATAGTGTGGAGTCGTGGGACCACGAGTCGATCCATTGTCTCGCGCGGTCGCATCGCGATCCGGCGAATCCTCTCCGGTCTGGTGGAAAACTTCATGTCGTCGCGGGGGTTGAATATGCGGCGCAGGCGGTCGGGGTCCATGTGGGGTTGCTTTCGGGCATGGGGGCGGCCGGCCCGCTCATCGGCGTCGTCGGCGGATTGCGGGACGTGACGTTCGAAGCGGATTGTCTCGACGACTGTCTTGAGGATCTCACGATCGAGGCGGTGCGTCTGTTCGGAGATGACCGGAGTGGCCTCTACCAGTTTGCTCTTTCGTCCGGTGGGAGGAAGGTCCTCAGCGGACGGCTCTCGATTTTCTTGGAGGCGGCACCGGCATGACGAACACGCGCGCCTTGATCACGGGAGCGAGCGGGACGCTCGGGTCGGCCATCGCTGAACGGCTGGCTGCGGACGGGCATGCCGTCATCGTGCACGGATGCCGAAACCGCGAATCGACCGAGGCGGTGACGCACAGGATTCTCGCCGCAGGCCGACGCGCGACGAGCGTGTATTTCGACATCACCGACGCTCAAGCGACCAGAAGCGCGTTGGAGTCGCTGTTGATCGACGGCCCGATCCAGATCGTTGTCAACAACGCCGGCTTGCACGATGACGCGCCCATGGCCGGGATGACCGGCGAACAATGGAAAAGCGTGATTGATCTCTCGCTGCACGGATTTTTCAACGTCACGCAGCCGTTGCTGTTGCCGATGATCGGCGCTCGGTGGGGCCGCATCATTTCCATCTCGTCTGTTGCGGCCGTGCTCGGAAATCGGGGCCAGACCAACTATGCGGCTGCCAAGGCCGGACTGCATGGGGCAAGCAAATCGCTGGCACGGGAAGTCGCCTCACGAGGGATCACGGTCAATGTCGTGGCGCCTGGTCTGATCGATTCACCAGCCGTCCAGGCCTCGTTTACGCAGGAGCAGATCGCGTCGTTGGTGCCGATGAAACGGGCGGGAATGCCGGAAGAGGTGGCTGCGCTGGTTGCTTTCTTGGTGTCAGAGCAAGCCAGCTACATCACCGGCCAGGTGATCGGGATCAACGGTGGGATGGTGTAGATGGTGTAATGGTGTAGCAGGGGGCGGGAAGGGGACTGGTTTTTACTTCGAGCGGTGCGGTGAGATGAACAGCAACGGACGGCCGACAACTGAGGATCTCGAACCGCCGGGAGAAGAGATCATACCTCCTTTGCGGAAGGGGGAAAACGGCGTGTGCGGGGAGCATGCGGCATCCTCGTATTGGGTGGTGATTCCCGCCTATAACGAAGCGGCAACGGTCCGCGAGGTGGCGCTGCGGGCACGGCGTCAATGCCGGAACGTGATCGTGGTGGACGATGCGTCTTCTGACGGCACCGATCGGGTGTTGGCCGATGTGGATGTTACGGTTTTGCGCAACGAAACGAATCGTGGCAAAGCCGGAAGTTTGGTGCGCGGCTTCGACTATGCGTTGTCCCGAGGGGCACGTGGAGTTGTGACGCTGGATGCGGACGGCCAACATGCGCCGGAGGAGATTCCCTTGTTCCTCGAACAATCCTGGAACGATCCGAACGCCTTTCTGATCGGTGTGAGACGGCGGGATCAGCGGCGCGAGTCCTTCTGGCGCTATCTCGCCAACTGCGTGGCCGATTTTTGGATCGGTTGGGCGGCCGGAAGGCCGATCGAAGACAGTCAGTCAGGGTTCCGTCTGTATCCGGCCCGGTTGCTTCAGACGGTGAAGATCCCGCATGGGCCGGATCGGAGCTTTGTTTACGAGAGCGAAATCTTGATCGAAGCTGCGAGGCAAGGAGTTGCCCTAAAAAGTGTGGCTATCAGCGTGAGCCCTCGATCAGGGCCAAGGCCGAGTCACTTTCAGCCGGTGTCGGATGTCATCCGAATCACCAAAATGGTGGCGCGGAAGCTTCTTATGCGGTGGATGGCTCCCATTGATGTCTTACGAATGATCAGGTGGCGGAATAATCAAGCCAGGTTAATCTCCTCATCGCGAGAATCGCGAGGGAGTCAAGACGCTGGGAAAACAACTCCACCAGGGAGACACGCCCTCACCTGTTCCCACCCTTGGGACCATCGCTAAAAGCAAGTCCTACGATCAAAGGCCCAATAGATCAAAGGCCCAACCCCGAAAGCTGGCTTTTGATAGCGGCATCGAGTCTCTCGATCCAGCCTTTATAGTTCCTGTGAATGGTTTGCTCCTTGGGGTCGTATTTTAAATTTGTACTGTCTTTATAGAGGATACTATAGGTTTTGGTTGTATAGGGAATTTCGACAACCGCCGTGTGGCTTCTGATGTTCAAAGTGCCGATGATGTAGCCTGGCTTGGAGACTGTCATGGTCCAACCCAGTCCTGAGCCAGCTTGGACGATCGCCTTCGTTACTTGGTCCAATGAGACCTCTTTGCCGGTGGCGGTCGTGACCGGCGCGTCCTTCACGTTGTAAATCTGTCCTCCTCCGCGGCAGCCTACGAGCGCGAGGAGCATCAGGCAGAACAAAACTGACGCTGGTTTTCTCCACGTCATTTCTTATTCCTCCTTTCGAGACAACAAGCATGCAACGATGCAGCAGGGACCGTGAAATTCTTGGGCAACGGTCGGGATGGAACTGTAGTGCACATCGCGGTGGGAGTATAGCCGAGGGGCAATAGGTGATCAAGCAACGCATCCATGAGTTGAAGGTTCGCCGGGCTCATCCCCCACTGGTTCCATTTGGACATGTTTGTGGGAAACTGCTGGTCTTTGGCGTGGAGCACTTCGAACGGATGGCAGTAGAACAGGAGGTGGGGAGACCGCTGTGAAATCCAGCGGATCATGGATTTGAGCGCCGGAAGTCCCAATACCCGCAGAGCGGCGAGGTTGATGGGGAAGAGACAGGCTGAGGGGGGAATTTCCACAATGGGACCGTAGCCAGGCCGGCTCAGATCATGGGGCGATGGGCAATAGGGCGCAAGGGGCGCCCAAAAGTAGTCGGTGTAGTGGACCCGTCCAAATCCCATGTCGAATCGCCTGGCCGGGATGGACGAGTCGAATCGATATCCCTCTTCGGCCAAGACTCGTAACGTTGTCTCGCCGATCCGAAGGTTCGGGGCTCGAAAGATGACTGGCCGGATGCCGGCGGCCTCTTCGATGGCGTCTGTGGCAAGGCGGATCCACTCCCGTTGTTGCTCGTAGCTGGCCAGGCGGAAGTCTTCATCCTCTTCCAAGCTGCCGTGGGCCCAGCCGTGAGCGCCCAATTCATGTCCACGCCGGAGACAATCCCGGACCAGGTCGGGGTAGGATTCGGCGAATCGGCCGGCAAAAAAGATCGTCCCTGTGAGCCGGTGTTTCTCGCAGAGGGCCAGCAGTCGTTCGAGGCCCGCCTGCGAGCCGGGCACCCAGTCACAGTCGATCGTGAAATGAAATGTTCGGGTGATCGGTTCTCTCTCTGACTGGCCGGCCTGTCCGAAGAAAAGGTGCCCCATGGCGTGGACTACTCCGAGACGATGACCCCTTCAAGCTCGATCAACAATTCTCGACGGCACAGATCTCCCTGCAAGAAGAGAAAGCTCTTGGCCGGCAGGGGCGATGTGCGGAGCGCCCTCACAATGTCGGCGAGTGTCTCGGGGTGTCGTACATAGACTTTGTACAGGGTCTCGTTGGAATCCTTGAGAAAATCGGTAACGCAGGCCGTACCGGCTTGTTCGAGGACGGCCATCACATTGCGAATCGATTCGTGGGTCTGATCGGCAGGAGAGCCGATGTGCCGGCTCGCATGTCCGACTACGCTGGCTGTGCCGGCGATGAACAACATGGTGTTTCGTCCTGATTGCCATAAAGTCGCCCGGGCAAACGAGGGACTCCGAGGGCCGTAGTCCGATGGATATTCGTAGGCGTGGACCTGCCGGGGATTGCCAAGATGGACGGGCTGCTTAATGCTTGCGAGAAACAGCATTTGAAGCGGGCCGGATTTTGTCCCCACGGCGGTGGCGGCCGGGAGGGAATCGGGAAAGTCTGGAAGTCGTTCCGCCAGGGCCTGGTGGCGCCCGACGCAAAAGCGCCGATAGCGCTCCAATCCGTCTTGTTCGTCGTTGATGTGGGGAACGTAGTTCCAGACGCGGCAGAGGGATGGATAGCCAGCCTCGTTGATGTGATGAAGGATGCGCTGATAGGCATCATAGGTGAGTAAATCCAACGAATGGCCAGGCCGTTCATCGAGACTGATGGTCCCGATGAGCCATTCGCCGTTCATGGCCGTAGCGAGGTTCCCGTCGGTCGTGGTGCGAACCAGCCGGTCCGATGTCCACACTTCAATCAACGGGGAGCTGGCAATCTGCGGAAGATCAGGAACGATGACGGGGCAAGGGATGTCATGCGACAAGGGGTACCCGAAGGAAGTGACCGCCATTGGTTTCGGTGCCGACATTGAATGAAGCAGGGGCGGCAACGCGCGCGGTTCGACATACGCGACGCGTAAAGAGGAGGAGGTGCGGTGCGTGTCATGGCTGGTAGAGGGCGCTTGGCGAGTCGGTGCCGATGCCATCCGTCGTTCCTCGGTTGCCTTATGAGGGAGGTGGAACGGCGTAGTCCTTCAGCGTGGTGACGGTTTCCGGCACGCCTCGGATTCGCCGCCGGTACGCGGCCTGATTTTCCCTGAAGTGAAAGAGATAGACGAGATAATAGGCTATTTTGAACAGGAGCAGCGGAACCCGTGTCGGTGACTTCCCGAAGGCGTCGCCGGCCAGGATCGAGAGCACGGCCTCTTCCATCTTGAAAATCGAGCCTTCCGACATGAAGAGGGCACGGAAGGCCGGTTGGGTGAAGTGATAAATGAACCAGGAGTAGGTCTTGACGCCGAGACGGACGAGTCGCTCGAATTCCTTCGCACGATGGGCATAGTCGGGCGACTTTCGCAAGTACGCATCGACCACCTCGGCTCCTAACATGGCGCTGTTGAGCGCCAGGTGGACTCCACTGGAGAAAACGGGATCGATAAAGGCGAAGGCGTCGCCCACCAGCAGATAGCCGTCGCCTCTCATGGCCGTTCGCCGGTAGGAATAATTCGCAGCGGCATAGGCTTGCCCCAGCAATTTCGCGTTCGCCATCCGCTCGGCCACGGGCCGGCAGAGGGCGACCGTGTCCCAGAGAAACCGCTCCAACGGAACCTTTCTCGTGCTGATGTAAGAAGGCCAGCACACGGCGCCGACGCTGGTCGTCCCGTCTTTGAACGGGATGATCCACCACCAACCATGGTCGAACCAGACGATACTAATATTTCCCTCGTCTCGTCCTGGAAGTCGTTTGACTCCCTCAAAATGACCGAAGATCGCCGCGCTGTTGTGATGGGGGTTGCGGTGTTTGCCGCCGAGCTGTCCGGAGAGAAAGGTGTCGCGCCCGCTGGCATCCACCACAAAGTCGGCTTCGAAGACGAGCGATCGTCCCGTCTGATCCTCCGCAGCAATCAGGTGGGTCGCGCCGGGACGGAAGTCGACGTGTTTGGCCTTTACTCCTTCGTGAAGATGGACTCCCTTGGCGACGGCGTTGTCGATCAGGATCTTGTCGAATTCCGCCCGCTTGACCTGGTAGGCGAACGGTTGTGAGCCGTCGAGTGCCTTGGAAAAGTACAGGATGCGGGACCGCCCATGGTAGGGCGAGACGACCTCGGCTCCGTACTTCACGATGCCGATCTTTTCGACTTGAGACAGTACGCCCAGCCGTTCGAGCATCGGGAGTGAGTGGGGGAGCAGCGATTCGCCGATGTGAAAACGAGGGTGACGGTCCTTTTCGAGGACATGGACGTTCCAGCCCTTTTCCGCGAGCAGGGTGGAAACAGCCGCGCCGGCTGGTCCACCCCCGACCACCAGCACGTCGCATCTGGTTCGGTCGCAAGTCCGTTGGGCAAACGTATCCGTCATGGGGAGAGCCTTATTATGGTGGATGAAGGCGCGGCCAGTATACCGAAGAGTCGCGATCATGACCAGTGCCGGCTCATGTTTTACGCCGCCTCTTCCCCCTGCCCTTCCCGAACTCGGTGATCGAGTGAGACAGGGCGGTGAAGGGGTTCGACCGGTCGACAGCGTCGCGGGTGGCCGAGGGACTCACCGCCGTGAGCGGTGTTCCAGTCCGGCCACCCCTTCTTCGATCATTGGGCGATCCGGCTAGTTCGTGGTATGGTTGATTGAACGAGAGGCCGACGGGAAACCATGCGAGTATCTTTGCTTCTTGGAATTGCGGCTTTTTTATGGCTGGGGGGAGGCGCCGTGACGGCCGCTGCATCGGCCAAGGATGAGCCGGTCAAGGAACCCGGCGTGTTGGAGCGGATCGGCAAGACCGCCCAAAAAGTCGGCGACAAGATCGAACAGGGCTTTACCAAGGCCGGTAGAAAGTTGAAAGAAAAGAAGGTTGGAGAAAAGATCGAACGGAAGTTGAAAAAAGCCGCGCATAAAACAGCCGAAGGGTTCAAGAAAGCGGGCGACAAGATCGACAAAAAACTGAACAACTGATCATCGCCTCCATTCCTCATTCCTGTCATACTCAGACCCGCTCTGCTGAAGCAAACCGCAACCGGTGGTTCGAGGTCCTTATGAGCATCCTCGATCAATTTTTTGTGTACTATCCAAAGCCCTGGCAGGATCGTGATTGGGCGCGAATCAGCGGGCTGCCGCTCGAGGACGTGTGGTTTCAGTCCGGCGATGGGGTGCGGCTCTTCGGCTGGTATGTCGAGAGCCGCGTGAATCAGCCGGTTTTGTTGTGGTGTCACGGCAACGCGGGCAATATCATCCATCGGCTGGATAACATGGGCTATCTGTACCGCATGGGATTGTCCGTGTTTGTGTTCGATTATCGAGGCTATGGAAAGAGCCAGAAATACGATCCCTCCGAAGACGGGCTATACCAGGACGCGATCGGTGCGTATGACTGGCTCACACGGGTCAGAAAAATTCCGCCGGCCCGACTGTGCCTGTTCGGCCGATCGCTCGGTGCCGCCGTTGCAGGAGAACTGGCCGTGCGGCGGCCTGCCGCCGCGCTGATTGTAGAATCTTCCTTTCCTTCGATCGAAGCGGTGGCGCGGCATCATTACGCGGGACTGCCGGTCCATTGGTTTCTTGGCGCCCGGTTTCGACTGATCGATCGTATGCCGCTCTTGTCGCTGCCCAAATTGGTCATCCACGGTGATCGGGATGACATCATTCCCTTAGCGCTTGGGCGCCAGGTGTATGAGGCGGCCAAAGCACCCAAAGACTGGTATGTCATCGCCGGTGCTGGCCACAACGATACCTATCAAGTGGGCGGCGATGCCTATTTCCGACGGCTGGGGGAGTTCATCGCCAACGCCGTGGCGATGTAACGTCCGTCGGCATTGATCCGACCGACCGGCCCTCAATGTTCCGACGGTCATGTTTCTATCGTCAGTGCGATTCATCGCGCGCCTTCCTGCAATCGGTCGCCTCGCCCCTTGTCTGTCCCAGTGGCTTCCCATTGACGGATCTTCTCGCACAACGTACCGTATGGCCCGGTATGGCGCTGCCACGAGCCGGGGAAGGGAGGACTCAATGAGGCAAAGTGGGAACCAATGGGCGCTCGCGGGCTGTCTGTTCCTGAGCATGGCCCTGTTGCTCGTCAAACCAGCGTGGCCGGTGTGGGCCGCGAAGCCCGAAGCCGTTGTGCCCGATTGTGCCAAGCTCGACAATCCACAAGCGAACTTCGCCCCGCGGGCCTATACCCTCACCTCGGTCTATGTGCGGACCAAGGCGCCGGAGTATTCCTTCGTTCGCGGACAGTGGGTCCTCGGCGAAGTCCAAGGGATTCTTCCACCGAGAACCTGTCTCCACGTTCTCAAGCGTGAAGAAATCGGTGTGATTCAGATCTGGTATTGGGTCCGCTACCTGGACTCGGCCAAGCAACTGCGTACCGGGTGGGTGTGGGCGGGAACCAAAGACAAGGACGAAGGCAATTACATCGGCGGAGACACGGCGCCCAACATATCCATTCTCCGGCCTCCCGGCGGAGAGAGGCCTTCCCTTCTGGCATCGTTCTTTGTGTCACCGGCATGGGCGCAGGGGGATACGTTGCCACCGCCGGATGCCGCGTTCGATGACGTGCCCCTACCTCTTGTCAAGCCTCGGGCGGCGGCGAATCTCGACTATCTCGTTGAGCTGCCGCTGGTTGGCTGGACAGTGAATTACTCGACAATGTCGGCCCTCGTGCTCTTCGTCGTCATGTTGAGCGGTATGGTGGCGAAAGCCGTCTGGGATGAGACGGGAGGAGCGCAGGGCCGGTGGCCGACGTGGAACAAACTGGTCAGGCCGTTTCTTGTCTCACCGATCGCCTTTTCCGCTTTTTGGGGGCCGATGTATGCCCAGCAAGATGGGGGAGGGTTGTCGCTCACGATGACGCTCTACGCCTTTCAAATCGGGTTCATGTGGCAACATGTGCTTGAAAAGAAGGTCGGAGGGGCGTGAGGCGCCGCAGCTCACTCCAGGGTCTTTTCCGATGGTCTTTCCCGATGTCGTCTTGTGCCCCTCCCACCGGCCGGGCAAGGGCATGCCGGCAAGTTCGCGGTGGATGACAAAGCGAATACCGTCCTGCTTGTCTAGATTCCCCATCCTCCGCTGATTTGAATGTTCGCCCCGTTCACGTACCGGGCTTCATCACTGAGCAGATACCGGACGGCGGCGACCGTGTCATCTACCGTGCCGATGTAGCCGGCCGGAATGCGCTTGACCACGGCGGCCAGTTCGGCCGGCGGTGCGCTGCCGGAGTCGATAAATCCGGGAGAAATGGCGTTGACGGTGATGCCGTGCGGTGCCAGCAGTTTGGCCAGGGTGCGGGTGAGGATCAAGACGCCGGCTTTGGCGATGTAGTGAGCGGTCACGTCCGGCTGAGCCGTCATCTGATCGGCGTTGGCCATGCTGAAATTGATGATGCGGCCGCTCCTGCGCGCTTTCATGCCGGGAGCCACCGCCTGAGCCAGATAAAAAATAGGATGGAGGTTTCCATTGAACATGTCATGCCATCCTTCGACGGTTTCCTCGAACAGATTGACGCGGTGGTAGGGGCCAGCGCCGTTAATCAGGACATCGATCCGTCCCCAGGTCTCTTCGACCTGCGCCGCCATCCGCTTGGCGGCAAGAGGATCTGATACATCACAGCGGATGGGCATCGCCGTCCCGCCTCGATCCGCCACGGCTGACGCGGTGGTTTGGGCTTCGGTTTCGCTGGTGCGATAGCAAAAGGCGATCTTCCATCCTCTGGCGGCAAGGTCGAGAGCGATGGCCCGGCCGATGCCTTTGGCCCCTCCGGTGATGAGTGCAACGTGCTCGTTCATGGTGCTCCTCTTGCGGTTGATGGGTAGTGTGTCAATCTGACACGTAGCCGTTCGGCGATCAATTGTAACGCCCCACTTGTCCGGCTCGAAAAAACCCGCTCATGTTTGGGCTTGTTTCGGTCGAGCCTGTCGGCCTCGATGAGGGCCGTGAGATCGTCTATCGTATCCGCGTCACGCCACGGAGCCGTCAGGGCCATGGCCAGTCCCAAGGAACGGGCCTTCTCCTCCGTCGTTCTCAGCACGAGGTCGGTGGACCAGGGAATGCCGGTGAAGAGACCAGGCTCTGGTCTCGTAAGTCCGACCAAATAATATCCGCCGTCTCTGGCAGGGCCCAGCACCAGGTCATGCGATTTGAGCAAAGAGAAGGCCCGTTGATATTCATCCAAAGGGAGAGTGGGGACATCGGTTCCGACGAGGACGACGGACTGGTATCCCCGCGCGAACAGCCGATCGAACACGCCGGCCATCCGTTCGCCGAGGCCGTCTCCCATTTGATCGATCAGTCGGATGCCCTGCCGCGCTTCCATGATCTTGAAAAAAGCATGATCAGAAGACGGAGCGCAAGCGAGATAGCGATCGACCGGTAGGTCGAACCGCCTCGTTGCGGCCTTCGTGCGCTCCACCGTGTCCAGGACGAAGCTTCCATGGAGCGTGGCCGCCTCGTCCGGTGTCAGGGGGGGGCAGAGCCGCGTTTTGACTTGACCGGGGATCGGCGCCTTGGCGAAGACGACCAGAGCGGCGGTGTGAGAGGAGGGCGTGGAGTGTGAAGCTGGTGGTTTCATCGGATGACCGCGTAGAAATCGCTGAGGCGGTGGGGGCTTACGCCGAGCCAATACAGCAATCGCAGGGTCCACATCAAAACAATAGTCTTCAGCGGGCCTTGCGTTTCCCACCGACGAAAGGATGTGGTAACGGTCTGCCGCAGCGCGGCGATCCGTCCTGTTCGTTTCAAGCGTCTGCTGAATTCGATATCCTCCATCAGGGGAATATCCGCGAAGCCACCGAGTTGATCAAACACCGATCGGCGGACGAAGATCGCTTGATCGCCGGTTGCGATGCCTGTCCACCGTGATCGGATATTCATAAGGGTGCTGATCATCCGTCCCCACGGAGAGGAACTGTCGAACCGGACGTCAAAGCGCCCCCCAGCGATGCCGGAATCGGCCAGAGCTGATGTGATGAGTGCTTTGGCGTTGGGCGGCAAGAGCGTGTCGGCGTGCAAAAAGAGGAGTCCTTCCCCTCGGCTGACCTTGGCTCCTTCGTTCATTTGGCGGGCTCGTCCACGGGGGGCCGTGATGACGTGCGCCCCTGTCAGCCCGGCGCAACAGGCTTTGGCGAGCGCCATGGTCCCATCCGTGCTGCCTCCGTCCACGACCACGATTTCGTCGAAGCCCAGTTCGGCGGTGTGCAGGATGGTTTTGGTAAGGAGATCCCGTTCATGCAGGGTAGGGATGATGACGGAAACGATCATGGTGCGATGGTGCAAAGGACCGCCGGACTGGTTCCGGCGACGTGAAGCGTGGCGATCGATCCCATAACCGGTCAAATCCGTTCGGCGGCGTTGCTCGTCATCGAGCAGTCGGCGCAGGCGGCTCGCGGCGCGACGCCGTGGTCAGGCCGGTTTTTTCGGCTCGTTGAACATGAAGTAGAGCACGAGGATAGCGGTACCCCAAAACACCACCTGCTTGTGCCAAAAAAGAATCTCCCCGAATTGCAGAAACCCGATGGCCACGCCGATCGCGCCAGCCGTGACGACCCATCGCAACAAGGGCTGTTCAATGACGGCGTTGGCCCAGATGGCCAGCCCGCAGAAATACAACAGCATGGCCACGACGCCGCTCAGCTCGAATCCGCCGCTGATGGAGAGAAACACTTGCAGAAATCCGAGAAACATGAAGGCCGTACCGACCATTTTGCCCAGGACCCGCCAGTGTTGATCGCTGCCTTCCTGCTCCGATTCGGTTGACCGGCCGAGAGGCTGCGGCTCGTTGTCTTCGTTGTCTTGAGGCGGTTGCGGATCGGACTGGGTCATGGGCTAGGCCTTGAAATGTTTGCTCAATGTAAGCGTCTGTTGTTGATAGGAGGAGCCGAGGCCGACTCCGTACAGACGATCCGGCTTGTCGGCCATGCGGTGATAGACGACTTTGAAAAACGTTTGCCCATCGTGAATGAGGAAAGGTACATCGTGGGGCCGGACTTCCAGGACGACCTGCGTCCCTTTGATCTCTCCCCTTTCCCCATAGCCGAACCCCGGATCGAAAAATCCCGCGTAGTGGGTACGCAGCTCACCGCAAGCCGCTTCGTAGGCGACCATCTCGGCTGCGTAGCCGGCCGGTACGCGGATTCGTTCCTTGGAGGCGAGGATGTAAAACTCTTCCGGCTCCAAGAGCAAACTGCCCTGCCGATGCCGGTGGAGTGGTTCCCAAAAATCCGTCGCCGCGTAATAGCCGATTTTGGCGAGGTCGATGACGTGGCTGTTTTTCTTCGCGCGGTACCCGATGATCCGTGCGTCGGACCGGTCCTCACCTTTGAGGTCAATGCGGAGAAACAGGCCGTGGTCGGCGCGAACGTCGGAAGCCTCCACAACGGATCGGGACGCATCGTTATGATGGAGGAGCGAGGTCCGCCGATGGAGTGCGAGCAACGCCTTGTCGGAGACCGTCGCATCTCCGCGGATGAAGCGGATCTGATTAAGCGATTGGCCCGTTGCAACTTTGATCGCGAACGAGCGGGGCACCACTTCCAAAAAGAGCGGGCCTTGATAGCCCGAGCGGATTTCGTCGAAGCCGGAGGTCAGATCCGTGACGACGCGGGTGAAGACGTCCAACCGGCCGGTCGTGCTTTTGGGATTGGCCCGGGCGCGAATGGTCTTGGGCAGTTTGAGCTGCTCCAACAGCGGTACGAGGTAGACGTGGCCCTTTTCTAGGATGGCGCCTTCTGTCAAATCCATCTCGTACATCACCAAGTCGGACTGATAAAAATCCAGCACGTCGAGGCGCGAAGAGATGGCCGACAGTTCAGGAAGAAAACTGCTGATGAGCCGATAGGCTTTTCGCCCCAGACGCAGATCGAGGCTCGCCGGCTGAATCTGGCGATCGTCAATCGCCGGAGACGCGATAAGAGCCCGCTCGGCGATCAGTCGCTTGATGTCTTGGGATGGGAGAATCCCGACATGGGCATGGGGTAAAGGGGTGATCACAGGTCGTCCACGTCTCCGGCGCAGCCGGAGTTCCAGGCCGCGAAGCCGTCAGAATCTGAGAACCCGTCTCCGCACGGCGTGAAGGAACCGGACGGCTCCTCCCGCGAGGACCGGGCGCCGACCATGGGTAATTCCCGAGCACCGTCGGTCCTCGGCTGCGGGTAATGGTAGGTCTTGTTTTCGTAATTGCGCAAGAGGGCCCCATCATCGTCGAGATGGACCAAATACTCACCGGGCAGCAGGGGGATTTTGCCGCCGCCGCCGGGGGCGTCGATGACGAAGTGTGGGACCGCCATCCCGCTCGTATGGCCTTGGAGCGATTTGATGATGGTCAAGCCTGTCTCAACCGTCGTCCGAAAATGGTTGGTGCCTTTCGTGAGATCCGCTTGATAAAGGTAATACGGCTTGACCCGTGCGAGCAGGAGTTGGTGGACCAGTCGCTTCATGACCGCCGGGTCGTCGTTGACGCCTTTCAATAAGACAGTTTGCGCGCCGAGCGGTACGCCTGCGTCGGCCAACATTGCGCAGGCGGCCTTGACTTCGGGCGTTAGCTCGTCGGGATGGTTGAAGTGCAGGTTCATGTAGATCGGATGGTATTGCTTGATCATCTCGCAGAGTTTGGGAGTGATTCGTTGTGGCAAAGTACCAGGGACTCGGGTGCCGATGCGGATCAATTCAAGATGCGGAATTGCCCGGAGCGCTTTGAGGATCCGTTCCAGGAGGTGATCGGGAAGTAAGAGTGGATCACCGCCTGACAAAATCACGTCCCGCACTTCCGTGTGTTCCCGTAAATATGCGACAGCCTGCTCCAGTTCTCCTTTCTTGAGAAAGCCTGGTTTCCCCACCAGCCGTTTTCTCGTACAGAATCGGCAGTAAATGGGGCATTGGTTCGTGACCATCAGCAACACCCGGTCCGGATACCGGTGGACCAGGTGTGGCACAGGACTCATGAGGTCTTCTTCCAAGGGGTCGGCTTCCGCGTCGAGATCGGCCAGTTCGGCTGGGTCGGGGACGACCTGCTTCCAGATCGGGTCGTCCTTGGTTTTGATCATGTTCAACACGGTCGGCGTGATCCGCATCGGGTAGGGGCCCACGACGGCTTCGATCTCTTCTGCGTCCAAACCGAAACGGTCCGCGAGATCTTTGGGGTTGACGATGCTCTTTGCCAGAATTGTTCTCCAGTCTTCCATGACTCGGCCTTTGGTTGGAATCAGTCGATTCGGCACGAGGGATACTCATCGCCGGTTTCCGGTGATGCCGGCGTCGTTCTCGCCTGCGACCGGAATTGCGTCGTCCCATCGTTTGTCCTGGCGGATCCGTATCGTTCCTCCAGATAGGTCAGGATGTCGGCAGTCTCCGTCAGGACGAGGTCTCCGTCTTGGAGAACCGGCACATAGTATTGACCCGACACTTGATGGACCTGCGTGCGCAGTCGTCTGATGTCCGGGACAATCACGGCATGGTAGTCGAGTCCCAAGTCGGCCAGTTTTCGACGGACGACGAGACAGTCAGGGCACCAGTCTACGTGGTACAGCGTGATGGGCATGCTAAGTTTATACGCGGTGCTCTCTGCCCGGGGAGTCGGTCCGATCATCCGTTATCGGCGTGCGTCGCGTGTCTTCGCCGTTCATCGACGTGACATCGTTGTCGTTGACGACAGCGCAGGGCGCCATCACCGCGTCCTGCATCCCGTGGATGATCTTCTTATCGGCCGGACAGATCGTTGCCAGGATACCAGCCAGTCGGACCTCTTCGCCAGTCACGAAATAGTACGGTGACAGCCGAACCCGCCCGCTCATACGAGCCATCGACCCTGTCCGTTCGTCCAAGTAGTCCACTTCGAACAAACGCCCCTTGTGGAATTCCTGCAATACATGGGGGGTTGTCGGAAAAGAAGCGAGGGCTCGGCGCAGGGCGGTGGCCCACTCCGCCTGAGGGAGGTCGTGTCCGATCGACACCCCTCGGCTTCCCCAGGCCAGTTCCGAAAACCCCGATGGCTTGATCACAAAGTGACGTTCCTTTTGAGTGGCAGCTTCGAGATCGGTCCAGTCGGAAACGGCGCGCTCCCCCACGTAGAGATCCGGAATGGTGGCGGTTGGAGGAATCGGCGTCGGGTCAAGGATCCAGGTTCTCGGCATGATGGTTCTCAGATGGAGAAAACAGTCGGCGCCGAGCTGCTTGTCCCAATAGGATCTTAGCACGGGATGATGAAGGAGCGCGAAGGCCGATTTTTCCTCCAGCGCCGGTTTGTAGGGGGGTATGACCGTCACCCACTCTTTTTTGGCGGCGTACTGGATCAGTTCGGCTTTGGGGATATTGGGCAGATCGAACAGTTCGTAAAAACGGTAGATGAGACCGACACGCCGCTCGCCATCGTCGATTTGCAGAGACAGCGCCCCTTCGGTAAACCTGAGTTCTCGCGGCTCGATGCACCAGGCGGACATGCCCTCTTGCCGGAGTTGAGTCGCCAGCCAGGTCATTTCCGGTCTGTAGTCTTTCGCTTCCTCGGAGACGACAACAGCGACACAGCCGTCCTGTCGTTGAGCCGCTCGCAGCATCGCGGCGAAGCCGTGCACCATCCCGTTTTTGCCCCCGATGAGTTCATATCGGGGAGCCGCATTGGGCATCGTGTGCTCAAGGTCATGATCGGCGTAGGCGTGACTCATCGCGGCGGTCAGGCCGATACCGCCCGGTACCGAATCAAGCTCCGTGATGATCATGCCGTCCTGCGTGGGAATGACGTCGGGCCGAATGACGGTCGGCAACGACTCCCGGAACCGTTTCATGCGGCTGTAAGCGATCAAGCCTTCCGGCTTGCCTTGATCCAGATAGCGGGCGATCCAGGTCGGTCGGGTTCCCTTGGCGCTTTCGTGGTACAGGCGGTTCAACGCCCGATAGAACGAAAACAACTGAGGCCCCAGCGTCCTGAAAAATGTGAATTGGTCTTGGGATAACAACAAAGGGCGGGGGCTGATGCGCCAGGATGGAGAGGAATGTTCGGACGCTAGCGGCTCAATTGATGGCTTACGGTCGGATGATTGCGAGAATAGCTTCGCGGAGCGAAGATGCTCACGAATGGCAAGGCAACGGTTCAGCGCCGTCTCGGCTTCTTGATGTGAAGGACAGCAAGATTCAGTCTGAGCCAAGGAGAGGTTCCTCTTGACCGCTGGTCTGAAATGCGCAGGAGGCACAAACAGGTCGAATGCTAACATGGGTTTCGAGGTTCGACAAGAGGGCATGGATGACATGTTCGAGAAGGGCGCGGAGCATGTAGGGAACAGAGGGGGAGAGAGAAAAGCAAGGAAGATCCTGGAACGCCCGGTGGACGAGGCATATCATTCATCATCGTCTCATCATCGTCGCATAGAAGACGCTTGTTGCTTGCGACACAAGGACCTAGGACGATATGATGAGTCACAATGGGCCTGGCGAGCGAATCCCCGCCGTTGACGGCGTCGCTGAAGACACTGCCTCAATTCGTGCCCGGTTCGGCGTGCAGCCGGTGCGATGTCTGTTGCCGTTTCCCAGAGGCCGACAGTTTTCTGCGCCCCTATTTTACCGAGCGCGAAATCGCTCAAGCCGAGGCGTCCGGTCTGTCCCGGGAACATTTCCCTGATCCTTCTGGCTCGCAGATCAATCTGATCCGCCATCCCACTGGTGACGGCTACATCTGTCCAGCGTTCGATACCTCGTCGGGGCGCTGCACGATCTACGAGGCGCGGCCGTTAGACTGTCGGCTCTATCCCTTGGCGTTGATGTGGGATGAAGCGCATGAGGAGGTGGTTTTGGGATGGGATGCCAAGTGTCCGTATCTAGGCCAGTCCGTTCCCGCCGCGATTGCGGCCTATGCGGAGCAGGTCGCCGGTTGGCTGGAGAAGCACTCGTGGGTCGAGATGATTGCAGCCCATCCCCGATTGATCGGCCCTTTTCAAGAGGACGTGGTGGTCGTGCGGTCCCTACCGTTGCTGACGGCTCGGCTCTCCGGTGCAGATTGCGATGCTTCTTTTTGTCACGCGCTCACCCCGGCGGACGTGCCGCGGTTCGCGCGGGCTCTAGAGTCGTCCGGCTTCCTACGTCTTGATGCCTTGGCTGCGTACGCCTTTCCTTATCACTATGTCTGGACGACTCAATTGCCATACCGGTGGATGGAATCGGGCGGAACGTTCTTTCTCTTCGCGCAATCGCCGGACGGCTGGTTCATGCCGCTGCCTCCGTTGGGGCCGAGACCGCTGAAGGAGACAGTGGGGGAGGCGTTTGCGCTCATGCGGCGATGGAACGGATCTTCTTCGGCCAGCCGAATCGAAAACGTAATGACCCCACAGAAGGAGGTGGTAGAACGGCTGGGGCTGCGATGCCGGCAGAAAGAAGGGGATTATTTGTACCAAGCTGGATATGTCGCCGGGCTGGCTGGAGACCGCTACAAGTCCCAGCGAGCGCTTTGCAACCGTGTCGAGCGGGAACGGACTGTCATCGCGCGGCCGTATCGGGGGCAAGATGCGGACGGCTGCCTGGCCTTGCTGACACGATGGGCAGAGCAGAAACGGGCCGGGTTTCTCGATGAAGCAGGAGCGCTTTTTCTTGAGGATGCCCTGTCGGCCCATGCGCTGGTGTTCGCCGAACACGAGCGCATCGGTCTGTCCGGCACGGTGGCTCTTCTGGACAACAAAGTTGAGGCGTATACCTTTGGCTACTGGTTGACGCCGCGTACCTGGTGCGTGCTCATAGAAGTGGCGGACCGGTCAATTCCCGGTTTGAGCCAGTGGCTGTTCCGCGAGACCTGTCGCGCCGCGGTCGCCAAAGGCGCGATGTTCATTAATGCCATGGATGACGCAGGTCTGCCGGGCTTGCGCGCGGCCAAGCAACACTATCATCCCATCGCCATCATCGAGAATTGGATTGTCACGGAATCCGACGTATGACCGCCCACTCACCCCCACAAACGCCGAGAGGGGCCGGAAGAAGAAGGTCGATGACCTGCCCCATGATCATGATGACCGTCGTCGCGGCGGCCCTTGGGACCGTTGTCCTTGACTACACGCTGCATGGTTTCGGAGCGACGGTCTGGCTCCCCTTCCTGGGATTGCTGATGTGGGCGGCGTTTCGCCTGCGGACCGAGTATCACCAGGCTCAGCAGGAGAGCGCCTGGGCGAGGACCGCCGAGACGGCGCTGTTGCAGAGTCAGGAACGAAACCAGGCGATCATTGAAACGGCGCTGGACGCGGTGATCATCATCGACTCCGCCGGCATTGTGACGGAGTGGAACGCCCAAGCGACCGCCATTTTCGGCTGGACGCGGGAGGAAGCGGTGGGGCACCCGCTCGCCGAGACGGTCATTCCGCCCGCTTCCCGCGAGGCCCATAGACAGGGGTTGCGTCACTACCTCCAAACCGGCGTCGGACCGATCTTGAATCGCCGTATTGAGATCATGGCGCGACACAAAGACGGCCGGGAATTTCCGGTCGAAATGTCAGTGTCGCCGGCCCGTGTCGGCGAATCGTACATCTTCAGTGCCTTCATCCGAGACATTACGGAGCGTCGCAGGGCCGAACGGCGTCTGGCCGCGCAATATGCCGTCACCCGCGTGTTGAGCGTGGCCACATCCCTTCAAGAAGCCATTCCCCAAATCATGGAGGCGGTCGGCAGCAGCTTGGAATGGGATCTGGGTTTCTTTTGGAAAGTGGACGCACAGTCGGGGGTATTACGCGCTCTTTGTCAGTGGAGAGCCTCGTCATACAATCCGGAAGAATTCGTCAAGGCGACGGAGGGGAGGGTCTTTCAACGGGGCGAAGGGATTCCGGGCCGGATTTGGGAAAGAGGATCCCCGATTTGGGTCAGGGATATTGTGACCGACGTTGCCTTCCCCCGATCCGCCGAGGCGATGCGAGAGGGGCTTCACGGAGCCTTTGGATTTCCGATTCGCGTTTGCGGCGAAGTCGAGGGCGTGATCGAATTTTTTAGCCGGCACATCCAGGAGCCCGACGACGAGCTGCTGAAGATGATGGCGGACATCGGTCTCAAAATCGGACAATTCTGCGAGCGCGCGAGGGCCGAAGAAGCCTTGCATCAGGCGGAAGCGCAATTGCGGCAATCGCAGAAGATGGAGGCGATCGGCCGGCTGGCCGGAGGCGTCGCGCACGATTTTAACAACTTGCTCACGGTCATCCGAGGGTACAACGAATTGATTTTGGCCCGCCTTCCACAAGGCGATCCCATGCGCCGGGACATGGAAGAAGTAAAAAAAGCAGCGGATCGGGCCGCCGGCCTCACAAAACAATTGTTGGCGTTCAGCCGGCGCCAAGTTGTGTCGGCCAAGGTCGTCGATTTGAACGCTGTCATTAAGAACATGGACGGCATGCTGCGACGTCTGGTCGGTGAAGATATTATCGAAGTTTGGACAGATCTTGAGGAAGAGATCTGGCCGATCAAAGCCGATCTAGGACAGATCGAGCAGGTCATCATGAATCTGGCTGTCAACGCGCGGGATGCCATGCCGACCGGCGGCCGGTTAACGATCGAGACTCGAAATGTCTCGGTGACCAAAGAGACGCGCTGGGGAAAAATTATGTTGGAGGAAGGCGCATACGTGATGCTGGCGATCAAAGACTCCGGTCACGGCATGAGCGAGGAGGTACAAGCCCACTTATTTGAGCCGTTTTTTACGACCAAGGAGAGTGGAAAGGGGACAGGGCTCGGTCTCTCAACGGTGTACGGTATTGTGAGGCAGAGCGGAGGGATGATCGGAATAGAGAGCGAACCGGGGCAGGGGACGACCTGTACGATCTTCTTTCCTCGGGCCGCCGAACCGATACAGGAGGGCGACCCCGCTCAACAGGAGACGAGCCGGGAACGAGGGCGGGAGACGATTTTATTGGTGGAGGACGACCCCGCCGTGCGTGGTCTCGTGCACGAGACGTTGCGGATGAACGGCTATCACGTGCTGGTGGCCCGACACGGCATCGAGGCGCTGTTGGTCGGGACCAAACACGTGGGGCCGATTCATCTCTTGATCACCGATGTCGTGATGCCGCAAATGAGCGGGCCGGAGGTGGCCGACAAACTGGCGGAGCTGCGACCGGAGGCCAAGGTGCTGTATATGTCCGGGTACCCCGACCATCCGGTCTTTAAGAAAGGCGAGGTGAACCTGGAGACCAATTTCCTCCAAAAACCGTTTACTCCAGTCCATTTAGCTCAAAAGGTACGGGAAGTACTGGATCGGACCAATGTTGCGTAATGATCTCTTCGGGCTTGTGCTTGATCTTCCCGCGCAGTTCCGTTTATCGTGATCCCGCAGTCGCTCGCCGAAGCGGACGAAGCTGTCTTTACAGGCCAAAGAGCGTGACGCATGTCATCGGGACGAGAAATCGATATCGGGCGCTATCGGATCGAACGGGAGCCCTTTTATGCCGAGGTTCGCGGCGAGGTCGGTCTCTTCACCATCGCGGCGCGCAACAAAATGGCTGTGATGCTCAAGGGACCCACGGGATGCGGCAAGACCAGATTCGTTCAGTATATGGCGTACAAGCTGGGTCGGCCGTTGATCACGGTCGCTTGCCATGAGGACCTCACGGCCTCGGATCTCGTCGGACGCTATCTGCTCCAAGGACAAGAAACCGTGTGGATGGACGGCCCGCTGACGATTGGCGTTAAGCACGGGGCGATCGTCTACCTCGATGAAGTGGTGGAGGCCCGGAAGGACACGACGGTGATCATCCATCCCTTGGGCGACGACCGCCGGGTGTTGCCGATCGAGAAAAAAGGCCAGCTTGTCGAAGCCGCCGACGAGTTCATGTTGGTGATCTCGTATAATCCCGGCTATCAGAGTGCTCTCAAGGATCTCAAACAAAGCACGAAGCAGCGGTTCATGGCGATCGAGTTCGATTATCCGCCACCGGAGATTGAAACAGTGGTGGTCGAACGAGAGGCAGGGATCGACCGGGACCTGGCCGAGTGTCTGGTGAAACTCGGCGGCAAGGTCCGCAATCTCAAAAACCATGGACTGGAAGAGGGAGTCAGCACCAGACTGTTGATCTATGCTGGCCTCCTCATGAAACAAGGGGTGCCGGCGGAACAGGCTTGCGACGCCGCCATCGCCCGCCCGATCACCGACGACCCGGATATGCAGCGCAGCATTCTGGAATTGGCGAAAGCCATCTTTTAACGCACCTCTAACATACCTCTCTGGCCGTTCCATGGATATCCGTCCCGCCATTGCCTCGGAAAGCGAAGGGCGGGTGACACTTCGGGTTTACATTCAGCCCAAGGCGGCCCATACCGAGTGCGTCGGCTTGCACGGTGACGCCGTGAAGATTCGTGTGGCTGCTCCTCCGATTGATGGCTTGGCCAATGAGGAACTGATCCGGTTTCTGGCTGAACGATGCGAGATTCCGCGGAGGCGTATTTCTATTCAGGTCGGGGCGACGAGCAGGCAGAAGCAAGTCAACCTCGCTGGGGTATCGGCTGAGTGGGTGCTGGCTCGATTGATTCCACCCCGAGGAAAGGGATGATCAAGCTATGAGAAGAATGAGAAAGGGGCTGTGTATCGCAATGGGCGTTGTTCTTCTTACAGCCTGCTCTACGGCGAAACCGGTGCTTTATCCCAATGCCCACCTTCAATCGGTCGGGAGAGAGGCGGCGGAGGAGGACATTGAAGTCTGTCGGAAAGAAGCCGAAGCGGCCGGTGCTGAAGAAGGAAACGGAAGGGCCGGGGAGGTGGCCAAACGGACGGCGATGGGAGCCGGAGTCGGGGCGGCGAGTGGTGCCGTCGGCGGAGCGATATCCGGGTCAGCCGGCCGGGGATCGATGATTGGGGCGGCGAGCGGCGCTGTCTGGGGATTTCTGAGCGGGCTGTTCTCGGTGGGGTCCCGTTCGTCGGAGCCGCCTCCGGCCTACAAAAACTTCGTCAACCGTTGTCTCCAAGAAAAGGGGTATGAGGTGACCGGTTGGCAGTGACGGAAGGAGGGGAACGGGACGTTGTTTTCCTGGGGATCAATCGAGCGGTGGTGAAGGGGAGTGGAACGATGTTGCAGGGATCGACAAGAAATCCCCTTATGACGGAGGGGGCGGGCGGTGGAAAACGGAATGTGCTCGGATTGTGTCCGTTCGTCGGGTAAGCTGAATGGGTGAGGAAAAAACCACCCGCTTCCTTGGCGATCGTTTTCGTGATCTCATGGCTCACGGCCTGCGCCGCGCCGGAACCAGTGTTGCGACCGACCAAGCAATTGCTCTTTTACGGGAAAGAGAAGGCGCAGGAGGATATAGCTGCCTGCCGGAGGCAAGTAGAGCGCGAAGGACTTCATCCCGGCGCATATCAAGGCTCCAATGCCGCGACCGGCGCGGTGCTTGGTGTGACGCTCGGCGGTGCCATGGGAGCATCAGCCGGCGTGATCGGTGGCCTTGCTGGGGTGGCAATCGGCGCGGCGTCCGGTGCTGGATTGGGACTGGCTATTGGATTGGCCGGCGGCGCCTACAAGCCCTTGGTTCCGGACCCTCCGTATGCCGATGCGATGACGCACTGTCTTAAGGGAAAAGGCCACGAAGTCGGAGGGTGGCAGTAAAAAAGTGCTTCGACCGTCCTGGTCAAGTCACACAATCATGCCAACCGCGCCTCGGTTTGCGTTTCCCGTCGAGTAGCTCCGAGATCGCCATTCAGTCATTTCCCTCTTGACATAGTTCTACTTAGAATTAGTATGCTGACCCCGAGCGGTTGGTCTGTCAAAGAGTAAGATGGAGCATGGCTCCGTTTGAGGGCCGGTCGGTATGAAGCCGACCGGATCGCTAGCGCAAAAGGGGGGAGACAGGATGTTCGTCGTCGTTGGAGCAACGGGTCATACCGGTTCGGCCGTCGCGGAGACGCTGTTGAGTCGCGGACAGCCGGTTCGTGTGGTGGTGCGGTCGGCCGAGAAAGGGGCCGTGTGGAAGAGTCGGGGAGCCGAGGTGGTGGTGGCTACCTACCAGGACGTCACGGCCGTGGCCAAGGCCTTTGAAGGGGCGAGGGGCATCTATCTGTTGGTACCTCCTAACTACCAGGCATCGGCATGGCTCGATGAGCAGCGACGCACGATGGATCTGGCAGCGGAAGCGCTTGCTGCAAGCGGACAGCCCCACGTTGTTTTTCTGTCGTCCGTGGGGGCCCAGATTGCGGAGGGCACGGGCCCTATCCGCGCGGTCCGTTATGGAGAACAACGGTTGACTGCCGTAGCGAACAGGCTCACGATTCTCCGCCCCTGCTTTTTTATGGAGAACTGGGCGCCCGGTCTCGGCTTGGCTAAGGAACAAGGGGTGCTACCGACGTTCATAGAACCATCGGCGACGATTCCGATGATTTCGACGAAGGATATTGGCCGTATCGCAGCAGAACAGTTGTTGGCCAGTGGGGCTGGGCAACGAGTGCTCGAACTGGCTGGGCCGGAAGATTATCGTCCTGATCAGGTGACGGCGATCTTGAGCGAACTGCTGGGCAGAACCGTGACGGCACGGCACGAACCGCTAAGTCAGGTGGTCCCGACATATACTTCGTTTGGGTTCTCCAACGAAGCGGCACGGCTGTTTGAAGAAATGTATGCCTCCTTTGCAAGGGGCACCGTCGGCTACGAGAAGCCCAACGAAGTGGTGCGGGGTACCGTCACGTTGCGGGAAGCGTTGCGGGCCATGGTGTAAGCCCGGTGTGAGGGTGTGCTGCTGGCTGGGAGTCCGCTGTGAGAAAGGAAGGCTGCAATGGTCATCGGAGCGGCGGCGTACAAAACCGTGGTGGGTCTGTACCAGCCGGGATCGACGCACATGGTCGGCGACGGATTCCCGGTGCGCAATCTGTTCCCGAGCAAT
The DNA here is from genome assembly GCA_024330965.1 of Nitrospira sp. Classification (GTDB taxonomy): domain Bacteria; phylum Nitrospirota; class Nitrospiria; order Nitrospirales; family Nitrospiraceae; genus Nitrospira_D. The sequence goes on along the minus strand of JANDJL010000002.1, from coordinate 16,376 downwards.
GATCTGGATCGTCTTGTCGATCCATTTCTCATGCTGGATTACATTGGGCCTTGCTCCTTCCCGCCCGCTGACCGGCCCCGCGGCGTTGGCGAACATCCGCACCGAGGGTTCGAGACGGTGACTATTCTGTATGAAGGAGTCGTGGCGCATCGGGATTCAGCGGGACATGCCGGGGTGATCGGACCGGGCGATGTGCAGTGGATGACGGCTGGGTCGGGAATCGTGCACGAAGAGCTGCACGAGCGAAATTGGGCCAAGCGGGGTGGCACGCTGCACGCGATCCAACTGTGGGTCAATTTGCCCAAGGTCCACAAGATGGCGGCGCCGAACTACCAAACCATTCGTAAGGAGGACATCCCGACTGTTGAACTGGGTCAGGGGGCGGGGCCTGTCCGCGTGATTGCCGGGTCCTATGGGGGGCAACGGGGACCGGCTCGCACCTTTACGCCGCTTGATCTGTACGATGTTGAACTGGCTGCCGACTCTCGATGGGAACCGGTATGGCCAGAAGGGCATGCAGTCTCCATTTTTGTGCTGTCCGGCAGCCTGTCGATCAACGGGGTCGCACCGGCGGGCGAGGCAGAATTGGTGGTCTGTGGGCGGGACGGTTCTCGGCTTCTCGTTGAAAGCCGTGAACACAGCCGGCTTCTGGTGATGGGCGGTAAGCCGATCGAAGAGCCGATCGCCCGCTATGGCCCTTTTGTCATGAACACCAATGCCGAATTGGCGGAGGCCGTGCGTGATTACCAGACCGGTCGGATGGGGCACCTTTCATGATGGGAACCCTGTCCTGATCGAGGTCTATTCCGACGTGATCTGTCCCTGGTGCTATGTGGGGAAGAGACGATTGGAGCGGACGTTAGATCAGCTCACCGGCACGGTTGTCACGAGGGTGCAGTGGCGTCCTTTTCAATTGAATCCGTGGATGCCGTTGGAAGGCATGGATCGGATAGCGTATCTTGAAGCAAAATTTGGAAGCCGCGACACGTACCGACGTCTCCAAGAGGAGGTGCAGGCGGCCGAGAAGGATATCCCATTTGCCTTTGAGAAGATCACGGTCACGCCGAACACTCTCGCAGCCCATCGCCTGATTGGATATGCGGAGACGTACGGCAAGCAGGATGCCATGGTAGAAACGCTCTTTCACTTCTATTTCGTAGAGGGGCGAGACATCGGCCGTGACGAGACGCTGATTGAAGCAGCCGGGCAAGTCGGGCTGGATCCACACGAGGCGGAGGCGTTTCTGAAGAGCAACGAGGGGCTCGATGACGTCACCAGAGCGGAAGCTGCTGGTCGCAGCCTGGGCATCAGGGCGGTTCCCTGTTTCGTTGTCAACCGGGAGTCGATCCTGGTCGGGGCGCAACCGATGGAAACGTTGGGAGATGCCATTGTTGGAGCCAGTCAACGAGGCGCGGCTGAAGCGATGGGGAAGGCAAAGGAGAGAGTCCACGGCGAGGGTTGACAGGGTGAGGGGCCGGCGAGGCCGGAGGCTCGATGAGAGCGCACTATCTTGGGCATGTCGTCTTCTATGTGAAGGATCTTGAGCGTTCGCTTCTGTTTTACCGGGACCTGCTGGGCTTTCGGGAAGTCGGACGGATCTTCAATGGCCTGGCGGCGGCGCTCACGTCCGGGCGCACGCACCATGAACTGCTGCTGATTGAAGTCGGCGATGCACCTGGGCCACCGGTCGGCCGCCGTCGCGGGCTCTATCATATTGGCATCAAGATCGGTGACAGTGTGGATGAGTTGCGCGTAGCCAAGCAAGAGCTTGAAGCGGCTGGGATACCCATCGACGGCATGAGCGACCACACGGTGAGCCAGAGTCTCTATCTGCGCGATCCGGACGGCAACGAGGTCGAACTCTATGTGGACGCGGACGAACTGATTTGGAAAAACAATCCGGCGGCGATTCTCTCGCCCATCAAACCGTTGTATCTCTAACGAGAGGAGGTTCATCATGGGGCAGCCACGTCTGGCGGCTAAGGAACCTGCGGTGCGATCTCTGGATCCAGGCACCTATTATTGGTGTACCTGCGGGCGGTCGAGGGATCAGCCTTTCTGTGACGGATCTCACCAGGGGACCGACTTCCAGCCTCTGGAGTTCACGCTGACGGAAAAGGAAGAAGTCGCCTTGTGCCAGTGCAAACGGACCAAAACGCCCCCTTATTGCGACGGCACGCACCAGACATTGTAACAAGACGGGCTGTTGCGAAGGGTGACCACGTAGTGCGGGACGAAGCACCAGAATAAGTTCCAGGGCGTCGTGGCGGCACGGTGGGATGACGGGACGGCTAAACCAATGGATGTCAAGGAATTGGTCGAAGAGGGGTGGCAGGAAAGGGGGCCGATTGCCACCTATCTCCTCGAAGACCACCGGCGGCTTGAGGCGCTCTTCCGGACAGCATTCGCCAATCCGGTGCTGGTGGACCATGACTCATACGACCGATTCCGGGCCGGGCTTCTCCGGCACATCGGCATGGAAGAAAAGATTCTGCTGCCGGCCATCCAGCGATGGCGGGGCGGCAGTCCGTGGTCCATGGCCTCCAAGCTCCGGCTCGATCATGGCGCCATTGCTTCACTGTTGATGCCGTCACCAACGTCCGCCGTGATCGCAACACTCCGCGCGATTCTGGAGCAACATAACGGGCTTGAAGAGGGGCCCGAGGGGCTCTATGCCGCCAGCGATGAATTAGCCAGAGACGAGGGCGAGCAGATCCTCGCGCAATTGCGAGCGGCTCCGGACGTGACCGTCATGCCTCACTCCGATGCCGAAGCGGTCATCAATGCCGTGCGACGCGCCGTTGAAAAGGCCGGTTATCAGTTCAAAGGGTGACAATCAGCGGGATCATCCTCTTGCGGGTTGTCCAGTAGAGAACGGAGAACCCAAAGGAGTAAACTGGCGAGTTGCTGTCTGTCGGCAAATGGAACGAGTCATACCCATGCACAGACCGTCCGCATCCGTTATTGTCGTTCTGGTCGGGAGCCTGCTGGCGTTTGCGGCTGGTTGCAAGCAGGAAGCCGGCTCGATGCCGGCGCAGGACATTCCGCAGGTCGAAATTATCACGGTGACGACGCAACCGATTCCCGATGAGCCGGAGTTTATCGGGCAGGCGGAGGCATCACGGCCGGTCGAAATCCGATCACAGGTGACCGGTATTCTGAAAGCGGTGCTCTATCGAGAGGGCCGCGACGTGAAAAAGGGCGACCGGCTCTATCAAATCGATCCAATCCCGTTTCAAGCGGCGGCGGCCGCCGCCAAGGCCAAGATCGCGCAAGCAGAAGCGCGATTGGTCCAAGCGACACAGGATCTGGCTCGCGTCAAACCCTTGCTGGCAGAGCAGGCTGTGAGCCAAAAGGATGTCGATGACGCGGTGGCACAGGAACTTGCCGCCAGGGCCCAGCTTCAGGCCGCACAAGCCGAACTCATCAAGGCGCAATTCGATTTGGACAACACACTCATTACGGCGCCGATCGATGGGCTGATCGAGCGGAGCCGCTTTTACGAGGGCCGGCTGGTTTCGGCGCAAACCGATCTGTTGACCGTCATTCACCAGGTTGATCCGATGTACGTCGTCGTCAGTGTGCCGGAGACCTTCATCCTCAAACGAAAACGCGACATCGAGGCCAAGCGCATTCAACATCCCGGCGTGTACAAATTGCGCGGGGTTCTGACCTTGATGGACGACACGGTCTATCCAGAGGAAGGGGTGTTGGATCTGTTGGAACCGGGCCTGCGCACGGAGACAGGGGCGCGACAGGTTCGGATGACGTTCCCTAATCCCCACCGGACTTTGTTGCCGGGGCAGTTCGTCAAGGTTCGTTTCAAGGGGGATGTCAAGAGTGAGGCGGTCCTCATTCCACAGCGGGCGGTGGTGCACAGCCCGGCTGGCCAGTTCGTGTTCGTCGTGAACAGCGAAGAAAAGATCGAAATGCGTCCTGTCGTGGCGTCCGATTGGAAAGGGACGCAGTGGCTGATTGATCAGGGGTTGAAAGCCGGTGATCGTGTCGTGGTGAATGGGCTGATGAAGATTGCACCGGGTGTACCGGTCAAGGCTGTGCCTGCCGCGCCCATGGGTTCGCAACCAAGCGAAACGCCTCTTCCCGCCTCCGGACAGGGATAATCCGTGATTTCGCACAAGTTCATTGATCGACCGATTACGGCCTCGGTGGTCTCCATCGTGATCGTAGTGATGGGGCTCCTGGCCATGCGGTTTCTGCCGGTCGCGCAGTTTCCGGAAATCACGCCGCCGGTGGTGCAGATCGACGCCGACTATCCGGGGGCGAGCGCCGAGGTCGCGGCCGAAGCGGTGGCGCGACCGATCGAAGTTATGCTCCCCGGCGTCGACAATTTGTTGTATTTCGAATCGACCAGCAGCAACGACGGGCACGTCTCGATCAAGCTCACGTTCGAGATCGGGACGGATCCCGACATGGCGCAGGTGCAGACGCAGAATCGGCAGAAACTGGCTGAGCCGCAGCTTCCACCCGAGGTGGTCCGGCAGGGCATCTCGGTCAAAAAACTGTCGCCGGATCTGGTGATCGTCATCGCGCTGAAATCCACCGATCCGACGCACGACGCCGTGTATCTTTCCAACTATGCCACGCTGCGACTCGTCGATGATTTGAAACGGGTCAAGGGGGTCGGCGACGCGCTGGTGTTCGGCCAGCAGCACTACAGCATGCGGATCATCTTGAATCCGATCCTCATGGCGCGGCTTGATCTCACGCCGAGCGATATCATCAACACGATCCGTGAACAAAATCGGGACTATCCGGCGGGAACGATCGGGCGCGAGCCGGCGCCGAAGGGAACGGAACTGACGATTCCCATCATCACCAAGGGGCGCCTCACGGACGTCAAAGAATTCGAGGAACTGATCGTGCGGGCGTTGCCGGACGGCTCGCTTGTCCGGCTTAAGGACGTGGCGCGAGTCGAATTGGGGGCGCAATCCTACTCGCTTGCGGGACGCTGGAACAGCAAACCCACCACGTTCATCCTGACGTTCCTTGCGCCGGGGGCAAACGCCCTCGATACCGTGCGCCGTATGCGCGAGCGGATGGAGGAGCTGGCGACACATTTTCCTCCCGGCATGTCCTACGACGTGCCCTACGACACGACCAGATTTATCGAGATTTCCATCAAAGAAGTGGTCAAGACGCTGGGCGAGGCGATGATGCTTGTTGTCCTCGTCGTGTATCTGTTTCTCCAGAGCTGGCGCGCCACGATCATCCCCATTCTGGCTGTTCCGGTGTCGTTGATCGGGACCTTCATCGGATTGGCGGCTCTGGGCTTTTCCATCAATACCATTACGTTGTTCGGCATGGTCTTGGCCATCGGGATCGTCGTCGATGACGCGATCGTCGTCGTCGAAAACGTCGAGCGCCACATGCGGGAAGATCGGCTCTCGCCCAAAGAAGCGGCCAAACGGGCCATGACCGAAGTGACCACGCCGATCATCGCCATCGTGCTGGTGCTCGTTTCCGTCTTCGTGCCCGTCGGATTCATCGGCGGGGTGACGGGGGCGCTGTACAAGGAATTCGCCGCGACGATCGCTACCTCAGTGACGGTTTCGGGGTTCGTGGCCTTGACGTTGAGCCCGGCCCTGTGTGCGGTGGTGCTGACTCACCACCCCGGAGAGCGGAGTTGGTTTTGGCGCTTCTTCAACCGCGTCTTTGGCCGGGCACAACAGGGATACACTTGGTCGGTGGGCAAGCTGGTCGCGAGGCCGGTGTTGGTGATGTTGACGTTCAGCGGGCTTGTGGCCTTGTCCGTCGGACTCTTTCAGCGACTCCCGCAAAGTTTCTTGCCGGAGGAGGATCAGGGCTACTTTATCGTGGTGGCGCAACTGCCGGACGGTGCGTCCAGACAACGTACCGATGCAGTGCTTGAACGGGTTGAACGGTTCTTTCAGTCGATTCCGGTCGTTCATTCGACGGACGCCCTGTCGGGCCAGAATTTCGTGTTTGGCACGAGGGGGCCCAACGCGGCCACGATGTTCGTGCCGCTGGTGTTGTGGGATGAACGGCCTGAGCCCCAGTATCACGCCAAGGCCCTCGTGGGGGCGGCCTATGGCGAGTTCGCGAAGATTCCTGAAGCGTTGCTCCTGGCCTTCAATCCGCCCCCGATTCGCGGCGTGGGGGTGGTCGGGGGGTTCTCGGCTCAATTGCAGGACCCGACCGGGGGCGACTTCAAGCAATTCGCCGCTGTGGCGCAACAGTTTGTGGAGCGGGCGCAGAAAGAGCCGGCGATCGGACGAATCGGAACCAATTTTCGGGTGTCGTCCCCGCGGCTGTTCGCCCATGTGAACCGCGAGCGGGCGAAGGCCTTGGGCATCCCCATTTCCGATATTTTTGACACGCTGCAAGCGTACTTCGGCACGTTCTACATCAACGATTTCGTCAAATTCGGTCGCGTCTATCACGTTCAGACGGAAGCGGATGAAGAATACCGGTCAACGCCTCAGGACTTGTCGAAGATCTATGTGCGGGCGCGCAATGCGCGCGGCGCGTACATGGTTCCGCTCGATACGGTCGTCACGACCGAATTTCAGAGCGGGCCGGACCCGGTCAACCACTTCAACGGCTACAATACCGCCTTGGTGCTGGGCAGCGCCGCACCGGGCTATAGCTCCGGTCAGGCGCTTGATGCGTTAGAGCGGGTTGCGAAAGAAGTGTTGATCCCGCAGGGCTATGCCATCGATTGGAGCAATATCTCTTTCCAGGAGCGGAGGGCCGGCGGGCAGTCGGGGCAGGTGTTCGCGATCGGTCTGTTGATGGTCTTCTTGGTGTTGGCCGCGCAGTTCGAGAGTTGGGTCGTGCCATTCGCGGTGATTTTGGCGGTGCCTTTCGCCGTCTTCGGCGCGCTGACGGCGGTGTGGCTTCGAGGATTCGAGAACGATCTCTATTTCCAGATCGGGCTCGTGACACTGATTGGCCTCTCGGCGAAAAACGCGATTTTGATCGTTGAATTTGCCAATACGAGGTATGAAGCAGGCCGTCCTTTGATTGAAGCGGCGATCGAGGGTGCCCGTCTCCGGTTCCGGCCGATCATCATGACCTCAATGGCGTTTATCTTCGGGATGTTCCCGCTGGTGATTGCGAAGGGCGCCGGCGCGGCCAGCCGCCAATCGATCGGGACCGGTGTGTTAGGGGGAATGTTGGCCGCCACGTTCTTGGCGATTTTCTTCGTGCCGTTGTTTTACGTCTTGCTCAAGAAGCTGAGCGGACGGCGTCCTCACTCGGCGCCGTCATTGTCAGCGGAACGGACATCGTAGCCGTGCGGATGATCCTGACCAGTGTACTCTTGTTGGCGCTTGTGTCCTGCTCACTGGGGCCGACCCATTCACGGCCCAAACTCGAAGGGGACGATCGTTTCCGCATGGCAGAGGGATCGGCGGATCTGTCGTCATTGGCCAATGTGGCCTGGTGGGATCTGTTGCAAGATGAGCAGTTGCAGGCTCTGATTCGAATGGCGTTGGCGGAAAACAGGGACCTCCAGCGGGCCATCGCCGCCGTCGATGAGTTTCGAGCCCGAGCGTTGATCGCTCGATCGGACTTTATGCCGGGCGTGACGGCCGCGGCCAGTCTGCCGGCAGGCCGCAAGGCGAACTTCCTGTTTCCCGGCTTCGCCAGCCCGTTCAATTATTATCTGTTGGGCAATCTGGCGTGGGAGGTCGATCTGTGGGGGCGAGTCAGGCGATCCAACGAAGCGGCTCGAGCCGATCTGCTTGCCAAGGAAGAGAATCGCCGTGCCGTAGCGATCCAGCTTGTCAGCGCCGTGGGCGAGGCCTACTTCACGCTGCTTCAGTTCGACGCGCAACTCGACATCGCGAAGCGGACCTTGCAGTCGTGGGAAGAGTCGGTCCGTATCGCGAGGGCGCGCCTCAACCAGGGGTTGAGCTCACGGTTGGAAGTGGATCAATTCGAGTCCGAGCGTGCCAACGCCGAAGCGCGCATCGCCGAATTGGAACGGCAGGTGGCGCAGGTGGAAAATCACCTGAGTGTGTTGGTGGGACGTAAGCCGTTCGTGATCCCGCGCGGAAAAGGATTGCGGGATCAGCTTGTTCCCCCAGTGGTTCCCGCCGGCTTGCCGTCCGAGTTGTTACAGCGGCGTCCCGATCTGCTGGCCGCTGAACAACAGTTGGTCGCGGCGACTGCTCGTATTGGCGTCGCCATGGCGGAACGGTTTCCCAAAATCACGCTGACAGGACTGTTGGGGGTGGCGCATCCTGAACTGTCGCTTCTGTTTAGCGATCCCGCTTTCTTCGGCGTGGCCGGCGCGGGGATCGCCGGGCCATTACTCAGCGCACCTATTCTGGGGTTTCAGCAAGAGGCTGTCGAGGCTCAGGCCAGGCAGGCCGTGGCACAATACGAACAGGCGGTGCTGACGGCCTTTCGAGAAGTGGAGGATTCACTGGCGGCGGTCAGTACGGCTCGGGCGCAGAACGAAGCACAGCAACAGCAAGTGGCGGCGTTGCAATCATCGTTGAGGCTGGCCGAGTTGCGATACAAGGGAGGATTGGCCAATTATCTAGATGTCCTCGTCGCGAGGCGCAATCTCTTCGAAGCCGAACTCGGGCTGATTGCCACCAAACGGTTGCATCTGGCGTCGATCGTGCAATTGTACAAGGCGTTGGGTGGAGGATGGTCCCCGGAGTCGGGAGAGGCAAAGGATAGTGGGATCAAAGAAGGATAGGATCCGATATGGAAAAACCTGCGCCGACGAACTATCCGATACATGAATTGCTGGCTCGTCGGTGGAGTCCTCGCGCCTTTGCCGAGCGACCGGTTGAAACGGAAAAGTTACAGAGCCTGTTCGAAGCGGCCCGCTGGGCGCCGTCGTCAAATAATGAACAGCCGTGGCGGTTCATTGTGGCAAGCAAGGCCGATGAAACACAATGGAATCGTCTATTTGCCTGTCTGGTGGAAGGGAATAGGGCTTGGGCGTTTCGTGCTCCCGTCCTGACTCTGTCCGTGGCGAGGCTCTATTTCGGGAAAACCGGCGCGCCGAACCGACATGCAATGCACGACACCGGTATGGCGGTGCAGAATCTGGCGATTCAGGCGACGGCGTTGGAGCTGGTCGTACATCAGATGGCCGGATTCGATAAAGACAAAGCGCGCGCGGATCTGAAGATCCCGGCCGAGTATGAGCCGGTCGCCATGATTGCCATCGGGTATCCCGGTGATCCGAGTCTCCTGTCCGGCACGTTTCACGAACGCGAAGTCGCTCCTCGCAGCCGGCATTCGGCATCATCATTCGTCTTTTCGGGAGAATGGGGAACGCCTTCCTCGTTGCTGGCGTGACGCAATGGGAGAGCACCGCTCGGCTGAAGAGCACCTGGCGCGTGTCGATTCCGTGATGGGTCGATTGATCCGCGACGTCGGCCCCTGCACGCTGACACCCCAACCCCGTCGGCCGCTGTTTGAATCGCTGGTCCGCGCGATCGCCTACCAACAACTTCATGCGCAGGCGGCGGAGAGCATCCTCCGGCGATTGATCGCCCTGTGGCCGGGGCAGAGGTTCCCCAGCCCAGAACAGCTTCTGGCGATACCGGAGGGGCAGCTCAGAGCGACAGGTCTTTCAAGAGCGAAGATTGCGGCCTTGCGGGATTTGGCCGAGAAGACGTTGGATGGGACGGTGCCCGCAAAGCAGGTCCTCGCCCGGATGGACGACCAATCGGTGATCGAACGGCTGACGGTGGTGCGAGGGATCGGCCAGTGGACGGTCGAGATGTTCTTGATTTTTCACCTTGGCCGCCCCGATATTTTGCCGGTCACCGACTTCGGTGTGCGAAACGGGTTCCGTATTGCCTACGACCTCCGAAAGATGCCGGCTCCAAATCGCGTGAGGCAACATGGCGAACGATGGAAACCGTACCGGACGGTTGCAGCGTGGTATCTCTGGCGCGCCGTTGATCGAGCGAAACAGGATCGGAACGCGACGGCGGATCCACGTAAGAAGGCCTGATGTCATGGAGAGACAAGGATTCAAGCGGGCGGGCGTATAACAGAAAGGAACGAGCAGATGGCGTTTCTCAGCGGCAAAGTGGCGATCGTGACAGGGGCTTCGAGCGGTATCGGACGAGCGATTGCGGAACGGTTCGCCCAAGACGGGGCCCTTGTCGTCGTCAACCATTCCAAAAGTCCAGAGAAGGCGCAGCAGGTGGTGATCGGCATCCAAGCCAACGGAGGCAAGGCCTTGGCCGTTCAAGCGGATATGAGTCGCGTGTCCGAAGCGCGGCGGCTTGTCCGAGAGACGGTCGCGCAGTTCGGCCGCTTGGATATTCTGGTCAACAATGCGGGGAGATTCATGCCGAAGCCGATGGCCGAAACCACAGAGGACGATTTTGATTTGCTCATGGCGCTCCATGCCAAAGGTCCGTACTTCGCCATGCAGGAGGCGGCCCAGGTCCTGAAAGACGGAGGGCGCATCGTGAACATTTCAACCTGCGCCACCCGTATGAGTTTTCCGGGGGCGACGGCCTATCTCGGCAGCAAGGCAGCCCTGGAACAATACACCAAGGGGCTGGCCCACGAGCTGGCCTCGCGTGGGATCACGGTCAATACCGTCTCGCCCGGTTTTACGGAAACAGGGATGATGACCGAATCCTACCGGCAGATGGGCATGGACCTTTCGCCGCTCAAACGGCTTGGCCTTCCGCAAGACATTGCCGACGTGGTGGCCTTTCTCGTGAGCGACCAGGCCCGCTGGCTCACGGGGCAGACGATTCAAGTCGGCGGCGGCGTCGTCATGTGATTCGACGATGCCCGTTCCTCCCCTAAACCGTTGAGAAAGTGACGCCGCTCGGTGAGCACCGGCCTCTTTCAATGGATTGATCGCAATATCCTCTCACTTGGCCGGGAGATGCGGCTCTCGTATCTCCCGCCGCTGATGGTGTACTTGGCCTACGGGATTTCCGGCCTTACCGGTATCGTTGGCACCTTTTTCGTGAAGGACTACCTTGGCCTCTCCGCCTCGTTTCTGGCGGCCCTTGGCTTTTGGGCCGGGATTCCCTGGGCGCTCAAAATGCCGATCGGGCACACGGTCGATCTCCTGTGGCGATGGAAGGGCTGGTTGGTCGGCGTGGGCGCCTGCCTCCTCGCGATCAGTTTGAGCATTATGGCGGCGTTGATCGGCCAGCGAGACGTGATGACCGCGATCTTGCCGGCGGAGGTATGGTTCGTGATCAGCGCGTTGCTTGCACCGGTCGGCTATGTCATCCAAGACGCCGTGGCGGACGCTATGACGGTGGAAGCTGTTCCGGTGGTCAACGAGCGGGGGGAACGGTTCACCGACGAAGAGCGCAAACTCATGCACACGACTATGCAGACGCTGGGACGTGTGGCGATTGTGGGAGGCGGCATCCTTGTGGCGCTGGTCAATGTCTTCATCTTCAATGGCACGGAAGGCGCGCCCCAGGAAGAGCTTGTCAAGATTTATCAGCGGGTCTATCTGCTGGCGCTGATCATTCCATTTATTTCTGTGCTGGGGCTCTGGGTGGCCTGGGTGGTCCGATGGCGTCACTGCCGGCAACTGATCCGGAGGGGATTTTCGGTCGAGCAGGCAGCGTGGATGGTCAGTGGGCGGGAAGAGATGCCAGACGAAACGAAGCCCAACTGGTGGATCTTGGGGGGGAGCCTGCTGTTTGTCTGGTTCACCGTCACGGTCGGCATGAGCAACCTTTCATATCGCGAAGAGGTCGTCTTTGCCGGCTCGATGGGGATTGTGCTGTTTCTGATGGGGCGATTGGTCAAGGAGTTAGAACCGGAAAAAAGGCAAACATTGGTGGGAACGGCCGTGGTCATCTTCGTGTTTCGTGCGATCCCGGGAACAGGTCCTGGAACCACCTGGTGGATGATCGATCACCTGGGGTTCGACCAGCAGTTTCTCTCTGTACTGTCGTTGATCGGCAACACGTTGGCGCTGGCCGGGATGTTTGTGTTTCGGCGGTTCATGGCCGAACGGTCGATTGCCTACGTCGTGGGATTTTTGACGGTCGTCGGATCGGTCTTAAGCCTTCCGATCGTCAGCATGTTCTACGGCCTGCACGAATGGACCGCGCGCATGACCGGCGGGATCGTGGATGCGCGATTCATCGCCCTCATCGACACGGCGCTGGAGTCGCCGCTGGGCCAAATCTCGATGATTCCCATGTTGACCTGGATTGCCAACTCGGCGCCGGCCAATCTGAAAGCGACCTTCTTTGCCGTTATGGCCTCCTTTACCAACCTTGCCCTTTCCTTGAGCCAACTCGGCACCAAGTATCTCAACGAACTCTTCGTCGTGACCCGCCAAGTCAGAGATCTTGCGACCGGGGCCGTGCAAGTGCCGGCCGACTATAGCCAGCTTGGCCATCTCCTGATTACCCAACTGCTGCTGGGATTGGTGCTTCCCCTTGCGGCCATTGTGTTCGCGAAGGTGAGCCGGTTCAAGAGTGCGTGAAAGGCTGGTTGGCAGTGGCAGGAGCTTGACTGATACGGTATCATAGTTATCATCACTTGCACGCCCACGAGAATCGTGACGTGTCTAGCGGAGAGAACGAACAAGCAAGTGCCCATGCTTATCAGGAAAGGGGGCGACCGGTTTCGACGGGGATACTGAGGTCACTGGTGCATGTCGAGTTCTCGGGGACTCGTTAAACCTCCGGGAAACAAGCAACTGCCAATCAAGAACTGGCACTCGCGGCTTAAGAAAGCCGTGACGTCGTTTCATCTGAGGCCCGCGGGGGTGAAACGGCGCGACGCAGCGGGCTGGTCCGAGGCCGGTGCTCAGCGACCGAGGATGAGACAATACTGGGCTAGCGACCGTTCTAAGCCTGCCGGTGGGCGTGGGCGGTGGCGAATCCCAAACAATCGGCTACACATGTAGATCCAGTGCACTGACGATCTTCGGACCCGGGTTCAACTCCCGGCGCCTCCACCATTGACCAGATATGTCGCAATCCCCTTGCAGAGCGTCAGCTCCTTCCGCGACTACGGCATAACGCTGCAAGTCCTTGCCGACGGCATCTGCGAACCGCCCCCCACGACATTGTCCTGAGCGAGCAAACACATCCGGAGCTGGCGCCCCTGGAGACGCCTTGATCTCCCATCGGGCAGCAGTTCGCCGGACATGTCCGGCGCGATATCCGGCCCGTGCGCAATCCGCCAGCCGATGCCTTGCAGCCAGGCAAGGGCGGCATCTTCGACGGTGGATTCGGTCAGGTGCGCCATGAATCATCCTTTTTTTGTAGGGGCGCACGGCCGTGCGCCCGTATGTTGTCCGGGTGTTCCCGATCCATCGCCCATTGGAGCGGGTTGTTGGTGATGTATTCCCGAATGCCGTGTAATTCACCCTCGTTGCGGATAATATGTTCGTAATAATTGCGTTGCCAGACGGGCGCGCCGGGTGTGCCGCGTTGTTGGGTGATGTGTGTGGTGACGGCGGATTTGAATGAACGGATAACAGTTGGAATTGATCCGGTGACCGGGCGACCAAATTGTTCCGTAGGGGCACGGCATGCCGTGCCCCTACCGTCGATAATGACGATGATTCCATGCACGTGGTTGGGCATGACCACAAATTCGTCCAATTCGGTATGAGCAAAATGTGCCGGGATGTCCAACCAACATTGCCGGACGATCTTCCCTATTTCATTCAACCGCATTGCCCCGTCCACCACTTCGCCAAACAGGCAGGCGCGATTTTGGGTGACGATGGTGACGAAATACGCCCCGGGCCGGGAATAATCATACCCCTTGAGCCTGAGGCTGCGGCGGTTGGGGAGACCGGCCGGTCGGCTGTACGATTCTGGGCGAATCACGCTTCGCCCCTACGATTGAAAAACCCTTCCGCATCCTTCACCCCTGCCTGCGCCGCGCGTTCACGCAGCGCGGCAGGCAGGCGCAGCTCGCCGGAGATGAGTTTGGGCAGCAGCGCATCGCGCAGGCGCATAGCTAACAGGACCTCGCCATAACGTTTCCTCTCCCGCTGGGAGAGGGCCAGGGTGAGGGCATCGCCGCCAGGCGATATATCCGGCCCGTGCGCGACCATCCAGCCCAGCGCCCTCAGCCAGGCCAAGGCGGCAGATTCGACGTCTGATTCGGTGAAGGCGCTCACGGCTTGACCTTCTTCCTCACTCCCGGTTGCGTGCCCCAGCACCACAATGCCTCCACGGGCATGGCGAAAAGTGTGGCTCCAAACGGCACAATCTCGGCACCGGTGTACAGCACGATGCCGCGGTGAAAACGCCGGCTTGCTAACTCGGCCAGCGTGCGCAGCCCCTTGAAGTCCGCTGCCGTGACCGTCGCCGCGCTCTTGACCTCGATGCCCACCAGCATCCCGCCGCGCCGTTCCAGCACGAAGTCCACCTCGTCGCCCTCGTGCGTCCGGAAGTGGTACAGCGTTGGTGGGTCCATACTCCATCCCGCCTGCTTGACGAGCTCCATCGCGACAAAGTTCTCGGTCAGCCCTCCCAACAGGCCGCGGTCCTCTGCTACGCGCCCCCTGTCGATGCCCATCAGGTGCGCAGCGAGACCCGTATCCGTGAGCAGAACCTTCGGTGTCTTGACCAGCCGCTTGCCGATGTTGGCGTACCAGGGAGGCAGCAGTCGGACGAGGAACACCGTTTCGAGCAGCGCGAAGTAGCGCTTCAGCGTGGTCTGCGGCAAACCGGTGCCACGCGACAAGTCCGCGAAGTTGAGCTGCGCCATCGGTCGTGACGCCAGCAGAGAAAGCAGGCGCGGCAGCTCGGTCAGCCCCTCGATGCGGGAGAGGTCGCGCACGTCCCGCTGGAGGATCGTCGTCACGTAGCTATCGAACCAGGCGCGCCGCCGCTCGGCCGATTCGATCGAGAACGCCTCCGGATAGCCGCCGCGCAGGATACGGTCTGTGAGGCGCACCGATGACGAGGAACGGCCCGGCACCGGCGGCGCATCGGTGAACACCGCATCGATGAACCCTTCGACGGCGCCCTCGATCTCGCCCTGCGAGAAGGGCCACAGATTCACGATCTCCATGCGTCCGGCAAGCGACTCCGCCAGCCTCGGCAGGAGCAAGACATTCGCCGAACCGGTGAGCAGGAAGCGACCCGGCGTGCGTTTGCGATCCACGGCCGCCTTGATGGCAAGCAGCAGCTCGGGCGCGCGCTGCACCTCGTCCAGCACCAGCGGCTCGGCGAAGCCCGCAAGGAAGCCGGCCGCATCGTCGCGCGCTGCGGCCAGCATCGTCAGGTCATCGAGCGTCACGTACCGCGCGCCACGCTCCTCCGCTATGGCGCGCACCAGCGTGGTCTTGCCCGCTTGCCGCGCGCCGTGCAGCAGCACGACCGGCCGGTCGGCGAGGGCCGTGCGCAGGCGGTCGGCGGCGTGGCGGGGAAGCATGGGGGCAGTGTAGCCATCTGGTGGATGAATATCAACCACGAGATGGATGATTCACGGACGTGCCGAACAGTTCGATGCTCAGGAAAAGGAAAGGAGCGTCGCCTCGCGCTTCATGCGCAACTCCTCTCCACTAACCCTTCCGCATCCTTCACCCCTGCCTGCGCCGCGCGTTCACGCAGCGCGGCAGGAGCAGCTCGCCGGAGATGAGTTTGTCGTTGAAACGACTCCCGACTATTTTCTTATCCAAAAATCTGCAAATCGGTACTGATTCGTTCGACCAGGTGTTCGATTCGTTCGCTCATAGCTGTTTTCTTTCTGCTTGCTGCCTCACACGCTTCTGGCTTTTTCGAGGCGGGCGCGGACCAGCGAAATCACCACCTCGTAGACCGCCTCGCGCTCGCCCGCCGTCAGCCCCAACACGTCAAACACCATGTCGCCCGATGTTCGATGGGCGGGCTGAAACAGCGGCCGCCACGTCGCTGAGTGCTCGGGCCAGGGTGAACAAACCGGCGTTCGGGTCAGGCAAACACTTCCACACGCGCACGGTAGCCCAAACGCTGAAGAAGCTCCACGCAATCTTCCCACGTCAGCCCAAACGCGCGCACGTCTGCCAACCCCAGCCGCGCAAGGACTTGCCGCACGGCGTCCATATCGGCCTCGGCAAATTCGCCTTCCATCAGCGCCTGCTCGGCCCAATCCACCAACTGCGCCAGCGTCAGCTCGTGGCGCAGGTAGGCGGCCAGCTTCTCGGCAACCGTCTGTTTGGTGATGGTCATGGTTGTATCCTATACTTTCTGATGGCCCTTATCCACCGGGAACTTCTCATGAATCTCGACCAACTGGCCATGGTCGTCATAAATCTCCTGCCAGAAGCGAACCGTGGTTTCGTTGGCATCCACCTCCTTGACGTAGCGGGCGCACCAGCCGAGCCGGCCGGTGACCTCCAGCCAATAACGCCGCCCGCCATCCGGCAGTTCGGTCCATTGGCCGAACTTCTTTTCATTTTGGGCGCG
>JANDJL010000029.1 GCA_024330965.1 Nitrospira sp. | reverse complement strand
CGCCGTGCTCGATGACGTGTATGCCAAGTGGGAGACGGTGCTGAGTCAGTTGGAAGAAGATCCCATGCAGTTAGCGCATCAAATCGACTGGGTGACTAAGAAGCATCTGATTCAATCATATGTGGACAAGAAGCAATGCGGATGGGACGATCCCCGTGTCTTCCTGTTGGATCTGCAATTCCACGATGTGAAGCGCACAAGAGGGCTGTACTACTTGTTGGAATCGCGAGGGTTGATCGAGCGGATCGTTCAAGAAGACGCTGTGCAACGGGCCATGTCCACGCCCCCGCAGACGACCAGAGCCAAGGTGCGAGGAGATTTCATTCGGTTCGCAAGGGCGAAGAACCGTTCCTACACGGTCGATTGGACCTATTTGAAATTGAACGGCTACTGGGAGGAAACGATTCTGTGCATGGATCCATTCAGCGCCGTGAATCGGCGAGTCGAGGAATTACTGTCGCAGATGCCGGGAGGGCGGTTTCACCGATGAGTCGGCCGGTCAAGATGTCTGTCGGACCGCGGTTCTTTCTGTGGAAAGGGATGCTGGCCATTGCTATCCTTATCATCGGCAATCTGGCAGTCGATCGTTCTGCATCGGGAGCGTCTTCGACGTTCGCGGACGATGGAGGACGGTACAAGGGTAAACAGGGCCAGATTCTCGTCGTGAAGGTTCCAGCGGACGAGACGTCGCTCGAGGCTCGGGGAACGTTCATGGGCAGAACCGTCAGATTCTTTCGCGAAATCGGACCGGATGGGCAGAAAGAATTTGTAGGGTTGCTCGGCATCGACATGGAGGATCAACCGGGGATCCACGAACTCGCGATCGAGATTGAGCAGGGGGGGCGCGGTCGGCGGCTCACCTATCACGTGGAAGTGCTGAAAGAGAAGTTCCGCGTCGAGCGACTGACCTTACCCAAAGACAAGGTCGATCTTGACGAGCGGAGCATGCAGCGCTGGAAAGCGGAGCAAGAGCAGGTCAAAACGGCGCTGGCGAACGACTCCCCGGTCAGATTGTGGCAACCGGATTTCGTGGAGCCGGTCAGTGGCAGAAGAACCGGGATTTTCGGTAGCGTCAGAATCATGAATGGTCAAGCCCGTAGCCCTCATAACGGCGAGGATATTGGAGCCCCCGTCGGCACCGAGGTGGTGGTGACGAACGACGGCGTCGTACGGCTGACGGTCGATCATATTTTCTCCGGCAAAGGCGTCTATGTGGATCACGGGCTCGGATTCTATTCCATGTATTTTCATCTCTCGGAAATCCTGGTCAAGGAAGGCGACACTGTGCGGACTGGACAGGTCATCGGCAAGGTGGGCGCAACCGGCCGTGCGACCGGTCCTCATCTCCATTGGGGCGTCAAGCTCAACGGCGCGCGCGTCAATCCCTATGCATTGCTAGAACTGCCGTTTAAGGGCGAGGCACGGTCGGCAACCATGACACCGATACCTGATTCTCCGTCCGCGGTGGGCGAGCCGGCTCCCTGACTCGAATTCTGTTTGTCGGCTCAACGGGTTTCCGGTTCGAGGGATAATGAAGTGAAGAACGGTACGTGACGGCACGGTTCAAGTGTTCGGTTCTCAGTTGCTATGCCTCAGCGCACAGTTGAGGGGCATTCAAAATGGTGCAAAAGTGGAAACGGATCGCGCCCATTCCAGTGACATGAAGTGGACGATCATCGGTAGCGCGGCGTAGCGAAGATGTAAAGATAGCGTTCAGACAAAACGGAGACAGGTAAGGCGCCGGCCATGAGAATCGTTCTGCTTGGCCTCTCGATGTTGGCGATTGGTCTTGCCACAAGACGGTTCTATCTCACGGAACAGATCGGCTATGACGTTGGCGCCTTGTTCCTGCTATTGGTCGGCATCCAGTTGCTTGTGGCGGCGATGCTCTTCGGTGAGCGGAGTGAGAACCAAGACCGCTCCTCTTCGTCCGCCTCGGATCGCGAGCGAAAAGACAACCAAAAAGAGATGGAAGACAAACCGTAGAGCCTTCCTCGCGCCAGTTCAGTAGGGCATTTCTTGCCTGGTTGTGGTCGAAGTGCAAAAACCCTTGCCAAGACTGAGTAGTTGCCGGACATCGGTCCAGCAGGGGAAGTCTGGTCGGTCAACTCCACTGGAGAGTGAACGGGCGTGCTGCAGAGTTTCGACACGATCGAGTCGAAACTCATGGACGGCTTCAGTAAGGTCCTGTTCGGTGCCGAGCCGTGCTCGTTCTGTGTCGGTTATGTCAGTCTCCGGGGCTGGGATCAATTGGCAGACCTTGTCGAAAGCTTGCTCGGCGGCGATGACACGCGCGAGCCATGCACTATTGGTATGCACCGCCCGCTGGAAGAGGAGATGAAAGCTCCGGCCGGTCTTAAGCGTGGCGTAAGCGGCGTATTACGGAGAGCTTCGCAGAGCAGATCGAGTTCAGCGTGCCGTCGGCACGGAGGCTGCTCTTCGCAGTCCGGCAAGTCAGCTTCGGGTGCGTAAGGTCTTCCTCAAGGCCTTCTTGCACTACCCTTTGCACGCGACGCTCCACCTCGTTTGACGCGGCGCCCCTGCGACACCACTTATCGGGGTTGTCGGCAGCAGCACTCTCACCCTAGCCGGCCTGTCACACCAGAGCGAACGCAATGTGAGCGTCGTCAAACAAGACGCCGCGAAGCGTACAGAGCCGAGGGCAGGCGTGTCCGCGTCGGAATGGGAGCTCGACGACCGTGTCTCTTGCCTCGACGGTCCGATGACGGACGAAATCGAGATTGTGGAAGAAGGCACGAGATGAAAAGGTCTCACCATCACACCTTGGACGACGTGATGTATGACGGATTGGATCTGACGGCGAGCGGGAGACCGGATGGAAGCGCGAAATTGATAACCGCGTCCATCGATGCGATGGTCTCATGACGGAGGAGATCACGATTGTTAGAGACACTCAACGAGCACTCCGGACCAGAGCGCCGCCCAACGCGACGCGCTCTTCAATGTTCAGCTCGATCAAATCGGTTTTTATCTGCCGGTTGGTTGTCTGCGATGCCGAACGAGGTCAGGTGCCCGATGTCCAACGACAGGGATCCGATGAGGCTCGGCCTAATGAGCAAGGATTGGTGGAGGGCACGGGAGTCGAACCCGCGACCCCTACGTTGCGAACGTAGTGCTCTCCCAGCTGAGCTAGCCCCCCACGTGTGTCACTGATGCGAACTGAGCGCCCCAAAACCGGCAGGGTTGGCTGCGCCTCATTGCGCAACGTGGAACCTGGGTTAGGAGAACGGGGAGGTGGCGCGCTCAAGTTCGCGAAGGCATTCTACACAAGAAGTCGACGAGATTCTACTGCAAGAAAATGTGAGGTGAGCCGTGAAACGTGTAGTGTATGAGTCTAATTCTCGTGGGAATTCCGTACGAGTGAAAGGGTGCCGGCCGGCCTGATCCGATTACGCCCTTCTTGTTTGGCTTGATAGAGGGCCTGATCGGCCGCTTTGATGAGATCAGTGGGAGAGGTGTTCCTGGTGGGGGTCAGACAGGCGTAGCCGACGCTGATGGTAATCAATCCTCCGTCGACATGCTTGATGCCGAGACATTCAACCCGGCGGCGAAGATTCTCGGCCACCTGCGCGGCACCTTCAATGGAGGTGCCCGGTAACACGATGGCAAACTCGTCGCCTCCATAGCGGGCGACGAGGTCGCCAGGCCGGTTCACGACATTGGAGATCGCGGCCGAGACTCGTTTGAGGCACTCGTCACCGGCCATGTGGCCTTTGGTGTCGTTATAGATTTTGAACTGATCGATATCGAACATAATGAGGGAGAGCGGAGTCGCCTCGCGCGCCGCCCGCCGCCATTCCTGGTCCAGAAAATCGTCGAATTGGCGACGATTGGTGATGCCCGTCAAGCCGTCTAAGCAAGAGAGGCGAAGGAGCATTTGGTTGGCTTCCTGCAATTGGCGCATGACTTCGAGCAGTTCCTGCTCGCGCGAGCGTCGCCGTTCGATTTCATGGACCAGGCGCAGGACGGATCGCACCCTCGTCAGGAGCTCGATCCTGTTGATCGGCTTGGCAATGTAATCCATTGCTCCGGCGGCGAAAGCCTGTTGGAGATCGTCCGGGTCGGTTTTGGCGGTGATCATGATGACCGGGGTGTCGCGGTACCGCGTGACGGCTTTGATCCGGCGGCAGGCCTCAATTCCGCTAGTGTGAGGCATGAGGATGTCCATCAAGATGAGATTCACTTGATGGGGAGGCTCTTTGCTTCCGTCAAGCCCCAGGTACTCGAAGGCAGCGGCGGCAGAATCGGTCGTGACAACGTCCTCGTATCCGGAGGAGAGGAGGATGGTTTTGAGCAATTCGCGCTCATCCGGCGAGTCGTCAACGATCAGGATACTCATACGAAATGCGCTCTCATGCCGAGATGGATCGAATCCTAGCAATTAGTCCTGGCAAACACCAGGATAAAGCTTTTTGATACAGGATTGGCACAGGCCGTGGCTGAATTGAACCTCGGTATGTTCGCTCAGATATTCCTCGATGCGCGTCCACAAGCCATCGTCGGTACGGATGTTTTTGCAGGACGCGCAAATGGGAATGAGGCCGCGGAGGACTTTGACTTCCTTGAGCGCCCGCTGCAGCTCCTCGTTGCTGCGCCGTAGCTCGGCCTCCCGTGCTTTGCGGCAATCCATTTCTCGCTTGAGCGTCAGGGCGGATGTCACGCGCGCCAGCAACTCGACGCTGTTAACGGGCTTGGAGATGTAATCCATGGCTCCCGCCGAGAACGCTTCGCTCAAGTCGTCCGGTCCGTTTTTAGCCGTGACCATGATGATCGGAATGTCTCGAAGATGATCCCGCTGTTTGATCAGCCTGCACGCGTCGATGCCGTTGAGATCCGGCATGAGGATGTCCATCAGGATCAAGTCGATGGACGAATGGTCTTGTCCGGCATCGAGGGACAATATGGAAAAGGCCGTCTGCGCCGATTCGGCCGTTACAACGTCCGAGTGGCCGGCGTTCATGAGGATGGATCTCAGGAGAAGTTGCTGATCGGCGGAATCATCGACAATGAGAATAGCCATCGCTCGTCTTTACTAGAGATGCCGTAAGAAGCGTCCGCCGACGGGCGAACGGGTTTCACCGTTAAGGTCAGGTAAGTAAGTATAGCAGAGGCTACGTCGATAGTTTGGCTCGAACCAGATCGCTGATTATTTTCCCATCGACGGTCCGACCTACGAGACGGGCCATGACGGCCTTCATGACGATTCCCATGTCCTTGGGGGACCGGGCTCCCGTCTCTTCCACCGCCGAGGCGATTAGACGTTCGATTTCTTCCAGTGGCAGAGGCTGTGGGAGATACGTCTCGATGATGGCGATTTCTTTTTGTTCTTTCTCAACCAAATCCATTCGACCCGCCCGTTCGTAGTGGGAGACGGAGTCGCGGCGCTGCTTGATGAGCGTCGTCATGAGCCGACTCATCTCGGCGTCGTCCAGATCTTTTTTTAATTCCAGCTCTTTGTTCAAAATGGCCGCTTTGATTAAACGGATGACATCCATCCGAAGCTGATCTTTCGACTTCATGGCAAGTTTCAGATCTTCGGCCAAGCGATCACGTAACGACATCAGAACCTCGTTAACTGAGATCTTGTTGATTAAGATGGGGCCAGCTTCATGGTGAAGAATACTCTTGCATGTTCGGGGAGTCAACGAGCCAGCTAAAAGAGGGAAGATCATGGCGTTTCCAGCGGAGTCAGAGGTATGATGGCTGCACGGAACTCTTGTGGCTGAAAAAGTTCGTTGCCGATAGGACGATCCCGTGCTGAACCGATGAAAAAGAAGGAGGATGAGCATGAACGCGACGGGAGCTCTCCGGAGACGGTTTCACGAGGGCCTGGCCGTTGGAATGGTCGGCCTGCTTGTTCTCTCGCCAGGGCTCGTCGGTTGCGCGGGCGAACAACCCAAGCCGTCGCCGTCAGCCGTCACGCCGGATCAGGTTCGCGGTCACGCGGACAAGGCGTTTGAAAACTTGAAACAGGAAGAACGGAATCGAACGCTTAACCAAACTGAGCCGCCCCGCTGACCGGTGCGTTTGGAAGATCGGAGAATGTCGAAATGACTTCCGCGTGAGCCCTCATCTTTTTTCGGTTTTATCCTCCCGTTCGACGGCGGATGACGCTCGTCGCTTCCTCCATGGTCGATGACGGCCTGTTGTTGACCATGCGAGATCCCCTCGCTAGCATAAATCCATGAGAGTCGTTGGCGTAAGCTCCTTCATCATTCCCTTCATTTCTGCCTGGCTATCGACAGGTCTGGCGGTGTGGCCCGTGTCCTGCGTCGACGCGAGGGAGTTGCTTCCTCCAAAAGAACAGGAAACGACGGAGATCGGTTCCACGCAGAGTCCGTCGTTTGATGAGCAGCAACAGGGAATCCCTCAGTCTCTCTTTACATGGATCACGATGGCGAAAGGATATGAAGTCGAATGGGACACGTTCGGGCGACAGGGCTGGTATACTCAGGACCCTCGGCTCAAACCGGTTGAACCGGGATCGGTGTTTTCACCCGACACGCCAGCCGTCTATATCGTCTTTGAGGTGGCGCCTTTAGAAGACCCCGCGCAGTTCGGTGTGCAGTGGTTTTTTGAGGAATCAGAGGGACGGTTGAGTCCCAGTCTGAGGGGGAGAGATGTGCTTGAGGTGCCCGGTCATGAACGATACGGCTTTCTTGAATTGAAGCGCCCGGGGGACGCTTGGGTGGTCGGCAATTATCTGGCTAAAATTTTCATCGCCCCCTTAGGGCAACAACCATTCCATGCCGTGAATCAAGTCGGGACCATGCGTTTTACGATCGCTGAAGCGGAGCCGTCCAAGCCGTTTGGAAATACCCGCACGAACGGAGAACGATGACGGCGGGATTGAAGGAGATATGTGCGGGTAGCCGGTGGATGCAAGAGGACACAATGAAGACGGAGAACCGTATTAAAATTACAGATCCTGAGAAGCTGGCCTTGCTCTACGAACGATTTCGGGATGTCTGCTTGATCGAAAAGGAGGTGTGGAAAGAAATTTTCATGCCTCGGGAGGTCACGGTCGGACCCGTCAGAACTAATTTTCAAGATCGTTACGAAGTTGAGATTGATGATCCGCTCGTTGAGGCCGCCTTGGAGGCGAACATCACGCGCGGGAGGGAGGCATTGGGCGCGGCCATTCATGAATACCGCGCCCACCTGTCGTTTTGGAAACGATCGACTTAGAGTCGTTCCAGTGCCGCGATGCGGGCCTCGATCGGCGGATGCGTTGAGAACAGGCTCATGAAACCGCCGGTTTTCCCTGAGATTTTCATGGTAGCCAGGGCGTCTTGCGACGAGTATTGGAATTGAGTACGGGTGACCCACCGATCGATGGCACGGAGCGCATTGATCATTGACTCTTTCCCATACACCTTGGCTGCAAAAGCGTCCGCTCCGAACTCGCGACGGCGAGAGAACCAACTGATCAGGATCGACGCCAAGACGCTCACGACGATCTGAAGAACCAGCGACAGGGCAAATCCCAGAGCAGCCTGGTCGCGTTCCGCGAAGACGCGCCGCACCCACATGGCGATGTAGTACACGAACGTATTCATCAGCCCTGCGAGGACGGTGGTGGCGAACATGTCGCCGTTATAGACATGGCCCATTTCGTGGGCGAGAACCGCCTTGACTTCATCCTCCCGCAGATTTTCAAGCAATCCGGTCGAAACGGCGACCATCGAGTTGTTTTTGCTGGGGCCGGTGGCGAAGGCGTTAGGGTCCGGCGAATTGTAGATCCATACTTCTGGCATCGTGATGCGCAACCGTTGCGCGATCTCTTGGACCGAGCCGTAGATCACCTGTTCCGCGTGTGAGCGAGGCTGGGTGATTTGTCGGCAATCAAGCATTGAGCGGGCCATCTGCTTGGAGAAAGCCAAGCTGATGAACGCACCGCCGAATCCAAAGGCCGCGGCCCAGACCAACGTCGAAAGATCGACCGAACCGCGTAGGTCGATGCCGAACATGGGCAGAATGACGTTCAGTAAAATCGGGATGGTGATCGAAAGCGTCACCATGATCAGAATGTTGGCCATCAAGAGCAGAAACACGCCTTTCATCCACTTCATTGACATCCTCCTTGCGAGTTCACCGCGTGCTCGCGTCTCGTTGAGAAGAGGTAGAGACTCACATTATACACAAAACCCGAGCAGGCCTGACATCCGGAATCCCTCTGACCATCTTCGTCTTGATCGTCCATTTGTTGCTAACCAGTTGAAGAATAAGGCGTCAAGGCTAAAAGTCAAGATGCGATTTTCCTACACAGAACCGAGAAGAACCGAGGCATACATGAGGGTGTGGCGAGGCATGAGGATATGAGATTGACCCCTCCACCGCCTTGCGGTACAAAGCCTTATGCGTGAACGATTTCATTCAGCCTCCGATTACATCGAGAAGAAGCGGCGCTGGGGAGAAGCGGAAACTGAGTGTGAATTGAGCGAGGGGCCCGCGATGGCCCCCTCCTCCAAACGCGTGCTTCTTCACGATCTTCTCAAACAAGTGTCGAGGCTCTTTTATACGTCGTTGGCCATTGTCCCCGCAAACGTGCGAGATCAAGTTGGCTTGGCCTACCTCTTTGCGCGCGCCGCCGATACGATCGCGGACACGGACATCATTGAGCGCCATCGGCGGCTGGAACTGCTCGGTCGCTTCCGAGACCAATTTACCGGCGATCGCATCGTCTGGGAACGGCTACGAGACATTCAACGTGCGGTCGCGCCGTTGCAGCATGAGTCGGCGGAGCGCGTTCTGCTTGAACGGTTGGACGAATGCTTCCGGCTGTTTCTTGAGTTCTCTTCAGGCGACCGTCACCGGGTTCAACGGCTTATGACGACTCTCACGCAGGGCATGGAAATGGATTTGAGGGCATTCCCCGGTCAATCTGTCGAGGACCTTGCGGCCTTCAAGACACTCGAAGAGCTCGACCGCTATACCTATCACGTAGCCGGCTGTGTGGGGGAGTTTTGGACGGATCTGATGTGCGCCCATCGTAAGGCGCTGGCGAACTGGAATATTCAGCAGATGTCGGAAGTCGGAGTACGATTCGGCAAGGGGCTGCAACTGACGAATATCGTCAAGGACATTGCCCACGATCTGCAGAAGGGGCGTTGCTACATTCCGGAAATGATGTTGGCGGAAGCGGGGTTGAAGCCGCACGATTTGTTGGATCAGACCCACCTCTCTCGTTTCAGACCTGTTCTTGGCAAGCTCGTTCGCTCGGCGGTTGAGCACCTTGATCAGGGCTGGCTCTATACGATGGCGATTCCACGTTATGAAACCCGGTTACGGTTGGCCTGCATGTGGCCGATCCTCTCTGCCGGAGAATCGCTCAAGCTCGTCATGAATGCTCCCGATCTGTTGAACCCCGCCGTGAAAGTGAAAATTCCGCGCAGCAAGGTCTATCAGATCATGGCCATGACGACTGGCACCCTTGCCTGCGGCTATGCCGGCACGGCCTACTGGGGCTGGCTACGCAAGCAACTTACGTAACGAGCCCGGCTCCCGTTTCTCTATCCCATCATCTATTGGATTTGAAGACATGGGAACGTATCGCAGTGTGGAGAGAACGTCGGTATTTTTGATTGTGCGAAACTCGAGTCCGTACACTCCGTTCTACGAGTGCTTCTTCTGTGGCTCCAACAGTTTGTCGCCTTTCTTAAACACGCTGTAGATGGCTTGCGAGGGGCAAGCATCGAGGCAAAGACGGCAGCTTTCGAGGCAGCGCGAGGGATCGAACCTGTACGGAGGCGTAGACAGCCACGCGCCGGTCGGGCAGACCGGAACACAGATGGCTTGATGGGTGCAACGGTCTGGATGGCGGACAAGGTGATCGCGAACAACCATCATGGGAGTTACTCCTTCGAAAAGACCTTGCGAAAAGATCTCGAACATGTTTTTGGTTGGCTGGCCGCTCACTTCCATTCCTGTACAAGGGCTTTGATGCGCTCTTTCAACTCGGGGATCCGATCCACGTTATTGTGAATCGCCCCGATGATTTTGTCCAATCTGGCCAAACGAAGCGCCTCGGCGTCTTTTGCGGCGAGCCGATCGTATTCCTGATACGCCGATTGGTGTTTGGGTTCGAGGTTTGGTCTGGCGTCTATCAGGGCTTGACTCAGTTCCCATGCCTGGGGCGCCAAGGGAGGAACGACGAAGAAGGTGCCGTCGGTGAAACAGACGACAGCAGCGCCCGGTCTACCCGTGAGCGGTGTTACGGCCTCGACCGTTTTGCCTTGACAGTCGCGCCATTCCGTCAGAAGCCCAGGAAACCGCTTGGCGAAGGCGACTTTTTCCAAGTTGGCCTTCCATTTATCTTCGATTGGCATGGTAATTTATATTAGGGTATTTTAAGGGGTGCGAGAGAATCCGGTACCGGATGATCCGGCATGAGCAGCCTCGTCACGATCTCGCCCTTGACGACGTGCCGTTCCATGATCTCGGTCACATCAGCTTCTGTGCCGATCCAATACCAGACTCCTTCTGGATAGATCACGACGCTCGGACCCATGTTGCAGTGGTCGAGGCAGCCGGCTTTGTTGGCGCGCACCAAACCCTTGAGGTTCAAGCGTTTGGTTTCGTTTTTGAAGTGAGCGTGAAGCCTTTCCGATCCCAGGTTGGCACAGCAACCGCGAGGATCGTCTTTAGCCCGTTGGTTCGTGCAGACGAAAATGTGACGTTGAAAGGGCGGCATGGCTTCGATCGTCAGACCGGCATGGTGACTGTATTCAGACGCTCCATGAGCAAGAGAACCTCCTGCTTTGCGAGGAGCGGCGATGGGCTGCTCTCGGCGTCAAGAATCGTGAAGATTTCTCTCAATCGCACGGAGGCGCGGAGAAACCCATCGGCTTTGGCCAGCTCCGATCCTTGTCCGCTCACGAGCTTGTCATACTCGGCTCGAATGTCCCGAAAGTCGCGCTGGAGGTTTTTGTGCATCGAACATGAGGCACAGTACCATTGGGGATGTTGATCGGAAGCAGGAGAAAGGCGATCATACGGACGGCCGAAAAAATCCTTTCCCAGGGAAAACTTCACCAGCGGACTGCCGGATACGCCGCAGGCTTGACAGAATTCGGTGTTCATGATGGTGCGCTCCTCTTGTATCGTACGAGATCGACACAAGCGGGCGCATCTTACACCAGCGGTTTTCACGCTGTCCAGTTGCCCGGATTCCTCTGCTATATTTTCCCTGAACGATGCGCAGCACGATTTTCTGGAAGGTGCTGATGAGAGCCTTGGTCTCCACCGCCGTCTTGTCCGCATTGCTCGTTGCGGTAGAGAATGGCCACGCCGGCCTGTGGCGATGTGTGCAACCGGACGGGACAATGGTCTTTCAAGATGGAGGCGGACTGAACTGTCGAAAAGTTGACGGTTTGTCGGCACTCCAATCAACGCCATTTCCAAGGGAAGAAAACTCAGCCAACGGGAGACAGACAGACCCGCTATCAACGGGAGATGTTCCGACTCCGTATCCAGCAGAGGGGAGGAATGTTTCGTCGCGACCGTTCCCGGCGACATCGCGCGCCGTTCCTGCACTGAGTGTGCGCGATCTTCCGCGTGAATGGCGGGAGAAAGGGTGGAATCTTCCGAATAAAGGTGATATTCAACTGTTGCAGGTGGACGTGAGTCACCTCGCCGAGGGAAACGGCCCGGCCGTCTCGACCGATTCTCATTTTATGAGCGAAGCAAAACTGACGTTGGCCACGGCGGTTCTGGCTGCGGCCAAGGCGGCTCGGTACGATCCTCGATTCCTCAAGGTCCAGGTCACGATGCCCATGGCGGCGGGATCACTTCACGCCGGTGTGCGTGTCGATGGGCCGAGCGCAGGGGCTTTCTGGGCGGTTGCTGTGGCGTCGGCCATCTTGGGGGATGAGCTTCGGCAGGATCTGTGTTTTTCCGGAACCATCGATGTGGATCTTACGATCGGTCCGGTGGAAGGGGTGGACCATAAAATCGAAGGGTGCCGTCTGCTCCCGCAATTTCACGAATTGATGATTCCGTGGGGGCAGAAGACTTTTGCTCTCGTAGAGAAGGGTATGGCTCGATCCATCAAAATCACTGAGGTCTCGACACTGGCTGAAGCCTATGAAATTGCGACGGGCCAGCCGCTCAGACCGGCTCCATAGGTGCCACATGATTATTGGTGTGCCAAAGGAAATTAAAGATCATGAATATCGTGTCAGCCTCACTCCAGAAGGAGCGGCAGCACTGCGCCGGGCTGGTCACGAGGTATGGGTTGAAGCCGGTGCTGGGCAAGGGAGCGGATTTTGCGACGAGGAGTACGGCAAGGCTGGGGCCACGGTGACCGCCTCCAAGGAAGAGGTGTTCAAGCGAGCCGAGTTGATTGTAAAGGTCAAGGAACCGTTGCCGGAGGAAGTCCATCTGTTTCGTCCCGGCCAAACGTTGTTCACCTACCTTCATTTGGCATCCTTGCCGGAGTTGACGAGGTCTCTGTTGAATAGGAAGGTGACGGCCATTGCCTACGAAACGACCGAGGCCAAGGACGGCAGCTTGCCAATGTTGAAGCCGATGAGCGAAATTGCCGGTCGCATGGCGGTGCAGGTCGGCGCGCATTATCTTGAAAAAACACGTGGTGGTCGGGGTGTGTTGCTGGCCGGTGTGCCCGGCGTAGAGCCTGGACGTGTCGTGGTGCTCGGCGCGGGGGTGGTGGGAAGCTCGGCGATTCGCATCGCCGTGGGAATGGGGGCGCGGGTGACGGTGATCAATCTGGATATTGATCGGCTGCGGTACCTGGACGATCTTTACCAAGGCCGAATCGAGACCCACACGGCGGGGGCCGCAGTAGTTGAGCAGGCGGTCTGTGAGGCGGATCTCGTCATCGGAGCGGTACTGGTTCCTGGTGCCAAGGCGCCGAAGGTGGTGTCCCGCGCCATGGTCTCGCGAATGAAACGAGGTGCTGTCGTGGTGGACGTCTCCGTGGATCAAGGCGGTTGTTTCGAAACGACCAGGCCCACGACCCACTCCGATCCGGTATATATCGTTGACGGCGTGCTTCATTATTGCGTGGCCAACATGCCCGGTATCGTGCCGCGCACCTCGACATTGGCGTTGACGAACGCGACGTTGCCGTATCTCCTGCGTCTGGCGTCGGATGGAGTGGAACGGGCGATTCGCGACGATCCGGGATTGGCGAAGGGGGTCAATTTGAAGGACGGACTGGTGACCTGCCGAGGGGTGGCCGAGGCCCATGGGTTGCCTTTTACCCCACTCTTGTAAGACAATCGCGTTCCCTTTCTTGTTTTGTATGTTCTTGTCGGGGCGTAGCGCAGCCCGGTAGCGCACTGCGTTCGGGACGCAGGGGTCGGAGGTTCAAATCCTCTCGCCCCGACCATATCAAGCTTGCTCGCACGACCGGCCTCATAAACAGGGCCGGCGGATAAACCTTTCCGGAAGGTTTCCTTTTCACCAACAGACCCACGCCTCATGCGAACCGGTGCCTTGTTCTCGTCGTATCCAGCTTGAGGCACCGGCCGGACGCTTCAAACGTCTTCTTCCTCTCTTCGCGCGAGCACGTCAAGCATGCCTCCCGCCTCCTCCGTTTTCTCTCATCAATCACGGAGGGTCTTTGTTATGATCATGGTGTCGCTGCCCGTCGTCTGTATGGAAATGCAAAACACGTGACGTGTGCAAGTCGGTATGAGAAGATCCGTCGGGTGTCGGCCCGGTGTTCGCTCAAGCCGGACGACTTGGACGGAAACAGATGGTTAAGCCGGTGTCCCAAACGGCTGTTCACGCGCATATTTTGGTGAGCGGGCTGGTGCAAGGTGTGGGCTATCGAGCCTTTGCGGCCCGTGCGGCATTGAACCATGGTGTGGTCGGCGGAGTCCGGAACCTCGATGACGGCCGTGTAGAGTTGGAGGTCGAAGGCCAGCCCTTGGCGATTGACGCGCTGTTGCGCGATCTTCGTGACGGGCCTCCGGCAGCGCACGTGACACACATCGAGACCCGTTGGGGAGAAGCAACGGGTCGATTTTCAACCTTCAGGATCTGGTACTAGTGCAATGAGGATCGGAGCGTCTTGGGTATGAGGCGACAGGGGGGTCGGTTGGTGCCAAACCGGTCTCGACGGCGGACCGTTGACGATGTCGATGGGTACGAACAAGGTCTGGATTCGACGGCGGAGGATCTTGACCGATCAGAGGGGCTCGATACGCTTAAGAGCTATTTGCGGGAAGTTCGTCGGTCCACCCTGTTGACGTTCCAACAGGAGCAGCAACTCGGCAAGCGGGTCATGGCCGGGGACGAACAGGCCCGTCAGCAGATGATCGAGTCCAATTTGCGCCTGGTCATTAGTATCGGCAAGCGGTACATGCATCGAGGGTTTCCATTTTCCGACATCGTAGAAGAAGGAAATCTGGGACTGATCAAGGCCGTTGAAAAATTCAATTACAAGCGGGGATTCCGGTTCAGCACCTACGCGTCATGGTGGATTCGACAATACATCGAGCGGGCCATTATCAATCAAGGCAAGCTGGTGCGTCTTCCCGTTCACGTGGTTGAACGATTGAACCGCTATCTTGGAAAAACCGAGCAACTGGTTCAGGAACTGGGACGTGAGCCGACATTGAGCGAAGTCGCCTTAAAAATGAAAACGTCCGAGGAAGAGGTGTCGGATCTCAAACAGTTGATCCGCACCACCTGTTCGTTGGACAGTCCACTCAATGATCGAGCCGATACCTTTCTCCGCGATGTGATCGAAGATCAGGCCGGTCTCTCTCCCGATGAGGCCGCCGACGGCGTGCGCCGTCGGCTGGAGCTGATGGAATGGGTCAGGGAGTTGCCAGAGAAAGAGCAAACTGTTATTGTGTCGCGGTTCGGGCTGGATGGAAACGAAGGCAAGACCTTGGAAGAGATCGGCCGGGAAATGGGATTGACGCGGGAACGGGTCCGGCAGATTGAAATGGCGGCGTTGACGCGGCTTCGTGCGACCATCGAGCGAAAAACCATGGCCCAGTCGGATTTACTGTAATCTCGTGGCGTCTCTCGATTATCGAGCACTCATTCGCGAAGTGCCGGACTTCCCCAAGCCCGGCATTCTCTTTTACGACATCACGACGCTGCTCAAGAACGCCGAAGCCGTTCAGAATCTGGCCGATGAATTGACGGAGCGGTATCGGCGTGCGCGTGTGGCCAAAGTGGTGGGGATTGAGTCCCGCGGATTCATTTTCGGAGGGATCTTGTCGTCCCGTCTTGGAGCGGGATTTGTTCCCGTCCGAAAGCCAGGGAAATTGCCGGCGGACCGATACGAAGTCAAATACAGCCTGGAGTACGGCACCAATTCACTGGCCGTTCACCGAGACGCGATCGGGATGGGAGAGCGAGTGCTGATCATCGATGATCTTTTGGCGACGGGAGGAACGGCGGAAGCCACGGTTCATTTGATTCGGCAACTCGGCGGGGAGATTGTCGGGCTGGATTTTCTCGTGGAGTTGAAAAGTTTGAACGGGCGCGAACGACTTGCCGGATACGACGTGCATTCGACGATTGTCTATCCGTAGGACCGCTTGGTCGGTTCTCCCGCGGCTTGTCAAAGGGCCTATGCCGTGATATAGAAGCCAAGTTCAGAGTCCATAAATTTGTGGAAAGAACGGGGTTCGCATGGCGCCTAAAGCACAATCCAAGAAAAAACCGGTGGAACAATCGAAATCGTCGGCGGCTGCCGGGGAAAAGTCGAAGTCGACTGCAGCCGCCGCGGCGGTCAAGCCGGAGCCTGCTGAAGCCGAGGCGTCCGGACCGATTCGCCCGAAGGAAACGGCCAAGGAACGGGAAGCGCGTGAACGACGACATGAAGTGTTGCACAAAATGCTGTTGGGAAAGCGGCAAGAGATCGTGAAGGAAATCACCGAGAATTTAGGGCAGTCGTTGACGGAGGACCAACAGCGGCGCCTGGAGTCTGCTCGCGACGTCGGGGATCAAGCCTTGATGGATTTAGAGCGGGAACTCGGCATTTCGCTGATGGAAATGCGCAACCGCCGCAGGCAATCCATTGATGAAGCCCTTACGCGCCTGCAAGAAGGCACCTACGGTATTTGCGCCGAGTGCGGCGTCGAGATCAGCGAGAAACGGCTTGAGGCCGTGCCGTTCGCCAAGCTTTGCGTGGAATGTCAATCACGCCAAGAGCTGCTTGAAAAAATCGAGCGCGAGGAAGATCGCGAATAACCGCAGAGTTTTCCGCAAGAAGACCGTTCCCTGCTTGTTTTCTCCTTCTATGACTGGTGCCGTCGGATTGCCGCTTGCAGTGGAGTTCCTTCTCATTTTTCACGGGACGGGGCGGGCCGGGCAATCGCGATGAGCGGCTCTACAATGCAACGGGCGGTTGTTCTCGCGAGTGGTGGCTTGGATTCCACCGTCACCGCGGCTGTGGCCGGTCGCGATGGCTACGATCTTGATCTGCTGACAATCGCCTATGGACAGCGCCATGCAATCGAGGTCGAGCGGGCCGGCCTGATCGCGGCGGCATTGAAGGCCCGCCGACATCTCGTCATCGATCTTGACTTGCGGGCGATCGGTGGATCGGCGCTTACGGGCCACGTTCCCGTTCCCAAAAATCGACCGGAGGTCGAGCGGGGTCGGGAAATTCCCGTCACCTATGTCCCGGCCAGAAACTTGATTTTTCTCTCCCTCGCTGTCGCGTATGCCGAAACGATCAGTGCGTCCGTCGTGTATTTCGGCGCCAACATACTCGACTATTCCGGCTATCCGGACTGCCGGCCGGAATTCATCAAGGCCTTCGAGTCGGCGGTTCGGGCTGGTACAAAGGCGGGAACGGAGGGACGATCGATTGAAGTCCGTGCGCCGCTGCTCACGCTGACCAAAGCCCAAATCGTCAAACTGGGTGTGTCCTTGAGTGTGCCGTTTCAGCTCACGCACAGTTGTTACGATCCTGTCGGCTCGGTGGCCTGCGGTCAGTGCGACAGTTGCCTGATCCGCCGGAAGGGGTTTGCCGAGGCAGGGGTCGCGGATCCGATTCCGTATATGATACCCTGAGTTTCACGCTCATCATCACTCAACCGCTAAGTATGGGAGACGGATGGACAAAATCGTGAGTGGGCACTGGGCAGTCAGATGGACGTTGGTTCTGCTGGCGATCGGCGTGATGCCGGCTTGTAGCCAAGACGAGACGGCGTCAAAGGGAGTCGTGGGGGCAACGGTGGGGGCGGCGCCGGCCGAGATGAGGGAAGGTGAACAGAAGTTCGTCGCCAACTGTTCCCGTTGTCACGGTATCGGGGGGCTGGGAACGGACCATGGTCCGCCGCTCGTCCACAAGATCTATGAGCCCAATCATCATGCCGACGCCGCCTTTTACAACGCTGCGGTCAACGGCGTGCGGGCGCACCATTGGCAGTTCGGCAACATGCCGAAAGTGGAGGGTGTGACCACTGCCGACGTCGATCAGATCGTAAAGTACGTCCGCTGGCTCCAAAAACAAGCGGGAATTTTCTGATCACCATCAACGACCGTCGGCGACCAAAGATCAGACTCGCTTCCGTGTTCAAGATCCCCTCCTTCATCGCTTCCCTTGCCTTTCGAGCCGCTAACACAACGGCGAAGTTGGGTCTATCAGGCCCAGGAATATCGGGTGGCGAACGTCTGCCCGGAGGCTATCCCTCTGAAGGGGGGCTGTTTCTGCCCTATCGGGATCGATAGAATACCGGCGAGAGGGAGGTCTTGATGCCGTCCCGGTTCTCTCATCGGCTTTATCTGCGATATGCGGTACGGTACCCGGTTATCTTCGGGGCGTCGTGTTGCGTGGGAGAGGGATATCTTCTTGACCTTTCGTTTCGCGGCTGTTCGATCCACGGTGATCGCCGGTTGTCGGTTGGTGAACCGGTGCGCTTGGGCGTTCTGCTTTCAGATCGAGCGCGGGCGCTGTCTATTGAGAACGGGATCATCAAATGGGTCGACGATGGTCGGTTCGGCGTCGAATTTCTCGATCTCTCATTGGACGTGCGGCAACGGCTCAACCACGAACTGCGCGGCGCGCTGATCCATCGGCTCGAACGGTCGTCCTGATCCCGGCGAATGGGGGCGTAGGTATAGCTCGACGGAATCAGGCGGCTCGCTGCAATGGTATCGATCACGTCGCTCGATGGAGATAACGGGAACCATCCGACTTATTGCTGTGAGCGGCAACTGTACGGGTACCGTGACGTCAATTGCGGTGAGAGTCGGGGCTCCGACGGTGACCTTCAACGGGAGGTCCGGCTTTCGAGGAACATGAGCGCCGCCGTTACTGGCATCGTGATTACCATTGCCATAGTCAACGGCGGTGGCATCAATTACCCCTGTCGTGATGTGACTCTACAGGCCGGTGCTTACGCTGGTCACGGCGCATGTGAGTATCTCGGCTATTCGATCCAGCCCGCTTGAGAAATTCAATTGCGGCGCCGAGAACCAGGCTTTCCTCGTGGAAACGGTATCGGCATTCCGGCCGTGAAAGCGATGGCCTGTCGAGCTTCCGTTGCAGCGACGGTGGGATGAGCAGTTGGCCGGCATGGTGCCAGTGGAGCAGAGGGGCGGTGTATCCGGCGAAGGTGAGTCTGGATCGCGACACCATCAATGTCGACGGCAAGCCCGAGCGTCTGTACCTGGTAGGGAATTGACGGTGGAGATCAAGACGGACCAGCGCTGCGTTGTCGAATACGTGCCAAATCTTTTCCTCAAGGCCATCAACGAGAGTCTTTGGGAACGGTCATATCCCCTTGCTTGACTTGTCCGGCTCTGTGACTCACACTCGCCGCCATGGACGACCGGTCTGAGACGGAACTTCTTCGCCTGCTTGCTGAGCGAGTGGGCATCGCCGCGGATTACTATGACATCGCCGGGAGGCTCCACGTGACGGGCGACGACACCCGCCGCGCGATTCTGAGCGCGATGGGGTTTCACGTCGCCGGTCGAGACGAACTGGCCGCGGAATTGAAGAATTGGGACGACCGGCCGTGGCTGAGGGGCTGCGAGCCTGTGTATGTCGCGCGATCGGGACGGGATGCGGGTTCGTGGTTCTTCTCCGCTCCCTGCGAGCCGTTTCGGGAGTCGTCCATGGTTGTGCGGTGGTCGCTCCGCGACGAACAGGGAATGTTGTGCTATGAGCGGATCGAGGGACCTGGTCTGGCGGTCCAAGAGGAGCGCCTCATCGATGGACGACGGTATATCCGCTCGGCCTTCGCATTTCCGCCGGATCTGCCGCCTGGCTACTACCATGGGGCCGTCTTCGTGCAGGGTGGAGTGGTCGAACAAGAGGCCACGTTCTTGCTGATCATGGCGCCGGAACGGTGTTATGTGCCGGACCGGTTCCTCAACGGCGGGCGTCTGTGGGGACTGTCGCTTCAACTCTATTCGTTGAGGAGTGAGCGTAACTGGGGGGTGGGGGACTTTCGAGACTTGGCCGACGTGATGGATTGGGCTGGCCGAAAGCTGGGCGCAGCGGCGATCGGTCTGAACCCCCTGCACGCGCTAAAAAATGCAATGCCCTATCACATCAGTCCTTATTCGCCGAACAGTCGGCTGTTTCTCAACGAACTGTACATCGATGTGGAACAGGTCTCTGAATGTGCCGCGCCGGAGGTCCAAGAACGATTGGCCGACCCGTCCTTCCACGCTCGACTTGATGAACTGAGACGAAGCGAGTTGATCGACTACGATGGAGTGGCGCGGGCCAAACGTACGATCTTGGAAGTCTGTTATGAAGTCTTTCTGCGGGACAACTTTGTGGGCCATGAGCCGGATCTTGAGCCGACGACCGAACGGGGTGCCGCGTTCGACTCGTATGTGAACGGAGAAGGGGACTCGCTCCTCCGGTACGCCCTGTTTCAATCACTGGATGAAGATCAACGAACCGCCGGTGTGATGCGATGGATGGATTGGCCCGAGGAGTTCCAATGTCCATCGTCCGATGCCGTGCGGGAGTACGAGCGCCGGGAGAGGAGAAAGGTTCGATTTTTTCTGTACATTCAATGGCTGGCGGCGGAACAAATGAATGTGCTCGTCAACAAGTCCGTCAATGTCGGCATGCCGGTGGGGTTTTACCATGACCTAGCCCTGGGCAGTGACCGAAACGGCGCTGATGGCTGGCGTTTTCAGGACGTGCTGGTTCTTGAAGCTGACTGTGGGGCGCCGCCTGATGCGTTCGCGCCGGATGGACAGAATTGGGGATTCTCGCCGCTCGATCCGCTCCGGTTGCGGGAAACCGGCTATAAGTTTTTCATCGACGTGCTGCGCCATAATTTGCGCCATGGCGGCGCGATTCGAATTGATCATGTCATGGCGCTCTTCCGGCTGTTCTGGATTCCGCGCGGTATGCCGGCGGCGATGGGCACCTATGTGCAGTATCGGTGGGAAGAGCTGTTGGCCATCCTGGCGTTGGAAAGTATGAGGATGAAGGCCCTGATCATCGGAGAAGATTTAGGGACGGTCCCCGATTGGATTCGGGAACGGTTGTACGAGGCTGGCGTGTTGTCGTATCGGGTCTTTTTTTTCGAGCGAACGTCGGATGGGGACTGGAAGTTGCCCGGCGCCTATCCGGCCCAATCGCTCGCCGTGGTGACGACGCACGATCTCCCCACGCTCAGCGGCTTTTGGGAAGGAGTCGATATCGCTCTACGGGTTCGGTTGAGTGGGACCACCGGGGAAATCGAACAGAGGTGGCTCGACGAACGACGCCAAGACAAGGCCCGCATTCTGGCCGCGTTGAAGGTTGAGGGACTCTTGCCGCCGGAGGTGCCGGATGATCCGGCCTTGATTCCGCAGATGACGTGGGAGGTCACCGAGGCGATTCATCGTTATCTGGCGAAGACACCAGCCTGGCTGATGTTGGTGACGGTGGAAGACGTTGTCGGGGTGCGGGATCAGGTCAATCTCCCCGGCACGGTTGATTGTCATCCGAACTGGCGAAGAAAATTGCCGTTGACCATTGAGGAACTGATGCGCGACCGCCGGGTCGAGCAGTTGACGGCGGCGTTGCGATCATGGCGCGGTTCTGAGTAGAAATATGAGAAATGGGCAAAGGCATGGGAAACGTGGGAAATGGGCGCTAGTCGAATCGGACGGTGTTGACGACTCACAATGATGACACAGCGTGACCGTTTGGTTGTGGCTGTCGCCGCGGCCTGTTTCTTGGTCATTTTCATCATCGAGGAATTTACTCCCGCGCACGTCGTGGGAGCATACGGATACGTGCTTCCCATTCTCCTGATCGCCACGCTGCGCCGTCGGGCGTTGATGGTGGCTGCCGTGTTGATCTGCATCCTGGCGACCTATTCAGGGTTGGTGCGGCCTGCGAAACCTGGCCGTTTTCAGGCGGCGGTGGTGAACCGGAGCGTTGTGGCCGGGGTATTGTTGATGGTGGGGTACCTCGGTATGACGTGGGAAGAGCGGAAGGCCCGCGAGGCAGAGGCGCGGGCTGCCTTAGCCCGCGAGACGGAGAAACTTCTCAAAGCCAATCAACAACTGATCGAGGCCAAGGATCGATTGAATCGGTCCGAGCGGTTGGCAGCGGTGGGGCAACTGGTGGCATCCGTCGCGCATGAAGTGGGGACACCGCTTCATTCGATCGCCTGGCACGTGCAGGCCTTGGCGGAAGAGCCCTCCTTGACACCGGAGATGAGAAAACGGATCGCCGTTATCGATGAACAGTTGACGCGGGTGGTGAGAATTATTCAGGACTTATTATCCTCTACCCGTCCTCGCCAGCCTGATCCTCACTGGATCTCCGTCGCCCAGGTGGTCATGCCTGCCACTGTGCTGATGGAACCGGCCTTTCACGCCAAGGGCGTCTCGCTGGCGGTCGAGATTCCGGAGGCGCTTCCTCTGCTGTGGGCGGATGATGAAAAGATGCACCAGGTGCTGGTGAATCTCCTTGACAATGCGTTGGCCGCCACTCCCACTGGCGGTCTAGTGAAGATCGCTGCAGAGGTGCGGGAAGCGACACAGGATGAGTTCGAACGATGGCGACCGACGACCCATGCTCTCTCGCTGGCTGCGGTGATCATTACCGTGCGGGACACTGGATGTGGTATGCCGGAAGCCGATGCGCAACGAGCCTTTGAGCCGTTCTTTACAACGAAAGCGGAAGGCAAAGGAACGGGTTTAGGATTGTTTTTAAGTCGAGAAACAGTCATAGCTCATGGGGGGGATCTCTCCCTTGCGACGGAGGTGGGACGTGGTACGACTGTGATGATCACGCTCCCTGGGCTACCGGCCGATTCCGAAGCTGTCGCAATTAGAAAGGAGCAGGAAGTAGTTGGCCACGATTTTGGTAGCTGATGATGATGCCGTTGCTCGTGAGCTGTTGGCGGAAGCCTTGAGAAAAGAAGGCTATACCGTGGAGGCCTATGCCAGCGGAGAGGAGACGATTGCTCGAGGTCGGAGGGGCACCGTGGATTTGGTGCTCACCGACCTTCGCATGGGAGGGGCCGATGGGCTTGCGGTGTTGCGCGAGTTTAAGCGAATGAGCCCCGATACGGTCGTTGTGGTGTTGACGGCGTTTGGATCGTTGGAAGGGGCGATTGAAGCGATTAAACAGGGAGCCTATGACTATTTGGCCAAGCCGTTTAAGAAAGAAGATATCAAATTAGTCGTCAAACGGGGATTAGAACATCGCCGACTGCTGCAAGAAAATACCCGGTTTCGCCAGGAGTTGAAAAGCAGGGAACAGTGGTCGCCATTGGTCGGCAGCAGCCCGGCGATGATGGAAGTCTACAAACTGGTCGCGCGCGTTGCCGCGAGCAAGAGCACCGTCTTGTTGCAGGGTGAAAGCGGAACCGGCAAGGAGTTGATTGCCAGGGCCATCCACGCGCATGGGCCTCGTCGGGACAAGCCGTTTATTCCGGTGAACTGTGGCGCGTTGCCGGACACGTTGCTCGAGTCTGAAATGTTCGGGTACGAAAAAGGAGCGTTCACGGGAGCGATAGGCAACAAGGTCGGACTCTTTGAGTCAGCCGACGGGGGGACGTTGTTTCTCGATGAGATCGGCGATCTCGGGAAAGATCTACAAGTGAAGCTGCTCCGAGTGATGCAGGACCACGAAGTCCGGCGCGTCGGTGCAACGACGTCGACGAAGGTGGACGTTCGTATTATCGCCGCCACAAATCAGAACCTTGAGCAGTTGGTCAAGGAAGGCAAATTTCGGGACGATCTCTATTATCGCCTCAAGGTGGTTCCGATCGTGTTGCCGTCATTGGCGGAACGTCGGGAAGACATTCCGATGCTCGTCCATCATTTTTTGCAAAAGTTCTCCGGCGGGGTGAATCAGACGGTCCATGGCCTCTTGCCCGAGACCATGGCGATTTTGATGCGATATCGCTGGCCTGGCAACGTCCGGGAGTTGGAAAATGTTATCGAGCGTGCCGTCTCGTTGAGCCACGGGCCGCTCTTGACACCGGAAGATTTGCCGACAGCGATTCGTTTGGGAGCCGAAGTCGAGCCGGACCCCAAGCAACCGCGATGCGACCAGCCCAATGAAGCCTATCTGACGCTGGAGGAAGTTGAAAAGCGGCATCTGATTCGGGTGCTGAAAGAGACGAGAGGAAACAAGGTAAAGGCCGCGAAAATTTTGGGGATTGACAGACGGACGCTGTATCGGATGGCGGAGCGTTTTGGCTTGGATTTGGGAGGAGACCAGGAAGAAATTGAGAAGGAAGAGGTCTAACCGGGAGAGACAAAGCCATGCCGGAAGGGGGCGCAGCCGTGGCAGAGGCGACCATGGCTGCGCGGGATCTTCCGGAACTCGTTACTTCATCCCAAAGAACGACACGGTCGTATAGGGATGGCTTACGATCTTCAGTTTGTTTTTGATCAGTCGGAGCTGATTATTCGCGCTTTCGGGAACCGGGGTCTCGATGGGAGCAAAGCTTTCGAAGATCGTGCGTTTGCCTTGGGCGAAGACCTGGAGGCGGAGTTGCGTAGTCTGGTCCACTCCAGGGGTTACAGTTGCTTGGACCCTGCTTTTGACGACTCCCCAGCAGCAGTAATACAAACTATCTAGTCCACCTGACTCTTCTCGGTAATCTGTCTCCAACGTCGAGTCGTTCTTCCATCTTACGTCGTAACCGCTTTCGGTCAAGACCTCGGTGACGGCGCTTTTTACCTTCTCGGCTGGCGCGGACAGTTTCACATCAATAATGTCCGGCTCCAGGGCCAATGCGGCCGTGCTCGTTCCCATCAACAGCAGTGCGGGTATAAGGGCCCATCTTGTCTGTCGCAACATCGTGCACCTCCCCTTCGGATCCTCTCGATTAAGACTCCGCCAGTTTGTACACCAGATGGGTATCGATCTGCGTGATGCCGTCAATGCCGTGAAGTCGTTTGAGGACCAATTGTGTCAAGGCTTCTTGATCTTGGACTTCTACGACCGCAATGATATCGGGTTTTCCCCAGCAGGGGTCGATGGTCTTGACTTCTTTGATTTGCGAAAGGGCCCGCACCACGGACGACGTTTGTCCAGGGATCACATTGATCAGAATATAGGCGCGATCCGACATGCGAGGAACTCCGGCCTCAGGCGCGTGGATTGTATAGGGGATTGTCGCCGATTCCATCTCGGGCGGACTATAGCGAAGGGGCTGGACGGCTGTCAACGGTCGTTTGGGCTTTGAAGCGGGAAGAGGGGCGGAACTTGGCTTTTTGGATTTTTGTTTGTACATGGTGTCACTGTGTCACTTAGGCGCCACAAGGACTTCGACGGTGTATCCGTTTCCGGCGCTGGTTAAGTCGGTTTCAAACTGTCTGGGGCTGCCGATGCGACCTTCAGGGTCATAAACGAAACAAAACAATGTGCCGAACTGATGGCGGTCGGCATAGAAGGCGGCATCCGCGGTGATCTGTTCGATGATCTCTTTCGGAGGCAAAGTGGCTCTCGTTTTCTTGGCCACAACGGTGACCCGTTCTTCGTTCAGGAACAGGGCGGTAGTCGGCTCGCGTCCCACGTACGATGGCGCCCATTCAGCGACGCTCACCTCGTTGAATTCCATTTTCAGAAGAGCGCGCAACAGGTCCAATACGTCATCGTCATCCATGATCTCGATAGTGGGACGAGAGTCTTTGCGGAGGCGGAGTTGGCAAGCGACGGTGTGGAGCCGCAGGCAGATTTTGCGGACGAGCCGGAGTGATTCCAGATCGAAATGGGGCTTAAACGACGGGGGGACCGGACGAAGGGATTCGGTGCCCGGGCCGGAGGGAGGGTGGTGGAGAGTGGATGTGGAGGGTGGAAATGTGCGCGGTGTTGAGGATACGGAGAATGTCGACGTCGAGGGAGGTGATGCGTTTGATAATGTGACCGGAGATGTCGGTTGGGATGACGTGGGCAATGAAGATGGAGAAGGGGGCTCCGAAGCCGTCGTAGGTATGGGGGGGATATTCGACGGCATAGATGAAAATGCCGGCGCGGTCGGTGTGGCCGGATTCGTTGCCATCGAAGCCGACTCTGTGAGAGCGAAAGTATCACGTGACTGTTTTGATCTCGGGTTTGGCTGGGTCGAGGACGGCGCCGTTGGTGGGATCTCGGCGGTCTTGAGGGAAGCGCTGACCGTTGGAGCCGAGGAGCCGGCCGACGACGGGATCGATCTTTGGATCCCAGATTGCCTGTCTTGAACGGCGTGGAGGAGTTTTTGAATGGTTTCGATGCTCTGCGCGATTTCCGCTTGATTTGATACCCGCAGTCGGTAGTGTCGGTAGGTTTGGAACTCATGAGAGTGCTCGCCAAAAAGTTGCTTCACGCATTCGCGCAATTGTAATTCGGCCTTCGTTCGCGCGGCGTCTCGATACGGGAACCCTTCCTGACTCAGATCGTGAATGGCGGCGAGGACCTCTTGAAGCCGGGCGGTCCCGTGGGCGATGTCTTCGGCGTTGGCCGATCGGGGCAGAGGCTGGGGGCTGTCTGCTTTTCGTGGGCGCGTCATGGAAATAAAAAAAGTCTAACCGGGAGATCACGACCTGACAAGAAAACTCGGGATTTTTACGGAAAAGCGAGGCTGATACGTGTCCCGTCGTCGAAACGTCGGCCGCACAAGACGATCTCATAAAAGATCCGCTGCGGAGGGCGTTATGGTTTTGGTATGCTGGTGCTTCTCTACTCTAGAGAAAAAGGCACAGGAGGAGATATGAAGCCGGTTAGGAAGACCAGAGGGATCGCGGCGCATCCAGGACGAAATGATCGATGTGCGATCAAAGTGATACGACGTTCTTGTGTTACGTGGCCCGTTGCGTTGTTCTTTTTCGGTTGTTCGTTGGGGCCGGCTCGCATCGAACCTCCTGCTCCGGAACCGTTTCCCTCCGCACCGCTTCCGGCTCTTTCGACGATGGAAACGGATTCCATTGTCAGTTTTTCCATTCGTGCCGATCTTTCAGTGTTGAACGATGTTCTCAATGACGAACGGGTGATTCCCAGACGGTTCGAACAGCGGGAATTGTATGTCAAGAGCGCTCAAGGCGTGGGGTACAAATACTCCATTGAGCGCGAAGATTTTGCGATCAATGCTCCCGCCGGTAGCTTGTTTGCGAGAAGGGATGCCGGCGCCGCCCTCCGGGATTGGTGGAAAGGCGTGGAGCTGTCGGCGAACGTCTTTGTCGGCGCGCCTCTTCGGTACAAGATCGAAATGCATCCGAAGACAGCCCCGGTCGGCGCTTCCATGCAGTGTGGGGATGACGATAGAGGCCCCAAACACGGAATGCTTACGGGAAGCGTGGTGATCGATATGACGCCGGATTTCCGTTTGACCGCGTCCGTGGCCGACGTTTCGGTTCATGGGATCGATCCGTGCGCGGTTGACCGAGTCGAAGAACGTGTTGCAGCGGAAGAAGTCAGAAAAGCGCTCGCCGACAGTGTGCGAGGAGGCCTGCAGCAAGCGGTTGAGCGTTTGAACACGGTGACATTCAATGATCGGATCGAGCATGTCTGGAAGATTCTTCACAAACCGATCCGCCTGAACCCGGATGCGTGGTTGGTATTCAATGTGGAACGTGTCGCCCATACCGGCTTTTCCAGTGAGGGGCGTCATCTGCACGATACGATTCAAATGGTGACGAAACCGGTGATTGTCTTCGGCGATGAGCCGAAAACCACGCCCGTCTCCCTTCCGAAACTCGATCCTCGACCGGTTGCTTCCGGCTTTCGTGTGGTCGCGGACGTGGGGCTGGACTATCAAAAACTCTCCGATGCGCTCACCGATCGGCTGAGAGGCGATCGTGTGTCCAATGAAGATCGTTCCATTATCATCACCGAGGTCTCTGTCCGTAGTAACGGCGGCAATCAGGTGGTGATACGAATCGATTTCAGAGGGGATGCCGAGGGCCATGCGTACTTTCTGGGAAAGCCCCGTCTCAATTCAATGACGCAGACCCTCTATTTTGAGAATCTTCGTTACGACGCGGCCACCGCCCAACAACTGGGTAAGTCCGCCAAGTGGTTGTTTCATTCCTCGTTTCGCGGGTTTATTGCAGCGGAAGCCGTTGTCGGCGTAACGCAAGCCACCAAAAAAATGCAAAACCTCATTGCTCCGGTTCTGAATCAGCGATTGAGTCCCGATCTTGTGATGCGGGGAAAACTGTCGTCATTTCAGGGAATCGGCGTGTTTGCCGACACCGCCGCCCTCCAGGTAAGAGTGGTGGCCGATGGAACGCTCAATCTAGAGGTCGGCGGCGGTTCGTGAGCTGTCTTTTGCAAGGGTGGCCGGAGCCCTCTTTCGGATTCTCTCTCAGACCATGATGATTGGCCGCATATTTCTACTGTGCCTATCGAAGACTCCGTCCAAGGCGATGGCGGTGCATGGGTTTGGACGGCAGGAAGACACTGGGTGGTTGACCAACCGGGCAGCAGAGATAGAGAACAGCAGGGTCTGCATCCCAGACCGGCATGGTGCCCCCGACACGAATTGAACGTGCGACCCGCGGTTTAGGAAACCGCTGCTCTATC
Organism: Nitrospira sp.; assembly: GCA_024330965.1. GTDB lineage: Bacteria > Nitrospirota > Nitrospiria > Nitrospirales > Nitrospiraceae > Nitrospira_D. Next base: position 2,560 of record JANDJL010000029.1, on the reverse strand, counting down.
CGACTGAGCTACGGGGGCACGTCGACACTCTAGCGCAGTGCCGTGAGGATTGGAAGGGGGCTGGGCGCATGACTCGCTCTGTGTGTCTCTCTTGGCGGAGTGGAAAGCAATCGAGGGATGTCTCGTCAGACCCCACTGATACAACCGTGAGATCGTCCTCGTTGCGTGATCATTCGAGGTGAAAACGGCCAAGAACGGCGTGGTGCAATTCATGGCCGCAGACTTCGAAGTCCATCTTCGGGCAATAGATCGTGCGGGTCTGGTAATCGTAAAATCCCACGACGACTTCTTGGCGCCGCTGAGTGCCCAATACCAGGCGCGGCGTGGTCATCACCGCCGAGCGGCCCACGATCTCTTCGTATTTGCTCTGGATCTGATGGCGGTCAAGAAAAACGACGCGGAGCGACGAAAGTTCATGTGTCTCACCTTCCGGCTTATGGCTGAAGGCGCAGCCTGATCCCACGAGCAACAAAACACTGCTCAAGATCGCAACCCAGGCTTTCACTCGGTTGGCCCAGTCTCTAGCCATGGCCTCATCGAGCTCCTCATTATGGATCGAGGATGCCCCCTACGATCTGGCTTGTGGAAAGACTAGCAGATAGGGGCAGGGCGTCAAGATGTGGTCTGAGTGTTGTCCGGTTTGACCATACCCAATACCGCTCCAAAGCATTGGGGAGTATCGAATCAATGCGAATTCTGTCCTTGTTGTGAGAGAGTGCCACGATAGAAAGACGGGAAAGCGCAGAGCTGCTCTCGTGGCATCAGTCGAAGATCTCAGCAAGCGGCAGAGAGAAACCGGGCAGCAGCGGGGTCGTCAAAACATCGTGGGTTTCTTTTGCAAGTTCAGCGGCTCGTATATACTGGTTGCCGCTCAACCGAAGGACTTTGATCGTTTCCAGCTCCGGGTCTACGAGCCAGTATTCCTGCACTCCGTACCGTTCGTACAGCTTGCGTTTGGTGACTTCATCCTTCTTGCGCGTGGCCTCTGAGAGGATTTCAACGATGAGATCAGGCGTTCCCCGCACGTTGGTGTCGGTGACGATCGACAGCCGCGTGGCCGAGATGAGCAGGATGTCCGGCTGGACCACGTCTTCATCAGAAAGCACGACGTCGTAGGGGGCTTGTAACACAAGGCCAAGGTGACTGCACCGAGTCCATGCTTCAAGAGTAGAGGAGAGGCGAAGCGAGATCCGCTGATGCTTTGTGTTCGGTGCAGGAGTCATGAAGTGGTCTCCCTGAATCACCTCGTGCCGTTTCCCATCGTCGGGAAAGCGGAGATAGTCTTCGTAGGTGAGCTTGGCCGAACGCGACGCGGTTGACATGTCATTCTCCGTCAAGGCACGGAGCTAGTTTATCAGGCTGGTGAAAGAAGCTCAAATATGAGAGGGGTCTGGAGGAAACAGGAAGAGGGGAGGAGATGACCTGCGGTGGGAATACTCTGCTCTTCCAACAGTCTAGGCAATTCGCTGTTGATGGGACGTCAATGGGACGTCAGTTGTTAGTCGGCTCGGAGATGGCTGCGCGAGGTGCAGGTGAATTTCGCCGGCCCATGGGCTGGCGGAACCTTCTCAGTCGGAGAGGATCGTGGCTACGCTCTGTGTCTCCGCCTCCAAACGGCCGTGCCCAGGCCCGCAAGGCCGGATCCGAACAACAGGAGCGCACCGGGCACTGGGATCGGAGTGGGGGCATACATGGGGTAGAGCTGTGAAATCTGCGTCTGTCCTATATTGGTGAGGTCATAAAAAGCGGTTCTTGTGTAAGAAAGAGCGTTCGTATCGACGAAAAAAAACTTCGAGGAGCTTCCAGGAGTAAGCGCATCGCCGAAATCGAAGTTGACATATCCGTCAAACGCTCCGCTGAAGCGCAATGCGCTGATTGAATCGACCTCACCGAGTCCGTCGATGGCAAAATTCACGTTTTGAAACGAGTCCGTAAACCCTCCAAAGCGAAAACTGCCGATGGGACCGGCTGACGTCGCATCATTGAAGACCCGCCAGTAAAAATCCATCGTGCCGTCGAGATTGGACTGCACAACCCTCACCTGAACCGTTCCGGAGACCGTGCCTCCATAAGCATCAAATGAAAATGGCGCCAGCTCATCAACCTGTATCACGCCGGCCAACTGTGGCTCCGCGTTATGGTGCCACGCATCGCTGAGATGACCTCTGGATTTGATGGACCGGACGTCTGACCTGGAAGTCTGAGATTGGGTCTGATGCGCTGGTTGCAGATCGCCGACATAAGAAGCTGATTTCGCCGCAAGCTTTGCCGGATCAACCAGGGGCGATAGGCCGAAGCCATAGCGCTGGTTTGATCAAGTTCCTGCTTCAACGCCCGCAAGTGTCCGTTCAAAAGCGTCACGATCCGTTCCAAGTCCATCAAGCGGCTGCGGGCGACATGTTGTCCCATCGTCATGTGAACCTCCCATGAATAGGGCTCTTGTCAACTGGTGACACGAAGCCCGTGTGAAATAGATGGACCGCCTCCCATGCGGGCTCGGTCGCTCAACCGTCCGGTGCAAAGACAGCCGTCCAATCTCCAACACGAGGCGCGTGCCTCA
>JANDJL010000028.1 GCA_024330965.1 Nitrospira sp. | reverse complement strand
GTGACGCCGACCTGCTGGGCGAACTGCTCCTCGAACTGCTTTTGGGTCAGATCAAGCCGTTGTCGAAGCTCGCGGATGAGCGCCGGGATGTCCTCATTCTTCATGGCGACACCTCGGCCCCTCGGTTCGGAAAACGCGCGTGGCGCCTGGCGGGCGATATGGTGGCCTACGTACAGGGCGTCCGTCAACGGTTCGCACGAAAGTGAGCGTCGCCGGCCACCCTGCCGCAGAAAGGCCCGGTCGGCGTTCCCAGCCTGCTACGCGGCAGCGCGGACAGGGACCGGGCCAGGCTTGCCTGCCGCGCTGCGCCACAGCACGGCGCAGGCAGGGAGCGACCCGCGCTTGTTCCCAACCTCCTCCTTCGGTCCGACGTGCTTCTCGAACGTGAATGCGACGGCACGGATGGTCACCGCACCCATGCCGCAGCCGGTGATCCATCGCAAGGCGATTGCGTGGTCCTACGTTCCTATGCCGGACTGATGAGCGCCTGGGTTTCGTGCTGAGCCCTGTCGAACTCGCCGTCGATATAGACACGGCGACCTTCGATGCGGAGGCGGCCTTCGGCGAAGAGTTGCACAGCGCGAGGATAGAGTTTGTGTTCCTGAACCAAGATGCGGGCGGCCAAGGTGTCGGGCGTGTCGTCATCAAAAACCGGCACGGCGGCTTGGAGGATGATCGGCCCTTCATCCACCCCTTCGGTGACAAAATGGACGGTGCAGCCGGCGAGTTTGCAGCCCCAGTCCAAGGCCTGTTTTTGACCGTTCAAGCCGGGAAACGACGGCAGCAGCGAGGGATGAATGTTCATCATCCGGTTCCGATAGGCGTTCACCAGCACGGACGTGACGATCTTCATGTAGCCGGCGAGCAGCACCAATTCGATGTCGCGTTGCTGAAGAATGTCCAAGATCGCCCGATCATAGGCCTCGCGGCTGTCAGGCAGGCTGGCAAAGGATTTGGGATCGACAAAGACGTCAGGCACTCCATGCTTTCGCGCCCGCTCCAACGCCTGCGCGTCTTGCTTATTGCTGATGACGGCTACGATCGTGGCCTCGACGTGTCCGGCTTCGATGGCATCGATGATCGCCTGAAGGTTGGAGCCTCGGCCGGACGCCAACACGGCCACGCGCAACGGAGCCGTCCGCTTAAGCCACATACTCCACCTCCGGTTCTCCCGACGGGGACGCAATGATCTCGCCGATCACGTGCGCGCATTCGCCGCAGTCGGCAGCGCGAGCGACGACGCGATCCGCCACGGCCGGCGGCACGACCAGCACCATACCGATCCCCATGTTGAACACTCGGTACATTTCTTCTCGCTCAATCTTCCCCAGCTTGCTCAGCACCGTGAACACCGGCGGAACGGCCCAGGCCCTGCGATCCACCCGTGCCTTGACGCCAGCAGGGAGGATGCGCGGGAGATTTTCTGTGATTCCCCCGCCGGTCACATGGGCCAGACCTTTGATGGAAAACTCCCGGACAAGGGACAGGACCGATTTGACGTAGATTCTGGTCGGCGTGAGCAGTGCTTCGCCCACCGGCCGATCAAGTTCCGGCACCCGGCTTTCCACGGTCAGCTTTTCCCGCTCAAACAGCACGTGGCGCGCAAGCGAGTAGCCGTTGCTATGCAGCCCGCTTGAAGCCAGCCCGACCACCATATCACCCGGCGCAATCGATCGGCCGTCGATGATGTTCGCTTTTTCGACGACGCCCACCGCAAAACCGGCCAGGTCATATTCGCCGTCTCGATAGAACGACGGCATCTCCGCCGTCTCGCCGCCGATCAAGGCACATCCGGCTTGGCGACACCCTTCGACAATGCCCTTTACCACGTTCTGCGCCGTGGCGACCGACAGCGTGCCCGTCGCGAAATAATCCAGAAAGAACAGCGGCTCGGCCCCGCTCACCACGATGTCGTTGACGCACATGGCGACCAGATCGATGCCGACCGTGTCGTGTCGATCCATGAGAAAGGCGATCTTGAGTTTCGTCCCAACCCCGTCGGTACCGGAGACCAGCACCGGTTCCTTGTACTGCTCCGCCCGCAGGCCGAACAGGCCGCCGAAACCACCCAGGTCGGTGAGGACTTCGGGCCGAAAGGTGGAACGCACGAGCGGTTTGATGCGCTCGACAAATTCATCGCCCGCATCGATATCCACGCCGGCTTCTCGGTACGTCGTCATGGGGGCGCTATCTTAGAGGAGGGTGTGGCAGGGGTCAACGGAACGTCGGATCGTTTTTTCTTTCGTTTCATCGGTTCGGCTGATCGAAGACGACCGGTCTCCGCTCTTCGGTTGAAACGGCCATCCGCGTCGGCTCATCCCTCCGGCCTCATTTCCACATCCAGCAGCTTGATCTTGCGATGCAAATGGCTGCGCTCGATCTTCAGATCCTCGGCGGTGCGCGAAATGTTCCAGTGATGTTCCCGCAGCTTCCGACCGATGTACTCTTTTTCGAATGCGTTCCGTGCGTCCTTGAGCGAGTCATACGACTTGGAAAACAGCGAGGAAACCGCTCGTCCGTCGGCTTGAGCGGACACGGCGGAGCCGACGGTTTTCACGTGAACGGACATGGTGACGTGCGACGCCTCGATCACAGGCCCCGGCACCATGATCATCAACCGCTCGACCAGATTGCGCAGTTCGCGAATGTTGCCGGGCCACTCATACTGTTGAAGCGCCGCCATCGCCTCCGGCGACACTTCTTTGATCCGCAACCCCTGCTCCTCGGCATGGATCTTCATGAAGTGACGGACTAAGGCCGGAATATCCTCCCGCCGCTCGCGCAGCGGCGGCACGACGATCGGAACGACGTTCAACCGGTAATAGAGGTCTTCGCGGAAGCGTCCCTTGTGAATTTCTGTTTCAAGGTCTTTGTTCGAGGCGGCCAGCACCCGCACGTCCACCTTGATAAGCTTGGTGCCGCCGACCCGCGTAAACTGCTGCTCCTGCAAGGCGCGCAAGACCTTGGCCTGCGTATTGAGGCTCATGTCGCCGATCTCGTCGAGAAACAAGGTGCCGCCGTCGGCCTGTTCGAACTGCCCCCGTTTCATCGAGGTGGCGCCGGTGAACGCTCCTTTCTCGTGGCCGAACAGTTCGCTCTCGATCAACGTCTCGGGAATGGCCGCGCAGTTGACGGCAATGAACGGATGGTCGGCCCTGGCGCTGTGGAGATGAATGGCGCGCGCGACCAACTCCTTGCCGGTTCCGTTCTCGCCGCCGATCAGCACCCGGCTGTTCGTCGGACCGGCGGTCTCGATCAACTGCCGCAGCCGCTGCATGGCCGGCGACTGGCCGACCAGTTCGAACTTCTGCTCCACCTTGGTGCGCAGGGCCCGGTTCTCCTGCTCCAAACGGAACTGTTCCAGCGCATGTTTCACGCGCAGGGTCACACTCTCAAGCGACAGGGGTTTTTCGATGTAATCGTACGCGCCGAGCTTGATGGCTTTGACCGCCGTCTCAATGGACCCGTGACCGGACATCATCATCACTTGGGACGCCGGCGTGAGATCCTTGACCCGCCGCAACGTCTCCAACCCATCCATTTCCGGCATCCAAATATCGAGCAGCATCAGATCCGGCGGGTCGGTCCCATAGATCTTGAGCGCCTCCTCCCCGCTGGACGCGACGATGACCTGATACCCTTCGTCTTCGAGAATGCTACGCAGCGACGTCCGAATCGCCTCCTCGTCATCCACCACCAGGATTGACGCCGGCATCTGTCCTCACCTCCCTCCTTTCCACGACCTCCTCTACCTCAATTTGTGCTAGACCGGCAACTCAAACGTCAACACCGCCCCCTTGGGATGATTGTTGCCGGCCTGAATCTGCCCGTCATGGTCCGTGATGATCCGCCGCACGATCGCGAGCCCCAGCCCCGTGCCTGTCTTCTTCCGCGTGAAATAGGGCACGAACAGCCTCTCTTGATCATCCGGCTGGATGCCCGGACCTTCGTCCGCCACGGTCACCACCGCCCGCTTCCGTTTGGTATCATACTTCGTGCTCACCCAGATCCGCCCCTTGTGATTCATGGCCTGAACGGCGTTATCGAACAGATTGACGAACACCCGCTTGAGCTGCTCCCGGTCGAAATTGATCGGCGGCAAGGTCTCATCGAGGTCCAGAACGAAATCGATGTCTTTTTGCATGGGCTCGTACAGACTCACCGTCTCACGCACGACGTCATGCAGCGACTGGCGCGTCATCTGAGGAACCGGCATTCTGGCGAATTTCGTGAACTCATCCAACAGATGTTTGATGCCGCCCACTTCGTTGATGATGACGGTCGTCGCCTCATCGAACACGCGGTCGAAATCGGGGGACTGCTCGAAAAACTTCTTGCGCAGTCGTTGCGCGGACAATTGGATGGGCGTCAGCGGATTTTTGATCTCGTGCGCGAGCCGCCTTGCCACTTCCTGCCATGCTGCGACCTTCTGCGCCTTGATCAGCTCCGTTAAGTCTTCGAAGATCAACACAAAGCCCAGATCCTTGTTCGCCTCGTCCCGCATCCGCGATCCGCTCAATCGAATCGTGATCAGCTTGCCTTGGACATCCAACTGTCCTTCCAGACTCACGTCGTTCCGTTCCTCGGCCATAAGACGGTCATACGCGGCCTGAAAGACGTCGAGTCCAAACTCCTTGAAGACCTCGTTGGCCTGACGTCCCCGTAACCGATCGCCGGCAAGCCCGAGAATGCGCTCGCCAGAGGGGTTGAACGTCGTAATCGTCCCGAGACGATCGATCGACAACAGGCCCGTCGGGATCGTGGCCACGACCGTTTCGATGTAGGCCCGCCGGCGATCCAGCTCGACGTTTGTGTTCCAGAGCGTCAGATTGGCTTCTTCCAACTTGGATTTGCTGGTTTGCAAATCCTGAGTCATCCGGTTAAAAGAGGCGATCAGGGTGCCGATTTCATCCGTGGCCTTGGCGTCGATCTGGACGGTAAGGTCCCCTTGCGCCACCGCCTCCGTCGCTTCGGCCAGCCGTTGAATCGGCACGGTGATTCCGCGGGCCACGTAAAAGCCGAACCAGGTGGCGCTGAAGAGAATCATGACCGTCACAATGGCGATGACGAGATAGGCGCCGGCCTTGATCGGGTTTTTCATGGCCTTGATCTGTTTGTACTCCTCATATTGCCGGCTGATGCCTTCCATTTTCGCCAGCAGCGACTCCGGCACATAGGTTTCGACCGCCACCACGCCGGCCACCTCGCCGCTGCGGACGCTCGAAGGAATCGGGATAGCCGCCCGCACCAACCGACCCGATTGGGCCTCTTGCACGGAGGTGGATTCCTGCTTGCCGTTGATGACCTGAAGGACGAGCTGGCTGACCGGCAAATCGAGCACACCCTCCGGCACGCTGGGATCAAACGTCTTGGCGAGGGCTTCCATCTTGTTTGAAAAGACCTCGATCCCCGCGACTCCGTATTCCATACGTTTCCGCGCCATCGCGGCGATGAGAAGATCCCGCTGCTCTGGCAGCAACATATCCTCACGATAGATTTCCTGCCCGATCGCCCGCGCGCTATTGATCGCCAGCGCGATGTGGCCCGCCTGCTGGAGCCGCGCGACCTCGTACGAGTCCCGCATCACGTTTTCGATCTGTTCGCTGAACCACACGTCCACCGCCTTGTTGAGAAACCCGCTGGCGACGATCGCCAGCAGCACGGTCGGGATCAGCGAGAATCCGATGAACGCCGCGATGAGTTTGGTTCTGAACCCGGATCCGACGAGCCGATGTCGCCGCTCGAAATAGGCCTTGATCAAATTGCGGGACAAGAGCAGGGTCAGAACGACCAGTCCGATCAAATCAAGATTGACCAGGAGCAATACGATGGCGTAACTGGGGGAGGGGAGGAGTGAGCCTTTCTCCTCGCCGCCCGGCACAGCCACTTGCGCGTAGTAAAACGTCAGCGCCAGGCATGGAATCAACAGAATCAGCACGATCCAGACGGGGCGGAGATGCGGTTTTTTTCGATCCGCTTCCCTGGAGCCACCAGAAGGATTTCCACGCAGGTGAGGACCTGAGATCGACCTCTGGCGATCGTCGGTTTGGTCGGTTTGCAGGTGGGATGGCCCTTCGGGACCGTTCGTCAACTGGCCTGGCTCGGGCATGAGATCCGTCTCTTCTCTTTAGATGATTCTCCTTGGCCGCCAGCCAGAGCCGGCAGAGACGCAGCCCCGTCACTCCGCCGAGCAACCGTCGCTCGCTCGGAGAACCATCGGAACCAGAAGCCCGCCGGGAGAGAGTCAGATCGGAATTTTACTTGGACGGGACCAACGCGACGTACTTCATGCGAAGCGCATAGAGCATATCCCGCAAGACCGTCTGCTCTTCGGACGTCAAATTGCCAGTGGTCTTCTCTTCCAAAATCGAGAGGAGGTCGATGATTTCTTTCGCCTGGGGAAGGTTGACGGCCATCGCCTCTTGACGGGGATCCAGTCGCTCCCCCATCAACATCAACGCGGAAGAGCCCAATGAAATGACGAATGACGAGAATGTCACCGGAAGCGACGGAGCCTGCGACGCCTCGGTATCGTGCTTTGATGAGGACGCCGCCCGCGTCTCTTCGGAAGCAGCAGATGGTCCAACCGTCCCCGACCCGCTGCTCCCCCGCCGATCCCTCACCACAAACCCTGGTTCTTGTTCACTCATCCTCTCCTCCTCGCACAGCTTCTCGACCGACGCCCTCCCATGGCCGGTACCCTACCATAGGGACTACAACCCCGCAAGCCGACGGCGCCATGGCTGGAGCGTATGTGTCGAAGACGTCCGCAGGCCGAATCACAGTCGCGGTGCTGCAGGAGTTTTCCGAATCATCAGGGTGATTGTCAACAGTATCGCGGTCGTTATCCAACCCGATCGTCATCGAGCCCTGGATATCCGGTTCGTGCGCCGTTCATCCCACCGTTGAAGCAAAGGCCGCCCTCGGTATAGAGTGACGCCGCATCGGGGCATTCTCGATCGGACGGAGTCAGGCTGGATCATGTCGGAACGATTCGACAAAGTCGCAGGCATCATGGCGGCACTGCGCGCTCCGAACGGATGCCCGTGGGATCGCAAACAGACCCACGAGTCGCTTAAACCCTACCTGCTCGAAGAAACATATGAGGTGCTGGAGACCATCGACCACGGCGACGAGGCCAAGTTACGGGAGGAACTGGGCGACGTGCTGTTGCAAGTGTTGTTTCACAGTCAGATTGCCGCCGAAGCCGGCACGTTCACCATCGACGACGTGCTGGAGACATTGGCGGAGAAGCTGATCCGCCGGCACCCCCATGTCTTCGGGATGGATGGCCAGGCCGGCTCTATGACGAATAGCGACCAAGTGCTGAGTCAATGGGAAGAGATCAAACGGGCCGAGCGGAAAGCCACGGGGAACAGCCAATCCGCCCTCGACGGCGTTCCGAAGACCCTGCCGGCCCTCCTACGGGCCTATCAGATCCAAGCCAGAGCGGCTCGCGTCGGATTCGACTGGCCGCACAATGCAGGGGGGCTCGAACAGATCTTTGGGAAAATCATGGAAGAAGTCGGCGAATTAAAACAGGCCTTGGGGCACGCCGAAACGGATCCGGCATCCGCCCCATCGACCCAGCAAGCCGAGGTCGAAGCGGAACTGGGAGACATCCTGTTTTCCCTCGTCAACTTGGCCCGATTTCTCAAGGTAAATCCGGAAGAGGCCCTTCGCCGCACCACCGATCGCTTCATTGAGCGGTTTCACCTCGTGGAAGCTCAAGCGGCGGAACAGGGACGACCGCTCGCGGACATGCCCCTGGCTGACATGGATATCCTCTGGGAAGAAGCGAAACGGCGCCTCGCCGATTCCAGGCCGGATCACTCCGCGCCGACACGAACCGTTTCGGAGAAAGGCGACCGCAGATGAGTGAACAACAGGGGCCCTACGAAGAAGGGAAACGGGCCGGCTTCCATCCCATGCTTGTCCTGCTGGGGGTGTTGGCGGGACTGTGGCTGTTCGTCGCCCTGATCGTTCCAAGCTCCCGCAACAAACAGGCGACCGGCACCGAAGGCCCGACTGTCTCTTCGATCGAAGATCCGGACGCGGCTCCCGTCATGTTTAACGTCCTCGCGACGGTTCCTGAAATGAACGCGATCGGACTGGTCGTGCCGCCACAAGCGACGGACAGCCAGATCGCCGCGCTGTTAAAGCGTCTCAAGCAGGATCGACTGGCCGGAACCCTCGGTGACCAATTGCCCGCGACCACGCCGGGCCACCGTCTGGGCGACCATGCGGTCGCCAACATTTACATTTTTTCCGACTCGTCGTTCGCGGAGGCGGAGACCATCCGTACATTGACCCGCGGCGCCCACGCACCAGGCAGTCTCTATCCGGGCGCCGTCCCGTTCGAGGTCGCGATGGAGGCCGTCCGAGGCCATTACCGAATCGATCTCAACGACACTGGCAATCCGGACACCGGTTCGTTGGGATTCGCCGACGAGTCGGGCGTGCACTCTAAACACTACCGAAGGATCTTCTAACGTCAGATCCCGGCTCGTTTTCGGATCTCCTCTCGAACAGCCGCTTGTTCCAAAGCGAACCACTCTTCCAGCTTGGGAAACAAGTGGGCGAGCGATCCGACAAACGGCGCCAGCATGACATCGCGCCGCTCCATCAAGAACCCTTCTTTCTCGGCGACTCGGATTTTCCAATCGGCGATTTTCTTAGAGAGCACGTTGTTGATCACCATGTGCTGTCCGGGAGAACCGGTGATCTCGCCCAACAGCCGCCCTTTAAACACCGCAAGCTCATCCGGTATGGACACTTTGGCGCGGACCCCATGCGGGGTCGGCCACGTTGAACGTTGAATCAAATAGTCATACGACAAGACCTCTTCTCTCGGCTCACGAAACGGGCCGCCGGCCTCGACCACAGTCAACGTCGCGTCGATTGATTGCACGGGCCCTCCCCACGGAAATAAACATTCTGCCGCTTCATCTTCTCTTATAGAGCCTCCCGATGAAAGGGGGCAAGAGGCGGCCGCCAAGTTCCGGTAATGGGGTGAGGACTCCGCCTTGCTCCCCCGGCACAAGGTACGTTTTCACGCACCATCCGATGCTTCAGCACCATCGAGAAGAATCGCGAGACAAGCCGCCGACATCCTTGGTATACTGCCCCCTGAGTTTTTCCTGAGTACATCCGGAGCATACATGGCCAAACAGGGCTATCCCGGACTCGTCCTCGTTCCTCCCAGCGATCGACAACTCGTCAAACGTCGGTTGACACGATGGGCATTTCTCGCCTTCGCCATGGTGGGCGGCATATCCGCGCTGAACGTGTGGCTCCCATCGCCGGATCAGTCCGCCGACTGCCCCCGGAATCTTGACCTGAATTTTTCCGTCGATTCGCACGAGAGGTGCGGCCGACCGGAGCAGCCGCCCAATCAACCTGTGGCAGAGGCAACCGCCCCTCATGAGACAACCGCTTCTCATACCGACCTCACGTTGAGCGGACCATCAACAAGAATGGACCGTCCCGAATCCTCCAAAATCATCACGCCGCAACCGGCGGCCAACCGGTCCATCGCTCAGCGGGAAACCAAGGAAAGGCTCCCTGCCAGCCTTCCAGGGGCCGAACCCAAAGCCGCAGTTCGCACCATGGTCAAGCCCACCATGGTCAAGCAAGAGGAGAGGCCGATTCTCGGTCGCCAAACAGAACCGCCTCCATTCCAGACGACTCCCGTTCCGACCGTCGTGTCACCCCCTGTCCAGACCGCTCAGGCCAGCCGTGACCATCTTTTGGCTGAGCGAGGCGATGCCTTTGCTCAATACCGGCTTGGTCGGTTTTACTCGCAGCGGGACGGCCAGCAGGCGCCGGAATCGATCAATTGGTACAGCAAAGCCTCCACTGGACTGCGCCGACTGGCGGAAGCCGGCAACGGAGAAGCCATGTACGTGCTGGGTGTGATGTATGCGTTCGGCCGAGGTGTCAAACGCGATACTGAAGAGGCGAGGCGCTGGCTTATTCAGGCTGTTGAACACCAGGTTGCGGCGGCTCGTCCGGTGCTGGCCGGCTTAGAAAAACATCGGTTGGCCGAGAACGTCAGAACCGATCACGACGGGTGATCTGCCCTCCTCTTGCCTCCCGCTATTCCACCGAGTCTTTTCTCCTCCTGAGCAGCAACCGGTTCGCCCAGCTTTTTCTTTCAAAAAAGCACAGAGGTCCGCACACTATGGTCGCCAACGTAGAACGCTCGTTCGGCCTGCCATACACACACCAGAGTAGCTGGAGCCACTTGGGGATTGCGCCAAGGAAATACTCCTCGTAAGATAGCTCCTCTGTATGGACCGTGTCACTCGCATCAAGACTGCCGCACCCGTTCCCTATAAACTTATCGGCATTGAAACGGACACGCACGACACGAAGACCTTCCGATTCGAACTCCCTTCCGACGCAACATTGGACATGTTGCCGGGAGATTTTCTCTACGTCCACGCCATGATCGACGGCAAGACGGTGAAACGGGCCTATACCCCCTCATCTCTACCGGGGGTCACGGGGTATTTCGACCTGACCGTCAAACGATACGAATCCGGCCTTGTCTCTCGCTATATCCATGATCGCCAAGTCGGCGATACGATCCTTATGAGCGGGCCGAACACCGGCGGGCATTGGGTGGACGGCATGGCCAAACAGGTCGGCTTCGTAGCGGGCGGTACCGGTATCACACCGATGATCTCCATCATCCGCTGGCTTCTCTCCCAACAAATCGACGCCGAGCTGTTTTTGATCTTCGCCAACAAGACGGAAGCAGACATCATCTTCCGTCGGGAGTGGGAGCAATACGTTCGAGCGTATCCCCGTTTTCATTGTTATCATCTCTTGGAGGACCCTCCCACCGGATGGCGGCAAGGGACCGGCCGGGTGACGCCGGAGGTGCTACGCCAACACCTTCCCCCGCCTGGACCAGAAACGCGCATCTTTCTGTGCGGTCCTCCTCCGATGGTCGATGCCGTGGAAACCATGCTTATGGACCTTGGATACCCACAAGACACGATCATCTTGCCTTAGCGCAATGGGTAAGCGCGTCTGCTTGTATCCCCTCGCCCGTCCTGCGTATCTGCCGCCGCTGCCTGCGAGCTATTTTCATGACCGCTCGTCTTGCGCTAAGATCTTCCACGTGATCGCCATTTCTTCTCATCGGCGCCTGTCACAGGGGCATCCCAGGCCCAGGAGGCTCATCAGATGTCTCACCGAGATCTGTTGTCGCAGATGACCTATTGGATCACGGACAAAGCCGTTGCCCATCGCGTTCGCCAATTGGCAGACGAGATCCGCGCCCATGGCGGCCAACCGCTGGACATCCTGTTGCCGGACGGATCCCGCGTGAATCTTGGCCTTCCGCCCCAAGCTGTCCTGTCGATTCATGATCCGAATGTCTTATCGGAACTGGCCCATCCGACGCTGGGAACTCTCGCCGAGGCCTTCATCAACGGCCGGATCGACGTCGAGGGAGACATCATGACGGCCATTGTCGCCGCCGAACGACTCGCGAACGCTGCCGGCGCCCCCGTAACCTCGCGCATCGACGCGGCACCGAGCGACCATCCCCCGCATCAAGATCGCGCCGACATCCAGCATCATTACGACGTCGGGAACGAGTTTTACCGCCTGTGGCTCGACGAACGAATGGTCTATTCCTGCGCCTATTTTGAAACAGGGGAGGAAACGATCGATGTCGCACAACTGGCCAAACTGGACCACATTTGCCGCAAGCTGCGGTTGAGTCCCGGTGAACGATTCCTAGACATTGGTTGCGGGTGGGGAGGATTGATCATCCGGGCCGCTGAGCACTATGGAGTCCGTGCCATCGGCATTACCCTCTCGGAAAGCCAGTTCGCGCTGGCCCGGGAACGTATTCGGCAAGCCGGGCTCGAAGGACGCGCCGACGTGCTGCTCCTCGACTATCGAGACGCCCCGGCTCATTTCGGCGAACACTCATTCGACAAGGTCGCGAGCGTCGGGATGTTCGAACATGTGGGAGTCAAGAATTTTCCGGTGTACTTCTCTACGATCCGCCGTCTGTTGCGCGATCGCGGGTTGCTCCTCAATCACAGCTTTACGTCATCCGATGTCGAGGGGCGCCCCGTCGGCTCGGGCGTCAGCGACTTCATCGACACCTACGTGTTTCCAAACAGCGAATTGGCCCACCTCCATACGATGATCCGTGAACTGGGAGCCCAGCAGTTCGAAATTTACGACGTCGAGAGTCTGCGCCCCCACTATGCCCGGACACTTGCGCTCTGGTCACAACGGTTGGAACGACAAGTCGATGCCGCCCGCTCCATTGTGGGAGAAAAAACCTTGCGCATTTGGCGAGCCTATCTGGCCGGCACCTCACTGGGATTCCACCGAGGGTGGATGAACGTTCACCAGGTGTTGGCTAGCCTCCAGAAGACGGAAGGCCCGACCGAACTGCCGCTGACCAGAAGATGGATGTACAGTTAATTCGATGGTTCCCCCACACAGCCGAATCCTGAACATGTCACGACTCGGGACGACGGCCTTCCCCCAAGAGGTCTCGTACGATCTTTTCCGCAGCCGCCGCTCCATCGCGAATACAATCCGGAATCCCGACCCCCCGATAGGCCGCGCCCGTGAGCGCCAGGCCCGGGTAGCGGCCGAGGGCCGCCTCAAGTTGACTGAGCCGGTCGAGGTGTCCAATCGTGTATTGCGGCATCGCCTTCCACCACCGATTCACCTCGGCATAGACCGGTTCGGCGTGAATGCCGCAGAACGTTGCCAACTCGGCGCAAATCCTAGCCAGCAACTCACGATCGTCGAGATGAAGCAGATCGTCCCTCCCCACCCCTCCGACATAACAACGGATCAATATCTGATCCGGCGGAGCACGATGCGGCCATTTGAGCGACGTCCACGTCGTGGCAATGAGATCGCGACCCTCTGATCGGGGAACCACGAACCCGAATCCCTCGATCGCACCGGCCAACTTCTCGGCCGGATACGCCAACGCGACAGTGGCGGTCGAGGCGTAGGAAATCATGTCGAGCAGGCCACCGGCGATCGGAGATAGCGGTCGCAACAGGTCGGCGGCGACATAAGCCGGCGTCGCGAGAATCAGACTCTCCGAAGAAAGTGCCGAGCCATCATCAAGAATCAGATCATACATCCAGCGACCCGGCTGATGAGAGCGAACCCGTAACGCCTCGACCTTGCATCCCAACCGAAGTTCCACGCCTCGCTGCTCCAACCAAACCGTCAAGGCTGACACCAGATCGCCGAGCCCGTTCTTGAGGCTTACGAACATCGTATGCCGCGGACGATCGGAGGCGGACCGCGGCGCCGCCCGCTTCGCGGCCACCATGCCTCGTATAACGCTGCCGTGCCGCTGCTCCAGTTCCCAAAATCTAGGGAATGTCGCTTTGAGACTCATTTGCTCGGCGTCACCCGCGTAGATCCCCGCCATGAGCGGCTCCAGCACCCGTTCAAACGCTTGACGGCCGAAACGGCGGCGGCAGAACGACGCCAATGATTCATCGCCCTCCGCCGGACCGCGCGGGACCAACGTCTCCAGCCCCATTCGCGCCAGCCCGATCCAATCGAGCAAGCCGCTGCGCAACAAGGGCTTCCACTGTCGCGGCGCAAAGGAAATCAATCCGTCCGGCAATTCATAGAGCCGCCCATCCCGCAGCACGCAGGCTTTTTTGCTTGTTTCGTTGGTATCAATCACCTGATCGGCAAGGCCGAGTTTGGCGCAGAGATCGAGACCGGCTTGTTTCTGGGACAGAAAAGAATCCGGACCGGCTTCGGTGACGAGATCACCGATTCGATGAGTGACGATCTTCCCTCCCCAATAGGAAGCGGATTCGAGAACCGTGCAGCGGCAGGACAGGCCCCTCGCCGAAGCCGTTTCTTGCAAAGCAAACGCGGCAGCCAATCCTGAGATGCCACCGCCGACGATGACTGTGCGGAATCGTTTCACTGGTTAAGGGGAGGACGTTGCTTCGTGCGCCATCAGGATGTCGGCCAAGACCTCGACCAAAGCCGGACGGTCGTTGAGCATCGGCATACGTTCAAGCCACATTCCCAAGCGGGACGCCCGTTGCCGTAATTCAATGTCGATATCATAGAGGGTTTCCACGTGGTCGCAGATGAAGCCGATCGGCGCCACCACCACCTGTTTGTGTCCCTCTTGATGCAGCAGATCGAGTGCGTCCTCCACCGTCGGCCCTAGCCACGGCTCGTTGGATCGCCCCTGGCTCTGGTACGCGAACGCTGTCGGTCTCCCCCCCAGACGGGCGGTGACGGCATCAACCGTCGCCTTGACCTCCATGGGATAGGGGTCGTTCTGTGCGACAATCCGCTCCGGAAGACTGTGCGCCGTAAAAAGGACCGGCACACGGCCTCGTTCGTCGACCGGAAACTTGAGCAGCGCCTGTCCGATTTGATCGACGATGGCCGCAATCAGCATAGGGTGGGTATTCCACGAGCCCACGTAACTGGTCGGCACAGTGCTTTGCAAGGCGGCTCGAGCCTCTTCGACTTTTCTCTTGTATGCCCCGGTGCTGAGTGACGATTGCTGCGGCGCCATGCAGACCCCGATCATCCGTTCCGGATCTTCTTTTAGCAGTTCCGCATAGGCATCTTTGATGTACGGATGCCAGTGGCGCATTCCCACGTACACCCGATACCGCCTCTCTCCCGATTCATTCAAACGTCGCTCCAACTGTGCGGCGACACGCCGCGTAATACCGAGAGCCGGAGACTTTCCACCGGTGGCGCGATACCGCTCCCGAATTTCTTCGACAAGTTCGGGAGGGGTCGGCCGCCCTCCCCGCACATCCAGCAAAAAAGGCTCGACATTCTCCAGGCAATCGGGCCCTCCCATGGCCATCAGCAAAACGGCGGTAGGACGTGTTTCTTTCGGCATTGCCCTGTCCATTTCTTTGTGTGTGTTCTACGAACGGAGGTCGTCGGTTTTCGGTTCTCTTTGAAGCGCACGACTGGAGGTTGAACGGCGAGAATTAGAGGCGGGCTGCCTGAACGAGACGCCACGTCGTTCTTACCGTTGACTGAGTTTGTGCACCATGTCGATCGTCGCGGCGACATGATCGACCGGTGTCGTCGGAAGAATCCCGTGCCCCAGGTTGAAGATGTGACCAGGCCTACCGGCGGCACGCCGCAAGATGTCCTCCACTCGACGTTCGATTTCAGGCAACGGCGCAAACAAGACGAGCGGGTCCAGATTTCCTTGCACCGCCCGATCGTGCCCCACCATCGCCCACCCGTCATCCAGATGAACACGCCAATCGAGACCGATGACATCGCCTCCCGCCTCACGCATCAGTCGAAGAAGCGCCGTTGTGCCGGTCCCGAAATGGATCATCGGCACCCCCTCCCGTTTAAGTCCCTCGAAAATCACCTGTACGTGCGGCAACACGTATTCCGCATAATCTCCAGGGGACAGACACCCCACCCAACTGTCGAAGAGTTGAACGGCTTGGGCGCCCGCTCTGATTTGACGACGAAGGTAACCCGTAATAACCCTGGCGAACTTGTCCATCAGCTTGTGCCACGACGCGGGATCACCATACATCATCTGCTTGGTATGGAGATAATTGCGGGAGCCGCCGCCTTCGATCGCGTAACTGGCCAAGGTGAACGGCGCGCCGGCGAACCCGATCAACGGCACTTTTCCATCAAGGGCGCGCCGGACCAGTCCGATGGCTTCAGCCACGTAGTCAAGCCCCTCTCCGTCTCCAACCTTCAGTCGATCCACCGACGCACGGTCGCGGATCGGATTATGAATCACCGGTCCTTCACCGTGCGCGAACTCTAGATCCATCCCCATCGGTTCAAGGGGGAGAAGAATGTCCGCGAAAATAATCGCGGCATCGAGCGGGAATCGGTTGACCGGCTGGAGCGTCACTTGAGCGGCCAGTTCCGGTGTCCTGCACATTTCGAGAATGGAATGTTTGGCGCGCAGCGCCCGGTACTCGGCCATATAACGCCCGGCTTGGCGCATGAACCAGACCGGAGTACAGTCAACCGGCTCTCGGCGGCAGGCCTTCAAAAAACGATCGTTCATCGTGCGCATTGTAGCAGGGTGTCAAAAAACTATTCCAGGTCTTTGAAATAGGACCTGCTCTCTTGTCAATCGCGCGCGTTCAAAAAGGGTGTTATTTGGACATGCTCGGTTTTTCCACGCTTTCGACCCCCGACACACCGGGAGGATACCAGAGACGGGGCAAGGGATCGGGAGGTCCACTCCGATGATTGCCCTCTAAAAAATAGTTTGGCGTCATCATCAAGAGCGGTTTTATTTTTGAAGAGCCGCGTGTATAATCCCCCGTCATACGTGAGATCGGACTCTGCGGCTTACATTCATTTTCATCACACAAACGCCGCCGGATTCAGCTCCAAGAGAGACAGGTATGTCTTGTCTTCAACGCTGCCTTGCATCAGTCTCTACGACGTGGAGGTAATGGAATGGCCAACATGCTGACGCCCCCCTCTGATGAAAAGCCAAAAACGACGGGCCGGGATCGATGGTACTCATTCCTTCGCTGGTTCGACTCGTGGGCCGGCCTGGAGCACATGAAGGTGGAGGGCCCTCCCAAGTTCGACTGGATTCGCAGCATTCCGTTTATCGCAGTCCATCTCATGTGCCTGGGAGTCTTTTGGGTGGGCTGGAGCTGGACGGCCGTCGGCGTGGCGGTGGCCTTTTATTTCATCCGCATGTTTGCGATTACCGGTTGGTATCACCGGTACTTTTCGCACCGCACGTTCAAGACATCCCGCGTCACTCAGTTTGCCTTCGCGGTTCTGGGCGGAATGTGCGCGCAACGAGGACCTCTCTGGTGGGCGGGCCATCACCGCCACCACCACATTGCCTCCGATACACCGGATGACGTGCACTCACCCCGTCAGAGAGGATTTTTTTGGTCTCACATGGGCTGGTTTACTTCCCAAACTCATTTCGCGCCCCGGTTCAAAGCCGTCGCGGACCTGTATAAGTTTCCGGAACTGCGATTCCTCGATCGATTCGACATCGTCATTCCAGTACTTACCGGATTTGCCATGTTCGGCTTAGGTCACGTATTGGAAATTTCCGCTCCGCATCTCGGCACCAATGGCCCCCAAATGCTCATCTGGGGGTTTTTTATTTCCACCGTCGCCTTGGCCCACGGTACTTTCACCATCAACTCCCTCTCGCACGTCTATGGGTCGCAGCGCTACCAAACGGGAGACGACAGCCGGAACAATTTCATCCTCGCTCTCATCACCATGGGGGAAGGTTGGCACAATAATCACCACTATTATCCCGCCTCCACCAGGCAGGGATTCTATTGGTGGGAAATCGACCTCACCTATTATGGGTTGAAGCTGCTGGAACGACTCGGCTTGGTATGGGACATTCGAGAGGTTCCCGAATACGTACGGGAGGGAAAGACAAAACAGGAATCAGCCAAGCAGGAACCGGATCGCGGCATTCTGAAGCGTCCCATAGACATGACGATCCCGGTTCAAACTCCGGCTGAGAACATCCCTGCCTAAGCTCGCTCTCGATTGAGGAAACCGCGGGCCAACAGAATGATCAAAACCGGTCACGGCGGCCGAGCCCACCGTCTCAAGAGGGGACGGGAACGCCGCCCTTCGTGAGTGAAGGGCGCATGTTTTTACGAGTGGGGGCTCTACTTCTTAAACCCCCTCTGACTCGTCATTGGACAACGAGCGTGCCGGTAACTGAGCCGCCAACGACCGACGAATTCTCCGGCTCTCCCGATCGATCGCTTCGAGTTCAGCCTCCCGTACGATCCAGGCGTCATCCGCGTTCAGTTCAAAACGATAATGCTCCTTCTTCATCGAGAACCATTCCACGTAGGGATGCGGCATCAGATTGGGATGCGGATCAAGTGAGATGAGGTTGACCGTTCCGATCTGAGGATTCTCCATGTCGCCGATGACGTGTGCGGCCGTTTCATCATCTTCAAATCGGCTGTTTCGAAATCGAATTACTTCCCCTGCAATATCGGCTTTGAAGTCCCCCAGCAAAAAGAAATCGACCGGCCCAACGCCGGCAAACACGACTTGGCCGACAACCGTTCCCGCCGTGCGGTTATCGAGAAATCCTTCGCGCACCCAGCGACCGTTTCCAAATTTTTGCGCCATGTAACACCTGCCGTTTTTCTCCGTTATGACCGTCGTCCGCCCCTCGCTTTACACCGTGCGCTCCGATCGCGAGTCGGCTACGAGGGGAATAGCCGGGGGAGATTGGCTCGCAAAAGCGCCTGTCAGCACCGCCGCTAAAATGAGCGTGCTGCCGATCCATCCTTGAAGATCCAACGTTTCGCCGAGAAAATACCATGAGAGCCATGCGGCATACACCGGCTCGGACGCAAATATCAACGCCACTTGCTGAGCGGGAACGAGTTGCTGAACCCACATCTGCACAGCGAAGGCTCCGGTGGCCAAGACTCCCGTAACCCCCAACCCAATTAACAATACCGTCGTCGGTGCAAAAGCTCCCGGCGACGCATGTTCCCACCATGCAATGGGAACAAACAACGCTGTAACGGCGATCATCTGCCAGGCCAAGAGCGATGGAGCATCGAAAAGGCGGGTGAATCGCTCAAGACAAATGATATGGCCCGCAAAAGCCGCCGCGCAGCCGATGGTCAACAGATCGCCGATGTTCACATCGGCGCTGGGCTTTACCAACAACCAAAGCCCGACCACGGCCATCATCGCCGCGAGCAGAACCCGCCCTCCGAATCGCCTTAAAAAGAGCGGTACAAATATGACGTAGAGTACCGTCAAAAACGCGGAATTGGAAGCGCTGGTGTACCGCAACCCGACGGTCTGCAACACGTAACCGCAAAAGAGAAACAGCGTCGCCACGGCGCTGGCGGCGACCACAGACTTGTCACGTACAAGCCGTCGGTTCACCGCCGCGAACCACATTCCGATCAGGACGGTCCCCAATAAAAACCTTAGACATAAAAATGAAAGCGGAGGAATCTGATCAAGAGCCGCCTTCGTGGCCGGAAACGTCGCTCCCCAAATCACGGTCGTCAAGAGCAAGATGAGGCGAGGCATTGTTGAATCCTGAAAGCCCGTCGGCAGTCCGTACTTCCCATCCCTCTCGTGGGGATTCCTCGATCCGGGCTTGGATCAGGGCTTGCAGAGTGGACACTTCCGGTGTTCGGTGACGCCCGCCTGCTCCATGGCCCGAAGCGCCCGGTCTTTGTCCGGGTAATCGAACCATCCTCCCTCCCAGAAATCACTGGACGTTGCATTCGACGGGATCTCTGAACACCGATCACGATGCAATGTCGCCCGATCGATCGATCGGGCGACGTGGACCCAGTACATCATATCGAGCCGGGTAAAACGCGGGACAGGCGATCAGGGAAGGAGTTGCCACTCATCCTTTTCAATGAAGACCTTTTGACCCATCTCCAGCTTTTTCAGATCTTCCTTTTCGAACAGCCGCATGTATCGCTCGATGCGATCATCCTCGTCGATCCGTTCTTCCTGCATCACCCCACTGTGCCCCTTGTATCGTCTGATAAGCACCGGCATTGCTTCCTCCTCTGGCGATGATCGTTTCAGAACAAAATTGTGCTACAATAAACGCATTTTCATCATCCGGTCAAGGGCGTCCGCACAGCGCATGGGTGGCTATCTCCTCACCGCCGGCGGATCCAGCTCAACGAGAGAACGTAAGGCCATGCCACTGTATGAATATCGTTGCGAAGCGTGCTCGACACACTTTGAAGCCGCCCAATCGGTTCATGACCGTATCGAGGACACCGAGTGTCCCTCGTGTCACGCCAAGCAGGCCACCCGGCTGCTTTCTTCTTTTTCGTCGAAAATTGTCGGAACTCACAAACCAGGCTTCGCCGAGATGAAAGCCGCCGCCATGAATCAAGAGCGGATGGAGCGGTTCGCCAAACTGCCACCCTTGGACGTAAAACGCAACATGCCTCGTCCGAATGCCTATTGCGGATGGGAGTCCGCCACAGAATCGGACCCTCCGACTGAACCAGTACGATGAGTCGCCTCTTTTGCATCTCCATGTCGCGTCATTGCTTTTTGCGCCTCCGTCGCACAGAGGCGCCATGAACCTCGCACGTGCCACTGTCGTCCTGTTGGTATTGCTCTCGACGTTGGCAACCGACCCCGTCTGGGCTGTTGAGCCGGCAGGGAACCTCATTATCGCCGGAAATGGCCCGGAACAACGTGTCATGGAGGCCCTCGCTCGCGCCTTCGAAAAAGCGCACCCGAGAGTCTATGTCGACGTCCTGTGGGATTCTCAATTAAACCCTCCTGAGATGGTCAAACGTGGTCAAGCCCATATCGCTGTCTCAGCGTCAGACCATCCAGATCTGGCCTCCACACAAATCGGATGGGACGGGATCGGCATCTTGGTTCACCTGTCCAACTTCACCAAAGAACTCACAAAGCAGCAAGTTTCTCTCATCTTTACCGGAGCCATTAAGGAATGGTCTGAAGTCGGAGGACCGGAGACCAGAATATTGCTGATCAACCGCCCCCCCAATCAAAACATTCGCGACGCCTTCGAATCGCAACTGGAGATCGTCGGAAAAATTTCCGATACCGCCAGAACGATCGACTCCGATGACCTGGTCGTGAAAACCGTCGCGGGCACGTTACCGCCATCATCAGCCATCGCCTATATTTCTTTAAGTTCCGGTCTGTCGGCAGTCGCAAGCGGTGTTGCCGTTCGCTTGCTCCCCATCGATAAAGTCGAACCCGAAGCGCCGACCGTGCGAGACGGCCGCTACGGCCTCCGTCGCCCCTTGTTGCTGGTATCTAGGCCACAACCTGATCCGTTGGTCCAAGCCTTCATGGCTTTCGCCCGCTCGGCCCCCGGTCAGGCGATCGTCGGGAACGAGTATGTTTCGTTACAGAGCGAATAAGTTTCCACAGGAGGTTCTATGCGCCTTCAACTCCCATCTCGGATCGTGATCATCTCTTTATTGCTCTTTACGCCGCCGCTTTCCCACACGGTCGACGCCGAAGAAGGAACTGTGGTCGAGGGATCAGGCTTTACACTGTATGACATGAAATCGATTGAGGGGTCTGATGAGCGCACGATTCAGCAAGATCCGGTCTGCGATCGCAGCAAACGGCCGAAGATTCTCTCCGTAGAGCCGGACGAGGCCAAGCCGGGCGAGAAGGTCACGATCAAGGGGGAAAATTTCGGAACCAAGGAATGTTTTCACGGCGTCGCGTTCAGCGCCGCCGGTGCGGCAACGATCGACTACACTTTCATCAACGACACGACCATTGAAGCCGTAGTACCCAATGTTCCGGCCGGCATGTCCTTCATCGACATTGTAGCGGGAGGAGGCAACGCCAGGTCGAAAGCCTTCCTGGTGCTGGCCAAGTAACCAGCCTCATGATGGGGACAGAAGAGAGGGTGCCCGCGCAGACGACGTTCCGTAAATGGCATGCCACACCTGCAGACGATCGAGCGTCAAGCTTGCACCGTAGGTAGGCCCGAAGTCTCTCGTCACGATATTACCCATACTATCGTTCCACGTTTCAAACCGAATCGGCCCCGTGAAGAGGGCTAAGGCCCACGCGAACTGTTTCTGGCTTTCCCCGACAGGATTCACAAAAATCCCGGAATCCCACATCAGCCCGAATTCGATTTCCCAGACGGGAACGGTTTCTCCCTTCTCCGTCACACGGTATTGACCGAATGCGACAGCCGGCTGGACCAATCCGGCCGTATTTCTGACGGAATGGAACGCCGCACCGTCGGTTTGATAGCTGAGACGGCCCAACACGGAAGCCCGCAGGCTCACCTCCCCCCACTCACCACGATAGAACACGGGTGAGACCAGCAACCGCCTGATCCCGGCTCGAAGAAACCCCTGTTGATAGACCGTGCCGACGGAAAATCCCGCGCCGAGAAACACAATCTTGGGATCTCCCAACGCGAACCACCGTGTCAGAGAGCCATCGATCATCACATCGGTCTCTTTTCGAGGATTCACGGTAGGCACCGGAGGCAGGTGCCTCAACTGGTGAACGACCTTGTTCTGGAAGAACTCACTCGGTTGGTTGCCTGTGGGACTGATTCCAGCCGTGACATTGCTGCTCCAACCTTCCCAATTCCCGCCCCAATGCTGGGTCCAACTGAACGTGATCAGGTTCAAACCGATCGTATTCGCCACGGTCGAATCGTACCTGGCCCCATTCCCATCCAGAGGCGTAAACCGATTGAGGGTCAGCCCCGTGATCACCGCGGAAGATTGATCGGGAAAAGACAGGCTGCCCCAATGAACCGACGGCGCCGGGCTTTCTCCCCATGCCGATAAATGGTTGAACCCCAAGATCACAAGGATTCCAATAGTCAGCGTCCATCTTATCGGCAAACGCCACCGCATCCTTGTCTCTCTGTCAAGTCATCGCGCCATTGATAATCGGTGAGGAAAATTCATTTCTCGGAAACAAGGGACCATCGCTTTCGCCCCCTTGTCCAACAATGAGACCGGATGCCGGCTGAAGCCTGAACCATGTCACGCAAGCATGTCAACGGCGAATCAGCGTCCTCTCTGTTCTTCCTGGTCTGTTCCGGCGCCATGACGCACTCTCTCGACAGATCATTTCATCCTATGTTAGCTTACGCGCTCATTTTCCAGTTTGGTCTCACGCGCCATGTTTAAGAAGATCTTGATCGCCAATCGCGGCGAAATCGCCATGCGCATCATCCGGGCCTGCCGCGAGCTGAACATCGCCACGGCCGCCATCTATTCGGAGGCCGACTCAACCGGCATATACGTCAAAAAGGCGGACGAAGCCTACCTGGTCGGCCCTGGCCCGGTTAAAGGTTTCTTGGATAGTCGGCAAATCGTGGATCTGGCCGTCCGCATTGGCGCCGACGCCATTCATCCTGGATACGGCTTTCTCTCTGAAAATGCGGAGTTCGCCGAGATCTGCCGGGCTTCCGGCATCACCTTTATCGGCCCCTCGCCCTACGCCATCACCATGATGGGCAATAAGGTCAAGGCGCGCGAAATCGCCCAAGCCGCCGGCGTGCCGATCGTCCCCGGCACGAACGGAGCGATCACCGATGTGAAAGAGGCGCTGGCCTTCGCCAAGCACGCCGGTTATCCGCTCATGATCAAAGCGAGTGCGGGCGGAGGAGGACGGGGGCTCCGCGTCGTGCGATCCGATGCAGAACTCCGTGAAAACATGGAGATCGCGTCGCGGGAAGCCCAAGCCTCATTCGGCGATGGCAGCGTGTTCATTGAGAAATACATCGAACGCCCCCACCATATCGAATTCCAGATCCTGGGTGATCGCTATGGGCACATCATCCACCTCGGCGAACGCGATTGCTCGATTCAACGCCGGCATCAGAAACTGATCGAGATCGCGCCGTCGTTGATCTTGACGCCGGCTCTCCGGGAAGAGATGGGCCGTGCGGCGATCGCCATTGCTCGGGCGGTGGACTACGACAACGCGGGCACGGTGGAATTCTTGCTTGATCAGGAGGGTCGGTTCTACTTCATTGAGATGAATCCCCGGCTTCAAGTCGAACATACGGTCACGGAACAGATCACTGCCATTGATATTGTCCGTCATCAGATCTCGATCGCGGCGGGCCAACCGCTTGATCTTCAACAAAAAGACATTGTGCTCCAAGGTCACGCGATCCAGTGCCGGATCAACGCGGAAGACCCTAAAAATAATTTCATGCCCTGTACCGGAACCATTACGGCTTATCTCTCGCCGGGGGGGATCGGGGTTCGGATTGACGGTGCCGTCTACAAAGACTATACGGTCCCTCCCTACTACGACGCCCTGTTGGCCAAACTGACGGTACGCGGCCGCACGTGGGAAGAAGCCGTGAGCCGCATGCGCCGCTCGCTTGAAGAATATGTCCTGCGCGGAGTAAAAACGACCATTCCTTTTATGGAAGCCATCATGCAGGAGCCTGATTTCATGGCCGGGCGTTTCGACACGTCGTACCTGGAAACCCACCCGGAGTTGTACTCATACCATGAATTTCAGCAACCGGAAGATTTGGTTTTGGCCATCTCCGCCGCCATCGCTGCCTATGAGGGGTTATAACCGACGCGCTGTCACATTCTCCCACACACACAACGTCTAACAGCATGGCAACTCCACGATCCTCAGGGAAAAAACAGCGGGCGATCTCTCGATCTACCGCGCCGAACGTCACACGATCAAAACCGGCTCCCTTGCGACGGGCTGAATCAATCCTTCAACCCGCTCCGGGCAAACGTCTCTTGATCACCGACGTCGCGCTGCGCGATGGGCACCAATGCCTGTTGGCCACCCGCATGAGGACAGAAGACATGTTGCCGATCGCCCAGAAACTCGACGCCGTGGGGTTCTGGTCCTTGGAAGTGTGGGGCGGCGCCACCTTCGACACGTGTCTGCGATATTTGAAAGAAGACCCGTGGGAACGGCTCCGCGCCCTGCGCGCGGCCATGCCGAACACCAAGCTTCAAATGTTGCTCCGTGGTCAGAACCTTGTCGGCTACCGGCATTACGCCGATGACGTCCTAGAGCGATTTATCGAGCGGTCGGCGGCCAACGGAATCGACGTCTTCCGTATTTTCGACGCGCTGAACGACGTGCGCAACCTCGAGCGGGCAGTGCGGGAAGTACGGGCCTGCGGCAAACACGTCGAGGCCGCCATCAGCTATACGGTCAGCCCCGTGCACAGTCTCGACCGATTCGTAGACTTGGCCAAACGGTTAGAGGATCTGGGCACCGACACGCTCTGCGTCAAAGACATGGCCGGGCTCCTGGCCCCATTCGACGCGTATCACCTGATCCGCCGGCTTAAGGACGCTGTCTCGGTTCCGATTCATTTGCACTCCCACGACACAGCCGGCATGGGAACAATGTCGGCGCTGATGGCGGTACTGGCCGGCCTCGATATTCTGGACACCGCCATTTCACCGCTCTCCGGCGGTGCATCGCATCCGCCCACCGAATCCATCGTCGCCGCGCTGCAACGGACTCCCTATGACACCGGCCTCGATCTGACCGATCTCCAGCCCATTGCGGACCACTTCCGCATCGTCCGACGCAAGTATCGACAATTCGAGAGTGACTTTACCGGAGTCGATACGGCGATTCTGACATCGCAAATTCCCGGCGGCATGCTATCAAACCTGGCCGCACAACTGGCCGAACAACAGGCGCTCGACCGGATGAAAGAAGTGCTCGACGAAGTGCCCCGCGTCAGAAAAGAGATGGGGTATCCTCCCCTCGTCACACCGGCCAGCCAAATCGTCGGCACACAGGCAACCCTCAATGTCTTGACCGGCGAACGCTATAAAGTGATCACAACAGAAACCAAGAATTATTTTCTCGGATTGTATGGACGGGCACCCGGGCCGGTCGATCACGAAGTCATGGCGCGCGCTATCGGAGACGAAGAGCCGATCAAAACCAGACCGGCCGACCGGCTCGAGCCGGAGATGGAAGCGATCAAGAGAGAACTGCCGGATCACTCTCTTGAAGATCAACTCTCCTTCGCCCTCTTCCCCGCCATCGCGCGGGAGTTTTTTGAGGCACGCAAGAAAGGCGATCTGACGCCTCCCCCGCTTGAAACCGCATCTCCCAAAGCCCCGGCCGTGGCCCACGAACTTCATCTGGCGCCGGTCGAATTCAACGTCACCGTGCACGGCGAGACCTATCACGTCAAGGTATCCGGATCGGGCCGGAAGGTGGACGGGCGGAAACCCTATTACATCCGCGTCAACGATCGGTTGGAAGAAGTGTCGCTCGAACCGATCCAAGAAGTTTTCGCCGGCGTGCCGGAGACTCATGAAGCCGACAAAACTACCAAGGCAAAGCGGCCGCGGCCGTCACGACCCGGTGACGTGGCACCGCCCATGCCGGGCCGGGTCGTCAAAATCCTGGTGTCGGTCAACGATCGTGTCAAGGCCGGCGATTCACTATTGGTTATCGAGGCGATGAAGATGGAAAGCCGCGTCCCGGCGCCGATTGATGGAACCGTTACAGCGATTTTTGTGGTGGAGGGAGAAAACGTGAAGCCGGACGAGACCGTCATTCAGTTGGAATAATGCTCTTCGACTGATTTTTTCATCAGGGATGAATCGACAACGCCGTCCAGGCTCGTTCTGTGTATGGCCCTTGCTCACCGCCGTCGCCTGCACCTCCCAACCTTTCATTCCGCCCCACTTCGAAGCGTTCGAGCGTATCCCGATCCACATCGCAACCATCAATGACCAGCGAATCGCCTACCTGGACGTGGGAACCGGCCCTCCCCTTTTCCTTATCCACGGATTCGGCGGGTCCATGTGGCAGTGGGAGCATCAGCAACAGGAACTGGCACGGCACTTCCGCGTCATTACACTGGACCTGCCCGGTTTCGGTTTATCTGACAAGCCGGATATCGAGTACCGACCGGATCAGCTTGTGGATTTTTTTACCCGCTTCATGGATGTCCTGCACATCCCCCGTGCGACTCTGATCGGCAATTCCATGGGCGCCGGCTTGGCTATGGCGGTGGCCCTCGACCACCCGGACCGGGTGGACAAACTCGTGTTGATCGGGGGATTACCACGAGATATTCGAACGAAACTGACCAGCCCCATCGTCAAATGGACGCTCGACACGCGCGCGCCTTCGTGGTTGCTCTCTCTTGGCAACCGGCTCTTCGGCGGCTGGATGGTCCGATCCGTTCTCAACGAACTGGTCTATGACCCATCCTTGATTACCCCCGCTGTCCTCGAACGATCCGACCGTAATCGGCGCCGTCCCGGTCTCATCAAACCGATGCTTGCGATGAAACAGACGATCGACCTCTGGGAATCCGGCCACGCCTTGCGCCTCGATATGATCCGACATCCGACTCTCATCATCTGGGGAGAGGAAGACCGCGTTTTTCCCCCCTCGGTCGGCCACGAACTCCACCGTCTCATCGAAGGATCACGGTTTCAGACCATCCCATCGGCCGGTCACATCCCGCAATGGGAACGGCCGGATCTGGTCAACCGCCTCCTGATCACGTATATTCACCCTTGACCACGAAGGCTCAAAGGCCGATTCATTACCTGAACATGAAAGGAGCGGACGATGCGGACTGCAGCTTATGTCGCACTGATCGGTGCCATAGGGGGAGGACTTGGCTTGGCCGGTTGTGCCGAGATGGGAATATCGAGCACCTCAGGATTTACCTACAAGAACATCACCGTCGCTGAAGGCAGCGCTCTGGCCGGGGAAGGAAACAACGTCCTGTTTAAAGGAGAACCCCTGGCGCTCTCAGGTACAGCCGTGAAGACGGGGGAGCTGCTGCGTGACGTCAATGTCACCCAGACCGATCTTTCGACCATCAATATCGCACGCACGAAAGGCGCAGGAAAAGTTCGCATCATCAGCGTCGTGCCTTCCCTAGATACGCCGGTCTGTGAGCAGCAAACCCATTACCTCAGCGAGAAAAACAACGGTCTGGACAAGATGATCGAGCTGATCACAGTCAGCATCGATACCCCTTTTGCCCAGAAACGATTCGCCCAAGAGGCCAACATCCACAACGTCACCTTTCTTTCGGACTATCGAGGCGCCGAGTTCGGTCGAGCCCATGGGCTCTTGGTAAAAGATTTGCACGTTTTGGCAAGAGCCGTCATGGTGATCGGCAAAGACAATACCGTTCAGTATCTTCAGATTACACCGGAGATCAAACACCTGCCTGATCTGGAAAAGGCCTTCCAAGTCGCACGGTCCTTGATTTCGGCCGGTTAGAAGAGAACGTGCGTCCTGCGTGAAGTGCCCCAAGCAGGCAAGATGTAGCAGAAGAACATTCCTCCCACATATTGCAAGAGGGCCGATGGCGCATTACGACATGCTCGTCATTGGGACCGGACCGGCCGGCCAAAAGGCCGCCATCCAGGCCGCCAAGCTCAATAAGAAGGTCGGCGTCGTCGAACGAAAGAGAGTCGTAGGAGGTGTTTGCATCAATACGGGCACGATTCCCAGTAAAGCGCTGCGGGAAGCGGTGCTGTACCTCTCGGGATTCCGCCAGCGGAGTATCTATGGAGCCTCCTACCGATTAAAAAAGACGATCTCGATCGAGGATTTGGCCTTTCGTGCCAACCAGGTGATCAAAAACGAAATCCAAGTCGTGCAGGATCAAATGGCCAGAAACGGCGTCGATCTGTTTTTTGGATCGGCGAGCTTCGTCGATCCGCATCGGCTGCGAATTCAATCAGACCGTGGGCCAGTTGAGATCACAGCGGAGTCCATCGTCATCGCCGTGGGGACGGAGCCGGCTAGGCCGTCGAACGTCCCTTTCGACGGCCAGACCGTCATCGATACGGATGGGCTCTTGACGATGAAACAAATCCCCGATTCGATGGTCATTGTCGGTGGGGGCGTGATCGGAACCGAATATGCCTGTATTCTTGCCACGATCGGTGTTGCCGTCACCCTGATCGATAAACGTCCCCGGCTGTTGGAGTTCGTCGATGCGGAGATCATCGAGACCCTTCAGCGGCAAATGAAAGACATCGGCGTGACCCTGTACCACAATGAAGAGGTCATCGAGATTAAAAGGGACCGCCGTCACTCCGTACAGGTCGTCTTGCGGCACCATGCGCCGATCCAGGCCTCCATTTTGATGTACGCCATCGGACGGGTCGGGGCGACCCACTCCCTGAATCTTGAGGCCGTCGGGCTTACGGCGGATGATCGCGGCCGCCTCGCGGTCAACGAGCACTTTCAAACCGCGGTTCCGCACATTTACGCGGTGGGTGACGTCATCGGCTTTCCGGCCCTGGCCTCGACCTCGATGCAACAGGGCCGCCTCGCAGCCCGCCATGCCTTTGGCCAGCCTACCCACACCGATACGTCGTTGCTTCCCTACGGCATCTACACCATTCCCGAAATCTCCATGGTGGGACGAAACGAGGAAGAACTCCGGCAGGCGGAAATCCCTTACGGAGTTGGCATCGCCCGCTACAAAGAGATTGCGCGCGGCCAATTGATCGGCGATCAAACCGGCCTACTGAAGCTGCTGTTTCATCGGCATACCAGGCATCTTTTGGGTGTCCACGCAATTGGCGAAGGAGCAACCGAGCTTATTCATATTGGTCAGGCGGTGATGGCATTTCATGGAAAAATCGATTACTTCATCGACACAGTGTTCAACTATCCGACCTTAGCGGAATGTTACAAGGTCGCTGCGCTGGATGGGATCAATCGACTGCCCAAGCCGTGGATTCCCTATTTTTAACGGCAGCGGAGCCCGTCAGCTTTGGACGAAGCACCGACGAAAGCGCCATGTCTTTTTCAAACCATCTCCGACAACTGGCCGGGCCGATCTGGCACACTCAACTACGCCATCCTTTCGTCACCGGCCTAGGAGACGGCTCGTTGCCTGAGCGAAAATTCCGTTACTACATCCTGCAAGATGCGCGATTCTTGGGCGATCTCGCCCGCATCTTTTCTGCCGCCGCGCAGAAGGCGCCGGATTCCGAGTCGGTCTTGCGATTCAACAAACTGGCGCAGGACACCATCATCGTGGAGCGGAGCCTCCACGAGCACTACGGAAAACGATGGAAGATGACGGCCAAACAGATGACATCCGCGCCCATGGCGCCCACCAACTATGCCTATACCAGACATCTGCTGGCCATTGCGGCGGCGGGAACGGCAGCAGAGATCACCGTTGCTGCGCTCCCTTGCGCCTGGATTTATTGTGTCGTAGGGCGGCACTTGCTGCGACGGGGGCCGCCATCCAAGAAACATCCATACCGAGACTGGCTCCTGCTCTATGCGTCGCCGGAATTCGCCCAAGTCCAACGGTGGATGCGAATGAAGGTGGATCTATGGGCCCAAACGGCTGGAAAGGAAGAGCGTCGCCGGATGGAGGAATCGTTCATCATCAGCTCACGCTATGAATGGATGTTTTGGGAAATGGCGTGGAACGAAGAACAGTGGCCGGTCTAATGGTGGGAGCAGCTTCACCACTGTGTGAATCACATTTTCCTTCACTATTCAATTCATATTGACCTCCCCACCGTATGGGCGGTGGCACATACGCGACCGCCCACAA
The DNA here is from genome assembly GCA_024330965.1 of Nitrospira sp. GTDB lineage: Bacteria > Nitrospirota > Nitrospiria > Nitrospirales > Nitrospiraceae > Nitrospira_D. The sequence continues at coordinate 1,837 of JANDJL010000028.1, read as the reverse complement.
TTACAAAGGGCAAGATCAAAAAGGGGGGGTAAAGACCGACAGGCCCAGGCTCGTGTTGATCAACACGAGCGGCTTGCCCTGCAATTGCTGCTGCGTACCGATCAACTTCCACTCGCACCCCGACCGGAAGGAACCGGCTTCCAAACAGCCTGGGCCAGTCTCCCGTTGACAAATCTAGGACATCATCCGTCGCCGCGCCACTTGAGCCAGGCCGACCAGTCCCGCGCCGAACAGCCACCCAGCCGCTGGCAGCGGCACCGGCGTCACAGTCGGTGTAAATGCACAGGACGTATCACCAGAACTGCAGGCGATTTCAGCGATAGTAAAAGAGTGTTCGAACGGAAGTATCTCACTGGGATTAATGCTATCAGGATAAGTCCCCAACACAGTAAGTAAGATCCCAGACCTGTCATGAAAGTAGGTTCCAGGCAGAGCTGGGGCTGGAGGGATGAACTCACCCTGCTCAAGGATGACCGATGTTCCTGGCGAGAAATCCACGTCGTAGAATCGCCACGAACCCGAAAAGAAGAAGTCAAAGGGCTGCGGGGTGCGCAAGAACCGAATGTTCCGCTGCAGTCAAAATAATCAACCACATACGCATTGGTGATGGTATAGCCGGGGAACTCCAACGCCAGGGAGTCAAAATCTGCCTGCTCCAACCCCGAAATTGATGGTCCCGACCCACGCGGGCCTATTGTTAATGGCACAGAATCAGGATCCAGCGTCAGGCGGAATTCAACGGGGATTGTCTCGGTCGCGGAGGCTGTTCCTGTTCTGTTGATCTATTCCGAGGTATCGAACGAGGCCGCTTGGCTCATAGCAACCGGACTGAAAAGGGCAGTGGTAAGGACCATCGCGGAGAAGATAGCGGTTTTCATGAGAACCCTTTGGAGCTCTCTTTTCGTCGTTTTGTCTTGGTAGGCTGGGAGATCTTTTAAATTACTTGTCTCGAAAACAAACGTTCCTCCCGAAGCCCTAGGGCTTCGGGAGTCCGAACCGTTCGAGGAGATTTCAGGTCGGCGCGTTTTTTTATAGCCTTCGATTGCCTCGCGAACACCGCAAACCGACAAGGCCGATTAAGCCTGACCCGAGCAGCCATACTGCCGGAGGAAGAGGAACGACATCCACCACTGTCAGCACTCCTCCACCCTGTAACGCGCTAAACCCTAGGCCTGGTCCAGTTGGAGGTGCGGTTAAAAACAACGCGACTTGTCCCAGGGCCCCACCAGTCGCCGGCAGGTTAAAACCCAGGAGAGACGCCAGGGTTGAATCAACCGAACTGATGGTCAACAACCCAGTTACTGAAGCCCCAAGCGCACAACAGTCAAACAGTACAGGTCCAGAGAAACTGCCTGAAAGAAGCAAGGTTGGCCCGCTCCCGATATCTCCATTGATCGTGAGTGAACCGCCCCCGGCATAGGTATTTTGAAATCCTGTGGGTGTCGATGACCCACCAGTGAAGTTCCCTGTTGAAAAATCGAGGAGACCCCCTGTGATGGGAAGAGTCGTCGTCCCATTATCAACAGTCACAACACCTCCCCCCGTTGTAACTAGCGGATTTGCCCCTCCGGAATAAGACACTGTCCCTGAGAAATCCAGCGAAAAATTGATCGGCGCTGCTTCCACCCCTGCCCCCGCGAACGACAGGCTTGCGGCAAGCAACCCACAACCAAACAACCAACGCCTTCGATCGTTACGACTCATGGTTTCTCTTCCCTTCCGCATATTACGCATGTGATCCACCCTCCATATACCTCTTCCACACCACCAGCCCCAGCAGCCCTACCGCCAGCAGCAACACCGCCTCCGGCTCCGGCACCCCCGCCGGACTGTCCGT
>JANDJL010000027.1 GCA_024330965.1 Nitrospira sp. | reverse complement strand
ATCGTGAGCCGCATGTCGAACTTGGCGGATGTGATTTGGAACGGGGCGCCCAAGAGCATTCTGGATCCGTTCCCCAGCCAGGTGAACCCCAATGCAAAGGCAGGGTACTAAGATAAAGACATTCTGAGCGAAAATAACTCGCTTGGAAGAAGGCAAGGGGGCTGCACGGAAAACCGTGCAGCCCCCTTGCTGTTTGTGAATTTCTTACTGCCTGCTTGACGGATGACTAGAAAATGCTGGTGTCCCCAACGGGATTTGAACCCGTGTTACTGCCTTGAAAGGGCAATGTCCTAGGCCTGGCTAGACGATGGGGACGTTCCGAGTGCAAAAGTGAGTTGATTCTTTACCACATTCGACGCCGCCGTGTCATCTGATGGAAATGCTCATTAGAATATAAGAGTTGTTGGGGACTATGAATCAAAGAGAGAAGAAATCCTCTGAATAAAGGCGGGATGGTAATTGTACGACAGAGCGGACGGGAAATGAGAGAGAATGTGTGAGGTCGGTTGCATAAAGGCGTGAAGCGAATGAATCGAGAACTGGCTGCAACGACGATAACTAAACCCCGCTGATCATGGCGGTCAGCAGGGAAGCCCGTGCTTGCTGTCAACAGGAGAGAGTGCCAGACCATCGTAAAATTTTACTTCGCTGACGTGTTCAAAAACATAGGAAGCCTCATCTATATGAGGCTGTGCACGGATTTTTATGGTAACGATAAACTTAACAGGACAGATCCAGACAGCCGAAGGGGAGCGAGACCTCGCGTGTAAAATCGATATGCCAATTTCTGTCAAGCAACTGATTCGGAAACAAGGTGCTCACCTCCGGCATTTGCTTCCGTTGCTGCGTGAGAAGAAGATACTGGTAACAATTAATAAGAAAATCGCAAGTGAAGACAGTCTTGTCCATGATGGCGATGCCGTTTGCTTGATAGGACATAACGGCATGGGAGGAAGTGGGTTAGGTCCCTCTCACGACTAGCCACTCGTGCTCCTAACGGAACAGGAATTTCCTCGGATGGGGAATGTCGGGGGAGGCGTAAAGCAACGAACGTCAGTAACACATGAGGAAAAGGAGAAAGGGAGCAATAAGGCTGAAAGGCTGACTTGTCGGAGTAGCCTGATAACAAACGGCGGAAAAGGGATTGCGTCTAAATGCACAAAAGAGCCGTCACCATGAAAAAAGACGACGGCTCTTCCTTATCATCATCCCGCACGCTCATCCCGCATGGATTTGCACTGACTTTATAAGTAGATAAAAAGAGGGTCACGATTGCACCCAATATCGTGATGCACATCTCGTGTTTCCCTCATTTCAGCGGACGCGACATGTGAGATCGTACGACCAGCTTCTCTGCGAGGCCTTACTTCTTGCCGAGAATCGCGTCCTTAGCTGCCTTGGCGATACGGAACTTGACAACCCGCTTGGCCGGAATCTTAATTTCTTCACCTGTCTGAGGATTGCGACCAATCCGGGCCTTTCGGTTGGCCAGTTTGAGCTTCCCGATGCCAGGGATCGTGAAAACGTTCTTTGCCTCGCGGTAAGCAAGCGTTGCCAAATCATCAAGGACCTGAACAGCGGTCTTCTTGGTGATCCCGGCCTTCCCGGCCAGATAATCGGCAATCTGTGACTTCGTCATTGATTTAGCCATTCGTCAACCTCCTTGAAGATAAAAATCATCGCCCTTTTCTCGGTACGCCATGATCGTATAAATCACCGGGGCTCAAAAGCGCGGTATTGCGAAGTGAATGATGGCTCGCATGTGGCGAAAGCCGGCGAGAGTGTAGCCAAGAGGACCGGGAGTGTCAATGAGAAAAACGCGCATTGATGCGAAGAAATGCCCCTGTCTTCCCCTTGCATAGGATGAAAAGAAATAGGTACAGTTGAACCTTGGCGCTCATAAACGAAAGGCGATGGCCGGCCTCGCCGACATGAACGCCAGCAACAAGTCATGGGAAAAGAATTACCTCTCGTTTCCGAACATGCGGAGGACAAAGGGGGAGAGCCACTAAAGAGATACGTGTATTGCCGCGTGTTTTGTCAACGAGACAATTCACCTCCACTTCGGCTGCTCTGCGATTTTCTCAAAGCGCGCGGACAAGCAGCGATTATCTCTCCAAACATTGACGAAACGGCACTCGATGAATGGGCATGGGTCCAAATGGCATTGGGCTACGACAAGAATCGCAAGCCCATCCAGCTTTTTTGTCTCCGTGACCGTGGGAGCTACAAAGATTTGTATGAGCAGGAGAAGAAACAGTTTCTTGAGCTTCTGTCCGTGTATGATGATGTAGAGCCTCAACTGATCAGAGCCCATATCGCGAGTTCTCGGTTTATCCTGACGACCCGAATAGACGAGAAGGATATCACCGAAGAAGGCTACGACTTCAACGGCTGGATTCTTCAGTTTTATCAAGAGCAGTGCCACGGAATCGTTCAGATTGACGGAATCGGCTTCTATTCACCAAAAGGTGACTTGGTCATTGATCTGTCGGATGGTGCTGAAGATGACGGTCGCTCGCGATAGAAAATGAGGGGAGGCTTGTCGTCTGGGATTTTTGAAAAAACGTCCCTCTGGTTTCAGCGAGCCAAGGCAGCCCTGCTTGATCAAGTTCCCTGTGCCCAAGGATGTTCGCACTGTTGCCGGGGGCTCTTCCCCGTCACCATACTGGATCGGAACGAAATCCAACGAGGGCTCCGGGCCTTGCAGCCGACGAAACGCCGAACCATTCTCCGGCGAGCGCGGGCACAAGTCAAAATGATCGAACGAGCCGCTCCTCGACTGGTGCCGACTCGGTTCATCGACCAATGGACGGACGGTGACGTCGATGCGTTGGCCGAGCGATTTGCCGACCTCGACTGCCCAGCTCTCCAATCTGACGGGAGTTGTGGTCTATACGCTTTTCGCCCTCTGACATGCCGATCAATGGGCATCCCCCACGAAGCGGGCGGACTGGTTGAAGGGGCTTGTGCCATTCAAACAGCAGTGCCTCTCATTCGATTGTCTCAATTTTATCGTGAAGAGGAAGAACGTCTCGTCAGAGAAGAAGCTTCCCACCTTGCGCGTCTGCGGGCCCAGGAGTCAATAAAAGGAGAGGAAATGTTCCTCCCCTATGCGTTTTTACCTGATGAAGCAGATGACGATGGGAGTGAGGACACCTAGACAGCACCTTTCCGACCATGCTAAGGTGACTCATCTTGCGGACGGGAGCGCCTGTAGCTCAGTTGGATAGAGCATCAGCCTCCGGAGCTGAGGGCCACAGGTTCAAATCCTGTCAGGCGCACCACCAGCAGGTGGGAAGAGCCACCAGTCAGGTCTCTTAAGGAAGCCACACACCCGGTGGGCCGTTAGCTCAGTTGGTAGAGCAGCTGACTCTTAATCAGCGGGCCGCAGGTTCGACCCCTGCACGGCCCACCAAAACAAGCACTTCTCACTGCCATCTTCGTTCATGCCCGGCCGGTGTAGACGCAGAAGGGAAAACTGTTCTTCCCTGCGCGGCCTTCCTCAATTACCTTAATTACCGTTTTGCTATTCCCAGCTCAGACAGAGCATCGTTCAAAGCTTGTTCAACTTTGAAAATTCTACCCAGGCTGCTTTGAAAGGAATCTCTGATCCTCCGGTCCTGAGATCTTGAACCCCAGCTATCAGAGAAGCAGGTAAGCGGTGATGAGCTGCTGCTGGTTTCAAAGACACCGAGTTAGGTGTATGAATGAAACCGGAAGTGGGTCATGGGGCGATGCAAGTTTACGCGAGAGTTCAAGGTGGAGGCTGTCAAGCTGATCTAGGAACGCGGGGTGACCAGTGGCGAAAACCGCGCGGGATTATGGTGCGTATGGAACAGTGTGGTGCCGATGGATGCTGGAGCCTACCGCCGACGCACAGCCGGCTTTGCCAGGCTAGGGGCACATGAAGCCCGAGCAGGTTGAACTTGCCCGGCTCTGCCGTGTGACCTCTTCCACGAACAGTCGCTGGGCGAACTGCTGAATGTGTCCGCTCCCAACCTCCTCTTGTTCCTCCGGATTCCTTGACTCGACTCCGGTTTCTATGCTCTGCTCCTTCATGTTGCGCCGGGATCCGTCCGGCCTGGTTTGGCCGCCCGAAAGGCGGATACAGCATTATTCCTAGCTTATTTACCTGTTGTTTATACCTCGCATGGAGGGGACTATGTCCAAGACAAAGGTGCCGTCATCTGATCTGTTGACCAAGATCGATGCCTATTGGCGGGCGGCCAATTACCTGTCGGTGGGACAAATTTATCTCTACGACAATCCCCTGCTGAAACAACCCCTGACGCGGGCACATATCAAGCCTCGCCTGTTGGGTCATTGGGGGACAACCCCGGGACTCAATTTCATCTATGTGCATTTGAACCGGATCATTAAAGAGTATGACCTCAACATGATCTATGTCATTGGGCCCGGCCACGGGGGACCGGCCTTGGTGGCCAATGCCTATCTGGAAGGAACCTATAGCGAAGTCTATCCAAATGTGTCGCAGGATGAGCGTGGCATGAAGCAACTGTTCAAGCAGTTCTCATTTCCTGGCGGTGTGCCCAGTCATGTGGCGCCGGAGACGCCGGGGTCGATTCATGAAGGAGGCGAGTTGGGCTATGCCCTTGCCCATGCTTATGGGGCTGCGTTCGACAACCCGGATCTGATTGTTGCCTGTGTCGTGGGAGATGGCGAAGCGGAGACCGGCCCGCTGGCCACCAGTTGGCATTCGAACAAATTCCTCAACCCCGTGACGGACGGTGTGGTGCTGCCCATTCTGCATCTCAACGGGTACAAGATCGCCAATCCGGCGATTCTAGCTCGGATCAGCCGCGATGAACTGGAGCTATTACTCAGGGGCTACGGCCATCGCCCGTATTTTGTCGAAGGCAGTGACCCTCGAACCATGCATCAACTCATGGCCGAGACGCTCGATGCGGTCGTGGAAGAGATCGGGCGGATCAAGAGTGAGGCACAGGCCAACGGTGCTCGCCAGCGCCCGGTGTGGCCCATGATCGTGCTTCGCACGCCTAAGGGCTGGACCTGTCCAGCGGAGATAGATGGAAAGCAAGTAGAGGACTATTGGCGATCCCATCAGGTTCCTATGGGGGATATGAACAAGGTCGCGCACGTCAAGATTCTGGAACGGTGGATGAAGCGTTACAGACCGGAAGAGCTGTTTGATGAGAGTGGTCGCTTGAAACCGGAGTTGGCCGAGCTCGCGCCCAAGGGTGATCGCCGCATGAGCGCCAATCCGCATGCCAATGGAGGCCTGCTCCTCAAGGATCTTCGCTTGCCCGACTTCCGAGACTATGCGGTGACGGTCCCGGAGCCTGGAGTGGTGGATGCAGAAGCAACCCGTGTCATGGGGACTTATTTGCGCGACGTCATGAAATTGAATCTTGCGAGCCGCAATTTCCGCCTCTTCAGTCCGGATGAACACAACTCCAACCGATGGCAGGACGTTCTCGAGGTGACAGGCCGTGCCTGGATGGCCGACCGGTACCCATACGATGACTGTTTGTCACCGGATGGTCGGGTGATGGAAATGTTGAGCGAACATCAGTGTCAGGGATGGCTGGAAGGCTATCTGCTGACTGGTCGCCACGGATTCTTCTCTTGCTATGAGGCGTTCATCCACATCGTCGATTCGATGTTCAACCAACATGCCAAATGGCTCAAGGTCTGCAATCACATCCCGTGGAGACGCCCCATCGCGTCGCTGAATTACTTGTTGTCCTCCCACGTCTGGCGGCAAGATCACAATGGGTTTAGCCATCAAGATCCCGGCTTCATCGATCATGTCGTCAACAAGAAGGCCGAGGTGATTCGCGTCTATCTGCCTCCGGATGCGAACACCTTGCTGTTCGTGACCGACAAGTGTTTGCGCAGTCGTAATCTGGTCAATGTGATTGTGGCCGGCAAACAGCCTGCGCCGCAATGGCTGGACATGGATTCCGCTGTCAAACACTGCACCGCCGGTATTGGTATCTGGGAGTGGGCAAGCAATGATCAGGACAGTGAGACGGATGTCGTCATGGCCTGTTGCGGGGACATCCCAACGATGGAAACACTTGCGGCCGTCACCTTGCTGCGGACGTACCTTCCCGAGGTGAAGGTCCGGGTGATCAATGTAGTCGATCTCATGAAGCTTCAGCCGCCCGGCGAACATCCGAACGGGCTCTCCGACAAAGAGTTTGATACCTTGTTCACGACCGACAAGCCGATCATCTTCGCCTTCCACGGGTATCCGTGGTTGATTCACCGGCTGACCTACCGGAGGACCAATCACAAGAACCTGCATGTGCGAGGCTACAAGGAAGAAGGGACGACCACGACGCCGTTTGACATGACGGTGTTGAACGATCTGGACCGGTTCCATCTCGTCGCTGATGTGATCGACCGAATCCCGCTGCGTGACTCGCGGGCCGCTTACGTGAAACAGGCCCTGCGGGACAAGCGGATCGAACACAAGGAATACATCGCCAGGTACGGAGAGGACATGCCGGAGATTAGAAACTGGCGATGGAGCACGGGGCGAAAGCAGACGGGACGGCGCCGTACGGCATAGTGTGGATCGGCTTGCGATGCCGAGTCATAAGAATGCGAGTAGCCAGTCAGTGGACGAGATGAATGATGCCGCCGGGATCATCGTCTCCACGGTGGAGAGGGCAATAGAATCGGTAACAGACGGCGCCGGCCAGGCAGGAGGGATCAGTGTTTCCCTCGAGCGGCGCGAAACGGATCACGACCTCCATCGTTTCCCCCGGCGCCACCGTCACGCGGAGCGGTTTTGTGAGGGGAGAGCCGTCCTGAGCGTTGGTCTGTTCGAGTAAGCCTGGAGCTTCAAATGCGTGGGTTCTCTCGGTCGGGTTATTCAGACTGAAAATCAGTTCTTCCTCCGCCTTGTCAGGTTGACGGATCGTCACCTCCTGTGGAGCCCACGCTGCCTGCTGATTCTCCAAATCGCAAGCGTTGAAGCGGATGGTTTCAGCATGCCCGAGGCCCCAATTGAATGGCATCCAGACAGTTAAGACGCTGACCATCCTCCCGATCAGGAGAACTCTCCTGTCCAGAAGGCGTTGGGTTTTGTGACAAGCATCCGAATCAAGCAACCCCATGTACACAGTGTACACCTTTTACAGCCTCAATTCTCGGCTTGGCTAAATCGCTGGCCAGGAACCATAGGAGGAAAAGTATCTGATCCGTTGTCTCAGCAGTGCTCCTCCCCTCACAGCTCAGATCTCGTGCCGGAACATCCGCCGTTGTTCGATCGGCAAGTCAGTCGCTCATCCCCCTCCGATTTCGCCAGTCGTCTCGACGATGTATAGCTCACCCTTGGCCTCCGGATGGATATCACACCAGACGACATAGTATTGATGTTCTGGTTGGCCGGTCACATGGTGTGTCTTCGTCGGCGGGGTGAAATGCAAAGTCATGGTTTTGCCGGGTTCCAAGTGGAAGGACTTGAAATGTTTCCCGCGAACCTCGGTCCCCTGCCCTTCCATGCGAATCGGGATTTCGTTGAACAATGTGGAGGTAAATCCATGGGTGACGTGGTTCTTGTTTCGGACGATGATTTTGACCGGTACTTCGCTGAAGGCCCAGCCCTTGAATTCGAACCCCTTCTCCGTTTCGGAGATTTCAACCTCGAATTGCGTCGGCGGCGCTGACATCGGCTTATTGCTGGCTTCGCCGGCCTGGACTGTTGCACTGGCGATGAGCACTGAGAACGGTACGATCACAAGTCGCCAGATGGCGAATCGGTTCATGCGGTTCTGCATGGCACCTCCCTCCTTGGTTTGAAGTGAAGTATGTTTCCTCTGTTGCCAGAGGAGGCCTCAGGATGTTCTACGTAGCACATTGCATGCCATCGACCATCTTCTGTACATCTGTACATCTCTCACGTGACATCGCGTCTGTTGCTCGGAATCACTTCGTGGCGGAAAACCTGGAATTCTTAAGCAGGGGATCTGTTGAAGGCATCTGTCGCGATCAGCTACAGACCAACCGGATTCGTTGTGCCAAAATACCCCATTGGATCGAAAGGTGGGGAGCGGGAAGATCGGCGAGGTGGTTTTGTTCTAGCACCATGTTGGACGGTGAAGTGAGCCGCCAGGATGGCAACGACCCTGTCACCGTGGTGGTGAAATCAATGAAGATCGGTGGGGACTTGTGATGATCGGCGGACCGTTTATTGCACCGTGGCGGGCATCACTGAGAAATCGGTGAAGGCAATGATTCCACGACAGGTCGGTGTGCCGAAGGAAACTGCTCCGGGTGAGACGTTGGTCGCGCTCGTGCCTGCGCACGTTCCCTTGCTGAAGAACACTGGCCTCGACGTGTGGATTGAAGCTGGCGCTGGGACGGCGGCGGGATATGGGGATGATGCCTATCGCTCGATGGGTGCCCATGTTGTTGCCAGTCGTGAGGAATTGTACCGAACGGTCCGCATTCTTCTGCAAGTGAGGACACCCGGTGCCAATCGAGAGAAAGGACGCGAGGATCTGGCCTTCCTCCGATCTGATCACATCGTGATCGGGCTGGCGGATCCACTGGGAAATCCTCAAGCCTGTCGGGAGGTCGCGGCCACGGGCACAACCTTGTTGGCCTTGGAGTTGATACCACGGATCTCTCGTGCGCAAAGCATGGATGCCCTCTCCTCCCTCGCGACGGTGGCCGGCTACAAGGCGGTGCTGCTGGCGGCCGGGGCCTCACCCAAGATGTTTCCCATGCTCACGACAGCGGCGGGGACAATTCCACCGGCCAAGGTGTTGGTGATCGGCGCGGGAGTCGCGGGTTTGCAGGCGATCGCCACGGCACGCCGTTTAGGTGCATCCGTCTCAGCGTATGATGTGCGACCGAGCGCACAGGCAGATATTCGCAGTGTCGGGGCCAAAGTTGTCGAGCTTGGCATGAGTCTGCACGATGTGGAGGGAACGGGAGGCTATGCCAAGGCAGTGGATGAGGAGATCGCGCAGCGGCAACGAGCGGGGTTGGCTCCGATTGTGGAGATCAGCGACGTGGTCATCACCACGGCGTCGGTGCCGGGCCGGAAGGCCCCGCTCCTGATCACGGGCGAGATGATTGCGCGAATGAGCGCTGGATCAGTGGTAGTGGATGTGGCTGCGGATCGAGGGGGGAATTGCGAAGTGACCATCCCGAACGAGACGGTGGTCTCTCACGGCGTGACCGTGCTGGGTCCTGCCAACCTCCCTGCGCTCGTTCCCATGCATGCGAGCCAGCTCTATGGGAAGAATCTCGTCAATCTGTTGCAATATCTGTGGCCTTCTCTTCGACAGGATGGTGATTGGAGTGAAATGGCCGGCGACGACATTTTGCGGGAGATCCTCGTAGTGAGACACGGCGCCATTGTGCACCAACGGGTGAACACGTTGCTGGAGGGAACCTGAGAGGACACGACGAGCCATGGTCGGACGGCATCCCGTTCCTTGGTGAACGCTTTGCCGAACGCGGTGGCCGATCCTCTGAGGATCCTTTGAGATCCGGGGAGGATTCGATTACGAGTGATCGAAGGAGAAACAGATGGATGCCTTTATCGTGGGCTTGACGGTGTTTGTGCTGGCGTTGTTCGCCGGGTTTGAGATCATTACCAAAGTGCCCCCCACGCTCCACACGCCCCTCATGTCCGGTGCCAACGCCATCTCCGGGATCACGATCGTCGGGGCGTTACTGGCGGCCGGATCGGAGCGGGATCCGGTCTCAAACTGGTTGGGGTTGGCCGCCCTGCTCTTCGCGACGATCAATGTTGTGGGAGGGTTTCTCGTGACCCATCGGATGTTGAGGATGTTTCGAAGACACTCGCGACAGGATCAATGAATCCGGCCTTGATCAATCTCGGTTATCTGGCTGCGTCGGCTCTTTTTATCGCGGGCCTCAAGGGGCTCGCCCATCCGAGAAGCGCCCTGAAGGGCAACGTGATGGGTGCGACGGGCATGCTGATCGCCGTGGTGATGACCTTGCTCGACCGGCGTATCGTGAACATTCAGACCATTGTCGTCACTCTGGCGTTGGGAGCAGCCATCGGCGCGACGTTGGCGGTGAAGATCCGCATGACCGCCATGCCTCAATTGGTGGCGGTGCTCAACGGGCTAGGAGGTGGTGCATCCGTCTTCGTGGCAGGGGTCGGCCTGTTGGAGATCCAACACACGGAGGGCTCCCCTCTCCATCATTTCACGGCGGCTGCGGTGCTCTCCGGGATCGTCGGAGCCGTGACCTTCTGGGGGAGTTGGGTGGCCTTTGCCAAGTTGCAAGCCTTGATCACGGAGGATTCGATTCGGGTTTCCGGGCAGCAGCTCGTCATGTTCACTTTGGCGGCGGTAGCCGGAGGACTCGGACTCTGGATGGTGTTCATTCCGTCGCCGTACGCGTCCTATTGGCTCGTCGTCGCCGCGTCGTCGCTGCTCGGACTCTTGCTTGTCCTGCCGGTGGGGGGAGCGGACATGCCCGTCGTCATCGCGCTGCTCAATTCCTGCTCCGGCCTGGCTGCATCGGCGACCGGCTTTGTCCTGGACAATCATGTGCTCATCATCGCCGGCTCGCTCGTGGGAGCGTCGGGCTTCATTCTCACGCAGATCATGTGCCGAGCCATGAACCGGTCGCTCATCGACGTCATGGCGGGGATCACGCCGGCCGGACCCTCTTCAGGAAAGGCCGAGGACATTTACAAGGGACGGGTCAAGAGCGGTTCGCCGGAAGAAGTCGCGCTGCTGTTCGACGCCGCCCGCCGTGTCGTGATCGTGCCGGGATTTGGGATGGCGGTCGCCCAAGCTCAACATGCCGTGGCCCAGCTTGCGGCGGTATTGCGCGCTCGCGGCATCGAGGTGGAATTCGCGATCCATCCGGTTGCCGGCCGTATGCCCGGCCATATGAACGTCCTGCTGGCGGAGGCCAACGTGCCCTACGAGTTGCTCAAGGATCTCGATGAAAGCAACGCGTCGTTTGATCGGACGGATGTCACCCTCGTGATCGGGGCCAACGACGTGGTCAATCCGATCGCTCGCACCGCTGCGGCGAGCCCGATCGCCGGTATGCCGATCCTTGACGTGGACAAGTCCGCTGCGGTCGTCGTCGTCAAGCGGAGCCTGAGCCCGGGCTTTGCGGGGATCCCGAATCCCCTGTTTGCAGATGACAAGACGATCATGCTGTTCGGGGACGCGAGGGACATGGTACAAGCAATCGTGAAGGCTTTGAAGGAAGCATGAGCGAGGTCGAGAAACCGGAACTTTCCACTGTCCCGCTTCAGATCGTTCCTCTTTAACCATGCCGCGATCGAAAACCATCGCTCCTTCTATCTTGCTCCCGACGGATTTCCAACGGCCGGCGAATCGGGCCTTCAAGTACGGGATCATGTTGGCACGGTTGCTCAACACCAGACTGCAACTGATCCATGTCATTAAGCTGCCGTCCGATAACGAGGGGCTCTCTCCGGATACTCGCTACGCGCGAATGATGCGCACGTCGGCCCTGCTGGAACTCGGGCGCTTGGCGCGACTTGCAAAGGAAGCAGGCGTCGAGGCCGAGCCGCTCCTGGATTTCGGCGTGCCGGATGAATGTATCCTGCGCCATCTTCGTCAGGGGCGGGTGACACTGCTGGTCATGGGCACCGAGGGACGAACTGGTTGGGATCGGTTGCGTCTGGGCAGTACCGCGCTGACGCTGATTCGCCGAGCCAACTGTCCGGTGTTGGCCGTCCATGGAGGGGTGGCGGGAGACGTCGTCCGACAGACCGCGCGCGTGAAATTGAACAGGATCGTATTAGGAACCGATTTCTCATTCTGTGCGCAACAAGCCCAGCGGGTCGCGTCGCGGTTGGCCCCACTCGCGGGTGCCGCGGTGCTGGTCGTGCATGCGCACTCGATGGAGAACGAGGGGCGGCGTGGGTGGAGGAGAGTGGATCGAATCGTCCAATCCCTTCGGGGCCGAGGCGTCCAGGCGGAGGGGCTGTGCCGAACAGGCCATCCCGTGGATGTGATCGTAGAGGAGGCCGGCCGATGGGAAGCGGACATCGTGGTGGTCGGCACCCGGGGAAACCGAGGGTTGTCCCGCTTCATGGTGGGCAGTGTCGCGGAAGGAGTCTTGAGACGGGCTGGTTGCCCGGTGTTGGTGGTCAGGTCAGCCGGGACGTTGCTCACCGGAAACGATGGGTAGTCGAAACATTCAGACCTGAAGACGGGGCCGATGGACGTTACAATCGAACAGCTCTTGCTCGGCGCATCGATCTTGTTGTTGCTGAGCGTGCTGGCCGGCACGGCATCGGGTCGATTGGGCGTGCCGGCGCTCTTGCTGTTTTTGGCCATCGGCATGTTGGCCGGATCCGACGGCCCTGGCGGCATTCACTTTGACGATCCTTTCCTGGCGCAATCAATCGGGGTTGTCGCACTGGCGTTCATTTTGTTCGCTGGCGGGTTGGACACCGACTGGACTACTGTTCGATCGCAGCTTGGGCGAGGCCTGGCGCTGTCCACGATTGGTGTGGCGATCACGGCCTGCTTGGTCGGGGTGTTTGCCACAGTGGCTGTCGGGTTCTCGTGGTTGGAGGGGTTGTTGATCGGCGCCATTGTGTCATCCACGGATGCCGCTGCTGTCTTCGCCGTGATGCGCTCGCGGTCGGTCAGGTTGCGCGATCCGTTGAAGCCGCTGCTCGAGCTCGAATCGGGTAGCAACGATCCCATGGCGGTATTCCTCACGATCGGCTTGATCAGTCTGATGACGGGAGCGTCGGCATCGGTTATCGATCTCGTTGTCATGTTCCTCCGACAAATGGTCGTCGGCGCGGCCATCGGGTACGGGAGCGGCAAACTGATAGTGGAACTGGTCAACCGGTTGCGATTGGAATATGAGGGGTTGTATCCGGTGCTGACCCTGTCCTTGGTTCTGTTGACCTATAGCGGCAGTGCTTCCCTGGGTGGAAACGGATTTCTGGCGGTCTATCTGGCCGGACTGGTCATGGGAAACCGTGATTTTATCCACAAACGTAGCCTGCTGCGGTTCCATGACGGACTTGCCTGGTTGATGCAGATCGCGATGTTTCTGGTGCTTGGCCTGCAAGTGTTTCCCTCTCAACTCTTCCCCGTTGCAGGGATCGGGCTCTCATTCGCTCTCTTCCTCATGTTGTGCGCCAGGCCCGTCGCCGTCTTCCTCCCGTTGGCCTTGACCACACTCAGTATGAGAGAGAAGACCATGGTAGCCTGGGTCGGCCTTCGGGGGGCCGTGCCGATCATTCTTGCTACCTTTCCGCTCTTGGCCGGTCTTCCGCAGGCTCCGATGATGTTCAATCTCGTGTTCTTCATCGTCTTGACCTCCGTGCTGCTCCAAGGTACATCCATTCCTCTCGTCGCCCGATGGCTTCGGGTCGATGAACCGGCGGGGCGGCTGGTTAATGCGCCACCCGCGCGGGATGTGTCCGGCGATCTCAAGAGCAGCCTGATTGAGGTGACGATCCCTCACGAGTCTGCCGCGGTCGGCAAGCAGCTCCTTGATCTCGGTTTGCCCAAAGAAGCGTTGATCATCCTGATTGGAAGGAAAGGTAGGTGCTTTGTTCCTGACGGCAGCACCGTGCTGGAGGCCGATGATGTGCTCTTGGTGTCCGCCGATCGTGAATCCTTCACACTGGTTCGTGGCATCCTCACAGAAAGTGGAGAAGACCGACGGGATTGACACCCGTCGTTTCCAAGCAGCGGCGCTGACCGTGAAGGGTTTTCAGGAGCCGGAGGTTGCGACCGCTGACGCCACGGCATCTCCTTGTCAGAAGAAGGAGATCGCGTGTCGCTGATCCAGACGCTCACAATCTTGATTTGCCTGTCGGCGCTGTTCGGCTACGTGAACTATCGGCTGCTCAAGTTGCCGATGACCATCGGGCTGATGGCAGTGGCGCTGGTGTTTTCCTTAAGCCTGCTGGCGTTGGGGAAATTGGGGTTCGGCGTCGGAGCCGAGGCGCAGCGGCTTATCGGCGCCATCGATTTTAACGAAACGTTGATGCACGGCATGTTGGGGTTTTTGCTGTTTGCCGGCGCACTGCACGTGAAATTGGAGGAACTGCTCGATCTCAAGTGGGTGATCGGCACCTTCGCGACCGTCGGGACGGTGCTCTCCAGCTCGATCATCGGTCTGCTGGGTTACGTGGTGTTCGACTGGGTCGGCTTGCCGCTGCCCTTTCTCTATTGTCTGTTGTTCGGTGCGTTGATCTCTCCCACCGATCCGATCGCCGTGATGGGGGTCCTCCGACAGGCCCGCCTGCCGAAGGCGTTGGAGATGAAAATCGTCGGAGAGTCGCTCTTCAACGACGGTGTCGGCGTGGTCATCTTTTTGGTCCTCTTGAATCTCCTGCCCAAAGAAACGGTTCACGCCGCCGATGTTGCCTTGTTGTTCGTGGAGGAGGCGGTCGGTGGGGCGGCCTTGGGATTGGCGCTGGGCTATGTTGCCTATCGGATGCTGCGTTCCGTGGACCATTATCAGG
Source organism: Nitrospira sp. (assembly GCA_024330965.1). Lineage (GTDB taxonomy): Bacteria > Nitrospirota > Nitrospiria > Nitrospirales > Nitrospiraceae > Nitrospira_D. The sequence goes on along the minus strand of JANDJL010000027.1, from coordinate 21,174 downwards.
TGGAAATTCTCATTACCTTGGCATTGGTCATGGGCGGATTCGGGTTGGCGGATCTGCTGCACACCTCGGGCCCGATCACGGTGGTCGTGGCGGGGCTGCTCATCGGGAACTATGGGCGGCAGTGGGCCATGTCTGAGGTGACGAGGGAACGTCTCGACAGTTTTTGGGAGTTGCTGGATGAGTTGTTGAATGTTGTCTTGTTCGTGCTGATCGGTCTGGAGGTACTCGCGCTGAGTTTTCAACGGTCCTATCTGATCGCCGGATTCGCCGCCGTTCCGCTGGTGCTGGCGGCGCGCTGGGGCACCGTGCTGTTGCAGGTTGGAGGATTGAGTCTGGTACGCGAGTTCAGCGAGAAGACGGTCAGGATTTTGACGTGGGGTGGCCTACGCGGCGGCATTTCCGTTGCCCTGGCGCTCTCTCTGCCTCCTGGTCCATCACGCGACGCGCTGGTCACGATCACATACGTCGTTGTGGTGTTTTCCATCCTGGTTCAGGGGTTGACGATCAGTCGGGTGGTGGGAGGATCGGAGGGAGCGTCATCCGTGAAGACGACGTTATCGTAAGGGCGGAGCATGATCATGGAGGAGATATGACACGAGAACCGTGGCTCACGCAATTGATGGATCGATCAATTCAATGGGGAATAGGCTCAGGGATCCGCGTGGTACTGATCTGTCTGGGGATGATACTGCTGCTGGCGGTCGTCAAACAGGCCCTTGCCCGCGTTCGGCGACTGCTTGAGGGGGCGTTGCCCACCCCGGCACAGCGTCAGCGGGCCGAAACCCTGACCCACGTGCTCCGCGATGTGGCCCGCGTCTTCATCATCGCTGTGGGGGTCATGATGATGCTGTCCGAAATCGGCATCGATCTGAAGCCGTTGCTGGCCGCCGCCGGCTTGGGCGGATTGGCGATCGGTTTCGGCGCTCAGAGTTTGGTCAAAGACGTCATTTCGGGATTTTTCATTCTCCTGGAGGATTCCATCGCCGTGGGCGACGTCGTGGAGATCGCCGGCGTCAGCGGCCTGGTCGAAGAGGTGAAACTCCGTTCGATCCGATTGCGCGACGTGTCCGGCAGTGTGCACGTGATTCCGAACGGGATTGTGGACCGGGTCAAGAACATGACGAAAGGCTTCTCGTTTTATGTCTTTGACGTCGGCGTCGCATACAAAGAAGACGTCGATCGGGTGATGGCGGTCCTTGTCGACATCGCCGAAGAGTTGCGGGCTGACCCCCTCTACGCCGAGGACATTCTGGAGCCGCTGGAAATGCTCGGCGTCGATCGCTTCGACGAGTCGGCCGTAATCATCCGATGCCGGATCAAGACGATGCCCATCAAACAATGGCGGGTCGGGCGTGAGATGAATCGGCGGATCAAGAAGACGTTCGACGCCAAAGGCATCGAGATTCCGTTTCCCCATCGGACTCTGTACTGGGGAGAGGGACAGGCGCCGCCGGCGGCCGTTCAGACGGGGGCCTAGTTGTCGCGGAATGTTTCGCACCCGATCCGTCGGCATCGCGGGCTGGGAAGGACACCGTCACGGCTCGGAATTGGCCAGCCCTTGTGTGATCGCATACCGCATCAGTTCCGCGGTGGAGTGAAAATCCAGTTCCTCCATCAAGCGGGCTTTGTGAAACTCGACCGTCTTGACGGAGACGTTGAGCAGTGTGGCGATTTCTTTGGTGGCCTTCCCTTCGCCGATCAGTTGCAGCACTTCTCGTTGCCGCTGAGTGAGGTCTGATAGAGACCGTTTGATGGAGGACGGAGGAGGACTGCCGGATCCGATGGCTCGTTCCAGCACAGGCCTGGTGATGGCGGGGGTGAGATAGTGCTGCCCTCGCAGGACGGCTTCGATGGCCAGCGGCAATTCCGTCGGAGCGGAGCGTTTGAGCAAGTAACCGCTCGCACCGGCTCGAAAGGCCTCGGTTGCGTAGGTCGGGCTGGTCTGCATAGTGAGAAAAATGAGTTTAGTGGTCGGGCACAGTTTGCGAATCTGGCGCGCGGCGTCGATGCCGTTCAGCAACGGCATGGCGATATCCAATAGAATCAAGTCCGGTTCGAGCCGCTGGGCCGCCTCGATGAGCGAACGGCCGTCTTCGACGGTCCCCACCACCTCGCACGAGTCTTCAACCAACCGGCGTAAGCCGGCCAGGACCAAGCCGTGATCATCCGCCAACAGCACCCGTGGTTTGTTCATCGGGTCACCCTCCCAGTCGTTGTCTTCTTCAGGCTGGGTTTGACATCGTCATCGGCCGTTTCCTCCTCGCGAACGGCCTTGTGGACCGAATCGGGTAGGGGGATCCAAGCGTGGATTTCCGTCCCCTTTCCCGGTTGGGTGCGGAGGCGAAACGAGCCCTTCAGGAGGCGAACTCGCTCTTTCATGCTGATGAGCCCCAAGCCGGATGAATGAGCGTCTCCTGGTTTGTAAACGAACCCCTTCCCATTGTCTTGGATGCACACCCCGATACCTCCGGCCGTGCCGAGCAGCCTGACTAAGACGTCTGAGGCCTCCGCATGTTTCTGAACGTTCTGTAAGCCTTCTTGCGCTACACGGTAGAGGCAGGTGGCGATATCGAGCGGAATCGTTTGCGGGATGCTTCGCCTGACGTATTGTACCGCCAAGCCGGTGCGCCGACTGAATTCGTCGATGTGATCTCGGATCGCCGCCTCCAACCCCAAGTGTTCGAGGAGCGAGGGGTGCAGGCGATAGGCGAAGGTGTGCACGTCGTCGGCCAGTTGTCCGGCCGCCTCGTGAATCGTTCGCAGGCGGGCCTGCAACGGTGGATCGGGGGGACAAGCCCGCAGAAGCGAACCAAGGTCGACGGCCAGCGCGGCCAGCCGCTGTGAAAAATCATCATGTAATTCGCAGGCGATCCGTTGTCGCTCGCGCTCCTGAGCGGTGAGCAGTTTCGCGGTCAGCTCTTCGAGTTGGAAGGTCTGGCGGCGTAACGTCTCCTCCGCCCGTTTTTGCTCGGTGATGTCTTTTTCAGATCCGACCAGACGAACGGCTCGACCCGTTTCATCCCGAAGCGCGATGCCTCGATCCAACACCCAGATCCAGTGCCCATCTCGGCGCTGGATGCGATACTCTTCACCGAACTCTAGCCGTTTCCCAGCGAGATACCCTTCGAGATGATCAAGCACACGAGGACGATCGTCCGGATGGATCCGTTGAAGCCACTGTTGGGCTGATTCATTCTCGTCATCGTCCGAGAAACCGTGCATCGCTTTCCAGTGCGGCGTATAGATGACTCGGTCTGTCGTCAAGTCCCAGTCGTACACCCCGTCGTGCGTGGCCTGGGTGACAAGTTCCCATCGGTCGAGGGCGGTTTTGAGCTGTTCGGTCCGCTGGGCAATGCGAGACTCCAATTGTTCATTGATCGCGAGCAACGCCTGTTCCGCCTGCTGGCGGTGGGCGATCTCTTGCTGGAGCGACGCTTTTGTGCGTTCCAACTCGGCTGTACGTTGCGCGAAGAGTTTTCCGCCCCAGAGTGCCGACCAAAGGGCGACAAGGCCGATCGTGCGATTCACGATGGACCATGAGAAGGGACCGCCGGGTGGCGAGACGAAGAGGCCAGCCACCATCAGCCCCGAGCAAACCACTTCCATGATAGAGGCAAATCGCCGGCCTTTCAGCCAGAGGCCGGCCAGACAGATCGGGATGTATAACATCGAAACGGAGAAGCCAAGCGGGATGAACCAGTCCAGAACGAAGACCGCGGAGACGGCAAGGTAAAGGAAAAGCGGCGCCAACAGATGGAGTCCCGTTGTCCTCAAAGACCGTTCCATCCCTTCGGACCTATCCATCGCTGAACGGATCTTTGTGAATGCCAGCGTAGGAGCCCATGAGTGGCGATCATAGGCTTTGGCGTCGGCCCTCGCAAGGGCTGAGATGGTTTGGACCAGTAGAAGAAAATTTCACCGGTACTCTTTTTGCCTTGCTCAAGGGCGATCCCTAGCCGGTGAACCGCCGCTTCGGGGGCTGCGCGCTCTCTCTATCCAAACTATCCAAATCGATGACGTGTCCAACAAGGGGAAAATGATCGTTCGCCTCGCTCACAGGGGAAATTTCGGTCTGGGGTTGGGGCGTTCCCCGGTCGTGCCGATCGAGAGCTTCTGATACGGTATTTTCTCGTGTCGGCACGGCTGAGCGACAGATCGAAGAAAGCGGCAGCGAAGCAATCACATCAGATGCGGCGTCACGCCCTACGAGAGTCCCTATGAGTATCTTGGAAGAACGGATCAGAACGTGCTCCCGTTGCGGGGGATTCATGGTGCCGGTGAGATTTGATGGGTCCGAGGAACTTACGGGGGATTGGTTTGGGACGTCTGGTTGGTGTTGCGTCAATTGCGGCGAACGGATCGATCCGCTGATTCTCGAAAACCGCCGGGCCTCCCTGTTGAACTCCTGAAGATACGGGAAGATACGGAACGTTGGCAGGGACAAGGTCGTTTGATAGGAAACGAACTGGCCCAGTTCCGAAGTCGTTGGTGCCGTACGTTGCATTTGGCGACAACTGAGGTGAGACGCTGTCGCAAAGTGCTGCAGGACGTACGTTTCTCTTCCCTCTCAGGGATGATGGAAGAAATCTCCCATCAACGCGGAATTCGGATCTGAACTGCCTTGCCGGTTCCTCTGGCATTCGGCTTGCGGTTCTCTCCTTCAGTAGTTGGAGGTGTGAGGAGGGCCGTTGAGTCATTTTCCTTCGAGTTGGAATGGCACGAACGAGCGGCACGATGGAAAACACCAGGCCGAACGGGGAAAAGAGACGAGCCATGCTCGATCCCATCGGGACAATCGCAGAGGTCAACGGTCCGGTCGTGGATGTGGCCTGTACGAGACTCCCCCCTCTGCATCGGGCATTACAGGCGACCACCGACAAGAAGCGATACACTCTCGAGGTCTATCGATACCTCGATCGAAACTGCGTCCGTGCCATCGCGCTGCAAGATACGGCGGGACTCCGGCGGGGCAATCCCGTCTTCGACAGTGGTGCTCCGCTGAGTGTGCCGGTCTCACCCCGTTGCCTGGGCCGGTTGTTGGATGTGTTGGGCGATCCATTAGACGGGGAATCTGCGCTGGATGGGGAGGAGCGGCGGAGCATTTTGAGTGCGCCGACTCCCCTGCATGAAACTACGGGCGCGACCGGTATTCTTGAGACTGGCATCAAGGTCATCGATCTGCTCTGCCCTTTTGCCAGGGGCGGCAAGACCGGCCTGTTTGCCGGGGCTGGACTGGGCAAGACCGTGCTGCTGACTGAGTTCATGCACGCAGTCATCATGCTCCATCAGGGCGTGTCGGTCTTTGCCGGCATCGGAGAGCGCATTCGAGAAGGACATGAACTGTGGCATGAAATGCGGAAGGCCGGGGTGATGCCCCAGACCGTCATGGTATTCGGCCAAATGGATGAATCACCGGGCATTCGATTTCGAGTCGGACTGACGGCGCTCACCTATGCGGAATACCTCCGTGATACATTGGGCAAAGAAGTCTTGTTTCTCGTGGACAACGTGTTTCGCTTCGTCCAGGCCGGCAGCGAGATCTCTGGCCTGCTGGGACGGATGTCGGCGACCGTCGGTTATCAACCGACGCTGCTGACGGAGGTGGCCGCGCTACAAGATCGTATTGCGTCGACAACGAAGGGAACGATCACCTCCGTGCAGGCCGTCTACGTGCCGGCCGACGATATGACCGATCCAGCCGTCGCCGCCATCTTGAGCCACTTGGATACGACCGTGATTTTGACGCGGGCGCAGGCGGCCAAGGGACTCTATCCGGCGATCGATCCGCTGCGGTCTTCGAGCCGATTGATGGATCCGCACATCCTCGGCGAGCGACATTATCGCGTTGCCCAGGCCGTTCGTCATCATTTAGCCCGGTATCGTGAACTCGAGGACATCATCGCCATGTTGGGAATCGAGGAGTTGTCGGAGACGGACCGCCGCATCGTGATGCGGGCCAGGAAGCTTGAGCGATACCTCACGCAGCCCTTTCATGTTACGGCGGAGTTGACAGGCATCAAGGGCGTCACTGTCCCGCTCGAACACACGTTGCGGGACTGTGAATCGTTTCTGGCCGGGGATTTCGATGGGATTGCCGAGGATCGCTGCTACATGCGGGGCGCCATGACCGACGAACTGACATGAAAACCTTTACGCTTCATGTGCAAGACGCCGTTCGGACGGAACGTATCGAGGAGGTGGTGAGCTTTATCGGCCGTGATGCCTCAGGCTCATTCGGCATCCTGGCCGGGCACGAGCGGTTTGTGACCGTCTTGGAGTTTGGTCTCGCTCGGTTTCGCCGGCTGGATCGGCCGTGGGAATACCTGGCGCTGCCCGAGGCCGTGCTTTACGTGACGGGTGATGACGTGAAGATCTGTACGAGGCGGTTTTTTCGAGACAATGACTACGAGCGAATCTGCCGGGACTTGGACGAGCGTCTACGTATCGAGGAGGCTGAGTTGCGGGACATCAAGAACAGAGTCCATCAGCTTCAACAGGAGCTGCTCAGGAGGCTGTGGCAGGTAGGACGTCAGGGGTATGAGCCGTGAGTCAAGACAAGCGGCTCAAACATGAAATTGAACGGGACGTGAAGCGCCTCCGCGACGCCGAGCGAAGTAGGCGGACCTTGCTGGCCGAGACCGTGTATTTGGGGACCGTCGGGTTGCTGTTCGTGTTGCCGATCGTGGCCGGCGCCTACATCGGTCGATGGCTTGACGGCATGGTCGAAGGATACTCCATTCGGTGGACCATCGGCCTGCTTCTGCTCGGCGTGGGGGTGGGGGCCGTCAACGTGTATCTGCTGGTGATGAAGAAGTAGCGCGATGCCGATCAAAACAATTGTCGAAGTCGGGCTGATCCGAATCACGGAAACGGTGGCGACCACGTGGGTAATTATGGCCGCCCTGGCGGGCTTCTCCTGGCTCCTCTCACGTCGTCTGAGCCGGGACCCGGAGTTGTTGCAAGTGGCTGTTGAAGGGATCATCGAGGCAATCGATCGGACGGTCCGCTGGGTGTTACCGGTTCATTCCGAACTCGTGTTTTCGGTCATTGCTACCTTGTGGATCTTTCTGGCGGTCGCCAATCTTATTGGGATTGTACCAGGACTCCATCCTCCGACCGCCGATCTCTCCACGACCGCCGCGTTGGCCGTCCTTGTCTTCCTGTCCGTGCCTTGGTTCGGCATTCGGATTGAGGGGCTGGGGGGCTACCTGCGCCATTATCTGCGCCCGACGCCGGTCATGTTGCCGTTCCATCTGATCAGCGAATTGACCCGAACCGTCGCGCTGGCCATGCGCCTCTTCGGTAATATCATGAGCCTGGAGATGGCGTTGCTGCTGGTGCTTGTCGTCGCCGGTTTTCTGGTGCCGATCCCCTTACTGGCTCTTCATATCATCGAAGGGCTTCTCCAAGCATTCATCTTCGGCATGTTGGCCCTGATCTACATCGGGGGTGCCATCCAGACACAAGAGCACAGGAGACAATCGCAGCGAAAGGAGGCTGCCTGACCATGCAAGATCTGACATTCTTCGCCCTTGGTTCCACCGTAGTTGCCGCTCTAGCCCTCGCCCTGGGGACTATGTTACCGGCTGTAGCGATGGGCCGGGCGATCAGCCAGGCGCTCGAGGCCATTGCACGTCAGCCAGAGGCCGAACGCCCCATTTTGAGGACCTTGGTCATCGGGTTGGCCATGCTCGAATCATTAGCCATTTACTGTTTGGTCGTGGTGCTGATCATCCTGTTCCGCAATCCGCTGCTGGAATATCTCTTGAGGTAAGAGGCGGACACGGTAGACCGCGGGCAATGGCGAGCGGCGGAATGAGCCCGCCGTCAGATTCGATCCCTCGGTGGGTGGAGGCATTTAAGGGGAGATTTTCATGGAGCTTGATTGGTCGACGTTCGGCCTTCAGATCTTGAACTTTTTGGTCCTCGTCTGGCTGCTCAAGCGGTTTCTGTACAAACCGGTCTTCACGATCATCGCGGAGCGCCGGGCAGCTATGGAGCAATTGCGAACCGAGGCGGAACGGTTTCGAGCCGAAGGAGAGGCGCTCAAACAACGGTACGAGGGACGATTAGCCGAGTGGGAGCAGGAGAAACAAAAGGCGAGGGCCAGTCTTCTTGAGGAACTTCGTGCCGAACGCACGCGCCTGATGGAAGAAGTGCGCCGTGTGGTGGCACAGGAACGCGAAAAAGCCAAAGTGTTGGAAGAACGGCGGCAGCAGGAACTTCAGCGTCAGGCCGAAGAAGCGGCGCTTGCCTTGGGGGCTCGGTTTGCCGCTCGCCTGTTGGAACGACTGGCCCAGCCGAGTCTGACCGGTCAACTTGCTGTCTTGGCGGTAGAAGAACTGCGGGGGTTACCGGAGGAGCGGCGCCGCGCCATTCGAGCTGTCTGCCAGAATGGGGACACGATAGCTTCCGTGGTCTTCGCTCATCCAGTGGACGACTCTCGACGGGAGGCATTGGCGGCCGCGTTGAGCGAGGTGGCGGGGCGGACAGTGCCTTGCAGTTGGACGGAAGATGCGTCGTTGCTTGCGGGGGTTCAGGTCAGTTTAGGTCCTTGGGTGTTCTGCGCCAATCTTCGAGAAGAGCTGAAAGGATTTACCGAGTCCGCCCATGCCGCCGACGGTACCCTCTGAGGCTGGATCCCCACTTGCCCGCCAAGCCACCTGGCTGGAGCGGTACCGGTTCGCCCTGCGGGTGGCGGAGCGGGGCGTCGTGCGTTCGGTCGGGGATGGAATCGTCTGGGTGGAAGGGCTTCCATCTGCTGCGATGGAAGAATTGCTGGTGTTCGAGGGCGGAAGTCTGGCCCTGATATTTCACTTGGGAAGACAACTGGTGGGCGCGATCTTATTGGAACGGGCGGAGAACCTGACATCGGAGACGACCGTCTATCGACTCGGTCGGCCGCTCAGCATTCCTGCCGGAGATGCTTGGCTTGGGCGGGTGGTCGATCCGCTTGGACGTCCGCTGGACGGACAACCTGCTCCTCAATCGCTGGGGCGTCGTCCTCTCTTCGCTCCCGCTCCTCCGATCACTGCACGGGATTTTGTCCATAAGCCGCTCTATACGGGAAACAAGGTTATCGATACGTTGATCCCGATCGGCAAAGGGCAGCGGCAGCTCATCATCGGGGACAACGGCGTGGGAAAGACAGCGCTCGCCGTGGACGCGGTGGTCAACCAAGGGGGGAAGGATGTGTACTGCGTCTATGTGCTGATCGGACAGAAACGCTCGACCGCGGTTCAGATCATCGAGACCCTGCGCGCCCATGATGCGATGGACCACACGACAGTCGTCGTCGCCGATGCAACGGCGTTGCCGGGTCTGAAGTATCTGGCTCCGTTTGCTGGTTGCGCCCTTGCCGAGGCCTGGATGTGGGAGGGAAAGGATACATTGGTGGTGTTTGACGACCTGACCACCCACGCGCAAGCCTATCGAGAACTGTCGCTGCTTTTGCGTCGTCCCCCGGGGCGCGAGGCCTATCCGGCCGATATTTTTTATCTACATTCCCGTCTGCTGGAACGATCGACCTGTCTGGCCGCTGCTTCAGGGGGTGGCAGCATGACGTCCTTGCCGATCGTCGAGACCGCACAGGGGGAAATTGCGTCCTACATCCCGACGAATCTGATCTCGATTACAGACGGACAGGTGTATCTGGACGCGAACCTCTTTGCCAGCGGGATTCTGCCCGCCATCGACGTCACACGGTCCGTCTCACGAATCGGCGGCAAGGGGCAGCATCCGCAGATCAAAGACCAGGCGGGACGAATGAAGTTGGACTATCTTCAGTTTCTTGAACTAGAGGTGTTCACCCGTTTCAGCGCCAAGCTAGAAGCCTCGATCGAGGCCAAGATCAACCGAGGGCGCATCCTCCGCGAGATCCTGAAACAGCCACGATTGGCCCCGCTCCCCATCGAGGCCCACATGGCCTGGCTGGTGGCGTTCAACCGGGGATACTTTGACCGTGTGCCGGTCCATGACGTGAAGGATGTGCTCGATCGGCTGATTATGGCGGCGACTGAAAGCAGCCTCACCCTTGAGCACTCGACCGACCGGTGGGCGGAAGCCGTCAAAGGCTGGATTGAGCAGGAGACGGTGATGTGAGCAAGCGACAGGAACTGGCCGAGCGGATTGAGGACTTGACCGACATCAAGGGAATCCTGAACGCCATGAAGAACCTGGCGCTCATGGAGGTTCATAAACTGGGCCGGTTTCTCCCGGCGCAGCAGCGGGTTGTCGGTGGTATCGAGGAGGCCGCGGCCGATTTCTTTCACTTTCATCCATCACTGCTTCCGTCGGTGGAGGGAGCTTGTCCGGTTTTTCTCGTGGTCGGATCCGAACGAGGGTTCTGCGGAGACTTCAACGAATCGTTGCTTGCCGAGTTCGATCGGTGTCGAGCGAAGGGAACGACCGGAAACGGCGACCCATCACCGTTGTTGGTCACGGTTGGCCATAAGCTGACAATGAAGCTCGGCGGCCTCAAACCGGAAGCGGCGTTATCGGGCCCCAGCGTGACCGAAGAGGTGCCGGTGGTGCTGGTGCAACTGATGGAAGCGCTCGAGGATTTACAGCGACATCGTCCCATCGGTACTCGACTGGACGTGGCCATCCTGTCGCACGGAAGCGGCGACAACGGCCGCGCGATCATGCTGCGGCGTCCGTTTCGCGAATTCGGCCGGCCTCGTGCCTCGTACTCCCATCCTCCGCGTCTCACCTTACCGCCTCCTGAGGTGGCGACCCGGTTGCTCGATCAGTATCTCTTTGCGGTGCTGCACTGGATCTTTTATGCCTCGCTCATGGCTGAAAATCGGAAGCGGTTTCAACATATGGATCAGGCCCTCCAACAGCTTGAGAAAGAAACCGACGATTTGACGCGGAAGCACCATGTGCTCCGGCAGGAGGAGATCACACAGGAAATCGCAGTCATCATGCTGAGCGCCGAGGCCGTTGGGGAGAACGGGACCAATGTCGTGGACAAGTGATACAGATGGAATGAGGGGACGATCTGCTTGAAGGAGGCGGTTGGGAGCGGAGGGAAACAGGACTATGGGTGGTGACGAAAGAAGGCTGCGATGAACATTCTTGTGTTGAATAGCGGGAGTTCGTCGCTCAAATTTCTCTTGGTTCGTTATCCGTCTAGCGAGGAACGGGCGGATGAGGGGCAGAGTGGAGTCGAACGAGGAATTCCACTCGTTCGAGGGACGATCGAGCGAATCGGCGGCCCAGCGACGTTGGCGATGGTAGCCGACGGGATCCACAAACCGGTCGGTCAACGGGAAGTGCTCGACCATCGGAGCGCGGTCGAGTGGATCGTTGAATCGCTCGGTTCGCCATTGGTGGAGGCCGTGGGGCATCGGGTGGTGCATGGAGGAGCATGGTTTCGGGACACAGTCGTGATCGACCAGACGGTGCTGGAAAAGATCGCGCTGGTGACGGATCTGGCCCCGCTCCACAATCGAGCCTGTCTCGCGACCATTGAAGCGGCGCGCACGGTCGTTGGCGCGCAGATTCCCATGGTGGCGGTCTTCGACACGGCGTTTCATCGTACGATTCCGGACCATGCGGCGACCTATGCGATTCCAGAAGAGTGGTCGATGAAATACGGCGTCCGCCGCTATGGGTTTCACGGCATCGCCCATGCCTCGTCCGCCGCTGCCTATGCTGGCACTCTGGGGCGATCACTCAAGGGAACTCGCTTGATCACCGTTCACCTGGGGAGTGGTTGCTCGGCGACAGCCATTCGCGATGGTTGTTCGATCGATACCTCCATGGGGTTCACGCCAATGGAAGGGTTGGTGATGGGAACGAGGGCGGGCGATTGCGATACAGGCCTCGTCGGGTATCTCGCGCGCCATGCGGAACTGACAGTGGAACAGATCGACCGTCTGTTGAACGAACGATCTGGTCTGCTCGGTCTGTCTGGCCGGTGGTCAGACATGCGGGAGATTGTACGGGCCAGAGAGCAGGGCGACCAGCGTGCCGAACTGGCGATCGCCGTGTTCTGCTATCGAGTCCGCAAATACCTCGGCGCCTATTTGGCGGTGTTGGGTGGAGCCGACGCCGTCTTGTTCAGCGGCGGGATCGGGGAACGATCACCGCTCATTCGCGCTCGAATCTGTGAAGGGATGGACTGGTGCGGGCTTCGGCTTGACGAACAGAAAAACAGCGCGGCGGTCACACTCCCGGCCGGCTCTGCCGTCTGCATCAGTCCTAATGACACAACCGTGCCCGCCTACGTGACGGCCGTCGATGAAGAAACCTGGATCGCGCGGGAGGTGCTGCGCTGTCTACAACGCAAGGAGAGAGAAGCGCAGTAGAGACGCTTCCATCACAAATAACCGGCATCCCGAACTGCGACATCGTCGGGGTTACCCTCGCGAGTGGCATCTGGTGTAGAGCTTGGAACTGATGAGCGAGGGAGAGGTTCTCCGTCTACTCTCGGCAACCGCTGGTTTGCAATGAGGCGGCCTACTCTGTAAGGTGCACATGAAGAAACAATCGGGGGACGTGTCGGCGCATGGAACCGGTCACGACAAACAGCGCGTTGTTCTACGATCGGCTGCAGTTCGCCGTTACGGCGACGTTTCACTATCTCTTCCCGCAACTGACGATGGGCTTGGCGGCTCTGATTCTGTACCTTAAGAGCCGAGCCTATTGGTGTCGTGACACTCACCATGAGGAGGCCGCTCACTTCTGGACGAAGATCTTCGCCTTAAGTTTTGCGTTCGGCGTCGTCACCGGCATTCCCTTGGAATTTCAGTTCGGCATGAACTGGGCCAAGTTCTCCCGGTTCGCCGGAGGCGTCATCGGCCAGACGTTGGCGATGGAGGGGCTCTTCGCGTTTTTCCTGGAATCGACGTTCCTGGGCATTCTGTTGTACGGGCGAAAAATGTTCAGCCCGTTTGTGTTGTGGCTGACGACGCTGATGCTGTTCGTCGGCTCATGGCTTTCCGGGTATTTTATCATCGCCACAAACGCGTGGATGCAGCATCCGGTAGCCTATGTTGTCGATCCTGACGGCTCGGTGCACGTCACCAGCTTATGGGGGCTCCTGACCAATCCATGGATCGTCTGGCAATATGCCCACACGATGACGGCCGCGGTGGTGACCGGGTCGTTCGTGATGGCGGCGGTGGGGGCCTATTATCTATTGTCGGGGATTCATTATGAGGCGGCCACGACGTTTCTCCGGACAGGAGTTGTGGCCGGCGCCATCGCGACCAGTCTGATGTTGTTTCCGACCGGCCATCATGCCGCGCTGCAGGTCTTCGAACATCAGCCTGTCAAAGGGGCCGCGTTTGAAGGACATTTTTATACGGAAGCTGGCGCTGACTTGGTGTTGATGGGGCAGCCCAACATGGATACGCTGACGATCGACAACCCGCTCGTGCTCCCTAAAATGCTCAGCTTCATCATCCACAAGCACTTCGGCGCGGAGATCAAAGGGCTGACCGATTTCCCCCGCGCCGAGTGGCCGGATACCATGCCGTTGCTCTACTACACCTATCACGTCATGGTCGGCCTTGGGACGATCTTCATACCGGTGATGGTAACGGCGTTGGTGTGGATGCTGCGGGGGCGCCTGTTTCAAGCAAGGTGGCTCTTGTGGACTCTCATGTTGATGGCGCCGTTTCCCTACATCGCCACGACTGCCGGGTGGCTCACGGCCGAACTAGGACGGCAACCGTGGCTTGTGTATGGACTGTTCCGGACAGCCGAGGGTAACTCGCCGCTGGTGGGGTCGGGCAATGTCCTCTTTACGTTGATGGGGTACCTTGGTCTCTATCTCCTGCTCGGCTTGTTGTTCCTGTTTTTGTTCTTTGAGATAGTCTCCCGCGGGCCAGCCGTCACCGGTGGATTGCGATCTTCTTCCGAGCCGACGGGCTGAACGGATGAGGAGGATATGTCGATCGAGACGCTGTGGTTCGCGATCATCGCCTTCATGTTCATCGGCTATGCGGTCTTAGACGGCTTCGATTTCGGCGTGGGCGCTCTTTATTTGTTCGTCGCCCGGACGGATGAGGAACGGCGGCTGGTGATGAAGGCTATCGGGCCGGTATGGAAGGGCAACGAAGTGTGGTTGGTGTCGGGGGGTGGTCTCCTGTTTCTGGCGTTTCCCAAGGCCTTTTCCGCGGCGTTCAGCGGCTTTTATCTGGCGCTTACTCTGGTTCTCTGGTGTCTGATCATGCGGGGGTTGGCAATCGGATTGAGATCCCATCTTGAGAATGTTTTGTGGCGAACGTTTTGGGACGCGATCTTTGGGGTCACCGGCGTGCTGCTGGCATTCGTCTTCGGCGTGGCGCTCGGCAATCTCGTTCGAGGCGTGCCGCTCGGTCCGGACGGCTATTTCTTCGCCGCCTTTTGGACGACGTTCCTGCCTGATGCCAGTCCCGGAATTTTGGACTGGTTTACGGTGCTCATGGGGATGTTGTCGGTGGCGATGTTGACTGTCCATGGGGCGAACTACTTGCTGATGAAAACCAGCGGCACGGTGAGTGATCGAGCGCGCCGGTTCGCCGGGATCGGCGGGTGGGTGGTGTTGGTCTTGGGGATCGCGGCGACCGCGTCGCTTCCCTTCATCCAGCCGGTCTTGTGGGAGAGCTATGCGGCCCACCCGTTTGGAGCGGCCTTGCCGGTGATTGCGGCGGGTCTGTTGGTGACGGCATGGTTCGGTCGTCGCGCTCAGCGGGATGGTCTCGTCTTCGTGAGCTGGAGTCTGTTCATGCTGATTGGGTTGGCGAGTCTTGCCTGGGGCCTGTTTCCTCATCTGCTCATTGCGACGGGAGATCCATCGTACAGCCTGACGGTCTTCACGAGTGCGGCGTCGTCCTATGGGTTGCAGATCAGTCTGGTCTGGTTCAGTGCCGGGATGACGATGGTCATCGCCTACACAGGATGGGTCTATGCGAGATTTTGGGGGAAGGTGGAGCAGCTTGCTCTGGAAGAGTACTCGTGAATCGATTCGTCGGGTCGACGCTGATTCGTCGATGGTGAACGAAGGGTGAAGGAAGGAGGAGCGACATGATCGGCCAGTCAATGAAACTCGCGAGGATCCGCGGCATCGACGTCGGGATTCATTATTCGTGGTTCATCATCTTCGTCCTGATCACCTTTTCGCTCACTGCTCGGTTTTCCGCGCAACATCCTCACTGGACGACGGCGGAACAGTATGCCGTGGGGGTTGCCACAAGCCTCCTGTTCTTCGTCTCGATCCTGCTCCATGAGCTGGCGCACAGCTTCGTCGCGCTGGCGAAGGGCATTCCGGTCCGTTCGATCACTCTCTTCGTGTTCGGTGGCGTGGCGCAGATCGGCCGCGAGCCGGATCGGCCGATGACGGAGTTTCAAATCGCGATCGCCGGTCCGCTCGCGAGCGGGCTGCTGGCGGTGGGATTCGGCGTGCTGGCTTCTCTCGCCGGCGATCAGTTCGAACGGCTTGCCGCGCTGGCCGATTGGCTCTCATCGATCAATGTGATGTTGGCGCTGTTCAATTTGGTGCCGGGCTTTCCGCTCGATGGGGGCCGGATGTTTCGCGCGCTCATATGGTACATGACCGGCAGCCTCACAAGGGCCACAAGGGTGGCGGCGGGAGCCGGGCAGGGGATCGGCTACGTGTTTATGTTCTTTGGAATCTGGACCGGGTTCACGGCCAACTGGTTTAGCGGTCTGTGGCTGGCGTTCATCGGCTGGTTCCTCATGAACGCAGCACAGGAAAGTGTGGTGCAAGTTAGCGTGAGATCCGTGTTGAGCGGATTGGTTGCCGAGGATGTAATGAGCCGTGACTGCCCAATCGTGTCCGAGCGGATGAGTTTGGCCGAGTTGGTC
Organism: Nitrospira sp.; assembly: GCA_024330965.1. GTDB lineage: Bacteria > Nitrospirota > Nitrospiria > Nitrospirales > Nitrospiraceae > Nitrospira_D. The sequence goes on along the minus strand of JANDJL010000027.1, from coordinate 5,355 downwards.
GGAGAGCATGTGCTCAGAACCGGGCAACGGTGCTTCACGGTTACGGACGGAGACCGGCTCAAGGGACTGGTGACCCTGCACCAGATCAAGGCGGTTCCACAGGACCGTTGGTCATGGGTGATGGTCGGGGAAGCCATGACGCCGGCCTCGCAGGTGCAGGTCGTGGCGCCGGATCGGCCGATTCTGGAGGTATTGCAGCTCTTGGAGGGACAGGACATCAATCAGGTGCCGGTTGTGGAAGGGGATCGACTGGTGGGGATGATCACGCGCGATCATCTCTTGCGGGTGTTGGCCGCTAAGATGGAACTTCAATTGCCGGGCAAGATCGAACAGAACGTCACGGGATGGTCCAACCGCCCCCGAGCGTCCTCGGTGACATGAGGCGGCGAATCACACAAAGACCACGCCTCCCCGCCGATGGGTGAAGAGAGATGACAGAATCGGCTCAGCCGCACAAGAACGAGCGGACAGCCCAGGCTGTGCGCATTGGGCTGACGGTCGGGATCTTGGCCGTGAGCCTGTTGCTCTTGAGTCCGTTTCTCTCGCCGGTCCTCTGGGCCGGTGTGCTCTGTTACACGCTGAATCCCGTCTATGGGTGGATGGTCAGGGTGAGTGGCGGACGCCGCACCTTGAGCGCGCTGGTCATGTGTGCGATTTTGACCGGGGGCATCATTGTTCCCCTGGTCTATCTCTCGCTGGTTATTGCGGAAGATGTGACGAAGACCTATCGAGCGTTAGTGATCTCTTTGCGAGAAGCGGACCGGCCGTTGCTTGAGGGCTGGCGGGACTACCCCTTCTTGGCGGTCCCGCTCGATGCGATCAGCAATCTCGAACGGGTGACGGGGACGAATTTGCGGGCGAGCCTCGCGGAAAATTTGGCGGAGTTGGGAAAAGTGCTGGTGGAGCAAGTAACGCGCATCGTCACCCATGCGATCCATGTTCTGGCGCAATTGATCATGGTCCTGTTGTGCGCCTTTTATTTCTTTCGCGATGGAGACAAGCTGATCGAGTGGCTGCGCTCGACCCATCTCATCGAACCGGAGCGCCAGCGAGTGTTGGCCAAGCGGTTTGATGAGGTGGTCAAGGGGACTGTCTATGGCAATACGATGATTGCTCTGCTGGAAGGGGTGGTGGGTGGGGTCGCCTTCTGGCTCGCCGGTCTACCGTCGGCTGTTCTCTGGGGCACCATTATGGCCATTTTGGCCTATCTGCCGCTGGTGGGGGCGGGGTTGGTCTGGATGCCGGCCGCGGCCTACTTGATCTGGCAGGGGGCTTACGGGAAAGCCCTTGTGCTGATCGGATTCGGCATGGTGATTGCGGTCATGGATTATCTCATTCGCACGATTCTGGTCGGAGGGCGCTCGAACCTGCACACGTTGCTTGTGTTCTTTTCCGTGCTGGGGGGGCTGCAATGGTTCGGCCTGGTCGGCATCGTGGTCGGGCCGATGGTGGTTGCCGTGGGCATCACGCTCGTCGAGATGTGGAAAATAGGCGTGGACGGTCGTGAACGACAGGAGGTCGGAGATGTCTGACGCCTTCTTTAAGCCGCTCCATCGAACAGAAGGCTATTTGCCCATCGAGGACTATGGGCTGATCGGAGACGGCGCGACTACTGCGCTCGTCGGTCGCGATGGGACGGTGGCATGGCTGTGCGTACCTCGTTTTGATTCGCCGCCGCTGTTTTGCAGCCTGCTCGACCGTGAGCGCGGCGGGTCGTTTCGGATCGCGCCAGATGAAGTGCGTGAAGCGGCGCAATGGTACGAACCGGACAGCACTGTTCTGGTGACCGAGATGCGGTGTGCGGGAGGGACCCTGCGCATCACGGATTGTTGCCCGTTGATCGCCGGCGCCGACCTCACGGAAGATCTCTCAGTGACGCGCCGTGAGCTGCTCCGAAGTCTGACCGTGACGGAGGGGACTGTGCGGTTGATCATTGAGATCGAACCTCGAGGGGGATCGGAGGCGGAACCCCGTTACGGGGGGCTGCGGATCAGATGCCTCGCTAGACCGGATCTTTGCTTGCATCTCGCCGCGACCGTTCATTTGACCGGACTCCGCACGGCGGTCTCGCTCAAGGCCGGGCAATCGGCGCACCTGTTGCTCAACTGGAGGCACTCCTGCTCATCGGGTTCGACCTTCGATCCTGAACGGTTGCGCGAAGACACCACATTGGTCTGGCGGCGCTGGCTTGCCAACCTGAAGTATGACGGTCCCCAGGAATCGCTGATTCGCCGATCGGCTCTGACCCTCAAGTTATTGGATCATTTTGAGAACGGGGCGATTGTCGCCGCGCCGACGTCTTCGCTTCCGGAACTGATCGGAGGGACTCGTAATTGGGATTACCGGTATGCCTGGGTACGGGATGCCGCCTTCTCCGTCTATGCCCTTCATCGCATCGGCCTCTCTCACGAAGCGGCGGGATTTCTCGGCTGGGTGCTGGACGCGGCGGATCGCGACGGAAGCCCCAGCGTGATGTACGACCTCGACGGACGAATGCCGCCACAAGAGCGCGAGGACGGCGAACTCGAGGGGTACCGACGGTCCAGGCCGGTTCGATGGGGGAACGCGGCAGCCACACAACGCCAACACGATATCTACGGTGAAATCCTGGACTGCGCCTACCAGTGGGCCGCTCATCATGGCACCATTCCCATTCCGCTTTGGGATCGGCTCCGAAAATTGGCGGAGGCCGCCGGACGGGAGTGGCGGACGCCGGACCATGGGATCTGGGAGGTCCGCACGAGCGGGCGGCCGTTTACCTACTCGGCTGCCCTGTGTCAGGTGGCGTTGGACCGTGCCGTCCGAATGGCGGAGCGGTTTTCGCTGCCCGGATCTCTCGATCGATGGCGAGTGACGGCGGAGGAGATCAGAGAAGCGATTCTCACGGAAGCATGGGATGAACGCAGACACTCGTTCACGGAACATCTGGGCGGAGGAGGTTTGGACGCGAGTCTCTTGACGTTGCCTCTCCGGCGAGTCATCGCAGCGAGTCATCCCAAGATGGTCGCGACGACTCGCGCCATTGTGGAACGACTAGGAGCCGGAAACGGACTCCTCTACCGCTATGTGCCGGAAGAATCTCCTGATGGCATTGCTGGCCATGAAGGTGCCTTTCTCCTTTGCAGTTTTTGGCTCGTCGACAATCTGGCTCAACAGGGACGGCTCGATGAGGCAATGGATCTCTATGACTCGCTCTGCGCCAGGGCCGGATCGCTCGGCCTTCTACCGGAAGAAATCGATCCCTCGACCGGCGCCTTTCTCGGCAATTACCCGCAGGCGTTCAGCCATATCGGTGTGATCTCAAGCGGGGTTAACTTGGCGCGATGGCTCCGAAAGAAAAAATGATCGGATCGAGACGGGGCTTCTGTGAAGCGATCGCGGACCTGTGATTGAATCTTCCGAAGAGGCGCTGGGACCATGTCGGACAGTTTTTCGGAATCGTGGGCGTGCGGGATTTTCTGAACAGGTGCGTCAACGAAAGGAGGAAGTCATGTCACGGTGGAGTCGAAGTCTTTCAGTGTTTGGAGTGGTGGCGGTGTTTTGTGTGGCAATCGGCTGCAAGCAGGAAGGACCTGCCGAGCAAGCTGGCAAGAAGGTCGATCAAGCCGTAGAAAAAGCCGGTCAGGTGATTGAGGAAACCAAAGAAAAGATCGAGGAGGCAACCGAGACGGTTAAGGAACGGGTGGAAGAGGCGGTTGAAAAGGCAGAGGAAGCAACCAAGTAACCCAGTCGTCGCCAAGAGAATGGGACGCTGAGAAAAGGAACTCCCATGAGTCTCAAGGATGCATATCTCGAAAAAATGGAAGCGCAATTGCGTGAGTGGGGTGCGAAGATCGACGAACTCAAGGCCAAGGCCGACAAGGCCGAAGCGAGTGCCAAGATCGAGTATCTCAAGCAGGTCGATGGACTCAAGGCCAAGCGGGAGGCGGTGCAGGCCAAGCTCGCTGAGATCAAGGCTGCGAGCGAGGAGGCGTGGGAGGTCCTCAAAACCGGCGCCGAAAACGCGTGGCATGACCTCAAGTCAGCCCTTGACGCGGCGGTGGCCAAATTCAAATAGGGCGATGAACCGCCCCGGTGGCGATGGAGCGCCGCCCGGGCGTTGCTGAAGCCGGTCGGACCGGTCGGATCGAGGGGGCTCGGAAAACCTGAGAGACAGAAGGGAGGCGCCGGGATGATTCAGACTCTTGTGATTTTCGGGGCGTCAGGCGACTTGACATCTCGGTTTTTGATGCCGGCCATTGTCCGCCTTCAGGAGGTAGGTGTGCTGCCCGAAGGGTTTCGGATCTTAGGGATTGCGCAAGATGACTGGACGACAGAACAATTCCGAAGCCACCTTGAGCAGAAGTCGGCGTTTATGGATGCCGGGCCGGCTCATGTGCGGGAGGAAATGCTCTCGCGATCGGACTATCGCCGGGCCGACGTGACGAATCACGACCAACTCGCTCGGGCCTTGGGCGGTGTCACTGGTCCACTGGTGGCCTATTTGGCGCTCCCCCCCTCGTTGTTTGCCCCATCGATCGAATCGCTCGTGGCGCTGAAGTTGCCCAAGGGGAGCAAGGTGGTGGTGGAAAAGCCCTTTGGGGAAAGCTTGGAATCGGCACAGGCGCTCAATCGGTTGCTCCATGAGTCGTTCCCTGAGCGCGATGTGTTCCGGCTCGACCATTTTCTGGGAAAACAGACGGTACAGAACATCCTGGGCCTGCGGTTTGCCAATCGCCTGTTTGAACCAGTATGGAACACACATCATATCGAGCGGGTTGAGATTATTTGGGATGAGACGCTCACGGCTGCCGGCCGGGCGTCGTTCTACGATGCCACCGGGGCCCTTCGTGACATGATCCAAAATCATCTTTTGCAGTTGCTGGCCTTGGTCGCCATGGAGCCGCTGCATGCGTTGGACGAGCGATCGTTCAGGGACCACAAGGTCGCGGTGCTGCGGGCAGTTCGTCGGTTGGAGCCGGACGAAGTGGTGCGGCAAACAATGCGAGGGCGATACGGGCGAGGCAGGATCGGAACCAACGAGATTGTTCCGTATGTCGAAGAGCCGGGAGTTCGCGCGGAACGCAGGACTGAGACCTTCGCGCAAGTGACACTCGCGATCGACAACTGGCGATGGGCCGGTGTGCCCTTTGTGCTGCGCACTGGCAAGGCCCTCGGACAAGATCGGCGCGAGATTGCTATTCATTTTAAACCCGTGCCCCATTTAGCCTTTGGGCAAGAGGCGCAACCGGAGCAGAATGTGCTCAAGATCGAATTGAGCCCTGATCGCATCGCTCTTGCGGTCAATGTGAACAAGCCAGGGGATCTGTGTCAGCTTGACCGCATTGAGTTGGACACCTCGTTGTTCTCGGAGGG
>JANDJL010000026.1 GCA_024330965.1 Nitrospira sp. | reverse complement strand
GGGAGCAAGATGAGCGCACTACCGTCATTCTCCTCTACCTTGAAACGATCACCACACCTCATCGGTTTCGACGGCTGGCCGAGCGGGTAGGAAAACACAAGCCGATCATCGCCTTGAAGGCGGGATGCACCGAGGCTGGCCAGAGAGCAGCCGGCTCACATACGGCAGCACTCGCGACCAGCGACAGGGTCGTTGACGCCCTCTTTACCCAGTGCGGCATCATCCGCGCAACGACGTTTGAGCAATGGCTCGCCCTCGCCGTTGCGTTCTCGAGCCAGCAGTGCCCCGCTGGCCGCCGTGTTGGCATCCTGACCAACTCCGGTGGAGCCGGGGTCTTGTGCGCAGACAGTTGTGAGAAAGAAGGCCTTCTCGTTCCCCCGTTGCCGCAATCAACTTGTTCCAAGCTGGCCTCATTTCTCCCATCGATGGCGGCGACCCAAAATCCCGTTGACGTGATCGGGGTCGCGACCGAGGATCACCATGCAACTGCCGTCGAAACCCTGTTGTTGTCCGATTCGTTGGACGCCCTCATCATCATTTACTTGTCGATCAATGTCACAGACAACGACCACACGGCAGCCGGAATCTTGAGAGGCATCCGAGTAGCAAGGCGGGCGGGCAGCAACACGCCTGTCTATCTCTGTTGGATGGCGGAGGGTGACGAGGGCCGTCATTTTATGGTTGATGGAGAAACCATCCCGACCTATCACGTTCCAGACATCCCCGCATTCGTCATCAGCCGCACACTGTCGTATGAAGCATGGAAGAGGCGGTCACCACGTGCGGAGTCAAGGCCGACAGGCCCGGACCTGTCCTCTTTCAGCCTCTCCCAAGCCAAAAGCATCTGCGCCAAGGTCCTCGCAGATCGCGGATCAGACTGGCTCATGGTGAAAGAGATCCAGGCAATGCTTGCGGCAATAGACCTTCCGCTCGTGGGCGGCCTTGCGACGAGCGCCGAAGAGGCGGCCAACCTTGCAGATTCCATCGGATATCCTGTGGCAGTGAAGTCCGCTTCGCGCTTGGTGCTTCATAAAACGGAGGAGGGTGTTGTCTATCTCCATGTGACAGATAAGCAAGCCGTGCGGCAAACATTCGAAGCCATTCAGAACAGACTCGCGCAAATCGGTCGGTTGCACGGAAGAGAAGGCGTGCTGGTTCAGCCGATGGTGTACGGCGGAGTCGAAGTGATGGTCGGTATGACCCGCGATCCCCTGTTCGGGCCCTTGATCGCATTCGGTCTCGGTGGCATCCACGTCGAGATTCTGGACGATGTGCAGTTCCGTGTCGTGCCACTGACCGACCGGGACGCCAAAGAAATGATCCGGACAATCAAGGGCTACCGACTGCTGACCGGCTATCGAGGACATCCGCCGGTCGACCTCGAAGCCTTGGAAGAAGTGTTGTTGCGGGTCTCTTGTCTCGTTGAAGCAATCCCCGAACTCAGCGAACTCGACCTGAATCCGATCCTTGTCCTTCCCCCAGGCCAAGGCTGCCGGATCGTAGATGCAAGGATACAAGTTGGATAAGTCAGAGCCAGATCCTCACATTTGTTAACCATCCCTCATGCAAGAACCTGCTCAAGCTGAAGGATGAAGAGGCTCTAGGCGGTCAATTTCTCTTGCCTTCGAGCCGCGCATAGCGTGCCAGAGATCCCAGTCCACCTGTAGCCCCAGCCAGAAGTCAGCAGACATCCCCAGGACCCGCGCTAGCCGAAGCGCGGTATCGGATGTGATCGAGCGTTTCCCACGGATGATTTCATTGAGTCGAGGGAATGAAATACCCAGACGGATCGCCAACTCCGACTGGGTTATGCCGAGAGGCTTGACGAACTCCTCCAGCAACATTTCGCCCGGACGCGTCGGTGGCCGCCGACGAGGCAGCCGGCGTCCGACAAGGGCTTGCGAGCGTTCCTGTGAGTCGGTGGTCACTGGCCTCTTAGTGATAATCCGTGATCTCAACCTCGTAGGCATCTCCAGCCTCCCATCGAAAACAGATCCGATATTGATCGTTGATTCTGATACTATGCTGTCCGCTCCGATCCGCCCGCAACCGTTCAAGGCAATTTCCTGGTGGCACAGCGAGCTCGATGAGATCTTTCACGCGATTAATCTGATCGAGCTTCCTTCTGGCCACCTTCCACAGATTTCGGGGACAGGTTTTCCTCGCTATCTCGGAATCGACGCCGTCAAATATTTCCTCGGTGCCTCGTCCCTCGAAAGAACGTATCACGTGGCCCATTATAATGGTACCCATAATAGTCCTCAATAGCCGTCAATGGCAGGCCGAAGTTCGCGTTGGTGCAATGGAGTCCGTGATCAGGTAACCGTAGATCTGAACGCGACTGAGGAGGTCTTACTCCGTATTGCTCAGCTTGTCGAAATGATTTGCGAACTCAGCGAACTCGACCCGAATCCGATCCTTGTCCTTCCCCCAGGCCAAGGCTGCCGGATCGTAGATGCAAGGATACGAATCGAACCTCCACGATCCCCGGTTTAGGACAGTGTTCCTACCCCACGCTCGATAAGCATTTCCGATCAGAACTTGTAGGCCCGTCCTGTCCCCACGTTGTGCATCTCGCAGGCCGATCTGTCTAGACGAAGGCCCCTTGGGCCACTGACTAAGCACCAACGCCAGCGGCGCTGAGACCGACTGCAACTCTTCCTGGGTCAGCAAGGGAATCAGCCGAGGGTCAATGAACGGACCCGCCAACATCCCGCTCCAGCCGCTCACGCGAAGGACCTTGAGGAGGGTGCGAATCTCCTCGCAGTCAGGCTGATGAGATGGCCCTTACTCGCCTGGGTCGCGAGCCATCTCAGCGAGGGATCGGTCATGATGCCCAATCAAATAATGTAGATCCGGAAAACCGCGATGCTGAACCAGTCATCAGAGATCAAGGACTTGGCCAGCACAGACCAACTCCTCCGTAGCTGACCATACCCGATCCGCCGCAGATCGTGATATCCAGACAAGCCCCTTGCGCGGGCTGACTGACTGTCGGCTGGTCGGTGCCGTCATGGCCTTGCCACCACTCGCCTGGATTCTCAGCCGAGAGACAGCCCTGGAACTCTCGCGGACATCCAGACGCTCGCGGTCAAACTCCCCTGTGCCCTATCCGTAAATGGTGATGTTTGTGTGGGTGCTTCAGCGATGGACCAGTCGATTATTTTAATGCACAGCAACGAGAGTCATGATGAATGGCAGAATCAACAGGCATGGCAAACGATGGCCCCCTCTTTCACTCATGCCTTGGACACCCTCACACAGGCCTCTTTGTGAAGCGCCTGCCCGGAGAGCGGGTCAGCCTTCGTGGGCCGGAGCGGAGAGTCAGAAGTCCCTCGCCCTTTGGCCAAGCGTCCGAGGGCGGTGTGACCGAAGCCATGTTGGAGGCCGATGACCTCCGGGTGGATGCGTTTTGAGAGCTTCACACGCCCCTGCACTCGACCATACGGCGATTCAACCCACACCGTGTCTCCGTCATTGATGCCGTATCGAGCCGCGGTGACAGGGTGCATGATCAGAGGATTCGCCGGTTTGATCTCCAGCAGCCAGGCGTTGTTCTGCGTGCGGCTGTGGGTGTGGCTCGCCTCTTTCCAGTTGATGAGGTACAGCGGGTATTCCTGAGAGGGTTGCCAATCCCGTGGCTCGAAGGCCGGCAGGGGGTTCACCGGCTTGCCGTTTCCGTCGGTCTTCTCGCTGAGCGCCTTGGCATAAAACTCGACTTTGCCGCTGGGAGTCAGAAAACCCCGGACCTGCTTGCCGCCGATGACGGTGCCGATACGTTTGCCTCCTCGTTCCTTGGGCTTGTCGTAGACAGTGGTCCCTTCCGTGTTGGGATTGCCCGCGAACCAGGATGTCCTGACTTGCTCCGGAGGAATGGGCTCGGTGTATTTCTCGTAGCGAGTGCCAGCCCGATCGACCCACACAGCGCCCGGCAACGCCTTTAACTCCTCCAAGGTGATCTTCGGCGCTCCTTGCTTCAGCTCGTTGGACAAGTACTCTTCGTACCATTCAGTTAAGTTCTCGATGGGTCTTCCAGACAATGGCCCAATCGCAAAGAACTCTTTCCCTGCTTTATCCCTGAGCCCAAGGCGCCTCCCCAGGGCCGTGATCAGCTCATACTCGGCAGGCTGGCCGAAGAGCGGCTTCACGACAGGCTGGCGCAGGCCAACCACCGGCCAGGTCACCCAATGGGTGTTGAGGTCGTAGCGTTCCAGATAGGTGGTGCCGGGGAGCACATAGTCCGCCAACATCGCGGTCTCGCTCAGCATCGTATCTACGACGATGAGGGTCTCCAGCTTGGCCAAGGCTCTTGCAACGGTCTGGTTGCCTGGGACGGACATCATCAGGTTCTGAAAGATACACACGAGCATCTTCGGCTGGTACGGCCCGGTTCCCTCAGCCAGATTGGTGAAACACTGGGTGTAGACCCCTGACTTATGCCCAAGCGGATACTTGTGCAGCTCATCAAAACGCACTTGCTTCAATGTGGCGGCCGCCGTCTCGTCTGGCTCGATCTCGACATGCACGTTTCCCTTCCTGTCCGGGATCACCATGCCTCCCGGCCGATCGAAGGATCCGATGAGCGCGTTGAGCAACGCGATGGCCCGGCCGGCTTGGACACCGTTCGAGTGGTGGCAGGGCCCGCTCCACATGTCCACGCAGGCCGGTTTAGTCGTTGCCAGTTCATGCGCCAGCCGTTCAATGGTCTTTGCCTGGATCGACGTGATGGGCTCGGCCCACTCGGGCGTCTTCTCCTTGACATACGCCGCGTACTCATTGAACCCCACGGTCCACTGCCGGATGAAGTCCTTGTCGTAGAGGCCATCTCGGATGATCACATGCCCCAGGGCCAGGGCCAAGGCCCCATCCGTGCCTGGGCGAATCGCCACCCATTCCTGCGCTTTCGCCGCAGTATCAGAGAGGTAAGGGTCCACCACGACCAGCCGCGCTCCCCTTTCGATCGCACGGGTTAAGATCCGAGGGAGGTAGACCCACTTGATAGCAGAGGTGGGATTCCAGCCAAAGAGCAGGATGTACTGTGACTGGATCAAGTCAGCCAGGGGGCGATCATGACCCACGACCGATCTGAAGGAGGCCTTGCGCGCTACATCGCACAGGTTCGAGTGCATCAAGTAGTTCGGGGTCCCGTAGAGTGTGCAGAAGTCGCTCTGGATGTGTGTGAACGAGTGATCCTCACTGAACCAGAGCAGCTTATGAGCCTCGCCGGCCTCCCGAAGAGCCTTCATTTTCGCCGCAATCTCATCGAGCGCCTGGTCCCAGGAGATGGCCTGCCACCTCGGATCGGCGCCCGGTGATTTATCTGGGTTCCCGCGCTTGAGCGGGGTCTTTATCCGGTCAGGATCATAGAGCTGCATGATCCCCGCATTGCCCTTGGGACAGATCGCACCACCCTCCTTGCAGCCGGACTCCTCGCTGTAGCCGTTAAAAAAATCCTGGGAGATGTTGGAATAGTTGACAGGGTTCCAGTGGTTGGGCTCGATCTTCTCGACGACGCCGTTGACGACATGGACCAGGATGCCCGACTGGCCGCCGCACATGTTGCAGCAGGACGGAATCCACTCGCCCGCTTCGCGGCCCCACTGCTTTGCCCCAACGGCGTTTGGCTCAATCGGATGCTCGCGTGAACCGAAGCTCAAACAGCCAGTGAGACCGGTGCCGGTTGCCGCCACAGCGGCCGAGGCACCTACGAGCTTCAGAAACTTGCGCCGTCCGATCGTTCTGTCAAACACGTCCATAGCCCTCCTCTTTCGGCACGAGGGGCAGGAGTCGTTCACCTATTCCAAACAGCAACAACCCGAAGCCGACAACCCATGCGCCGAGCAGGCTCTCGCTTACGCTCGGAAAATAGGACGGTGCCATCCGCGAAGAGGCAATGGCCTCTGAAAGCCCGGCAATCTCCTCGATCGCCAGGCCAGGAATCACGATGTTCAACCGCAGCCCGAAGTAGCCGGTGGCGATCAGCAGTCCAGCGAGAGCAACCCACCGGGGATCATGACGAGTCGGAAGCACCAGAAGGAGTAAGGGCACACCGGTCCCGAGCAGGCCCTGCCAGATCCAGAAGATCCACCAGAACGGGCCACCGAGGATGAGCGAGAGGCTCGCGGTATGGCTGGGAATGCCCCCGCGAAAGGCGATCAACCACTCGGACAGTTGAAAGAGCAGATCGAGCAACAACAGGCCGAGGACGATCCGTCCGAGTGCACGCACGGTCTCCCCGTTTCGCTTCCAGCCTTCTGCAAAGATCGAACTGGCAAAGACCAAAAGGGCTCCTCCGCTGACGAGTGCGACCAGCAAAAAGTGAAGCGGGTAGAGGGCGCTGTGCCAGTGAGGGCGCGCCGCAACCACCCCGAAGAGCGTGCCCACGCCTCCATGGAACATGATGGCCATGACGATTCCGACTGTCGCCAGCGCTTTCACCACCCGGCGGTCCCGGAGGGCGCTGTCCCCCGACACATCACGACTCCCGAGAGCGAGCAGACCGCACAGGGTTCCCTGAAGGCCAGGCGCCGAAGCGCCCGTGATCAAATCCCGTCGAAGCAGAAACCAGAGTTCGCACAGCAACAGCACAAAGTACGCGGCATACAGCCAGGTGATCACCGCCATCGGCGACTTGATGTTGGGATAGGCAAAGATATGCCAGACCCGATCCATATGGCCGATGTCCGGCCAGATTGAAAGCAAAGCGATCACAAGCGTCACCAGAGCGGTGAAGACGGCCAGGCGCCCAATCCGTTCAAATTGCTTCATCTCGAAGACATAGACCAGTGACGACACGAGAAACGCTCCCGCGGAAAGCCCGATGAAGTAGACATAGAAGGTCACACCAAGACCCCACGGCACCACAGTCCCGTAGTTGGCATGAAGATGACCAAAGACCAGCCGGTCATACCAGCCGAACAGCCCAGCGGTGAACAGGAGGCCGCCAAGCATCCAGAACAGTCGCCTCAGCATCTGTGGCCCCATCTAGCCGTTTTCCCACCACTCACAGGAGGTAATAGACATTGGGTTCTGTGCCTAATTCTTCCTTCAGCCGGACCGCCTGACGCTCGCGGAGCAGCCGAGAGACCTCGCTCTCGGGATCATTGAAGTCTCCGAAGAACATCGCATGGCCGGTGCACGTCTTCACACAGGCCGGCCAGCGACCAGCGGCCTTGTCGTATCGCCCCTCGGAGTCTTGCAGGTGCAAGCAGAAGGTACATTTGCGGACGTTGCCGATGGGAGACTCGTCAGGCTCCCGTTTCCTGAACTGCCCATATTCGGGAGACGGCACCTGCGCGTACGGCGTCCCTTCGGCGACCGCCGGGTAGTGCTCTCCAAAGTCGAAGAAGCGTGCACCGTAGGGGCAAGCCGTGATGCAGTACCGGCATCCGATGCAACGGTTATAGTCCACCACGACGATGCCGTCCTGCTCCCGCTTGAAGGTGGCGGACACCGGGCAGACATCGACACACGGCGGGCTCTCACAATGAAAACAGGGCTTGGTCATGAAGAGCGGTTTATCATCCGCGCGCGTGCCAAAGGCCTGCTCCACCACGACAGTGTAGGCGACGCCGGGCGGCGTCTTATTTTCAGCCTTGCAGGCCACAACACAGGCGCGGCAGCCCACGCAACGACGTGTATCGATCACCATGCCATACCGGTACTTGCGTCTGACCGTGCCGTCAGCGGCGCGCACCGAATTGTTGGAAAGGGCGAGGATGGCGCCGATGGCTCCTGCCAGCGCCGTTGCTCCGACCTGGAGCAAGCGCTGAAGCAGCCCTCGCCGATCCGTGACCCCGCTCGTCTCAGGATTCACCGTGATACCGCTCTTCACGATGTACCGACAGCGATGACAGATCGTAGCGTCTCGTCAAGCCCCTTACTATCCTCGACCAACTTCATCCCCCATCCCTGCACCATCGGCCACTGTCACACCCAGCAAGGCCAATGCCACCAAACCGATTGAGCGTCTCGGATGGAGCTTCACCTCTATAATCTCACCTCTTCTCTGTTTACCCTCGATGAGGGGCATGTGACGACCGGGTACCGGAACTAGCCGGTAGGATCGTGGCGGAATGCAGCAACGAGATCGCCCGTCTGGTCCTGAATTGCTACACAAGGCCGACCTGGGATCGGAATTCGCACACCACCGACACATGATGAGAGAGCGATGCAGGCCTTCGGTGATCAACAAGCGGGAGGGGCACTCGGCATCGCACGGTGTTGCACGGGCTATCGCACAATGAGTTGGCAATCGATGATCGACTGGACGGCGAGCGGGACATTCTCAGGGGGGCCACCCGCTCCGAGACCGATCTTTGGCGCCCACTTGGTGTTCAAGCGGAACAGCACCGAGCCACACATAGCTTCGTGTCTGCCGTCATACCGCGCCGCTCGTTCGCAATCCCGTTGACGCACACCGTTGTCACGCAGACCATCCGGAGAAAGTGAACCCTCGCAGAGAAGGCGGTTTCGCGTCACTTCCCGTATCTACTGCTCCGGATTGGGATCTTTCCTGATGAACGCGAGGTAGAGCAAGACATCGGCGAGGTCTTGTTCGGTCATTGCTGGAGTGGGTTCCGGACCTCCACGGGGGTGGCCTTCGCGAATCAGCCGGCTGCGTTCTTGGTTCGTCTTGAGACGAAGCCCTGCTGGATTACGGAGGTCCGGTGGCGGAGGATCGAGCTGAGCGATGAACCTTGTCACGTGTGGTTCCAGTCGCGGTGTTCGCCCGGTGTAGCCGTCGATCCCGTGACAAACATAACAGCCCCCCGTGCCATTGAAGATCTCGCGGCCCCGTGCGACAGTGCCTTTGAGCTTCGCGCCTGACCCAGGAGAAGGCTCAGCCCACACCTTCTCAACCGAAACAGCCGGGAAGTGCCACCCACTCCACCCAGCGAGCAGCAACACATTCACCAGAAGGAGGAACCGGAGAAGCAGCCGTTTTCTCTCACCAGCCACCATGATGGATGCCACTGCTTTTCTGCGGAACAATCACACTGGCACAAGAACTCTCTCAGTGATCGCCGCAACAGGCGTTATAGCGCTCTTCCGGTATCGTCTCCATATCGCGATAGATCTTCGCTCGTTCTTCTTCGCTCGTCACGTTGTCGATAGACGGATACAGCACCCGTTCTTCCTTCATGTTGTGCGAGCCCAAGACGTTCAACAGCAATTGTTCTTCCTGGTCACTGTCGAGGCTCTGCCTCGCAACCTTTTCATGGATGGATTCGAGCAGTTGCCCAATCTGCCGATGCTCGTGCCGCATGACAAACGTCGGTCCGCCATCGGTCATGCCAGTTTTTTGCTCCCACAGAGGAAACAACAGCTCTTCCTCCCACACGATGTGACGTTGCAAACCGACCTTGAAGTCTTTGAAGGCCTCCTTGGCCTTGGCAAAGTCAGACCGTTTCACTGTTTGAAAGGTCTTGAACAACTCGTCGAGCCGGTTGTGATCCTCTTCGTAAAAGGCTGTGATCGTGTTCTGGTTACTCAACGTAGCTCCTCCTGTTTGAATGCTCCATTGTCCTTGGCCATCTCTCCCGCTCGTCAGGCCACAGCAGTAGGCGCACATTATTGAATGGTCACAGGATCTGCTTCAAGTCCATTGCGAGGACTCATTGCCCCGCACCCTCTGCGCCAACCAAGATAAGATGGTCCTTCCAATCAGTGAGTGGTCGATCGTCACGAAGGTGTATCCTTTCAACCAGAAATCCCGTCCAAGTTAAGTGAATGAGGAAGAAATCTCCGTTGCGTATCACCCTTCACACGAGGAGAATAGTATGAGCACGTTAACTTCCCGTGACTACGAATTGGTGGCGCTTGGGGCTGCAATAGGCAGCAATTGCGTCCCTTGTGTCGAGTACCACATTGCGGAATCGCGAAAAGTGGGACTGACCGACATGGAAATCCGCGCGGCGATCAGCCATGCGGACAAGGTCCGTCAAGTCCCTGCTCGCAAGGTGCTACAAGCCGCACTGAATCTGCTGCCGCCTGCTTCGGACACAACCGAGGGCGATGGTACGAACCAAGGGTGCGGATGTGGGTCTGAAAGCAAGGCTGAGGGTGCTCACACGAGCAAAGCCGCGCAGCCTCCGCATACCATGGCTGGAATGATGGCAACCTGTGGGAGTCTCGTTCAATCTGCCAGCGTTCAGAGTCCTGCAGAAGAGAAGCCAGGGACCACATCGAAAACGAGCGGAGGATGCTGTTGAACGATAGGGGAACATCGGGCACGCTCCTCAGCGGTACAGAACGCGCGGCATTTTCCTGACACACCATGAACGACGCACCAGGACAACCAGCCTTTCAAGCCATTGCGCACGATCTGAGGTCGCCCCTCCTGCGCTACTTGGAACGATATGTCGGAGACCGATCGGTAGCAGAAGACTTGGTACAGGAAACCTTCATGCGCATAAACAAAGGGCTGCCATCTTTTGCCGGGCGCTCGTCAATCAAGACATGGGCATTTTCCATCGCCAACCGAGTGGCAGTCGATTACTTACGCCAGCCTGGACGGAACGTTCGTGCCATCGAACTGACCGAGGTCGAAGAACCCATCGATGTCGATCGCACCATCGACGAGCGACTGATTATCGACGAGATGAATGCCTGCGTCCGACAGGTGATCGCCAACCTGCCCGACACCTACCGTGCAGCGTTGATCCTGCACGACCTTGAGGGACTTTCGGCCGCACAAATCGCCGAGATCTGCAACTGCTCCGTGGCCACAGCCAAGATCAGAATCCATCGAGCCAGACTTCGGCTGAAAGAAGCGCTGCAAGGACAGTGCGAATTTTATCGCGATTCGGAGAGCGTGTTTCGGTGCGACCGGAAGGCATAGCCCACAAGGTCTGTTTCTCTGTGACCCACACGACGTGCCACTCTCGAAGGAGAGACCGTCGAATGACGGGACTCCTCCAGGCAAACTTAACCAACTTGATCGAGACGAGCATATGGATTCGATCCGAACAGCCACTCTCTTGTCATCTCTTTGGTCTTTTGCCATCTCCACACATGGAAGGAATCAATGATGAGATCAACAGACTATACGTTTACCCAAGGACTAGACTACGCCTCGATCGTCACGGCTTCGGAGAACGTCGCGTGGACTGTCGACGAGATCTTCCGCGGCCGGTGCTTTGATGCGTCCAAACCCATCGTGCCCGCCTCGTGGGTCGGCACACACAGGCTGGAATTCCTCACTGATCAAGAACAACGCACGCTCAACCATTGCCGCGCGTTTAGCTATGTGCATATATTCGGCAACTTCGAGGAATTTATCCCGATTCACCTTACCGGCATCGTTGAACAACACCGGCACGACGATCGTACCCATCTGCGGGCATTATTCCGCTTTGGAGAAGAAGAAATGAAACATCAGCAACTGTTTCGACGGACAGAGACAGTTCTTGAACAGTCCTGCGGGCACCAGTTCGGCCGGTATTTTGACGACGCGAAGACGCGGGTCACGGAGCTGGCCAACGCCATCCTGTCCTATCCTCCACTTCCTCGATTCCTGATCCTGCTCGCGCTGGAGTTAGGCAGTCAACGGCATTATGTCGAGTCCGTTCAAGACCACACAGAGGAGGGTGGTGACCAACTCTATGCGGAAATCTTAAAAGCGCACTGGGTCGAGGAGGCCCAGCACACCAAAGCCAATATGCTCGAGATCGCGCGGTTGGCCCGTACACTCAGCCCTGAAGCGATGAGCACCGTCTTCGATCAGATCATCCGCATCGGAGGGCTCGTCAATGACATCATTGTCGGCCAGGTCACTCAGGAACTCGATACCCTTCAACAGGTCACGGGTCGTACGTTCACGGATGCGGAGGCAACCACCTTGCGCGAGACGCTCTACGGCTCGCTGAATAGGATTCTTTGCGATGTCTCCCTCAGCCATCCCGGTTTCGTGAAGGTCGCCCTGGAACTGTCCAAGGAGGGGTCCGCCAAGCTGGGCTTTGCGTAACCATCCGATTGCGTCCATCTCACACACCAGAACAGGAAGCCGCCCGCTGCTCTCTCTTGTGAGGGAGAGCAGCGGCATCATGGGGTATTCTGATGTGCGCGAGCAGCGCCGCTTGATTCGCTTGCCTATACGGACGGGGGACGGACAGTCTCCCTATGATCGGCAGGGTGCGCCGGCACAATCCGACACGCTCTCCGGCTCGACCAGGTTGAGCAGCCGATCGATGCCCACGGGCTCTTCGGCGTGCATCGGCACGAGCGCGACACGTCTGGCGTAGCTGGTGCGGACCGCTTCAATGTGAGCCAACTCGAACGAAGCCCGCTGTTTCAACAACGGTGACGACGTGGCTGTTGCAGACAGGCTGTTGTTGATGAGCCAGGCCCAGGGCTCGATCCCGGCGCGGCGCAGCTCGTCTTGCAACTGGGCGGCTTCCAGCACCGGTGTGGTTTCCGCCAAGGTCACGATCATCACCTTCGTCTGTTCAGGGTCCTGGAGCCGCATCATCGGGGTCGTGTGGTGCAGCAGCGGATCAATGTGGCGGGCCGCTTCGCGGTGATAGGCGCCCGTGGCATCGAGTAGTAACAAGGTATGCCCGGTCGGCGCCGTATCCATCACCACGAATTTCTTCCTCGACTCGCGAATGATGCGGGAGAACGCCTGGAACACCGCGATTTCTTCGGTACAGGGCGATCGCAAATCTTCTTCGAGCACGGCACGGCCCTGCGCATCGAGATCCTTGCCCTTGGTCTCGAGCACATGTTGCCGGTACCTCGCGACCTCGGCCTGCGGATCGATTCGGCTGACATCCAGATTGTCCAACGATCCTGACAGCGTGTCCGTCAGGTGAGCGGCGGGGTCGGACGTGGTCAAATGCACGGAATGCCCGCGCTTGGCCAGTGCCACCGCGATCGACGCGGCAAGCGTCGTTTTGCCGACACCGCCCTTGCCCATCATCATCACGAGACCATGGCCGGCGCCGGCGATCTCATCGACCAGCGTCGATAACCGTGGAAGATCGGTTGCATGACCGATGGTCTCGGTGTTCACAGATGTGATCTCGTCTCGATCGGAAAACAGACTGCTGAGCGCTTCAACCCCGACGAGGTTGGAGGCCTTGAGCGGCAGATAATCGGTGGGCAGATCTCTCAGCACCGAAGGCATTGCGACGAGCGTCTCTTGTTCACGGCGATGAATGGCGGCAGCCAACGCGTCATGCTCCGCCTCGCGTTCCGGCAGGATTCCGTTGATGACCAGATACTGCCTGGACAGGCCGATGGCGGCGAGTTCCTGGTGTGTGCGCGCGACCTCGTCCAGCGTGGTTTTCTGCGCGCGGGCCACCAAAATCAAACGGGTCCGGTTCGGATCAGACAGGGCCGTGACCGCATCCGCGTACTGCCGGCGTTGCTTCTCCAGCCCCGACAGTGGACCGAGGCAGGACGCCCCTCCGGGGTTCGCTTCAATAAAACGAGTCCACGCGCCCGGCAGTTGCAGGAGGCGAATCGTATGCCCGGTCGGCGCCGTATCGAAAATGATGTGGTCGTAGACCGCAATCAGGTTCGCATCGGTCAGCAATGTGGTGAATTCATCAAAGGCCGCAATTTCGGTGGTACAGGCCCCGGACAGTTGTTCTTCAATACTCTTGACGACGGCATCCGGTAGCCGCCCGCGTACCGGACCGACGATACGTTCGCGATACTGCTGCGCCGCCAGTTGCGGATCGATTTCCAGCGCGGAGAGCCCTGCGACCGTCGCGATGGCGATGATACGGTTACCGATCGCCTGGCCGAACACCTGGCCGACGTTGGAGGCCGGATCGGTGCTGACCAGCAGGACTTTCTTGCCCTGTCGAGCCAGATGAATCGCAGTGGCGCAGGAGAGCGAGGTTTTCCCCACGCCACCTTTGCCGGTGAAAAACAGGAACGTGGGTGCGTGGTCTAGAAACCGCATGATTCACTCCTTTGACAGAACGAACTCATCAGCAGGAGCCACCCCCGCAGCAACTGCCTTCTGTCTTCATGATGGTTGGTGCAGCCGCCAAACCTGCCCAGCGGGTCAACTCAGCCCGGCTGGGATACCGCCCGGCCAGGGCCACTTCGCCGTCCACGAGAATCAGCGGGAGCGCCCCCTCCCCCGAGCGTTCGAGAAAGCTTTTGACCCTCGGATTGTTCGCAAACTGCATCGGTTGCTGCCCCAGGTTAAACCGTTCGATCGTGACACCTTGCTGCTTCGCCCACTCGACATCCGCGGCGAAGTTCACCAATCTCTGATCCGCGTCGATTCCACAGACACCCGTACTGCAGCACATCGCCGGATCATACACCTCAATCTTGACCATGTTGGACCTCCATGAATTTGTGACACAAGAATGACCACCAATACCGGCTACGGAAGCTTGGCAATGTCGTCCAGCTCTACCTTGAGCCGGTCACGATCCTTCCAGAGTTGGTCGATCGGCAATTTCAGGAACGCTTCGATGCGGGTACGCAGGGTGCGATAGACCTGCTCGAACTTGGCATCGATCTCTGCCTCCGTTCCAGTCGCCTTGGCCGGATCCTCGACCCCCCAATGGGTTCGCAAGGCAGGACCGAGATAGGCCGGACAGGTTTCACCCGCTGCGTTCCCGCACACCGTGATGACGAGATCCGGGACGGCCGGGAGGTCAGTCCACGATTTACTATGCAACCCCTCGGTTGAAATCCCTTCGCGTCGCAGGAGGGCCAACGCGCGGGGATGGACCGTTCCGGTTGGATGGCTCCCCGCACTCATGGCACGCCAGTCTGGACCTGCCAAGGCATTGAAGGTGGCCTCGGCCAAGATCGAGCGGCAGGAGTTCCCGGTACAGAGGAAGAGGATCTTCACGATGCTATCTCCTATTGAGCACGATGAGCCATCGCACGATCACGGGAAGTCAGTCGGTTGCCCCTTGCGCAGATTCAAGTGGCTTCCTTGCCCGGATGAAGGCACTCATAAACTTCCCATCCACTTGCGGCCCGAGCGTCTCCACGTTCAGTCCCGCTCCGGCCAAGAAGTCTTTGGCATCCTCGACGCGATAGATGCGTGTCGGGACGATCTCGATCTCGTGAAATCCCGCCTTCGTGAGTTTGTCTCGGTAGGCGGACTCTTCCAAGGCCCCCGCGACACAGCCCATCCAGAGTTCGACACTGTGGCGAATCTCCGCCGGAACGTCGCCACGCACGACGACGTCCGACACCGCGAGACGGCCGCCCGGCTTCAGGACTCGGAAGGCCTCGGTCAGCACACGATCTTTGTCGGGCGAGAGATTGATGACGCAGTTGGAGATGATGACGTCGACGCTGTCATCTCCCAATGGAATGTCTTCGATTTCCCCCTTGAGAAACTCCACATTCCGGACTCCTGCTTTCTCCTGGTTCTCCCGTGCCAAGGCAAGCATCTCGTCTGTCATATCGAGTCCATAGACCTTGCCGGTCGGTCCGACCCGACGGGCCGACAGCAACACGTCGATCCCGCCGCCTGAGCCGAGATCCAAGACGGTCTCACCAGGGTTGAGTTCCGCCAGCGCCGTCGGATTCCCGCATCCCAACGAGGCCAAGACGGCTTCGGCCGGAAGCGCCTCCGTTTCGTTCCTCCCGTAGAGATTGGAGGTGATGAAGTCGACTCGCTCCGAGACCGACCCACAGCAGGAACTGCCTCCTCGTTTCGCTTGCAGCGCCGCCTGCCCATACTCAGCCTTCACCAACGCTTTGACCTCTTGGCTTTTCATCACCACTCCTTCTTTCTTTATTCATCAACCTTTACTCATCAACCTTTCATAATCAACGAAAGTTGATTGATCGAGGTCAAAAAAACTAGCCACATCGTGACGAGGAGCCCCCTCGATGGCCTGTGCCCCGTAACGATCGGACAACCTCTTCCAATTGCTCCAAGGCTTCTTCGTGCAGGGAATAGTAAATCCACCGCCCCTCCGGACGATCCTTGATCAGTCCCGCATCCTTGAGGACTTTCAGATGAAAGGACAGACGCGACTGCCCCGTCTTGAGGGCATCGGTGAGATCACACACGCACTGCTCCCCCTCTTTCAGGCGCTCCATGATCTCCAGTCGCGTGTCGTCTGACAACGCATGGAAAAGCCTCACGCCCTTGTCTCGTCTCTTGATGGTGGTGGTCATGGTGCATCATCATAACAAGAATTCTTGATCTGTCAAGACCGGAATCTCTGGGTGTAGGAACGATGGGCTGTCCAAGATAGGCAAGATAGGATGGTTGGGATTTTCCGGAGGACCGGATAAGATAGGGGCAGCCTCATGACTAGCGAAGACCTTGAACGGTTCCGCGCGAAGCTGACCGCGATGCAGGACGAGATCCGCGCCATCAATGACTCCGCGGCCCAGGATCTCAAGCCGGTGGAGCTCGATCAAACCAGCGTCGGACGGGTGTCGCGCGTCGACGCGATGCAACTTCAGCAGATGTCCCAGGCAGCCGCACGCCGGCGCCAACAACTCCTGGTCAAAATCGAGGGAGCGCTGCGCCGTATCGAATCAGGACGTTTCGGCCTGTGCTTTCTGTGCGGAACGGAGATCGACCTTCGCCGCCTCAACGCGGACCCCACGATTACGCGATGCCGTGATTGCGTCGAGAGTGCGTAACGGATTGGATCGTGCTGGCTGGGAACCCGTTAGGAACAGAGACTTAATGCCGCTTCTATTGCCTGGAGATGCGCCTGAACCTGCCTGTGCAGCGGCGCCCGGCCTGCCTCCAGGGTTAAGGAGCAGGGGATCCCATGGGCCGAGCCGTACACCGCCATGGGCTGCTTCAGGACATGTCCAGCCCCACAGGTTCCGGCGATGACTCCGCCCTCGGCTGATTTCCCGTCGATCATCGCATCCAGATTCACGGGCATCATCGTCCGAATCCGTTCGAGCACCCGGTATCCGATCTCCGCCCATGGCCTGACCGTCTCGTACAGATAATAGCCGGCGCTCTCCTCATCTACGTGGAGCTCCAGGCTTAGATCGAACCGCTGTTGCAGCACCGACTGAACGAACAGGACCTCTTGCGGCGGGTGCGACGAGTGAAATTCCCGGTTCAAATCGTACCCGTCACCGTTTGCACGTGTTCCATGTTCATAGCCCCACGGATTGATGCACGGAAGCATCGTGATGTCCCACTGCGGAAGAAACTTCACATAAGCTCGCGTTTCAAGCCATTCGCACAGCGCTACAACTCCGGCGAGCTCATCCCCATGAATACCGGCAGACAGCAACACTCGCCGCGGCGCGCCACCACCCAGGACGACCTGCATAAGTTCATATGTCTTGCCTGCCGTGGTGAATCCATGGAGAGACAGGTTCGCCTCACGATCCTCGCTCACCGCTGAACGGACTCGTTCGACCAGACGGGCATACGCTCGTAGCTCTGCGGTGTTCATAAGAGGCCGAGCATCATGAGGATAGGCCGGTTCAAGAACATGCCACTCCGCGTCGCGGCGCAGGTACCGAACCGTCAGCACACGAACAGCCTTCCTTGAACGATTCATCGCCATCGATAACAGAGGCGATATCTCGGCTGTAGAAAAACTTCCGTTCATCCTTCGAGAGCTTCAGGATAAACGGAGCGCTCATTGAATGTCCTGGGGCTTTGGCGATCGTACTGAGCCTGTCGAAGCACGCAAATCGAGTTATTCCGCAACCTGTTAGACGCAAGCGGTGATCCATTTGGAATCATTCATGACCGCCAGTTCTGCAACACTCGCATATAGTTGGCTCGCTCAAAGGCCGCCGGATCAGGGCACCGCGTGAGATTCATACTGCCCTGCATCTGGCGCAGCGAATGGTACTCATGCTCTTCCATCCATCGGACCATCTCTTCTCGAATGGTGTTGAGACGCTCCGGCCCATGCTGAAGCAGCGCCGACACCAGTTGGACTGCATGGGCACCGGTCATGACGGCTTTGATCGCGTCCTGGGCCGTATGGACGCCGCCTGTGACCGCCAGGGATGCCCGCAAGCGCCCCGAGAGGATCGCGGTCCAGCGGAGTCGCAGCAGGAGTTCGGACGAATCGGATAGGTTCAATTTCGGCACTACTTCTAGATTTTCGACATCGAGATCTGGCTGGTAGAACCGGTTGAACAGCACGAGACCGTTCACTCCCACTTCATCCAGTTGATGGGCGAAGTGTGCGAAGGAACAGAAGAACGGCGAGAGTTTCACGGCGACCGGAATCGTGACGGCCTGTTTGACGGTCCGGACGATTTCCAGCGCGCGGCGCTCCACGGCCTCTCCAGATTCGGCAGGATCGGCGGCAATGACATAGAGATTGAGTTCGAGGGCATCGGCCCCTGCCTGCTGCATGCGGCGGGCGTAGTTGAGCCAGCCGGCAGCGGTGGTGCCATTCAACGATCCGATCACGGGCACAGCAACGGCCTCTTTGATCCGGCGAATCTGCTCGAGATACTGGTCCGGCCCCCAGGCAAAGTGTACTCGACAGGGGAAATAGGACGTGGCCTCTGCGAAGGACTCAACATAGGTATCAATGTCATACGCAGTCCTCGCCTGCTCACAGGCGATCTGCTCTTCAAACAGCGAATGCAGAACGATCGCAGAGGCCCCGGCATCCTCCAGCCGCTTCACCATGTCCAGATCATCCACCAGTGGAGACGCGCCGGGCATCAGCGGATGGGGCAACTGAAACCCCAGATAGGTGGTCGAGAGATCCATACCGCCCTCCATTTACGTCCCTGACCTCTCGCCTTGGATATGGCTTGGAGCCATGAAGCGGGCCAGGTGCTCGTACAGAGCCCATCGCTTGGCCACTTCCTGTTTGGCTTCGGCGAGCAGAGCACGAAACCGCTCCCCGTCCTGCTGTTCGACCATTCGGAAGCGCGTTTCGTTGCGCATGTACTGCGCGAGGTCCGATTTGGGATGGGGCGAGTCGAGCATCAGCGGACTTTCTCCATGTGCCAGCCGGCGCGGGTCGAAGCGATACAGTGGCCAGTAGCCTGAATCCGCGGCGAGTTTCTGCTGCTCCACACCGAAGGCTAAATCATAGCCATGTGCGATACAGGGACTGTACGCGATCAACAGCGACGGGCCGGGATAGGACTCCGCTTCGAGAAAGGCCCTGACGGTTTGCGTGTCCATGGCACCGAACGCAATTCTCGCCACATACACATGGCCATAGGTCATGGCCAACAGCCCCAAATCCTTTTTCGGCAGAGCCTTGCCGGCTACAGCAAATTTGGTAGCAGCGCCCAGCGGTGTGGCCTTGGATTGCTGGCCTCCTGTGTTGGAGTAGACCTCGGTGTCCAGGACCAGAAGATTCACGTCCCGTCCCATGGCGAGTACGTGGTCGAGCCCGCCGTACCCGATGTCGTAGGCCCAGCCGTCACCGCCGACGATCCACACACTCTTCCTGACGAGAGCGTCGGCAAGCAATCCAAGACGGTGGGATTCCACGGTCTGCAGGCTCGCCAACTTCTGTCGCAGTACGGCGACGCGCTGCCGCTGGGCGGCGATCCCCGCCTCACTTCCCTGGTCGGCATGAAGGAGTTCCCCCACCAAGGTGTTGCCGATTTGCGCGCCCAGGCGGGCGAGCAACTCCCTGGCTTCCTCTCGCTGCTTGTCAATCGCCAGGCGGAACCCGAAGCCGAATTCCGCGTTGTCTTCGAACAGTGAATTCGACCAGGCCGGCCCACGACCGTCACGGTTTGTGGTATACGGCGTCGTGGGAAGGTTGCCCCCATAGATCGAGGAACAGCCTGTCGCATTGGCGATCAAGGCCCGGTCGCCGAAGAGCTGGGTTAAGAGTTTGATGTACGGTGTCTCGCCGCAGCCCGGACAGGCGCTCGAATATTCGAACAGAGGTTCAAGAAATTGAACGCTCTTCACATCCTGTTTGACGACCGTCCGGTCGGCTTCAGGGAGCTGGAGAAAGAAAGCATAGTTCGGGCGTTGGACGTCTCGCAGCGAACGTTGCAACTGCATCTCCAGGGCTTTGTGTTTTGGATTGGATTTGTCTTTCGCCGGACAGACCATCACGCAGAGGTGGCAGCCGGTGCAATCTTCAGGCGCAACCTGAACCGTGTACTTAAGCCCGGGGAACTCGCGGCCTTTGAAATCCATTGCCTTGAAGGTTTGCGGTGCCGTTCTCAGAAGGGCCGGCGCATAGACCTTGGCGCGGATCGCCGCATGGGGGCAGACCATCGCGCACTTGTTGCACTGGATACAGATCGCGGGATCCCACACCGGAATGTTGTCTGCCAGATTGCGCTTCTCCCACCGAGCCGTGCCCAGCGGCCAGGTTCCATCGACCGGGAAGGCACTGACCGGGAGCCAATCGCCTTTTCCCGCCAGCATCACGGCCGTCACCTTCTTGACGAAATCCGGCGCCTCGTCCGGGACAAGCGGGGGCAATGTGCGCGTCGCCGTGACACGGTCAGGCACCGCGACCTTCCAGAGGCGATCCAGTGCCGCCTCCACGGCCGCAAGGTTCTTATTGACGATCTCGTCGCCTCGCTTGCCGTAGATCTTCCGGCTGGCCTCCTTGATCTGCGAAAGTGCCTCATCGCGCGGGAGCACTTCGGAGATGGCGAAGAAGCAAGCCTGCATGATCGTGTTGATGCGACCTCCGAGTCCGAGCTCCTTGGCGAGGCGGTCGGCATCGATCACATAGACGGCGAGCCGCTTGTCGAGGATCTGCTGCTGCACCTCACGAGGCAACGCATCCCACAAGGCCTCAGGGCCATGTGGGGCGTTCAAGAGGAATACCGCCCCGGGCGCCGCATAGGCCAGCACATCGTAACGTTCCAGAAACTCAAGATGGTGGCAGGCGACAAAATGGGCCTGCCGAATGAGGTAGGCCGACCGGATCGGATACGGCGCCACCCGCAAGTGTGAAATGGTCATCGCGCCAGCTTTGCGCGAGTCATAAACGAAATAGCCCTGCACCCAACGACCGGTTTCTTCACCGATGATCTTGATCGAACTTTTATTCGCACTCACGGTCCCGTCCGATCCCAGTCCAAAGAAAACCGCTCGCCGCACGTCGTCCGGTTCGATGTCGAAGTCCGGCTCGATCGGTAACGAGGTATGGGTCACGTCGTCGACAATGCCGACCGTAAAATGCTGTTTCGGGCTGGCGGAGGCCAGTTCCGCAAACACGGCCTTGACCATGGCCGGATTGAACTCCTTGGAGGAGAGGCCATACCGTCCCCCGATGACGCGCGGGATTTGTCTGAATGGTGATCTCCCTGTCATTTGGGCTTCAGCCAGCGCCGCCACGACATCCAGATAGAGCGGTTCGCCGAGCGCGCCCGGTTCTTTCGTCCGATCCATGACGGCGATTGCGCGAACGGTCGGCGGAAGGGCCCGGACAAAATCCGAGAGAGAAAACGGTCGGTATAGGTGCACCTTCGCAACACCCACCCGCTCGCCACGGGCCATCAACCATTCGACAGTCTCATGGACGGTCTCCGCTCCGGATCCCATCAGGACGATGACGCGATCTGCCTCCGGATGCCCGGCGTAGTCGAACAGGTGATACCGTCGTCCTGTGAGGCCGGCGAAGCGATCCATCGTGTCCTGCAGAATCCCCGGGCAACGTTCATAGAAGAGATTGCAGGCCTCTCGTGCCTGGAAAAACGCATCGGGATTCTGCGCCGTTCCCCGGAGGACCGGATGGTCCGGTGTCAGGGCGCGCCGGCGATGGGCGGCGACCAGCTCGTCATCGATCATGGCTCGAAGCTCACCGTCGGTCAGTTCCTCGATCCGCGCCACCTCGTGGGATGTCCGGAAGCCATCGAAGAAATGCAGGAACGGCACACGCGCCTGTAAGGTAGCAGCCTGCGCAATGCAGGCCAGATCCTGCGCTTCCTGCACGGAGCTGGAGGCGAGCAGCGCAAACCCCGTCGTTCGGCAGGCCATGACATCCGAGTGGTCGCCGAAAATCGAGAGCGCGTGCGTGGCGACTGTGCGGGAGGCGACATGCATGCAGAAGGAGGTCAGCTCTCCGGCGATCTTGAACAGGGTGGGCATCATCAGGAGTAGCCCCTGCGAGGCGGTGAAGGTCGTCGCCAGAGAGCCGGCTTGCAAGGCGCCATGCAGGGCCCCGGCGGCTCCTCCTTCGGATTGCATTTCAGTGATGACCGGCACCGTGCCCCAGATATTGAGCCGGCCGTGAGCAGACCACTCGTCCGCCCACTCGCCCATCGGAGACGCCGGCGTGATGGGATAGATGGCGATGACCTCGTTCGTCCGATAGGCGACCGAGGCCACGGCCTCATTGCCATCGACTGTCCTGATGTGTCCGGGAGCCAATGCACTCATTGGTCTTGCACTCACCCATACGACTCTTGCGCTTGGTCCGAGAGGGACCATCGAACATTGCACTGACGATGGAAGCCAGCCACCATCCCTGTTTTCCCCGCTGCGCCGCCCCTTCGTAGAGGATATTCAAGGTCGGGACACGCACGATTGGAGAACATACGCCATCTCAGGAATGGGAACAACTCCGTGGCGACCCAAACGAGATGGAAGAGCGCCTGCCCGCGTGATTCCTTGAGGGGAAGATGGTATAACCCCGCATCATCTGCCGCTCATGCAGGCGATCATGAGGCCCAACTGCCATACCGCCATGAGTTGAGCTTCACGTCCTCTCGGCCCACCGGAAGCATGAGGTTCCTGTGCCGGTCGTCTGGGTACTGACCTTCTGTTTTCTTTCCAGTGTGGGCGCGATCAGCGCTGCCGCCCTCTTCCTGTTGGCCCGCAAAGAGCTGCGGCAGAAGGTCTTGCCCTATCTTATCTGCTTCGCCACCGGCACCTTGCTCGCATCCGCGCTCCTGGAACTCCTGCCCCATGCGATCGAGGAAGCCGGTGTTGAGCCGATCCTGACGATCATGCTGATGGGATTGGTCTTGTTCTTCCTGCTCGAACGATGGATGATCTGGCGCCATTGCCATGTCATGGGGCACTGTGATGTGCATGTCGCCACAGGTCCGTTGATCCTCCTCGGAGACGCCCTGCACAACTTCGTGGACGGCATCGTGCTCGCCGCGGCGTTCCTCTCCTCTATCCCGATCGGCATGGCCACCGGCCTGGCCGTAATCGCCCATGAAGTGCCGCAGGAAGTCGGAGATTTTGCGATTCTCCTCGACCGAGGATTCAGCCGGAAGCAAGCCTTCTGGTGGAACCTCTTGTCCGGGAGTGCCACCTTCCCGGGTGCGGTGCTGGGGTTGGTCGCACTAGACTGGCTCGAGGCCGCCACCCCATATGTCCTGTCGCTCTCGGCTGCGGGGTTCCTGTATATCGGGCTGGCCGATCTCATCCCCAGCCTCCATGAGCGATTGCGGCCGGCGATCGGTTTCCCCCACTTCCTCGTCATCATTCTCGGCATCGCCACGATTTTCTTTCTGCACAGGCAGCACGGCTGATCCATCTCGCCCGCCCTTCTCATTTCCCCTTTTGTCCCACTCGCCCCACAGCCAAAGCCTGTTCCCTGGTGTGGACCTTCCGCACGTCATCCCTCACGGATAACAGTGTCGAACGCAACCTGGACCGCCAGAAGATGGGCGACCGCGCACATCTCTAGAAAGGCAACAGGCTGGCGCTCAGATCGAGCCGGCGGCGAAAGACCGGCTGCGCGAACGCAACTTCCTCCGGAGGGCGTGGTGAGAGGCATCCACCCATTCCACCAGTGCGACAGAACTCCGTATTCTGTTCAGTGCCATGAGAGGAGGCGCGAAGCCGGATCGTTCTCAATCACAAGCGGCACTCCTGAGGATCGCATGTGGGGGCATGGTCGTAGTGAAAGGCTTCCTCTCCGACCCCGAGTTCCAGCACCTGCGTGTCCTTACTGCCATAGCGATAGATCGTCACACCTTTCAGCCCAAGTTCCCAGGCCCGCCGATACGCCCGTGCCACATCCGCCGACGTCGCCTCCTGCGGAAGATTGATCGTTTTCGAGACGGAATTGTCCACGTGACGCTGGAAGGCCGCCTGCATCTGCAGATGCCGCTCAACCGGAATGTCCAAGGCGGTCACAAACAGGCGGGTCGCCTCATCTGGTACACCAGCCACACCGGCCAAACGGCCACTCTTGTACACTTCTGCGATTACCTTCTCTGTGTTCAACCCATGGTGGGCACAATAGTCGAGCAACAGTCCGTTCAGTTCCGTCAGGCTCTCGCCGCCCATGGTGTGGCGACGCCGATAGGCCAGCGCGAACAGCGGCTCGATGCTGGCACTGGTTCCGGCGATGATACTGATCGTGCCAGTCGGCGCGATGGCCGTACATGTCGCATTGCGGACCCGCAGTCCCTGATGCTCGTAGATGCTCCCCCTCCAATTGGGGAAGACCCCCCGCTCCTCAGCCAGTTTCTGCGATGTGGCCCGTGCTTCGTCGGCGATCGTGTGCATGAGTTGCTCCGCCAGCTCGACCGCTTGATCGGAATCATAGGACAGACCTAACCTGATCAGCAGGTCCGCGAAGCCCATCACACCGAGGCCGATCTTGCGGTTGCCCCGCGCCATGCGTGCGGTATCGGGGGTCGGGTAGTGATTTACTTCGATCACGTTGTCAAGGAAACGCACCGCCAGCCGAACGCCGGCTCGTAAGCGCTCCCAGTCCACTACCGAGCGCCCACCTCGTTCGGAAACCAGAATCGCGACATTGAGAGAGCCGAGATTGCATGATTCATAGGGCAGCAGCGGAACCTCCCCGCAGGGATTGGTCGCCTCGATAGTGCCAAGATGTGGCGTGGGATTGGCCCGGTTGATCGCATCCAGAAAAAGCAAACCGGGATCGCCTGTCCGCCAGGCGGCGTCCGTAATCGTCTCGAAGGCCTCTTGGGCATTCAGCCGTCCGACCGGCCGTCCTGTTTTCGGATGGACGAGGTCGTAGGAGGTTCCTTGACGCACCGCTTCCATAAACACATCCGTCACCCCGACCGACAGATTGAAATTTCTTAAACTGACTCCATCCAGCTTGGCGGTAATGAACTCCATAATGTCCGGATGGTCCACGCGCAAGATGCCCATATTGGCACCACGCCGCCGGCCGCCGCGCTTGATATGTTCGGTAGCGCAGTCGAACATCTTCATAAAGGACACGGGGCCTGAAGCCTCCCCGCCTGTGGACGCCACGAAGTCGCCCTTGGGCCGCAAATGGGAAAACGAAAACCCGGTCCCGCCGCCGGAGCGTTGCACCAAGGCCATCTCCGTGACGGCCTTAAAAATGTCCTCGATGGAATCCTCGACGGGCAGCACGAAGCAGGCGCTGAGCTGTCCGGTGGGCGCATTCATGAGAGTGGGACTGTTCGGCAGGAAGATCAGAGATGTCATCAATTGGTAAAACTCATCGCGCCAAGATGGGACTTGATCTGGATGACCGAACACCGCTTCAGCCTGAGCGATGGCGTCCGCCACCCGTCCAAACATATCCTCAGGGGTTTCGAGGATATGCCGCTCTGCGTCGCGGCGGAGATAGCGCGCCTGCAGTACCCGGAGCGCATTGTTCGAAAGCCGTACCATTAATTGGATTCCGATAACGGTTTCAACAACCTCATCCTGGCTGCCCCTCGGGCTGATCTGTCCTGATCTACATCCTACACAATTGCGCGGTTCATCTCAGATATGGGGGGCGGACCCAGCGCACGATGTCGTGCAGACCCAGAGCACCAGGCTGCCGTGCCACCTCCCGCCCTCTGTGAAGAATGAGCACGGTCGGGATACTGGTTATCCCGAAGCGGGCTGCCAACGTGTGCTCATTTTCGGTGTTCACCTTGGCCAGACGAACGTGCGGCTCTAGAAGCTTGGCCGCCTGTTCGAATGCCGGCGCCATCATGCGGCACGGACCGCACCAGGATGCCCAGAAGTCCACGACCAACGGGACGTCGTTGCGTGTCGCGTGCACATCAAAATTGTCCGTCGTTAACGTGATCGGCTGTCCGGTAAAGAGCGACTCATGACAGTGGCCGCACTTGGGCCCCTCACTCAGGCGGGTTCCCGGCACGCGATTGACGCTCCGGCAATGGGGACAGACGATGTGGACTGACTCAGACATCAGCATCCAGTCCGGCTCTTCGAAGCCGCCCGCGGAGGCGATCGATCTCGTTCAAGAGATCCAGCATTACGGCGACCGTTTCGATGCTGGCCTCAAAATCCCGCTGGAGACGAGCGGCCCGTCGAGCACAAACCAGGTCGGCTGCGCAGAACCGCCAACTCGCTTGATCGTGCCCCCGCTGCGCCAGAATGCCGACCTCGATCAATTCGGCAACCCACCGAACCTCGGCATGACAGGCCCGCGCGAGTTCTTCGACCGTGAGGACCTCTTCCTGCCCCACGAGACTGCCCATCAATACATCATCATTCATGCTCGCACCTCCTCACACCCCAAGGTTCTGTCGAGGGTTGAAGGCCAGTTCTCGCGCCATCGTCTGGTAAAGCTCCCGAGCGCGATGTGTCTGCGCCGGCGGCAACACCACCTCCAACACCAGATACAAATCCCCCGGCGGCTCACTGGGAATCCCCCGCCCCTTGAGCCGCAGCTTCTGTCCACTCCGTGACCCCGGAGGAATCTTCACCTCCACCACCCCGGTCGGGGTCGGCGCCTTGACCGTCGCCCCCAGCGCCGCTTCCCAGGGCGCAATCGGCAACGTCAGCGCAAGATCATGCCCCTCGACTCGATACAAAGAATGGGGGTCGAACCGCACTTCCAGATACAGATCCCCACGCGGCGCGCCCCCCGTCCCTGCCCCACCTTGGCCGGCCAGCCGGATCAGTTGCCCCTCGCGAATGCCTTTAGGAATCCTGACCTTGAGCGTATGCTCGCGCAGCGACACTCGCCCCTGAGCGTCCCACTCCGGAAGACGCAGCGTGATGGTACGGGTCGCCCCCTGAAACGCGTCTTCGAGCGGAATGACGATTTGCGCATGCCGATCCTCGCCACGGCCACGTCCTGCACCAGCACGGCGGGCGAAATCGCCGAAGAGGCTCGCAAAGAAGTCGCTGAAGTCGGCGGCGTCCGCCGTCGAAAATCGGCCGGGAGAAAATTCGAATCCCGCAGCCCAATCCGGCGGCGGCGTGAATTCCTGTCCTGCCTGCCAGCGCGTGCCCAATTGATCGTAGGCCGCCCGCTTTTGAGGATCGCTAAGCACTTCATAGGCCTCGCTGATCTCCTTGAACTTGGCTTCCGCACCGGACGCCTTATTGACATCGGGATGATACGTCCGAGCGAGTTTGCGATAGGCTTTCTTGATCTCGTCGGCGGTCGCGGTCCGTTCGACACCGAGAATTTTGTAATAATCTTTAAATTCCATACCTCCGCTGTCTCCTACTCTGATCCTTCAACCTCCGGCCTTCGTTGCTCTGAAAGCCATCGAGCTGCATCCCAGGTCCGGTACGATCCCGTCAAGTTTTTCACGCGAAAACCCTGCTGGCGCAGTAGACGGGCCGCAATGTACGACCGTTGCCCCGTTTGACAATAGACGATGATCTCACGATTGCGCGGCAATTCATCCAGACGATTCCGCAGCTCATCCAAAGGAATATGCGACGCACCGGGGATCGCCCCCTGCACCCACTCATCCTCTCGGCGGACATCCAGCAAGAAGGTTGTACGGGGATCAAGCAAGGCTATCTCATGCCATTGGGCAAGTGTGACATCTCCTCTTACAACGTTCTGCGCGACCATGCCCGCCACATTGACTGGATCCTTGGCCGACCCATAGGGAGGCGCATAGGCCAACTCCAGATCGACCAGATCGTGAACCGTCATGCCGGCTTTTATCGCCGTCGCCAACACATCGATCCGCTTATCCACACCTTCATGCCCTACCGCCTGGGCGCCGAGCAGTTTCCCCGTCTCCGGCGAGAACAGAATTTTCATGGCGATGGGCTCGGCACCTGGATAGTAGCCCGCGTGGGACCCGGGATGCAGGTGCACAACTTCAAAAGGGATAGCAGCGGCGCGGAGCGCCTTTTCATTGGCTCCCGTGCAGGCGGCAGTCAGCGTGAAGAGCCGCAGAATGGAGGTGCCGAGTGTCGAGTCGTATCGAGCGGGACGACCCAGAATATGATCGGCGGCGATACGTCCCTGCCGATTCGCCGGCCCAGCCAGCGGAATCAATGCCCATTGTCCTGTGACACCGTCACGGACCTCGATCGCATCACCCACAGCCCAGATGTGGGGATCGCTGGTTTGGAGATGCTCGTTGACTCGGACACCGCCTAACTTGCCAATCTCCAAGCCGGCTTCTTTCGCCAGCGTGACCTCCGGTTTCACCCCCATGCTGAGCACAACCGTATCCGCCGGCAATCGGCGGCCGCTCTTCAGCACCACGATGGAGGATTTCGCCGGCTCTCTTCCCGAGGGAGGCTCGAACGACACGACCGGATCGTTCACATACAGCGAGACGCCGTTCATGCGCAGCTCTCGGTGCAGCCAGGCTGCCATTTCCGGATCAAGCGGGGCCATCACCTGGGATTGGGCTTCGACCACCGTTACCTCGTAGCCACGGCGCCGCAACTGTTCGGCCATCTCCAGACCGATATACCCACCCCCCACCACAACGGCGCGACACCGACCACACTCGCTCGACCAGGCCATGATCCGTTCCACGTCGGGAATGTTCCGCAGCATGAAATGACCGGGCCGATCAATGCCCGGAAGCAGCGGTTTAAGGGGCGACGCGCCCGTGGAGAGAATCAGCGCGTCATACGTTTCGTCATACTCGCGGCCGGTCTCCACTTCCCGCGCATGAACAAGACGGGCCGTCCGGTCGATCCGGACGATTTCCGTCTTGACCCGCACATCCAAATCGAACCGAGCCTTGAGGCTCGCCGGTGTCTGGATCAGCAGACTGTCCGGCTCAGCGATCTCACCGCCGACGAAATAGGGTAGTCCGCAGTTGGCAAAGGACACGTGCGGGCCCCGTTCGAAAAGAATGATCTTGCAGTCTTCACACAATCGTCTCGCTCTGGCCGCCGCGGTGGCGCCGCCGGCCACTCCACCGACGATGATGAGGCGACGGCGAGCCATCACGTTCCCGCATCACCAGAGCGTACCAGCCAGGTGGAACCGAGCCACAACACCCTAGCCCTCCCCATGGCTCTTTTCCTTTTCCATCCGTGCCTTCATGGCATCCCGGCCGGCTTTGACCGCCGCTTCGACATCCGCTTTCTTTTCCGCCACGTATCGTTTGCCCCGCTCGATCACTTCATCAAGCGCGGCGCGGGCTTCCTTGGCTTTTTCAAGAAGCTCTTCCTCGGTTTGTTCAGCGTAATCTTTGATGGCCCGTCGAGTCTCCGGTCCGGACTTCGGCGCGAATAAGATGCCGGCGACAGCCCCCACAATCGCCCCGGCGAGAAACGCGAGTACGGTTCCTGCCCCCGAATCTTCGCTGTCATAACGTGCCATGGCAATCCTCCTTTTCTAACTACGTTAAAGTGCAACAGCGCTCACCCCAACCCAGCTCTCTGTTTCCTGTCCCTCGACTGCCTCGTCTCTTGAGCTCGCTATTTTATTGAACGAAACTTTACCCGCCTTCTACAAGAAGAAAAGACAATAGTCCGGTGGGCTTCCTCGAGACCCTCTGAGACCCTCTTTCTTTCTCACTTCGGCTTTCGACAAAACACCCCTCCCTCCTACACTACCCTGCCGATCTCTCAACCAACCGCATCAAATGGAGCCAACATCCGGATATATGACAAGACATCCCAGATCTCTTGATCCGACAAGCGATCCGCCCATGCGTGCATGGGGCTGAAGAGAACCCCATGCTTGATCGCAAGATACAGTTCCATATCCGTCTTGATTCGCGACGTGGGCGACCGGAAATTCGCCGGTGGCACAATCAGATCTTTGATATCAGGCCCCAGCCCGTCACCGGCGATGCCGTGACACCCGGCACAATGTCGCTCGTAGAGCACCTTGCCTTCCTTGAGAGCACCCTGCTGCGGCATGGCAGGCATCGGAGCACCCAAGAGTGCGATCAGTACGACTGTCAGAACGCCGAAGGTCCGTGGCTTCATGCCTACCCTCTCTTGAAAGATTGATCGCGGCCGTGGAGACAACGATCTCATCGTGGGGGAGTCTGCTCTGATGGCCGTCAGTGCCATTAATCCTGCCTTCCGTCTCAAGCAGCCGTTTGAGACTCGTTGCTCCCGCAAGCAGCAGACGACACCGCTGATGGGATTGATTCCCGCTCTCATCGTCTTTTCACCGCTGCATCACAGATTATTGCACAACACTCCTCTCAATGTTC
Source organism: Nitrospira sp. (assembly GCA_024330965.1). GTDB lineage: Bacteria > Nitrospirota > Nitrospiria > Nitrospirales > Nitrospiraceae > Nitrospira_D. The sequence goes on along the minus strand of JANDJL010000026.1, from coordinate 17,420 downwards.
GTGAGTGGACCCACCGGTGATCGCCTCCCCCCCATGGTCACCACCATCATAGTCCCTCTGGGATCCGCCCTCTGCTCCTCCATGCTCCCCATGACTTCCATGGTTGATTCCGCTCATCTCAGACTGGTGTCCACCGCCAGACTGGCCGCTATCATGACCACCACACCCACAGTGCCCCCCTCTGCTCATACCGCCGCCTCCCATGCCACCACCTCGTCCACCCATGCCACCACCCATGCCACCCATCATGCCGCTACCCATGCTGCCTTTGCGCTGTCCCTTGCCTTCGCTTTTCATCCGTTCCCGATGGACCCGGTCTTTTTCCCGTTGGTCAGGGGTCAAAAGAGCCATCGCCTCGTGCCGGCTTTTGACCGCCGCAAAGAGCCAGGCCCCTTCAGCTTTCTTGAGCTGCTCCACTTTCGTTTGAATCTCGGCAAGGTCGGCCTTGTCATCATCCAACAGTGCGTCTAATTCCAGCTTTGCGATCTTTCGCTCAGCTTCGAGTCGGGCCTCCGTCCGTTTGAAGTCCAACTGTAAGGCCTTGAGCTTGGCAACCTGCTCTGGTGCAAGGCCGAACTCCTTCGCATGTTTCAACAGGTGCGTGATGTAATGACTGCTGTGATCTACTTGTTCATCCTGATCGTGGCCTCCATGCCCCCTCTGCCCATGCCCCTGGTCGGCAAAGCTCAACGATCCCATCATGCCCAGCATCAAGAGGACTCCCACCAATCCCACTCCCGCCCTTCTCGTCAATGTCATGGCTCTTCCCTCCCCCATTTGACACCCACAGTCTCCCTCCCTCACCGGATCTTAACCGCCTATCCTCTCTTTGCAAAGTAAGAGCCTTCCCCTCTCGAATGGATTCAAACAGATCGTTGCGATTCTGATGCCCAGGAATCGTTTCAAGGTCCCTGTCCGACCGACCTTCAAACAAACGTTCGAGGCCATTACGTACAGGAAGGAGAAGGGTAGTGTGGCGCAGGAATACTCACGCCATCTCCGTCAACTGAGGAGAAATGCACCTTCGCCCATCCCCTTGTCAGCGGCTCACTGACGATCATCCCCCCCACGCAACTCCGACAAGACCTTGAGAATCTCGGCCGGTCGTGGCGGACAGCCGGGGATGCGGACATCGACGGGAATATGTCGCTCGACGGGACCGGTCACTGCATAGCTCCCTTTGAAGAGCCCGCAGTTGATGGCACAGTCGCCGAGCGCGATCACGAGTTTCGGATCAGGCGTCTGCTTATACACATCTTTCAAGGCTCGTTCCATGTTGACGGTGACCGGCCCCGTCACCACCAAGGCATCGGCATGGCGCGGCGAGGCGGCAACGTGGATGCCGAACCGCTCAATGTCGTAGACGGAATTGGTCAAGGCGTTCATCTCCATCTCACAGGCGTTGCAGGATCCGGTATCGACTTCGCGAATGGTCAAGGACCGGCCAAACGGATCGGCCTTCTCACGAGCCCCCGCTGCGATCTGTTCGGCTGGCTGCACGGCGCTCGGATACCGCCCCGTGACGACCCCCGTCTTGAGACTTTTTTTGAGAATGCGAAACATAGGTCTCCTCCTCAGTCGAACGTCATCGGGTCCAAGGTCTCAAGTCGTTTGACTTGAAAGTGCATAGCCGGAAACAGATGGGTCGATCTTTGACGCTCAGACAGACCTACAAATCATTTCCCGCATACGACAGATTAAAGCTCTTGTTGATCAGCGGGAAATCCGGAATGATGTTCCCCTGCACGGCCCATTGGATGGCCGGCCAATTGACAAATGAAGGGTCGCGGACTTTGCATCGATGGATGCAACCATTCTCACCGGCCATCACATAATAGAGAATCTCTCCTCGCCAGCCTTCCACTGCCGAGAGCCCCCATTCACCGGGATTCGGCACACGGCTCGGTTCGACGGCGATCGGACCAGCCGGGATCTTTCGGCGAATCTCGCGGATTAACCGGATCGACTCATGGATCTCGTCTATACGAACTCGCAGACGAGCACGCACATCTCCATACTGGTACAGGGCCACATTGACGGGTAATTCGTCGTAGGCAGCAAAGGGACGATCGCGTCGAATGTCGCGATCGATGCCAGAGGCCCGTCCGATGACGCCCGTCACGACGTGATCCCGGGCAGTCCGTTCCGTCAGGACCCCGGTCGTCTCAAGCCGATCCGCCAGTGACGCATTGGCGAAGATGATGGACTCCAGCTCAGAGAAATCCTTTTCGATCTGGTCCAACTCGGCAACGATTTCATCGAATTGCAACGCCGCAAGGCCTCGCGTGACCCCACCGACCGTCAGGACGCCTCGTAGGAAGCGCGAACCGGTCAATCGATCGTTGAGCTGCATGATCCGCTCCTTCATCCGGCCGCAGTGCGCATGGGCCAACGTATAGGCGGTGTCGTTGCAGATGGCGCCGACGTCGCCGAGATGATTATGAATCCGTTCCAGTTCAAGAAACAGACTCCGCAAGTAGCGACCGCGCCGAGGCACAGTCATCCCCATCATCATTTCCACAGCTTGGCAGTAGGCGAGACCGTGGCCTACCGAGGTGTCACCGGATACCCGCTCCGCGAGCGGCACGGCATCGATCAGCGTCCGTTGCTCAAACAGTTTTTCCACTCCCCGGTGTTTCCAAAAATGCCGCACTTCGAGTTGCAGGATCGGTTCGCCGGCCACGGAGAAGCGGAAATGTCCCGGCTCGATAATGCCGGCGTGGATCGGCCCGACCGGGGCCTCGAACACTCCTTCACCTTCGATATGGCGGAAACGGTATTCGCCCTGTTGCCGTCCCAAGACCTGATCCCAGGCAAAGTCCTTTTTCAACGGATGTGTTCCCTTCGGCCAGTGCTCGTGCCGGACCAAGCGACGAAGGTCGGGATGACCTTGCGGGATCAAACCGAACATGTCCCGAATTTCTCGCTCATACCATTGCGCCGCATGAATGTGCGGGGTAATGGATCTGAATAATCGGGTTTCATCCGAGAGCTCCGTCGAGAGAAGCAGCCAGTCTTGTCGCTCTGCAAGGGTGAAGAGGTACAACACCTCATACCGTGCTTCACGTGGTCGGTGATCCACGGCCCAGAGGAGCGACAGGCTGCCGCGCACATCCGGCTTGGCATGCAGGTAATGCACCAGGAGGGGCACCTGATCGGTCTGGATGCGGAGCCACGATATCCCATGAATCGATGCCATGGCAAGCACGGCCTCTGAAAACTCTTTCTTCAACAATGCTGCGGCAGCCGCGGCATCCGCCATGTCATCACCTCGCCGACAGAATGATGTGAACCGCCTGATCCATCAGCCCTCTGATCGGCTCCGGCAATGTGAGGCCGAGCCCTGCCAATACCACACACGTCACCACCAACGGCACTTGCCCCACCTCCCACCCCTCGCCCCGCTTGACGCCGTCCGGCGGCGGTCCCCAGATCATTGAAGTCACACGGTAGGTGAAGCCTCCAAACAGGACGACCATAAAAAGGAGAAACAGGGCGACGATCGCGAGACTGCGCACATCATGCGCGACAACAATTGTAAGAAACCGTCCGAGATGCAAGGTGTCGGAAGAAAAGCTCTGCGTGGCGAGCGCCGATACGATCGTCAGTTCGCTAAGAAACGTCGAAAAGGGAGGCATCCCCACGAGCGCCAGGGTCGCCACCAACATGGCTGTCGCCGTGACCGGCTGCACGGTCATCAGGCCCCGCACATCCTTGATTTCGCGGGTGCCAAACCGCCGATGTACATTGCCCGCTGAAAAGAACGCCAGAGACTTGGCCAAGGCATGGTTGAGGAGATGAAACAGGCCGCCGAAGGTGCCGGCCACGCCTCCCACTCCGAACCCCGCCATCGCGATTCCCATGTGTTCAATGCTCGAATAGGCGAACAGCCGCTTGTAATCGTGCTGGATCAGGATAAAGAGTGCCGCCACCACGAACGAGAGGAGGCCGAAAAGGATCAGCAGATTGCCGGTGTAGTGCTCCGGCAAGGCGTGATCCACGATGGTTTTGCTGCGGAGCAGCGCATAGACCGCCACGGTTTCGAGCACGCCGGCCAACATCGCGACCACCGGCGCGGGCGCTTCGCTGTACGCCTCCGGCAGCCAACTATGCATCGGCGCCAGTCCGACTTTTGTTCCGTATCCGACGACGATAAAGAGAAACGCCAGTTTCAGCACATGGGGGTCCAGTTGATGCGCGACGTCCTGCAACGTCGTCACGTTCATCGCAGCGCTGACGTCTCCCAACACCCGAACCGACGAGTAATAGGTCAACACCGTTCCGAACAGCGCTAACGCAATGCCGACGGAACAGAGAATCAGGTATTTCCATCCCGCCTCGAATCCTTCGCGCCTGCGGAAGAACGAAATCAGAAAGACGGTCGCCAACGTGGTGCCTTCCATAGCGATCCAGAGGACGCCAAGATTGTTGGCCGTTGTCGCGGCGATCATGGTGAAAAGAAACAAATGAAACAAGAAGAAGAATCGGCTCACCCGCCGAGGCGTGATCGCGCCGCGAGCCACATAGTCATCGAGATAGGACCAGGTGTACAGCGAGCAGAGAAACCCGATCGCGGTGATGATGAGGAGAATGAACGCCGAGAGGGCATCGAGATAGACGAAATCCCAGAGCGACGTGAACGATCCCTGCTCCAGTACCCGTTGCACGATAGCCAGTTCGGAGACGACCAGCGCCGTCATCGTGGCGAGGTTCAACCCGTGCAGAACGGGCGCGCGCGTGGTTGCCAAGCTGAGCATCGCCGCCACAATCGGCGTTCCGTGAATGATGGCCACGGGAGCCACGCTCGTTCCTGTCACGGAAACTCCGTCGTTCGGCTGAATAGTTTTATCATTGTGTCGAGCACCACCGTCATGTCCCGTGGGACATAGAGCCCGATCGTTCCCAAGCCCACCACATTGACACCGATAGCAGTACCGGCACAGAGGCGGCACTGCCTGCCCAGCGGTCTCCCAGGCTCGGCCGGAGCTCCTAAAATCATTCGAAACACCTGGTAGAGCAACGTGGCAAACGCCAGTGTCAGGAGGAGCAGGAACACGCCGGCGACCTCCGGCCTTACGGCATAGGCGGATGCGGCGATCAGTAGTTCGCTGATGAACAGCCCGAACGGCGGCATCCCCGCCAATGCCACTCCTGCCACGAGAATCGCGGTTCCTGCGAGCGGCATGTGAACCAGCAGGCCTGTCACCCGATCGAGCATCCTGTGGTCGTGCCCGAGAAAGACCAACCCTGCGCCGTAGAATGCCGTGGACTTTGCGAGCGCGTGATTCAACAGGTGCCAGGCCCCCGCAAAGATTCCCGCACCGCCGACACCGAATCCCACCAGCGCAATGCCGATATGCTCGATGACCATCAACCCCAAAGCTCCCTTGGCTCCTCTCTCCATGCTGCCGAAAAGAAGGACAGCGCCCATCGGGGGCTCGCTACTCCTTCAAGATCGTGAGTTTGCTCGTGTCCACGCTGTCGAACGCATCATGAAGCCGGTGCGTATAGATCCCGATGATGATGGCGCCGACCAAGACGTCGAAGAAGACCCCGAGCTCCACGATCAAAGGCATGCCATAGGCCGCCGCTGAGGCGCCCAGAAACAGGCCGTTTTCCATCACCAGAAATCCGATCACCTGCGTCACCGCTTTCTTGCGGGCGATCATCGTAAAGAACCCGATCAGCATGATGGCCAGGGCGATCGCGAGCGAATCCCGTGTCAGCAGGAACCCCAAGGGAATGATGGGCTGGGTAATGAAGAAGGCGAGCATGACCAGCCCCCCGCAGATGAGGAGCCCGGACGGCACGTTCACGTTCATCACTAACTCCCGTGTGACATTCAGCCGCTCGATCACGCGCTTGAGAATCCTCGGGATCACGATGGCCTTGATGATGACGGTCAGAGCCGCGGCGATATAAATATGATGAATGCCCGTGAGGAATGCGACGAGCGTCGCAGTGAGCGCCAGAAAAACCGATTGCACGGCGAACAGATCGACGCAGGCCGAGAGCCGCCGCTGCGCGACAATGCCAAAACAGGTCAGCAGCAAGAGGGCCGACCCTAAGTCAACCAGTTGCGAGCCGATCAAGGGAGTGATCAGCGGCACATCAGCCTCGCAGGACGTAGAAGAAGATGACACCCAGCAGCGCCAGGATAAAGGCGACTCCCAGCAATTCCGGCACTCTGAACAAACGCAACTTCGCGAACATCGACTCAAGGATGCCGATCAACACTGCCAGTCCCGAGACCTTCGCGAGATAGGCGGCCAAGCCGATCCCCAGTGCGGCCGGCTCCAGGCTGGTCGCGATCCCCCAGGGAGCGGACACGTTGGCGATCAAAGTAAGAAACACCAACAGTTTGAGTCCTGCTGCCCATTCAACCAACGCCAGATACCGCCCGGAGTATTCCAAAATCATCGCTTCGTGGATCATCGTGAGCTCCAGGTGAGTGGCGGGGTTGTCCACCGGCACCCGTCCGGTTTCCGCAAGCGCCACAATGACCAACGCCGCGAACGCCATCAGATGAGGCGATGGATCGCTCACGATACCTTCGAGCAACGCCGTCTTGTGGACGATGGTGCTGAGATTTGTAGACCCCGCCGTGAGCGCGATCGCAAAGATCGAAAGGATCATGGCCGGTTCCGTCAACGACGCCACAATGGCTTCACGGCTGCTCCCCATCCCTCCGAAGGCCGAACCGGCGTCGAGGCCGGCCAGCATCAAAAAGAACGTTCCCAAGCCCAGCAGATAGACGAGAGCGATGATATTCCCGGCGAAGCTCAACGGGATCGTCGAGACGAAGACCGGCACCAAGAGACCGGCAAGAAGGGTCGAGGCGAAAAGAATGTACGGGGTCGCTGTGAAAATCCAGGATGTCGTCGTAGACACGACCGGCTGTTTGCGAAACAGCTTCACCAGGTCGGCGTAGGGCTGGAAGACGCTGGCGCCGCGTCGGCACTGCAGACGCGCCTTCACCTTCCTGATAAGGCCGACGATAAACGGAGCGACTCCCAGCAAGATGACGGTCTGCATGACAATCAGAACAAGCACCTTCACCATCGTCTTACACCGCAAACAATAACAAGACGATCAACGTGACAAAGATATAGGCCAAGTAGAGGTGCAGGCTCCCCGCCTGGATGACGCGCAGTCGATCCGCCGTGGTCGAGAAGAACATCACGACCGGGTCATAGAGATACTTCTGGAACACCGGCTCGATGTGAAACTCGAACCGCCGCCGCTTGGCGAAATAGCGTGACTCTTCCAGGAACTCGGTTTCGAGCTTGACGGTCGGGCGGTAGATCGTGCTGAAGACCTGCTTGATCGGCTGCACGAAGCCGGTGGCGGTGTATTCCGTCCGAGGGCTCAGGTTGATCCCACAGCCCCAGGTCTTGCCATAGCGCTTGACGAGATGTCCGCCGAACGCAACCGCCAGGCACAAACCAAGCAGAGCACCGACGATCAACATCGCAGCCAAGATAGGTGGTGAGATGCTGGCGAACTGCACGTCTACCGGCGCCAGGGCCCAGCCGTCCAGCGCCACAACCTGGTCTGCGATCGAGATCTGTGCGAAGGGTCCGACGACTCGATCCAGCAGAGGCACGACGACCATGGGGAGCAGCCCCAGCAACAGACACACGGAGGCCAAGAGCCCCATGCCGAGACGCATAGGCATCGGGACCTCTTCCGCGTGCCGGGCATGGGAGCTTCTCGGTAACGCGAGAAAGGCGATGCCGAAGGCCTTTGCGAAACAGGCGAGTGCCAGCACCCCCGTCAAGGCCAGCATAGCCCCGGCGATCGGGAGCATGAGTTTCATGAGCAGATCCGGGATTTGAAAACTCAGAAAGAGACTTTGGAAGACCAACCACTCGCTGACGAACCCGTTCGTCGGCGGCAGGGCAGAAATGGACGCCGCCCCGATCAGAAAGAACAAGCCCGTCCACGGCATCCGCCGGAGCAGACCTCCGTACTCCTCCATATTCCGTGTATGGGTCGCGTAAAGCAGCGACCCGGCTCCCAGAAACAGCAGCGCCTTGAACATGGCATGGTTGATCGTATGGTACAGTCCGGCGAGCAAGCCCAGCGCGGCAAACTCCTTGAGCCCAAAGCTCTGAAAAATCATCCCGGCGCCGATTCCCAAGAGGATGATGCCGATGTTCTCGACACTGTGGTAGGCGAGCAGGCTTTTGAGATCATGTTCCATGAGGGCATACATCACGCCAAGCAATGCGGACACAGCACCAACCAAAAGGACAACGAAGCCCCACCACCAGGGGAATTGCCCGCCGAGAAAATCGAAATAGACCCGCACGAGCCCATAGATGGCGGTTTTGATCATCACCCCGGACATCAGCGCCGAAACATGCGACGGCGCCGCGGGGTGCGCATAAGGGAGCCAGACGTGCAGCGGCACGATGCCGGCTTTGGTGCCGAAGCCGATCAGGGCCGTCAGAAACGCGATCGTTTTCATGCCTTCCGGCAAAGGCTGCTCAGGATGCCGGAACGTGTCAAAGGAGAACGACCCGACGCCCTGGAAGAAGATCAGGAAGGCCACGATGATGAAGGCGGTTCCGACGTGCGTCATGATGAGGTAGAACAATCCCGCATAGCGCACCTCGGCCTGTTCGTGCTCCGTCACCACGAGGAAATAGGACAACAACGACATGAGTTCCCAGACGATGAGAAAGAAAAAGCCGTTGTCCGCCAGGATCACCAAGGTCATGGAACACAGAAATCCGTTGAACAGCGATCCGAGCAGCGGGATCGATGCGCGCCCATCAAAATGCCGCACGTATCCGATGGCATAGATCGACGCGGCGAGACCGGCGAGGGAGATGGTCAACACGAAAAATGCCGCCAGGGGATCAAGCCGAATGGCGAAGGTGAGCAGAGGAATTGTGGATGGCGATCGAGCCGCCCAGGGCTCTGAAGCGAGCAGGCCCACGACCCCGAGTACGATGCCTACCATCCCCCCGAATGCAGCACATCCGTGGGCGAGCAGATTCTGTCTCCGCGAATCAGCGCGACAACCCAACGGCAGGACGACTCCGGCCCCATACCAGCCGAACAGCCCCCACACCAACGTGAATGTTAGGTCGTTAACCACTGTTTCTCTTCAGGATGATCCGGAGTCGGGATGACCGCCCGTCACGTCTCAAGATCGTCTCATGATCAAAGGAAGACGGTTCGGAATCCCTTCGCGAGCGAGACCCCTGGGGTCACAGTAGCTCGTTGTTCTCGGCGTGCTCGGATACCCTGAAAAGTCCGGGAAGAGCTAAGAAAGACGATGACTATTGTTTGCCTTGCGTCTGCCATTGTTTGGCTTCATGGGCATGAGATCGAGATCCATAGGTTTCTGCATCGAGCCCTTGCCTTTGCTCAGAGGATCCGGTCTGGCCCAAGCGTTTCCCGTTGAACAACTCAGGCCATGCAGAGCTGGGTGCTCCCTTGGGCATCGGCGAGCTTTGGTGAGATCTGCTGCGTGAACTCTGTGTGAGCTCTGCCTGACGGATGGATAGTTCGGGTCTGGGCGGCTTTCCATTCCTCTCTATCCCCGTCTGCGACACCGCCGATTGCCCAGCAAGAGGCCCTTGAGGAACGCCCTCCTGTTTCAGCGGACTCATCTGCGCCTGTGCCTGTTGGAGCGACGAACTCCCTCGTTCGATGCTTTGGATTTTTCGCCAGATGGCATACGGCATGGCGACGACAGATGCCACAAGAGGCAGAACCAGATACTGGTTCCAATCCACAGCCGCCACGACCAAGACGATTGCCAAGATGTACTGAATCACTTCCAACAGCCCAATCCGTTGTCCTTGATCCATTGATCGGCCTCCCGACTTCCTCTCTTCTCCACCTTTCTGCTCGGTGAGCACCCAATGGCCCTCGCGCACCAACTGACGAACGGCAACTCCCTCTCTCAATGTTCACATTGCTCCAGAACTTCCTTATTGCTCCCTTTGCTCCTTTCTCCCCTCTTTTTTGTCTCTCATCCCTCTTCTCTCATCGCCCTCATGCCTCGCACAGGACCGCGGCCGATTCTGCTCCCACAAACACCGACATGGCTTTGCCTGCACCGTTCATCCGCAGGAGAGTGCGGGGCCAGCCTGCTTCGCGCACAATCCAGATTGTTACTGAGCCCCACGTGGACGGATCGGTTGATTGGCCGTTCGTGCCCACTCCATGATCCATCGATGAGCACGAACGAGAGGAAGCTTCGAAAAGGACGGACTCACCGTCCGTCTAAGGAAAGATCCGGCCCGACTGCGACACGTCCGTTTCCCTTTTGAGGGGATATCATCGCCGCGACGGACCGCGCAAGCGACCGCGACCATGAACGATGACGCCGCAAGATCGCCATCACGACCAATCGAAATGGGACCGATCGCCATGGCGAGCCCGATCGCCACCACGTATGCCAGGATCATGCACCACCACACCCTCGTGCGCCCCTGACTCGCTTTCGTCATCAAGTTCTCCTGATCGAACGAAGATTCCGGCGACGTTGCTTTTGGAACGAACATCCCCTGCCTCGCATCCCTCTCACTCCTTCTCTCAGAGAGAGAACCCTGCTCCAGACCGACGCCCCAACCACCTTCACGTCTTTGCCTTCTCATACAGCTCCTTCTCGCACCAATATGCCCCCCACCACCTGGGGGGCTCCCTATCCTGATCAACATTAACCATATAACCATATCACCCTGCACAGCCTGTGCCACAAGAATGTGCGAAAAAACGTAAAAAAGGGAACGGCCTGTTTCCCACATCGACCATTCCATGAGCATGACCGCACCACCACTTCCACCTATCTCGATGGACGTGCCACCGGCACCGAATTCCCTCATGTCTACGTAGGAGTCGGCCTATTGCCTCAGTCATGGAGACTGTGCATAACCGCGGCAATGGAGAGGTACGGCTAGAGTTGAACGCCCAGAATCACCCCTGTGCAGATATGCACAGGCAGCATCAGAGGGGAGGATGGGCATTCCCCCTGTGGCAGGATGGAAATTGCGACGACAGGATTGCCACAAACTCTGTCCTCTTACAGATGGCGGGACCAGGATACATCAAACCAACACCGAACCCCCTTCGATCAATCGACACCTTCGTTCCTTGCTCGGCTTTCCTCATCAAATCCCTCGGCTCCACCCTGTTCCCCACCGTCCATGCCACGATGAGGTCCCATTCTCGGTCCCATTCCCCTTGGGCCCATCCCCCGACGCCCATGTCTGGCAGCGAAGGTCCTCTCATATTGGATCACGCTCCAGATCTCCTCATCCGAAAGGAGAGGACCGAACGCCGCCATCGCGGTACCGGGAGAGCCATGTTTGATCACCCAGAAAATTTCCCCTTCCGTGCGGTGCCGCCAAAAACCATGGTGCTGAAAGTTCCTCGGCGGAGGATTCAACTGAGCAGCCGCCCGCCCTCGGCCATTGCCATCCACTCCATGGCAACTGACACAGGTCCCCTTGCCATGATAGATCGCTTTGCCCCGTTCGATCGCCTCGGAGGACAAGGGCACGGGGCTTTTGAGCGCACGGGCCTCAACCAGCTTGTCAGGCGGAACTCTGGGCCGCATCATCTGCCGTTCGGCCACAGCAGGGACAGCCATCAGTACGGTCCCGATGATCACCATCGCCCCCATCGTTCGCATCACAGCGCGTCCTCGTGTTTCTCCGCAAATGTTCGAAGATACCGCACCACCTGCCATGCTTCTTCCTCCGTCAAAATCAGGGGAACAAATGGAGCCATAGCCGTTCCCTTGCTGCCGTTTTTCAAAACCCACAACAATTCTCCATCGGTCCTGGCAGCCTGCCACTGTGGGTCAGTAAAGTCACGGGGTAACGGCCCCCTCACCGTGCCTGGCTCGATATCCTTGCCCAATCCTCTGCCGTCTTTCCCATGACAGGTGACGCAGAACGCCTTTCCGTGAAACAGTTGCTTGCCCTTCTCAATGATGTCCGGAGTCGCCGGCAGCGGATTCGTCCAAGTTCTGACTTGATCGATCTGATCAGATGGTACTCGTGGTCTCAAGACTGCTTCGTCGGCAGCGAACGCTTGGAGACCAAGCAGTCCCATCGTCGTCACAATCACCATCAAGCGAGTGACGCGCATTGCACTTTCCCCATCACACAAGTTTTCCTGAGTGCTCCTCTCTAAGGAGGACCGGCTGCTGATGTTTCTGCAAGCCGGTCCACCCGATCATCGTTTATTTGTCCGTATAGCCGGGAAACTTGTGCCCCAGCGACTGAGGATACGTCACGGTTCCATCGGGAAATTCCTGGCCATGTTGCCAGAGATGATAAATGACGCCATCCGTCTCCGCCGCGGCCTCCGCCACTTTGGCTGCCTGATCATCGGGCATGTCCAGCACCTTCACACGGCCCGTGGCGATCTCGACCTTGTGATCATGGAAATAGCGATGCCACTGAATGGCCGGCAGTTTTCGCGTCAAGTCCTTGGCGACGAAATACTCAACACCCACCAGCGGCGCCTTGGGATCGGTGGACTCAAACAAGAGGCACTGCAGAATCTTGTCAGAAATGCCTTTGCAGTAGTGGTGGAACGGCCCACCCGGCGTCCCATCCGGCATCATGTGAGGCGCCTGGACATGAATCTCATAGCCCATAGCCGGACTGGCCGGTTCTCCGCCCATCACCGTCGATGGTTTTCCACTCCAAAATCCCAACACCAGAATCGTGGCAACAGCAACGAACCCTTTGCTCATCGAACAACCTCCCTCCCTTTGCGGCCTCCCGGCCCGGCCCATCCGGACTGAGAAACACCTCCGCTGTTGACAAACCGTTGGAGACGGGTTCGTTCAAAAGGATTCGCGCTCCGGCGGAGCGATGTTGATCAAAAAAACGCCGGAGCTCCCATCCCTGTCACCCTCGACACCCCCATCACAAAAAGCATCGAATCACGAAGCCCTTCACCCTTTAGAACGAGACGCTACGATCCCGCTCGGCCACCGCCTTGATGTAATCCGGCATCGCCTTGATGGTAGCACCCTTGACCAGATCCGCCTCACCGATTTGCCGGGCCACGGCACAAGCCCCGCACACCCAGATGGGCACGCCAGCCGCCTGCACGGCGGCAAGCAGATCTTTGAGCGGCGACAGGTTTACGCCGGTCACATGATCGGCAACCCCTTTCCTTGCCAAGGTGACCGCCTCGTTCCACAACCAGAGCACCACGTCGTGCCCCTGCTCTTTGGCCGTCTTTGCCGCCATGAACGGCAAAGTCGCCATGGTTGGATCGTCTGTGCCTCGACTGCCTGAAATGATGAAGGTTGCCATCGTCTCGTCCTCCTTGTTTGATTGACTCATTCGAGCAAACAAGCATATCGGGTTTTTCTCTGATTCAGGTGTTCCATCTGTGAGAGATTCAGAACAACCAGAGACTGTCGGTCGTCCTCGTCACGATGGGTCACCCGCTCGATGGGCGTGGTGGAATCTCCTTCACAGGAGGTGAGGGTTCTCGGGACTGTTTGTTGAGTCTCATGATGGTCGACGAACCTGCAGATGATCCTCACTTAGTACGGGGCGTCGGCCGGTTTTCCGCCTTTCGGCCAATCATAGACCTTCTTGGGGAAATCAGGACGAGGCTGGCTATTGATATAGGCCGCGACATCGAACGCCTCTTCATCTGTGATAGACCACCCTCTCCCACGCGGCATATTGGCCTTGATGAAGGACGCCGCGACGCTGACCCGTGCCATGTCCGAACCGATCGTATAGGAACGAGGCCCCCAGAGCGGCGGCACCGCCATGGTTCCCTGCCCGTCAACACCATGGCAAAAGACACATTTTTTCTCATAGACGGCTTTTCCATTGACGACATCCGGATCTCGCACCGGGGTGATGGGGGGAAGCCCCCGCCAGGGCACGGCACTGCCTGGCGGGACATTCTTCGAGAGCCATTCGATATAGGCGACGATCGCCGACAGCCTCGTGCTGTCCGGCGGAAGGGCTGTCCCGTTCATATTCCGTTCGAAACAGTCATTGATTTGGTCCACAAGGTTCATCCGTCGTCCCGCCCGCGCGCGGTACTCCGGATAGAGGACGCTGACCCCGACAAACGACAAAGCCTGGGGATGAAGTCCTGCGTCGAGATGGCAATTGGTGCAATTGAGCGAGTTACCGACATATCGCTTGCCGTATTGCTGCGTCTCAACCACCATCAAGTATCCCATCCGAATATCCTCGCCCCGCAAATCACCGGGGATAGTGTCCGGAGACGGAGGCAGATACAACGGATGGATGTCCGCCCCCGGCGGCTCCTTCTCTCCGGCAACCTGGGCCGACGGGATACACCCACCGGCCAACAGGGTCAGACCAAGAACCATGACACCGACACTCTTCTGTTTGTGCACGATCACAGCCACAGCCTCACTTCTTGGCGCCGGACGATGGTTGGCACGTATTGATCCCCAGCAACGACGTAAGCGGACAATATTGGATCACCCCCGTCACGAGCAACACCACGCCCACCGTCAACGCGATACCCATTCCCACCGGGGGCAGTTCCGCCAGCGCTCCCACGGCAATCAACAATATCCCCGCACCAATACGGATCGGCCGTTCGATCCCTCCAACATTACAAGTCATAACTTTCCTCCTTGCTTGTCATACATGCCAGAGACATTTCCCCCTTGGCTTTCAGTCGGTACATGAGAGACACCTTCCAGTCCAATGGATTCGCCGTCACGGGTTCGCGTCAGATTCAGCACCGAGCGTTCGGAGATAGGCCACTACGTCCCAGATTTCTTCGTCAGAAAGTGCGTGTTGCCACGCCCCCATGGGGGTATTGGGCTTGCCTTCGTGAATCCGTTTGAACAGTGCCCCATCGAGCCGACCTTGGACGTCAGCGGAAGTCAGATCAGCCGGCGGCGAAACAAGGCGGATACCCCGTACTCCTTTGCCATCGACTCCATGGCAACGGCTGCAGACGTTCACATAAATCTCTCTCCCACTGACCGGATCGCCCTTTTCAGCGGAGCCAAGTTCTTTGACCTTCGGCCCTCCCGCAAACCCAGCCACGAGGATCCCGACCACCAGAACAAGCCATCCTTCTCTGCCACACACCTGAACTCTCCTTCCCTTCCTTCAGTGCGAGCCGTGTGCCACAAAGATCCACGGCGCCATTCCGCACGATGCTCTTCCAGGCAAGAGTTTGAACAATCAAACACCCGCAATCGAGGCACAGAAGAACCGCCGCCGGTGCGAATAGCCACAGACTCCATTTCGTGACTGGCGCAGGACGCGACAGTCTCCGGAAGAAGCCTGATCCATCATCAATCTATCACGCCATCACACACGACCACGCACTCTTGAGAAAAGGTCTCTTCCCGGGCCACGTCACAGCTTCGTGAGTCTGCCTGATCCGCCTGTCCGATCCCATGGTTTGCTATGCAAGGGGGAGGCCGCCCAAGCAACTGGAGCGCGACAACCTCGTGGTCGGAGATCCGCCCGTCCGATATCCGGATACACCGCGAAGACTCGCCGGTTACTCAGACAAGTCGCGCCTTGACAAATGAGAGCAAGAGCCAGATATTGCTGCATATTTCCAGCAGAGGCACGTTGGAGATCGCAGGAGTGTCTTGCGAGCTGCGCACAGACTCCTCAGCAAGTAACACGAAGAACGACGCTGCCACAAGCAGCCGGCACGATCATCCGATCGGCGTGGCATCCACAACACGCGAATGATGGGGGGGCAGGATGTGCGCTCACATCCGCACTCGGCCACCGTTTTCCTGACGGCATGCACCCATGAACCTCGTCAAGTCCAAACAGCGCGTCGCCGACCACGGAGAGGTCTTCACACCCGAGTGGATGGTGGAGGCCATGCTGGACCTCGTCAAGGGCGAGACGGAGCGGATCGATTCCCGCTTCCTGGAGCCCGCCTGCGGGAGCGGGAACTTTCTCGTCGCCGTACTGCGGCGCAAGCTCGCCGCCGTGGATCTCAAGTACGGCAAGTCCGATTTCGAGAAACGGCACTACACCCTCCTCGCGCTGATGTGCACTTACGGAATTGAACTCCTGGCGGACAACATCGCCGAGTGCCGCGCGAACATGCTGGAAGTCCTTGCCGACTACCTCAAGATCGACGCGTCGGACGATCTCTACCGTGCCGCATCCTACGTGCTTTCGCAAAATCTCGTCCATGGCGATGCCTTGAAGATGCGCACGATCGACGATCGGCCCATCACCTTTGCGGAATGGGGTTACCTCGGCAAGGGGAAGTTTCAGCGGCGCGATTTTCGCTTGGACCTCCTCACGCAGGCATCGGCCTACAGTGCGGAGGGAGACCTCTTTGCCAGCCTCGGGAAACATGACATATTTATGCCGACCAAGACCTATCAGCCGATGACGGTAAGCGAACTGGCCGCGCTGGAAGGAATAAGTGAGAAGCCATGACGACTATCGCTGCTTCCGTACCCGTACTGCGCTGGGCGGCACAACGCGCGCTTGGACGACGGCGATCTGGCGGCGCGCTTGGCGGAGCCGCGAGCAGTGCACGAGCGCGACGCACCGATTCCGGACAAAATCCAGCGGTTAGCAAGCGAGCTGGGGTGATGGCGTGACCGATCTGCTGGATGCCGGCGTGTTCATGGCTGCGAAGAATCTGCACGCCGATCTGGACTTCTGCTCGCCTTCTGAGACTGGGTAGTGCACAACAGCAGTACAGGCACGGTATTCAGCATCGACTAGGGTATGTTGGAAGGCATGGATCATCGATACAACGTTCCTCTCCCTTTACGGGAGAAAGGTCGGGGAGAGGAGTAATGGAACAACGCGCATTCGCCAGGCACTTGCGAAGCCACATGACGGAAAGCGAAAACAGGCTATGGCGGCATTTGCGGGCACATCGGCTCAATGGCCAGAAATTCAGACGCCAGCAACCGATTGGCCCCTACGTCGTTGATTTCGTCCACTTCGGATCGCGCCTGATCGTGGAAGCAGATGGGGGACAACACAACGATGCGCCGCATGACAAACAACGGGACAACTGGCTGCGCCAACAGGGGTTCACGGTGCTGCGGTTCTGGAATCACGAGATCATAGGTAATCTGGAGGGCGTGTTGGCGACGATCATGAAGGCAGTGACGAATCCCCCCTCTCCCCAGCCCCTCTCCCACAAGGGGAGAGGGGCTTTGAGCCTGCATCGTCCACAGGGCGAACAGGCTCGGGATCCCCACTCTTCCACCGTGAGAGAGAGGGTGAGCGAGCAGCCGACGGTGCGAAGTCGCCACAACAGGCTCCCCTCTCCACCCGCGGGAGAGATCAGATCTTTCTCAAAACCTTTCAGTCCTACAAGTCACCATGACAGGCCCCCCTCTCCACCTTCGGGAGAGATCAGATCTTTCTCAAAACCTTTCAGTCCTACAAGTCACCACAACAGGCCCCCCTCTCCAC
>JANDJL010000025.1 GCA_024330965.1 Nitrospira sp. | reverse complement strand
ACGGACAGTCCGGCGGGGGTGCCGGAGCCGGAGGCGGTGTTGCTGCTGGCGGTAGGGCTGCTGGGGCTGGTGGTGTGGAAGAGGTATATGGAGGGTGGATCACATGCGTAAAACATTGTGGGGGCAGTCTGTGCGTGGCAGGGTGCGTAATACATGGAGCGCAGTTGTACTGGCGGTGGTTGGTACGATGGGAATGGGGGGCCTCCACGAGGTGCAGGCGCTACCGATCGTCTTTGAATTTGGATACGGGGGGACCGTGTCGTATGGCGGCGGAACGACACCGCTGGTCACGGCCAATGGGGTTGTCACTGCTGTGAATAATGGGTCCACGACGCTGTCGATCAGCAGCGGGACGCTGAACTTCTTGACAGGGAATTTTACGGGAGGGATTTCCACTGTTACCGGTTTCCAGAATCAGTATAACGGGGGAGGAAGCCTTACCATCACTGGCGATCTCGGCAGTGGACTTACAACTCTCTTATCAGGTGACTTTTCTGGGACCTCCGTTTTTGATTGCTGTACAGGAGGGGTCTCCTCGTTCAGTGGACTGTTGAATATCTACAGCGTTGATTCAACCATCGCTTCCACGTTGGGTTTCAATTTGCCGGCAACGGGGGGATCCATTGCACAGGTGCAGATTTACTTGAATCTTCCCCCGGCTGGAGTAGGAAGCTCATTCTCTGGGGTTCAGGGTGGTGGGTCGCTGACTGTGGTGGACAGTGCGAGCGGCGTTCCCGAGCCTGGCGCTCTGCTCCTGCTGGGGATAGGCTTACTCGGCGCGATAGCCTATCGGGTATTGGCCGAACAGAGGGTATAGTCTGATTACAAGGGCCCCACGGCCGCTTGTTCTCGTTGATGATGGAGGAGCCAGTTCTCTTCTCAAAGAGGCGGCTCCTCTTTTTCTTAGGGGCATGTGGGGCTGTTGCTTTCACTTTTTCTTAAAGCTGCTCCCAATGCCGGTGAGGAATAAGGTCTTTTACAGTTCGGATAAAATCCTCTGGGCCTCGTCGGCTCCTGGGAAATGGCGATCGAGTTTCAATGCCAGGTGGAGTGATTTCTTCGCCCCGTCCTTGTCTCCATTTTTATATTGTGCCATACCCAGGTGATAGTGAACGACCGGATTGGTTGGCAGTTTTTCAGCAGCTTCCTTGAGCAGGCTAATAGCCAACACATAGGCGTTTTTCTTGTAGTAGAGCCAGCCGATTGTATCGGCGATGGCCGGGTCATTGGGTTGTTGTTCGCGGGCCGTTTGGGCGTAGTTCAGCGCTACGTCTAGGTTCCCTCCCTGTTCCACAAGCAACCATGCGAGATTGTTGGCTGCTGGCGCGAATTTGTGATTCATCGCGAGGATTTTTTCGTAACGTGCCTTGGCTTTCTCATATTCGCGTTTTTGTTCATGGATGACGCCCAACATCATGTGGGCTTGGATGGCCTGTGGTTCCTTGTCCACGACTGCCTGATATTCAGCGGCAGCCTGGTCAATTTTCTCAGTCTGATAATAGAGTTGCCCAAGGTTCATGTAGGCGACAAGGAGGGAGTTGTCCAATTCGATCGCCTTTTTAAAAGACTTTTCCGCCTGGTCCAGGTTTTGTGTCGCCAGCCAGAGTTCGCCGAGCAGATTTTCGTGTTGAGCACTCTGGGGCGCCGCAGCCATCTGACGGAGCAGCCGTTCGCGCCCTTCGACCGGTTTTCCTTGCGCGACTTTGATTGCCGCAATTTGGACGATCGGTTCAATGGCCCCTGGTTTAAGGGCCAAGGCTTCCTCAAAATACGCGATCGCTTTGGCATCATTCTTCTCAGCGCGGGCGACAAGACCGAGGCGGTAGGGGACCAGGGCTTCCTTGGGTAAGGCGTTGCCAATCGCCTGGTACACCTGCTTGCTTTTAGCAAAGTCCCCTTTTCGGAGATACGCGTCACCGGCAATAAACGCAGCCGACACGTTCCGGGGATTTAATTGGACGGCGGCTTGGGCATGCTCCAGTGCCAAATCAAATGACCCTTCGTTGAGAAAGAGTTCGGCCAGGGCCGTGCGGGCTTCAGGCATGGCAGGGTTCAGCTTGACGGCTTGGGTGAAAGCCGCTCGCGCTTGGGGGATTTGGCGGTTTCTCAAGTAGGCGATGCCCAGAAAATAGTGGGCCGGCGCAAATTGAGCTTCTTCATTGGCGAGCGTTTGAAAGAGCGTTATCGCTTCGTCGACCTTGCCTTTCGCGAGTGAGAGTCTGGCGTTGAAAAAGCGGCCGGACAGGTCTCGCGCGTTTTTCTCAAGGATGGATTTGATCTGCGGCTCGGCTTCGTTTGTTTTGCCGAGGTCCAGCAGCAGAGAAATCAACTTGTCACGGGCGACAGCGGACGTCGCGTTTACTTGCAAGGCCTGTTGGTAGCTGGCGAGGGCTTTGTCGCGCACGCCCAGCGAAGTAAAGAAATCGCCTAAATGGACATGCGGCCGTTCGTCTTGAGGATAAGCCGCCGCCCATTGTTGAAGAACAGCTTCTGCCTCCGCCGGTTTGTTGGTGAGTTGATAGAAAGTGGCAAGACGTAGTCGAGCCGGTTCGTTGTCCGGTGCGATGTCCACGACTCGTTTGAACATGGATTCCGCTTGATCAGGTTTGCCGGAGGAAAGATGAAGATCACCCATTGCCAATGGGAGGTCGAGAGAGCTGGGATTAGCCGTGAGACCCTGACGGAGGATGGCTTCGGCGGAAGCTCGGTCATTGGCGAAAAAGTAGGCGCGGGACAGTTCGATATAAACGCCGGGGTCGGTAGGATCGAGAGCCAGCAGCTTTTTTAGCTCTACGATTCCCTCTTGATAGCGTCTTTCATTGATCAAGCTGCGTCCGCGAATCGCCAGGGCATCCCGATCTTGAGGGGCAGACGCCAAGATGAGATCGACTTGCTCTCTAGCCTTGGCGGGCTCGTTCCCCATCAAATACAGCTCGCCGATTTTGAGCCGGGCGTCGCGGTTGTCCTTGTTGAGTTCGAGTGTTCGGTTCAATTCCGCGAAGGCCTTTTGAAGATTGGTGATGCCGCCAAGCTTCAAGTGAATGAGTGCCATTTGATAGTAGGCTTCGGCGTTGGCAGGGTCCGTCTTGGTCACGTTCATGTATTCGATCAGTGCCTCTTGGAGCTGTCCTTTTTCCAAGAAGCTCGCGGCTCGTTCGAGGTGTCTGGCCTTTTGGGATTCAGGCGAGCTTGAATTGCAGCCGAGCACAAAAAGTACGATCGGGAACATGAAAGACAGGTTCCGCAGGGTATTTGTCCGTCCGGTCATAAGCCATCTCCCCTTGTAAATGGACCCTTGCCGCGTTCGGTGGGAGCCGTGTGTCTTCCTAACCTGTGGCATTATTGAGCGAGAGGGGTTGGTAGTCAATTAGGAAGTGTTTCCTGCTTGGGCGGCGACTCGTGGCCGGTTTGATCCATTGCGGATTTTGCCGTCTTGGTGCATGGTAGTGGTTGTCTGTTAAAACGCATCGGAGTTTGGGATCTCCAAGGATGATGACTCGATTCGCGTTCCTCACCGTTTTCAACTCCGTTCGTGTTCTCCAGCAGAACCGATTGCAGGCTAGCTTAACGATGCTGGGCATTATGGTCGGTGTCGGCGCTGTGATCATGATCATCGGAATCGGACAAGGAGCACGTTTTACGGTCCAGGCGCAAATAGCCAGTATGGGAACCAACGTGATTCTGATTTTGCCTGGCGCGACGACGGTGGGGGGCGTGCGGACTGGATTGGGGGGTAAAGCCACGCTGACAGCGGCGGATGCGAGGGAGATCAAAAGCCAGGTTCCGCGATTGCGGGAGGTGGCGTGGATCAAGCGGAAGGGACTTCAGGTTGCCCATGGCGCGCGAAACTGGAGAGTCAATGTGTACGGAGCTTCTCCAGGATTTTTCTCGGTCCGACAATGGCCCGCTGAGAGCGGGACGGTATTTTCGGATACCGATGTGGAATCTCTAAGCCGAGTTGCCGTGCTCGGCCGAACCGTGGTGGAGAATCTGTTCGATCCTGGGGAAGATCCGGTGGGGGCCATCGTCAGAATCGAGAACGTTCCCTTTCGGGTCATTGGTGTCTTGGTCGCCAAGGGGCAATCCGCCGAAGGAGGGGATCAAGATGATGCGGTGTTCATTCCGTTTTCCACGGCGGAGCGGCAGGTGTTCGGTGTGCAATTCTTCGCCGGTTTAGTCGGAGCTGTTCTTGCCGCGACAGAACGCGAAGAAGACTTGGGTGTGGCAGTTGATGAAATCAGACGGATTTTGCGCCAGCGACATCGCTTGGGCGAGGAGCAACCCGATGACTTCACCATCCGAACCCAACGGGATATCGCTCAAGTGCAGGAAGAAACCAGCCAGACCATGATGGGCATGCTGCTGGTGGCCGCCTCCGTCTCGCTCTTGGTGGGCGGAATAGGAATCATGAACATTCTCTTGGTGTCCATTACTCAGCGGACCAGAGAGATCGGGATTCGCATCGCCGTCGGAGCGAGGCGGTATCACATTCTCATGCAATTTCTTAGCGAGGCGCTGGTCCTGAGTTTTGTGGGCAGTCTTCTTGGTGTGATCGGCGGTGTCGTCGGGGCTCGCATTGTCACACGGACGGCCGGATGGCCGACGATGATTCCTCTGGATGCGATCGCGATGGCTGTCTTGCTTTCCACGGGAGTGGGGCTTTTCTTCGGGCTCTACCCGGCTCATAAGGCCGCCAGGTTGAACCCGATTGAAGCGCTACGGTACGAGTAAAGAAGAGACTACAATCTCCAATACTTGATGGAATCAGGCAGTTCGGCGGGGTTCAGGATGCTTTTCACGTCGATGACCACGCCGTTTTGGGGACTGCGGAGCAGTTGCAGAAGTTCCGCAGTCTTCATGTCTTGGTATGTCCGGTGGGCGACGGCAATGACGATGCCATCAAGTTCTCTCATGTGGCTCCAGTCGGCCAGATGAATGCCGTATTCCGCCACAGCTTCTTCGTGATCAGCCAATGGGTCGTGGACTAGCACAGTGATCCCGTATTCGCCAAGTTCTTTGACGATATCGGGCACCTTGCTGTTTCGGAGATCGGGTACGTTTTCCTTGAACGTCAGCCCCAGTATGCCAACTCTCAGCTCATTCGTTAGGTGAGAACGTTGGGTCAGTAATTTCACCGTGTGTTCAGCAACAAACTTTCCCATCCCGTTGTTGATGCGCCGCCCGGCCAGAATGACCTGCGGGTGGTAGCCGACCGATTCAGCCTTGGCTGTCAGATAATAAGGATCAACCCCGATGCAGTGACCTCCGACAAGCCCAGGAGAAAATTTAAGGAAATTCCACTTGGTTCCAGCCGCATCCAACACCGATTTGGTGTCGATCCCGAGTCGGTGAAAGATCAACGCCAGTTCGTTCATCAAGGCGATGTTGAGGTCGCGCTGCGTGTTCTCGATCACTTTGGCGGCCTCCGCGACCTTAATACTGGGAGCTCGATGGATTCCTGCTTTGACCACCCGGCCATAGGTCTGAGCCACAATCTCCAGCGACTCGGCGTCTTGGGCCGCTACCACCTTGATGATCTTTTCGAGGGTGTGTTCTTTGTCGCCGGGATTGATTCGTTCGGGGGAATAGCCGACTTTAAAGTCCACTCCTCCCTTCATGCCAGACGTCTTCTCTAAAATCGGAAGGCAGACTTCTTCTGTGACACCCGGATAGACGGTCGATTCATAGACGACGATGGTCCCACGGGCCATGTTGGCGCCGATCGTTTCAGAGGACATGCGGAGCGCTTTCAGATCCGGCTGGAGTGCTTCGTTGATAGGGGTGGGCACGGCGACGATGATGAAATCGGCCTTTTTGAGATCAGCGGGATCGGAAGTGTAGTGCACGCGTGCGGCTTGGAGGTCTTCTTTCGTCACTTCTCCCGTTCGATCAACTCCGCGCTTGAGTTCTTCGACTTTGGATCTATTGATGTCGAACCCAATGACAGGAGCCAGTTTTCCAAAGGCGATAGCAATGGGCAGTCCGACATAACCCAGCCCCACGACTGCAATCGACCGGTTCAAATTCTGTGTCATCGTTCGGCTACCTCCGGATGCGTAGAATGATGAGTGAATGCAGGAAACTCAGTAAAAAACCTGCTCCACTGTGCCACATGTGTGAGGAATCAGCAAGTGTCTGCGTTATCACGGAAACTTATTGATGAGAGGAGATGATGCCGCCTTGACGACTTCAGGGGGGAGGAGTATTCTTCGCGCTACATGCTCCGCGACAATCGCGTGTAGCCGGCTCACCTTCTTTTTCCATGGAATTGAACATTTCGGGCCAACCATCTGAATCAATGGACCAATCGGCTTCTGAATACGTTGTGAGGCTGGTTTCTAAGGCTAAACAGGCGTCCGGAAAGATGGCATCGTTATCAACAGCCGTCAAGAATCAGGCGTTGCTGGCCATGGCGGAGGCGCTTGAAGCCAACACGGAGGAATTGTTGGAGGCCAATCGCCGTGATCTCGATGCCTTTGGGAATGCCCCGGACAAAAAAGCCATGGCGGATCGTCTGCGTCTGACGCAGCAGCGGATTGCGGAGATGGCCACCGGGATCCGCGAAGTGGCGAAACTGCCGGATCCAGTCGGTGTGATGCCATCGATGTGGACGAGGCCCAATGGGATGAAGGTGGGTCGCGTGCGCGTTCCGATCGGCGTAATCGGCATTATCTACGAGTCGCGTCCCAATGTGACGGCGGATTCCGCGGCTCTCTGCTTGAAATCGGGAAATGTCTGTGTGCTGCGGGGGGGAAGCGAAGCGATTCATTCCAATACGGCCATTGCCGCCACTCTCTCGGAGGCGGCCGAAAAAGCCGGTGTGCCACCAGGCGCCATTACCTTTATGGACCGGCCCGATCGCGACTTGGTGCCGGTGCTGCTCAAGCAGGATCGCTTTATTGATTTGATCATTCCCCGAGGGGGTGAATCCCTCATGCGATTGATTGCCGAACACTCGACGATTCCGGTGGTCAAACATGATGCCGGCGTGTGCCATATCTATGTGGACGTTTCGGCTGACCTCGAGATGGCCCACGCGATCTGTGTCAATGCGAAGGTGCAGCGCCCCTCGACATGTAACGCCATGGAGACGTTGCTGGTTCATCAGACGGTCGCCCGGACGTTTTTGCCTAAGCTTGCCCCCAGTCTGCTGTCGGCCAAGGTCGAAATTCGCGGATGTCCAAAGACCTGCCAATTGATTCCGGAGGCGAAGCCGGCAAGTGAACAGGACTATGGAAAAGAATTTCTCGATCTGGTCTTGGCGGTCAAGGTGGTCAAGAATATCGACGAAGCCATGGATCACATTGCACAGTACGGATCGCGGCATACGGAAGCGATCGTCACGTCGGACTATGGACGGGCGATGCGTTTTCTGAAGGAAGTCGATGCCAGTGCGGTTCTGGTCAATGCTTCGACCCGCTTGAACGACGGCTACCAATTCGGTCTCGGAGCCGAGATCGGGATCAGCACGTCCCGGATCCATGCGAGAGGGCCGATGGGTCTTGAAGAATTGACCTGCTTCAAATTTATCGTGCTGGGAAGTGGCCAGCTTCGCGCCTGAATGTCTCCTGATCCGGTTTCCTTCGCTCTACAGAATCCCGATCATTTCTGCTTTCCATCCACACGTGCGCTTGCCGAGCACTTTCAAGAAATCGGAGGGCGAATGGTCGTTCGTCCGACGGGACACATGGTTTTTTACCGCCCTGACGGCCGACGGTTTTTGGCGACGGATCCTGCCGGTCATCCGCTGCATGAGTGCGAATGGGCATCGAGCGATGGTGGAACCGTCACGCTTGCGAGGGCGCGTATTCGGCTTGATTGGGGACGATGGATTGGACTTCTGCCGGGCGGCTTGGTGAATGCAACGAGCCTGGATCTGGCCCGAAAGCCCGGTTGGGAGCGGATCGCACCGGATGATTTGCGCGCCATGGCGGCGCGGACGCTGGGGGTGTCGATCGAGGAAATTCGGGCATTTTATGGGGATGAAGATCTGAGCATCGACGAGCGGGGGATTGCGACCATCCGCCACAGAAAAGATGCTCTCTACGTGTTGGACGATGGGACCTTTGCATCGGCTCGCTTCATGGCCTGTATGGGAGCCATGCACTGGGACCGGATAGATTTTCTTCCCGTTGTTGAGCTCTTTCAGTCGCTGTTGCCCGGAACTGGTTCGGCGGTCTTTGAATTGATTCGCGGGCTCTACGATGATCAGAACGAAGGAGTGCAAAACCCTCGCCCGCTCCGTTACCGGGGCATTCCAACCTATCCGTCCAAAGCAGCCTGGCTCTTGTTTTGCAGGTTTTTTGTGCCTCATGCGCCGGCGGGAGGGGATGCGGCCGCTATTTTTATGGATCAAGTTCGCTCTCATGAGATTACCTGGACTCCGTCGCCGGACCCCCCTGTCCGGTATTTTTATAACCAGCCGCTGTTGTGTCTGACGGTGCAAGGAACACGTATCGAGAAAGCCACACTGGCGGACGACGGATCGGGATTACCTTATGTCAATCCGGCAACGCATCGGTTTGCTCCATGGGATCGAACTGTCACGGTGCAGAACGGGGTCATCGAGTTACGTGATCGACAAGACCGGAAGCAGATGGTGATCAACATCCACGGCACTTCTTTGTTACCGTCGGGGGCCGTACCCCCTCCCAGTCCGGTTGATTGGCGGATTGTGTTTCAAGCCGGGGTGCCGGTTGTGGATCCGAGCGCAGCCTTTGGAGCGGTTCCGCTGTATCCACAGGATGACACTCCGATCGAGGAGGTGGCCGCCCAACCGTTTGTGGCCGATTATCTCCAAGACTTGACGGAGCAGGACCGCGAGATCGCAAAGATTGTCGCGCTGGCCGATCGCATTTTGATCGATAACGGAGACGCCGTCATCGCCACCTGTCTTCCGTTTGACCGACCCCGTGACCTGGTCGTTCTGGTCCACCGGCCGGCGTTTGCCATGAAACAAGCCCAGCGGATGTGGGCTCTTTGCGCGGAACTAGGA
The DNA here is from genome assembly GCA_024330965.1 of Nitrospira sp. Lineage (GTDB taxonomy): Bacteria > Nitrospirota > Nitrospiria > Nitrospirales > Nitrospiraceae > Nitrospira_D. The sequence continues at coordinate 39,487 of JANDJL010000025.1, read as the reverse complement.
CGGTGGGACTGGTTGAGCCGGGCGAGATTTTGCACTGGAAGCGAGCCGGTTCCCGTCGGATGGCAGGCCGATCTCGCCTATGTATGGCTGCCCTATGAAGACTTCGAAGAGCCGGTCGCCCTGGAGCGCAGCACGGCGTTGCTACTCCATCGTGTCAGACGGGGAGGCCATGCGTTTGTCGTAGGTCCGGCATGTTACGGGGTTGAGCTGGCACGAGCCGGTTTTCGGATCTTGTGGGAAGAAGCCGTGGAGCGGTTACCCACCTTTGCCATGCATAAGACCATTCTCCCCCAAGCGACGTTGCATCCAGGGGTGACGCTCTTTCAGGTTCACGTCTAAATCGTGTTGAGGTGGTATCGTGCGGACTGTACCGAGAAGGTGTGCGCGAAGCTGAGTGTTCTGTCTGTCGGTCGACGGTCTTGCGGATGACGAGCCCTAAACAGGTGGTTGGACAGTCCGGCGCAGATGATCTCGATCGGACCGCAGGAATTTGAGTTACGCGGCGAGGTATTGTCTTGGGATCCGTGGACCGATCGAGCATAGGACTTCGTAGGGAATGGTCTCGGCCCATTGCGCGACATCGTGAGCCGTGATCTGTTCGTTTCCCTGGCGGCCGATGAGCGCCGCTTCGTCGCCGACTGTGATTCCGGGAATATGTGTGACATCGACCATGATCATATCCATGCAGACCAGCCCCACGATCGGAGCTCGATGTCCCCGAATCAGGACAAACCCACGATTTGAGAGCCGTCGATTGACGCCGTCTGCGTAGCCGACTGGCAACACGGCGAGGGTCGTTTTCCGTCGCGCCGTAAAGGTGCCATTGTAGCTGACCTTGTGTCCTGGCAAGATGGTGCGTACTTGTGCGACGGTCGTCCGCAGAGACAGCACCGGCTTTAAGTCCGGTACGGCCACGGAGTTCGGCAGCGTGTGATAGCCGTACAGCATGATACCGGGCCGAACGAGCGAAAAGCAGGCTTCAGGAAAACGGATGGCTCCGCCGCTGTTGGCGGCATGGATAAGCGGCACTCTGAATCCGCTTGCCGTCACGGTGTCGATGGCATCCCGAAATCGAGCCAGTTGTTCCTGCGTCATGTCTGGAGAGGGACCATCGGTGTCGGCCAGATGTGTCATGAGACCTTCCAATTGGAGGGTGGTAGGAAACCGACGGCTGCCAAAGAGAGCCGCAAGTTCTTCCTGCGACAGCCCCAGCCGTCCCATGCCGGTTTCTACTTTGAGATGAATCGGGTACGGGACGGGAAATGAGGAGGCTGCCTCCGCCAGAACCGGCAACAAGGCGATGTCGCTCACGACAGGGGTGAGCTGATGAGCCAAAAGGTCTCTGACCTGTTCGTGGAACAGAGGGCCGAGCACGACGATCGGTCCGGTGATGCCGGCATGACGCAGGATGACGCCTTCTTCGATTGAGACGACGGCGACATGGGATACGCCGTGGCGTAGCAGTGTCCTGGCCGTTTCGACGGCACCGTGACCATAGGCGTTGGCCTTGATCACCGCCATCACGCCGCAACTGGGAGGGAGAAAATTTCGGAATTGAGTCAGATTGTGGGCTAGGGCAGTCAGATCGACGGTTGCGGAGGTTGGGAGGAATGTCGAAAGAGTCGGCACGCGTGAAAGAAGCCGGAAATCCGAAAATCAGACTTCCATGATCTCCTGTTCCTTTTTTTTGATGATCTCGTCGATCTTGTGTACGAACTGATCGGTGATCTTTTGCGTTTCTTGTTCGGCCTTGCGCAGCTCGTCCTCGGTCAGTTTGGCCTCTTTCTGAAGTTTTTTCAATTCTTCGTTGGCGTCGCGCCGAAAGCCGCGGATGTGCACCTTCGTGTCCTCACCGTGTTTTTTACAGATCTTGGTCAGCTCTTTTCGACGTTCTTCCGTGAGGGGAGGAAGAGGCACGCGGATGATCTTGCCGTCATTGGACGGCGTGACGCCCAATCCTGAAGTGGACAGGGCTTTTTCGATCTCTTTAATTAGATTCGGCTCCCAGGGCTGAATGGTGATCAATCGCGCCTCCGGCGTCGAAATGTTGGCGATCTGTTTCAACGGGGTCATGGTACCGTAATAGTCGACCCGGATACCGTCAAGGAGGGCCACGGAAGCTCGGCCGGTTCTGAGGCCGGAAAGCTCTCGTTTCAAGTGCTCGACAGCTTGCTCCATCTGATGGGTGAGTTTTTGATGAACGGGAGTTGCGCCTGACATTGTAAGGCTCCGCGATGAAGTCAACGATTGCTCGGCGTGACCAGTGTGCCGATCGGTTCACCCATGGCCACGCGCCGGAAATTGCCCGCCACTTTGAGATTGAAGACGATCAAGGGCAGATTGTTGTCCATGCAGAGACTGATCGCCGTTGCGTCCATGACTTTAAGATTTTGATTCAAGATCGAAAGGAAGGGAATCTCCGAATACTTTTTGGCTGTCGGATTCTTGACAGGGTCGTCATCGTAAATGCCGTCGACTTTTGTACCCTTCATGATGACTTGGGCGCCGATTTCCATAGCACGGAGGGCGGCGGCGGTGTCGGTCGAAAAGTAGGGGTTGCCCGTGCCTCCCGCAAAAATGACCACTCGATGTTTTTCCAAGTGCCGGATGGCCCGGCGGCGGATATAGCCCTCTGCCAGTTGTCGCATTTCAATCGCAGATTGCACACGCGTCATGATACCCACGCGCTCCAAAGCGTTCTGCAAAGCCAAGGCGTTGAGCACCGTAGCGAGCATGCCCATGTAATCCGCCGAAGCACGTTCCATACCCGAAGCACTAGCGGCAATTCCCCGAAAAATGTTCCCGCCCCCGATCACAAGAGCTACTTGCACGTCGAGTTCGACAACGGACCGAATTTCTTCGGCCAGGCTTTCGAGAACGGATGGCTGAATCCCGTACCCTTGCTCGCCGGCTAGCATCTCACCGCTGACCTTGAGAAGGAGGCGATGGTATTTAGCTCCGCTCATGCCTCGCCCAGTTGGTAGCGGACGAATCGTCGGATGTTAATGTTCTCTCCAATTTTTGCGATCTTTTGGGCCAGGAGATCCTTGATGGTGATAGCCGGGTCTTTAATGAAGGCCTGCTCCAGCAAGCAGGATTCCTGATAGAATTTTTCAAGCTTCCCCTCGACGATTTTGGGCCAGGCGGCGGGAGGTTTTCCCATCTCTTTCGCTTGCCCCTCGTAAATCGCCCGTTCCTTTTCGATGAGATCCTTGGGGATATCTTCGCGTTTGACGTACAACGGCTTGGCCGCCGCGATCTGGAGGGCAAGATCGTTGACGAAGATTTTGAACTCATCGTTGCGTGCGACAAAGTCCGTTTCACAATTAACTTCGATCAGCACCCCGATTTTCCCCCCCATGTGGATATAAGCATGGACAAGACCCTGGTTTGTCTCGCGCCCGGATTTTTTTGCCGCTGCCGCCAGGCCTTTTTGTCGCAGATAATCGACGGCCTTCTCTATATCGTTGCCGTTTTCGGCCAAAGCCTTCTGGCAATCCAGAATGCCGGCGCCGGTCTTTTCGCGAAGTTCCTTGACCAACTGACTTAATCCCGCCATGGTCCGTTATCCTTTTTGTGGTCGTTCTGTTGAAACCCGGTAGAGCACGATGAATGGTTGTCCGTCTATGATGCTGGAACGCTCTCAAGACGGACGGTCTGTTTCTTCTCACCAGTTTCCGGTACGGTCTGAAATTCGGCCTCGTCTCGTTGTGCTTTGAGATGGGCGCCTTCGATGCAGGCATCGGCGATTTTTGAGGTGATAAGCTTGATGGAGCGGATGGCGTCGTCGTTACCGGGGATCGGGTATGCAATATTGTCTGGATCACAGTTGCTGTCAAGAATGGCGATGACGGGAATGTCCAGTCGCACGGCTTCTTGAACAGCAATCCGTTCGATTCTCGTGTCGAGCACAAAGATGGCTCCTGGAAGTGTCCGCATGTTTCTGATCCCGGAGAGGTATTTTTGCAATTTGGCGACGTTCTTTTGCATCAGTAGGATTTCTTTCTTCTTGAGGCCGTGCTCGGCAGGATTTTCCAGGATCGTCTCCAGTTTTTTCATTTTGTCGATGCTGCGACGGATGGTCTGAAAATTCGTCAGCATCCCTCCGAGCCAACGTTGATTGACGAAGAACGCGTTCGCTCGTTTGGCTTCTTCTTCGAGAATCTCGGCCGCCTGCCGTTTGGTTCCGATGAATAAGATTGATTCGCCGGCCGCAACGGTGTCGCGGACGAACGCGTAGGCTTGGTTAAGACGATCAAGGGTCTGTTGTAGATCAATGATATAGATTCCATTCCGCTCACCGAAGAGAAATTTTTTCATCTTTGGATTCCAGCGATTCGTCTGATGGCCGAAGTGCACTCCGGCTTCCAATAGCTCCTTGATCGTCACCACTCCCATGCGTTCACCTCCCTTCAAGGCTTGCAGAACGCCCGTGAAACGGGCGAGGGGAGCAGCCCCTTAGTCTCAAGCCGAGCAGCGCGTACGCTGATGTTGAATTTTGAAGAAGTACGGTCCCTATCCCGATGGATGAGACGAGTTGACAAGTAATCATCTGCAAAGCGGAGGCACGCTACCATAGTCGCTGAGCATTTTCAAGCGGTTGAGAGAACAGGATTTCATCAATGGGGTCGTCCGATCAGGATGAACGTTGGCTCGTCAATAGCAAGCCAGGAGAGAAGCGAGAGCAGGATGGTTGAAGTGCTGCCTAACGGAGCCGTTATGATCGGTAGCTGGCATTAATGCGGACGTACTCATAGGAGAGATCGGTCGTCCACATGTGCGCGCGGGCCTTACCCTGTCCGAGGTCGATTGAGATGGTAAACTCGCGTTGTTTGAAGACCCGGGCGATTTTTCGCTCGGCGTCAAGACCGGTCCCTGTTCCCTTTCTGACCATGACGACGTCACCAAAACGAACCATGATTCTCTTCGGATCAATCGGGACGTTTGATCGGCCAATTGCCGCCATGATGCGTCCCCAATTGGCATCTTCTCCGAACAGAGCGGTTTTGACAAGATTGGACGTTGCGACGGTGGCAGCCACCTGTTTGGCCGCGATGTCGGTTTTGGCGCCGCACACCGCGATCTTGACGACTTTGGTCACTCCTTCACCGTCTCGGCATATGGCAAGCGCGAGTTGTTCCGAGGCTTCGCGTAACATGTGCTCAAACGCGCGATAGTGGCGAGTTCCCTCTTGGATTGGCCGGTTTCGAGCCATGCCGTTGGCCAAGCACAGGACCATGTCATTGGTGCTGGTGTCGCCGTCCACGGTGATGCAGTTGAAGGAGCGATTGACCACCGACGTCAGAGCCCGTTGGAGCGTCGCCGGTTCGATGACCGCGTCGGTGGTGAGAAAGGCCAACATGGTAGCCATATTGGGATGAATCATGCCGGAGCCTTTGGCAATCCCGCCGATGGTGATGGTCGTCCCGTTCATACGACCTCGGACAACGACGGTTTTCGGTCTCAAATCGGTCGTCAGGATTGCGCGAGCAGCCTGCTTCCCTCCGTGAGGACTGAGTCGGGCGATCAGAGTCGGGATGTGGCTGATGATCCGGTCGATGGGCAGGGGACGGCCGATCACGCCGGTCGAACCGACGAACACCTGATGAGTAGGAATGGAGAGAGCCCGTGCGACCGTCGACGCCATGGCTTTTGCCGCGATGAGTCCATCCGTCCCTGTACAGGCGTTGGCATTTCCGCTGTTCACGATGATCGCGCGACCTTGGCGGCGACCGAGATGCAGACGGTTGAGTTGTACGGGAGCGGCCTGAACGCGGTTCTTTGTGAAAACGCCGGCGATCGGTCCGGTGACCTCTGAGACGATGAGAGCAAGATCGGGAATTCCGGCCTTCTTGATTCCACAGTGGAGGCCGGCTGCTTGAAAACCTATCGGCGCCGTCACGCCTTGTGCGCGATCGTTTTTCACCGTCGTTTTCCAGAGAGCGCGCGGCGAAGACCGGTGGCTATCACGGATAACTGCTCGGGGCCGTCAACCCGCAGTCTTCGGGAAGGCCCATCATCAAGTTCATCGCCTGGATGGCTTGGCCGGCCGCACCCTTGACCAGGTTGTCAAGGGCTGCAACCGTCACGACCCATCCGGTGCGAGCGTCCAAGTACACGCCGACGTCGCAAAAGTTTGAACCTTTAAGATAGCGAGGATTAGGGACAATATCGCCAAACACCCGGACGAACCGCTCTCCTTTGTAAAAGTCCGCGTAGAGGGTTCGGAGCTCGTCGATGGTGGTCGGATGTGTCAATTTGCAGTAGGCCGTGCTCAGGATCCCTCTATTCATGGGTACTAAATGGGGCGTGAAGGTGACGGTCACCTGCCTCGGCGATCCGAGGATTCCCGCCAACTCCTGTTCAATTTCAGGGACATGGCGATGGGTTCCAATCTTGTAGGGTTCGAGCGATTCATGGGCTTCCGGAAAGTGATAGGGCAATGCCGGGCTTCGCCCTGCGCCGGAGATGCCGGATTTGGCGTCGATGACGATCAAGTCCGGTTGAATGAGCTTCCGGGAAGCAAGGGGAGCCAACTGAAGGATCGCGGCTGTGGGATAGCAGCCGGGAGAGGCAACTAGCGTTGTCTTGGCAATCGCATGCCGATGGAGTTCCGGCAAACCGTAGACAGCCTTCTTCAATAATTCCGTATGCTTGTGTGGTGTTTGGTACCAAGACTCATAAGCGGCGGCATTCTTGAGACGGTAATCTGCACTTAGATCAACGACAAAAAGTCCCGCGCGTACACAGGAAGCGACCGGATCTTGCGATTTGGTGTGGGGAAGGGCCAAGAACACAGCGTCGGCTCGTTCGGCCAGGGCCTCGGGCGCCAACGATTCAAAACGATGATCGACAATGCCTGTTAAGCTGGGAAAGACGGAGGCAACCGGTTGGCCGACCGATTTCTCTGATGTCACGGCGGTGATTTTGTAATAGGGATGGAGGGCGGCAAGCCGAACAAGTTCGGCACCGGCATAACCGCTGGCCCCTGCAATGGCGACCCGGAATGTCTTGGGCATGGTGTTGGCAGCCTTGATAAAAAACGAGAAAGCCAGCGGCTCTTTCCAACCCAAGGACGGAAAGGCACAACGCCGTCCCGTCCATCACCAGCCGGTCCTCCCAGACCGTTACCGCTTGGAATATTGGAAGCGTTTGCGAGCGCCTTTCTGCCCGTACTTCTTTCGCTCTTTGACGCGCGAGTCTCTCGTCAGGAGTCCTTCTTTCTTGAGAGTGGGACGAGTCGATGGATTCATGACGACGAGGGCTCTCGCAATGGCATGTCGAAGCGCCCCGGCTTGTCCTGCCGGTCCGCCACCGTACACGGTCGCGTTGATCGAGCACTTTCCAAGAAGCCCGGCTAACTCGAGTGGAAATTGAATGATCTGTCGCAAGGTGAGACGGGGAAAAGCCTGTTCCAGCGGTTTTTCATTAATCGTGATTTCGCCGCCGGTTCCGCTCACCCATGCCCTTGCGACTGCACATTTCCTGCGACCTGTTGCATAGTGTAGTGCCCCTGCCATGAGAGTTGTCTCCTTCCGTCTGTCCTGTCGCGTGGTGTTATAAGGAAATCAGTTCCGGCTGTTGTGCATGATGCGGGTGATCCGGGCCGGTGTAGACCCGGAGTTTTCTGGCCATGCCGTTTCCAAGTGGGTTTTTGGGAAGCATCCCCTCAATGGCTTGAACAAGCAACTGCGAGGGATCTTTTCGAAAGAGATGTTCGGCCGAGGTGGTCTTCAGGCCGCCGGGGTAGCCGGTGTGGCGACGGTACAGCTTGGTTTTCATCTTGTTGCCTGTTAATCGGATCTTTTCTGCATTCACGATAATGACGTGGTCTCCCATGTCAACATGAGGGGTGAATGTGGAACGATGCTTTCCTCTTAAGAGGGCTGCAACTCGGGCGGCGAGCCGTCCGAGGATTTTCCCTTCGGCATTGACCAGGTACCACGTCTGTCGCACATTGGCCGGTTTTTCAAAATAAGTCATTGCATCTCTCCCCGCTGTCGTTTCCACAAAGCGATTAAGTTAAACTTCCTGCGCGCCGAAATTTTTTGATTCGGCTTTGCTCAACCATGCTTCAAGGTTTTGACCGCTCCTCCGCTTCCAGACATCCTGCGTGACGTAGATTGGGGCATGACAACGCAGCGCCAACGCGATAGCATCGCTCGGTCTTGCGTCAATGGTTCGAGTTACTCCCTTGCTTTCGACGTAAACAGTCGCGAAGTACGTATTGTTTTTCACATCCGTAAGAACCACTTGCGTCATCGTTATGCCGAGATGTTCCCCGAAATTTTTTATCAGATCGTGGCTCATGGGTCTTGGGGTGACCGAAACGTCCAACGCCCGTCGGATTGCTTCACCTTCCGATGCTCCTACCCAGATCATGAGGTGTTCCGTGTGAACGTCGGTGCGCGACAGGACGACGATACGAGTGTCGGTGGCCGAGTCGTCAAGAACACGGTCAACGGATAGTTGAAGCAACGGCTCTCCAGGCTCGATCGTCGGTTCAGGCATGGTCTCAGGAATCCAGTTTTCCAAAATCTTCCGGCTTCAAATTTTCCAGCCACTGATCGAGCTCTTCCGAGCTTTGTTTTTTGATGACCGATTCATTGACGAAAATCGGGGCTTCCGACCGCAGCGCCAGCGCGATGGCATCGCTCGGCCTGGAATCTACCGTATACTCCGAATCGCCGTACATCAGGTGGATTTTGGCGAAATAGGTATTTTCGTTCAGGTCGGTGATGACGACACTGATGACCTTGGCATTGACCGCATCCAAGTATGCCTTCATGAAATCATGGGTCATCGGACGAGGCGGTGAAATATTCTCCATGGCCAAACTGATGGAACTCGCCTCCGGTTTCCCAATCCAAATCGGCAGCATTTCGGATTGGTTCTCATCGCGCAAGATCACGATGTAGGCGTTGTTGTAGGGGTCAAACATCAACCCCTTGACGTGCATTTGGGTGATCATGCCATTGGTTCCCGCTTCATTGCTTTGAAGCAACGCGCACTGGTGAAAGTAAAGCGAGTAAACGTAGCACTTCTCGATTCAACTGTCAATGAAGGGCCGTTCGATGAAAGGCCTCGATCCATGAAGACCAAGCGGGAATCATACGTCCACACAAAACGGAGATCGAGTTGGGCGACGAAGGCGCCCTGCGAGCACGTTCGCATCTATTTTTTATTGATCGAGAGGCCGGTAGTTTTCCGCCACTTTGGACGAATCGACGGGTTCTCCCAGCTTTAAGAAGGCTTTCATCTGTTTCCTGACCAGCTCACGACCGCTTTCATCACCGAGATTGACGCGGTATTCATTGATGATCATGACCCGCATCCCTTCCCACTTTTTCCAACAACTTTGACAGACTTTGGCTTTCACCTCTGCCTCGAGCTTTCCAAGAAAAAGAGGAGAAGTGATGGCTTCTCCGTTCTGTCCGCATGTCACGCACGCTACTTCTGCCATGTCCGTAATACTCCTTGTTCGTGTAAATTGTTTGTGCAACGTTTTTCAATGAACGGTGTTGAAAGGTGGACATGAGAGATTCATCAGGACGAGCCGCACCATGCACTATAGCAAACCTCGGATTGGGAAAAAAGAGATGCGGGCACGGCTCTTCGTCTCTCATTGACCGTAGAGGGCTGTCGTGTTACAAAAGCGCCCCTGAGAGTAAGGTCGTGCGAAGAGTTAGGCCCGGATGGCGGAACTGGCAGACGCGCCGGACTCAAAATCCGGTTCTCGCGAGAGAGTGGGAGTTCGACCCTCCCTCCGGGCACCACGATGCTGTAGAAGGTAGAAGATTGAGTGTTCCCCTCTTGACAGTGACATGCAGTTAGCCTAGGGTTCGATAAACCTACATGGATGAGGATTTTATCAATTTAATTTTGTTGACGATCGTTGTCGCGAGGATGTTCACGATATCGGCGTATTCTTTCGCACCACACCATGCTTTTACTCACAAGGAGGCAGTCCATGCGTAAGGTGTTGGCACTGGGGGCCGCGATTTTGTTGGTCGGCTCCGGAGGCGTTGCAAAAGCTCAAGAGCGCCTTCAGCAATCGTCTGGTGGATCCGCGATGGGCGTGGGAACCGGGGTTGGCGACGTTTCCGGGCACGCCAACCGCGTACAAGCGTTCGATCGGAATGCGTTTCTCGACCGTCTTTCATTGCCGGAAACCATTTATGGGCGCGTGCTCGCGATCGATTTTCCCGGGGGGAAGATGCATCTGGAGACGGGCGGGAGCTCGCATGACGAAGGCCGAGCCGGTTTGGGAGCCATGAATTCGCTCGTGGTGTTTTTTGATGAGCGAACCAACATGGATCAAATCCGAACCTTAAATGCGGGGGATGACATTTCTCTGCAGGTCGTCGAGGCGACGACTCCTCATCAGGAATTTGGGACGGGTCGGAAAATCGTTCGCGAAGTCTATGTGTTGCGCAGGAATGAGAAGCTGGCAGGATTCGGTGGCCTGGGGCAGCGCCCTGACCCGTCAACTGAGCGAGGGATTGAAACGAGCAGCGGTAGCATGACGGGCGGTATCGCGGGTGGAGTGATACCGGGCAAGATCGGAGGGATAGTTGACACGACGATCGGCGAATACACAGGATCGGCTCCGTGCTGGAATTGCGAGCCTCAACCAGGCTGGGGGTATGCATCGAAACAGACCAAATCAGACTACGGAACTGACCTCGCAAAGCCTAATCTGGTGAAGGGTCTCGAATAGAACGTACGCGACTAGGCGGCCAGCAGCTCTGTCAGGATAACAAAGAGGGTGATGAACATCACCCTCTTTTTTTCTACTTGGCATGGTGGTTTTGCTGGGAAGAAGGTCTGAGTCGTTCTTGAGCTTGAGCGTGATCATCTCTCTCTTTGTCTGAATGTTCTTTCTGAACGTTGTACAGTAATCACGAGCCGGGTCCAGAATATCGCACTATCCTCTACGGATACAGATGAAACGATAGGTGTGAAGATGAGCGATGGTCGTAAGCCGCAGACTCTTTATGAATCGGACGAGGAACTCGATCTTCGTGGCGTCATTTGTCCTTATAATTTCGTCAAGACGAAGCTCAAATTGGAAACAATGAAGCAAGGACAGGTCCTCTCCGTCTTACTGGATGATGGAGATCCCATCAAGAATGTTCCTAAAAGCGTTGAGAACGAGGGACATACGGTTCTTGCATTGGAGCAGATCGATCGAGCTTATCGCGTGCTGATTCGTCGGGAGGACAACGACTGATCAAAGTTTTCAGCCTTGCGTGTCCGCCTCCGGTCATTTCTTTTTGTCTTCCCGCTGATGACGAGCGTGAGGTTGGAGAAAGGGGGAGATGGCGCCAGCAGATGTTGGATCTGGTGAGCGGTTCCTCTCAGGGTTCGTTCATGGGGTGTGGTCAGGTCGCAGGCTAATGTGAGGTGACGTCGGGGGGCTGTCTCTGCGATCGCGCGTAGTACGTAAGACAGCGACTCGACCGGACAGAAGGCGACGATTGCTGTTTCACCGGCCAGATGACCGGCAAGGCGATGGCGAATGGCTTGTTTTGTGTCCGGTAGCTGTCCAAGAAATAGGAAGTCGTCAGTTGCCAGTCCCGCGACCGAGATCGCCGCTGTTAGGGCCGATGGTCCGGGAATCGAAACGACGCGAATGCCGTGTGCGTGGGCGGCCGCCACCAAGATGGAGCCGGGATCGGCGATCATCGGTGAACCACAATCCGATACGAGAACGATTCGTTTCCCCTGTTTCAATCGATCGAGTAAAACCGCCGCTTTCTGCTTGATGTCCGTTGGTCCGTAACTTGTCAATGCCGTGTCGATCCCATGATGGGCCAGTAATCGACGGGTGGCGGCTGGGTCTTCTGATACGATAAGGTCGGCGTCGCGCAGCACGTGAAGCGCACGCAATGTGATATCGTCGGCGTGCCCGATCGGCACGGCGACGAGAGAGAGGATCCCTTCGCTGTTTTGTTGACTCTGCTCAAAACTCATCGATATAATCCCTTGCTTATCTTCACAATTTTGACAATTTTGCCGCCGGCCGGGAACGGGATTCGGAAAACGTCCAATGGCCTCAGTCTGTTTCATGATTACCATGGCGCTCTACCTCGCGGCTACGGTGTCGTTTCTTGTTTATTTGTTGCGACGTTCTGATGCCTTGTCAAACATATCCCTGGGAATCACGGCCGTCGGATTTCTGTTTCATACCGTGGCCTTGGCTGCCAAAATGGCGGCTTCTTCTTCATCGTCCCATCCCAGTTTCTTTGAAGCGTTGTCCTTCTTTTCTTGGATGATCATTCTTGTCTTTCTCCTTGTGGAGTTCCGACATCGCATTCACGTGCTTGGTTCATTCATGGTTCCGTTGGCACTGATGTCGTTGGTCTCGGCGGCTGCGTTGCCGGAGACCGTTCCTACCCTGAAACCCGTTTTTAAGACGCTGTGGATTCACGTGGCGTTGAGCATGTTGGGTGCTGTCGGGTTCGCAGTGGGGTTCGTAGCGGGGGTGATGTATTTGATTCAAGAGCGCCTGCTGAAATCGAAACGGTTCAACGTGCTCTACAGCAAACTGCCGGCTCTTGATTTTCTCGACCGTTTGAATCAGCAATCCATTGTTTTGGGATTCCCGTTGCTGACCTTGGGGATTGTCACCGGTGCAATCTCCGCTGAATTCTCGGGCGGTTCGTACATGACTTGGAATCCCGAGCAAATGGGAGCTGTGGTTACCTGGCTGTTTTATTTTGTTGTGTTGCTGGGGCGTCTGACGGTGGGATGGCGGGCGAAACGGGCCGCGTATTTGACGGTGGTCGGATTCGCCTGTGTAATCCTGACGTTGGTCGGAGTCGTGCTCAAGGGCCATGGAGATGTGTCGTGACATGCACATAATTGTCGTGGGATTAAGCCATAAGACGGCTCCGATTGAGATCAGGGAAAAGTTAGCCGTTCCGGAAAGCCGGCTGGGAGAAGCGCTGGGCCGGCTGTGTTCGTATGAGGGGATCAGAGAAGGGATGCTGCTCTCGACTTGCAATCGCGTCGAAGTCTATTCGGTCGTCGAAGATGTGGAAGTCGGGCACGAACGTATCCAAGAATTCCTGGCGGATACGAATCTCTCGTTGTCTTCTGAACAACTGACGCCGCATCTGTACTGGTACACCGGGGATCGGGCGATCGCCCATTTGTTTCGGGTGGCGGCGAGCCTCGATTCAATGGTTGTTGGTGAGTCGCAGATTCTGGGCCAACTCAAAGACGCCTTCGAGGTTGCCCTCGCGCATAAGACGACGGGCGTCATCATGAACAAAATCGTCAAAAAAGCCATTTCGGTCGCGAAGCGGGTGAGGACGGAGACGAAGATCGCCGAAACGGCGGTTTCTGTGAGTTATGCAGCAGTCGAGCTGGCCAAGAAGATTTTTTCCAACCTTGACGAGAAGACCGTGATGCTCGTGGGGGCTGGAGAGATGGCAAAGTTGGCGGCTCGGCATTTGATCGCCCAGGGAGTACGACAGGTGCGGATTACGACCAGGACGCCGCAGCACGCGATCGATTTGGCCGACAAGTTCGGCGGAACGCCCATTCCGTTCGACCACTTTAAAGACGAAATGGCGGCAGCGGACATCGTGTTGGTTTCTACGGGGGCGTCGCATTATCTCGTCGGTGCGGAAGACGTGCAACGGGCGGTCGACAAACGGGGGAACCGTCCGATGTTTTTGATCGATATCTCAGTCCCGCGCAACATTGATCCGGCTGTCCGCCATATCGATAATGCATTCTTGTTCGATATCGACGACTTGACACATCGAGTCCAACAAAATCGGGAAGAGCGGCTTCAGGAGGCGGAAAAGGCGGAGCGAATGATCATAGAAGAAGTTGCCGTTGCTGTCGAATGGATGAAATCATTGGAAGTGACTCCGACGATCATCGCGTTGCGGAATCGCGTGGACGAAATTAAACAGGCGGAAGTCGAACGGGTCCTCGGCCGGCTCTCTCATCTTTCGCCGCAAGACCGGGAATTGGTGGAGGGGCTGGCGTCCTCGATTGTGAATAAGTTGATTCATCGAACGATGGTGACGCTGAAAGCGGAAGTGAATTCGTCGAATGGTCCGGCCTTTGTCGAAGCCGCTCGCCGGTTTTTTTATCTTGACCGGCCTTCCTCCTCCGATCTGTCCGAAAAGGATCGGTCGCGGTCTCTCGCTGGCCGGCCTCACGCTTCAGACCGGGAAGAGTCCGAATCAGTCGCCCACAAGCAGGTTCGTTGAGTTGTCGCCGGCGTGAACGGAACAATGGCGGGGATGTCAGTGTCACCAGATCGTCGATCGGGTTTAATCATTGGAACACGAGGGAGCAAACTCGCGCTCCGACAGAGTGAGTGGTTTTGCGCACGCGTTCATGCTGTCGCGCCGGACGTCAGCGTGACGTTGCGCAAGATTCAAACGTCCGGCGACAAAATTCTCGATGTGCCGCTGGCTAAGATCGGAGGCAAGGGGCTCTTCGTCAAAGAAATCGAGGAAGCCCTGCTCGCCGGTGAGATTGATCTGGCCGTTCACAGCATGAAGGACGTGCCGGCTCAAATGCCGGCCGATCTCGACATCGTCTGTGTGCCTTCCCGTGAAGACGCCCGTGATGCGTTGATCAGCCGAGATGGGCGAAGATTTAAGGACCTGCCGCACGGTGCCGTGATCGGCACCGCGAGTCTGCGCCGGCAGGCCCAGCTCCTCGGTCTGAGACCCGATCTTCGGATCAGCATGTTGCGAGGCAATCTCGACACTCGCCTCCGAAAGTTGAAGGAAGGCGATTTCGACGCCATTGTGCTGGCCGCGGCCGGATTACATCGATTGGGGTGGGCCGGAGAGATTACCGAGTATTTCGATCCGATCGTCAGCTTGCCGGCGATCGGCCAGGGAGCGTTGGGCATTCAGGGACGTGGAGACGATTTGTTTGTGCGTTCGATCCTGGAGCCGCTCAACGATCCGGTCACGCGAACGGCCGTGACCGCGGAACGCGCGTTCTTGCATCGGCTGGAAGGCGGCTGCCAAGTGCCGATCGCCGCCCATGCGACGGTGACCGAGGGACAGGTCCGGTTGGACGGCCTCGTGGCGAGCGTGGATGGGAAGACCATTGTTCGAGAGCAGATTCAAGGGATGAGTGAGCATGCCTTCGAATTAGGTGTGCAATTGGCCGAACGATTACTCGCGAGGGGCGGTGACCGAATCCTGCGGGACATTTATGGAACCGATCGATGAAAGTCGAAGGATCAAAGGGCAAGGTGTATTTGGTCGGCGCCGGACCGGGCGACCCCAAGCTGTTGACCATTCGCGGCTTGGAATGCCTCAAACGAGCCGACGTGGTGCTCTACGATTATCTGGCAAATTCGGAGCTTCTGAAACATGCACCACATGAGACGGAGCGGGTCTATGTCGGCCGGCGGGGTCGAGGGAAGTATCCTGATCAAGATGAGATCACCCGCTTGTTGATCGAACGGGCGCGACAAGGAAAGGTGGTCGTGCGACTCAAAGGCGGAGATCCCTTCGTATTCGGACGGGGGGGAGAAGAAGCGGAGGCATTGGCATCGGCTGGCGTCGATTTTGAAATTGTTCCCGGTGTCACGGCCGCGATTGCGGCTCCGGCCTATGCCGGGATTCCCGTCACGCACAGAACCCTGGCTTCGACGGTGACGTTTGTGACCGGACACGAAGATCCGGAGAAGCCATCAACGGGAGTGGAGTGGTCTCGACTCGCCACGAGTCATGGCACGCTCGTGTTCTTGATGGGTGTAAAGAACCTCGCGTCGATTACGGCCCATTTACTGGCCGAAGGCCGGTCGCCCGACACGCCGGCAGCGACGATTCGATGGGGGACCAGAGCCTCGCAGCAGACGATCGTCGGGACGTTGGCCGACATTGCCGCTAAGGCGGAAGCAGCGAAGCTTGAGCCGCCGGCGGTGATCGTTGTAGGGGAAGTGGTCCTTCTTCGGTCACGGCTCAATTGGTTCGAGACCAAGCCGCTCTTTGGCAAGCGGGTGTTGATGACACGGGCTCAAGAGCAGGCCTGGGAACTGGCCGAGCGGCTGGCCTCGCACGGCGCTGAGCCGATTGAAGCTCCGACGATTCAGATCATGCCGCCGGCCGAGTGGGGGGCGGTCGATCGGGCCATCGCCGACATCGGTTCCTACGACTGGATCATCTTCACCAGCGTCAATGGTGTGAATCGATTCATGACCAGATTGCGCGCGAGCGGATTCGACGCGCGTTGTCTGGCCGGACGGTTGATTTGTTGCATCGGGCCCCGCACGGCTCAAGAGATCGAGAAGTTCGGAGTCAAGGCGGATATCATTCCGACCGATTACCAGGCGGAAGGCATCATCGGCGCCCTGGACGGGTTGGATGCTCGGTCGCGACGCGTTCTTATCCCGCGGGCGGAAGTGGCGCGCGAAGTGCTCCCGGACGAATTGCGGGCTCGAGGGGCTCATGTCGATGTCGTATCCGTGTATCGGACGGTGATACCGAACGGAGACGGTGAACACTGGCGGCGGCTTTTGGCGGAGGGTCAGATCCATGTGGCGACGTTTACCAGCTCGTCCACGGTCCGTAATTTCGTGGCAATGGTCGGGGGAGCGGAGCGGGCTGTCGCTCTCTTGCGATCGGTCGTCGTTGCTGTTATAGGGCCGATTACGGCGAGGACTCTAGAGGAGTTTGGCCTGACGGCTTCGATCATGCCCGATGAAAATACGATTCCAGCATTGGTCGACGCCATCGTGCGGTATTATGAAAGCCGGGCAGACGTTCCGGCAAGGACATCGGAGACGATCTAGCGATCGTAGACGATAAAACAAGGAGGACGGCATGGTTCCAGTGAAGTCATTCATGGTTCCGCGAGAAAAATTTGTGACGGTGCAGCGGGATACGGACGCACAGACAGCGGCCAGAATTATGCGCGATAAGGGCATCGGCAGCCTGTTTGTGACCAACGATCGTGAAATCATCGGTATCGTGACGGATACGGATATGATGCGTCGGGTGGTGGCCGCCGGGGCGGATGCCACCAAGACGACGGTGGAACAGATCATGTCCGCTCCCATTATGACCATCGAAGAAAACAAAACGCTCCTCGACGCCAATGATTTGATGGCTCAGTCTCATGTGCGTCACTTGGGAGTGAGTCGAGACGGGAAATTGGTCGGGATGATTTCCGTCCGCGACCTCGTCGTGTTTTTGACGAATCTGCCTCGAAAGAAGTAGGCCTACATGGCGTTTCCAGTCCAGCGGCTGCGCCGACTCCGGCAACAGGAAGCCTTCCGGCGGATGGTGCGGGAGACGACGCTGTCTCCCGCCGATTTTATTGCACCGTTCTTCGTCGTCGAAGGTCGAGGTCGCCGGGAACCCATTGCTTCGATGCCAGGGCAGGACAGGCTCTCGATCGATCTCTTGGTCGAGGAGACGGCCAAGATCAAGGCTCTTGGCATCCCGGCGATCATTTTGTTCGGTATTCCTACCCATAAGGACGAGCAAGGCAGTGCAGGTCTTGATCCGAACGGCATCGTGCAACGGGCGGTCCGGGCGATTAAAGAAAGGGTTCCCGGTCTGATTGTCATCACCGATGTGTGCATCGACGAGTACACCAGCCATGGACACTGTGGGATCGTCCGAGATGGAAAAATCTGTAACGACGAAACCTTGGATTGCCTGCGGATCATGGCCCGCACCCATGCCGAAGCGGGGGCCGATATGGTGGCACCCTCCGACATGATGGACGGGCGGGTGGCGGCTATCCGGGATGAACTCGACCGGGCGGGATTTCCTGATATCCCCATCATGGCCTATGCGGCCAAGTTTGCCTCCTGTTTTTACGCGCCGTTTCGCGACGCGGCGTTTTCGAGCCCTCAATTCGGCGATCGGCAGTCGTATCAAATGGATCCCGGCAACCGGCGTGAAGCACTCCGCGAGATTGAGCTGGATATCGAAGAGGGAGCGGACATCGTGATGGTGAAGCCAGCGTTGCCGTATTTGGATATCATCGCCGACGCCAAGGCTCAAACACGGGTGCCGATCGCCGCCTATCAGGTCAGCGGTGAATACAGTATGATCAAGGCTGCCGCCCAGGCCGGTTGGCTTGATGAATCGCGTGCAATTCTCGAATCATTGGTGGCGATCAAGCGAGCGGGCGCCGACCTGATTTTGACCTATTTTGCCCAAGATGCTGTTCGATTGCTGTCTTGAGGGGCTTGACCGGCGACGATGAAGGTTACATACGGATATCAACACGAGATTGTGCGACCCTATCCAGTCGTCACGATCGGAAATTTTGACGGTCATCACGTGGGGCATCGGGCTCTCTTGCAAGCCGTGATCGAGACGGCTCGGAAAGTCGGAGGCACCGCCTTGGTCCTGACCTTCGATCCGCACCCGGTGAGGATCCTGGCTCCGCACGCCAATCTCCGATTCTTGACTGGTCCGGAGGAAAAACTGGAGTTCTTCCGGACAGCCGGCGTCGATGAGGTCGTCTTCGTGGAGTTTACCCGCTCGTTTGCCGCTTTGCCGCCTGAAGCGTTTGCCGAGCAGGTGTTGGTGCAGGGGCTGCGCACAAAAGAATTGTTCGTTGGACGGCACTTCGTTTTCGGCCACAACCGAGCGGGGACGGTAGAGGATCTGGCGGCATTGGGTGCACGCCATGGCTTTCTTGTCCATCCGATGGATCCGGTTCTGGCCGGAGGAGTCATCGTCAGTTCGACGAGGATCCGTCAACTCATTCAAGCGGGATCGGTGGACCAGGCGACGCCGTTGCTTGGCCGTCGCTATACCATTGCCGGCACGGTCGCCCATGGGGCGCAGAGGGGATATGAGGTGGGATGGCGAACAGCCAACCTTCGGCCTCCCGCTGATCGCGTCATGCCTCCGGATGGTGTCTATGCCACCGTCACTCTGTGGAAGGAGCGTCGGTATGACTCGATCTCATACATCGGAACAAGGCCGACGTTTGGTGCGGGAGAGCGGTTGCTCGAAGTTCATCTGTTGGATGAGGAGCTTGACCTGTATGGAGAACGGATCGTCGTCGAATTTGTCGGGCGGATCAGAGGCGACGTCCGGTTTTCGGGTATGGAGGCGCTGAGCCGGCAAATCGCACTCGATGTGGAGTCCGCAAGGGAGTTGTTGCGCGACGTTCAGCCCACGCAGGCGATAATGGAGAAATGATGACGGTGGTTTCACGAGCCACGGGTGGTCTCACAGGAACGGGGTGGCCGCCCTTGCTCCAGCGGGTCGTCAGGACCATTCGGACGAGGCACTTGTTCGAGCCGGGCCAGCACGTGCTCGTGGCGGTCTCCGGGGGACCGGACTCGATGGCCTTGTTATCATTGCTCAACCGGCTGAAACCTTCCTGGCATTTGACCGTGACCGTCGTACATTACAACTATGGACTGCGGGGAGCCGAATCCGACAGCGATCAAGCGTGTGTTGAAGATCTGTGTCGTCGGTGGGACCTGCCGGTATTCGTCGAACGGCTGGACGTCGATTCTCGCCCGCGAGGAGCCTCTCTGCAATCGGCAGCTCGGGAGTTGCGCTATGGGGCGATGATGAAGAGAGCCCTCGTCTGTGGGGCGGATCGAATTGCCGTGGGACACACCGCTGACGACCAGGCCGAAACCGTTCTTTTGTGGATGTTGCGTGGGGCCGGCCTGACCGGTCTATCCGGGATGCCGGCCTGTCGCAACGGACTCTTCGTCAGGCCGTTGTATGACATAAGGCGAAGCGAGGTGTTGGCCTACCTTCAGGATGAGAAGGTGCCATTTCGTTGGGATTCCAGCAACGACAAACCGATTTACCTGCGGAATCGGATCAGGCGGGAGATCTTGCCAGCGTTGGAACGAGTTGTCCCCTCGACCGTTGAAGCGCTGTGCCGGCTCGCTGACGTGTGTGCCGAAGAGGACCGGTATCTTGATGACCAGGTCGTCGCTTTGTGCGAGGGAAGGATCGCGCCATTATCCGATGGAAGAAAAGCGGTGGATCGATCGTTGTTTAAGACCCTGCCGCGCGCGATTCAGAGACGTCTCGTAAGAAATCTGTGCAAAGAATTCGACGTGCTGAAACGGCCGCCTGGTCTCAAGCAGGTGGACGCTCTCGTCCGTACCGTCAAGGGCTCCGCTCCGTTCGCGGTCGCTCGCATGGCGTCTGTCAAGGTGATGATTGATACAGACCGGCTGTGCTTTGGTCCTCTGGACGGCGAGCAGGGATCCTGTGCCCCATCGACACGAACGGCGGTACGGACGGCATCGATCGTTCTACCGGTTCCGGGAACCATTGTATGGCCTGAGACGGGCGATCGGATTGCGACGTATCGGATCAGGAAAGACAACCTTTCCTCATTGGCGGGGAATGCGACGAACATCGTCGTTGATGCAGGTAAAATTTCCGAGCGGTTGATCGTGAGAAATTGGAGGCCGGGTGACCGTTTTTGCCCGTTCGGGATGCATGGCCGCTCAAAAAAGCTCCAAGACTTTTTTACTGACTTGAAAGTACCGATTGAAGAGAGGTATCGCGTGCCGATCGTAGAGGCTCCGGAGGGCATCGTATGGGTCGTGGGCTACAGACAGGATGACCGGTGGTCGGTGGACGAGAAGACCGAATGGTGTGTGGTTCTCAGCGTGCAGGAGCGCGTGGCGGTGAAGGGCAACTAGGAATGGAACGATTGTTTGGAAAGCCGATTGTCACGCAAGAGCAAATGAGGACCCGCATTCGTGAGTTGGGCCGACAGATCAGCGCGGATTATGCTGGCAAAGACCTTGTCCTGATCGGCGTATTGAAAGGGGCGTATGCTTTCTACGCGGATTTGGCCCGGGCCATCCGCATTCCGATGCGGGTGGACTTTCTCGTGGTGACTACGGAGAAGACAAAAGATGGCACGCCGGGGAGGGTCAAATTGATTTCGGATTTGACCGAAACCATCACGGGGAAGGACGTTCTGCTGGTTGAAGATATCGTCGATTCGGGGTTGACGGCTCGGCGGTTGCTCACGGTCCTTGCAAAGAAAAAGCCGCGCAGCATAAACATCTGCGCACTTCTCAGTAAGCAGGATAACCGTGTTGTGAATGTTCCTGTCGCGTACGTCGGATTTACGGTCCCCGACCGGTACATCGTGGGCTACGGGCTCGATTATCAGCAAAAATACCGAAATCTTCCCTATCTCGCGGCCCTCGACGAGGAGGATCTCACGAAGAAAAGGAAGTAGGAATGCGGGCGTTGTTGTCAAGCCGATCGCCGCTATGTTATGTTAACACTATATCGGTTTCGATCGATGAACAGTTCGGTCTAGTTATCACGTTAGCTCGAAGGAGATTCGGATGAATTCCAGAGTCAAGAACTTGCTCTTCTGGGTTGTCGTCGGCTTGTTCATGATTCTGCTCTTCAATTTGTTCAGCGTGCCGACCCATGCGCCGGAAGAAGAAGTCATTTTCAGCGATTTCATGGCGAAGCTTGATAAAGGCGACTTTGAAAAGGTCATCATCAAAGGTAATCACATCAGTGGAGTGCTCAAAGATAAGACCAGAATTCGAACCTATGCGGCGGAATACCCCGATATGATCAAGATCCTTCGTGAAAAGGATGTGCAGATTGAGGTCAAGCCGCCGGAAGAAAGCCCATGGTACATTACGTTCCTCATTACATGGGGACCGTTTATTTTATTCCTCGCGCTCTGGTTCTTTCTTATGCGTCAGATGCAGATTGGGGGGAATAAGGCTCTGTCGTTTGGCAAGAGTCGGGCTCGGATGTTGACTGAAGATCGGAAGAAGGTGACCTTTGCCGATGTTGCGGGGATCGATGAGGCAAAAGAGGAAGTACTGGAGATCATCGATTTTCTCAAGGATCCTCGGAAGTTCCAGAAACTGGGTGGACGTATTCCGAAAGGAGTCTTGGTGGTCGGTCCTCCCGGGACGGGAAAAACCTTGCTCGCAAAAGCGATCGCTGGAGAGGCGGGCGTACCCTTCTTCAGCATCAGTGGTTCGGATTTTGTAGAAATGTTTGTCGGCGTAGGGGCCTCTCGTGTTCGGGACCTCTTTGAGCAAGGGAAGAAGCATGCGCCCTGCATCATCTTCATTGATGAGATCGATGCGGTCGGTCGCCTGCGAGGTGCCGGGCTGGGGGGAGGACATGATGAGCGGGAGCAGACGCTCAACCAGCTCTTGGTGGAGATGGACGGGTTCGATACGACGGAGGGAATCATTTTGGTAGCGGCGACGAACCGTCCCGACGTGCTGGACCCAGCCTTGTTGCGGCCCGGACGTTTTGATCGTCAAGTTGTCGTGAATCGTCCTGATGTGAGAGGACGAGCCGAAATATTAAAAGTCCATACGAAGAAAGTGCCTATAGCGGCCAACGTCGAGCTTGAAAAGATTGCCCGCGGGACCCCCGGTTTTTCCGGTGCAGACCTCGAAAATTTGGTGAATGAAGCGGCGCTGTGGGCTGCCCGCCAAAATAAAAAAGAAGTCGAGACCGTGGATTTTGAAATGGCGAAGGATAAGGTCCTGATGGGTGCCGAGCGCAAAAGTATGATTTTAACTGAGGAAGAGAAGCGGATCACAGCGTATCACGAGGCGGGTCATGCCTTGATGGCGAAATTGTTGCCCGGAACGGATCCGGTCCATAAGGTGACCATCATTCCCCGAGGGCGAGCTCTTGGTCTGACGATGCAATTGCCGACCGATGACCGGCACAGTTATTCAAAAGAATTCCTGTCCAACACCTTGGCGATTCTCATGGGTGGACGGGTGGCGGAAGAGCTGGTGTTCAAGCATGTGACAACCGGGGCTGGGAATGACCTGGAACGTGCGACAGACTTGGCCCGCAAGATGGTCTGCGAATGGGGGATGAGTGAAAAGCTTGGACCGTTGACGTTTGGGCAAAAAGAAGACGCCGTTTTCCTGGGGCGTGACTTTGTGGCAAAACGGGATGTCAGCGATCAAATAGCTCTGGAGATCGATCTGGAGATCAAACGATTTGTGACGGAAAATTATGATCGCGCCAAACGCATACTAAGCGAGCAGATGGTGACCTTGAAGGCACTGGCCGAGAAGTTACTCGAAAAAGAAGTCCTGGATGCTCCTGAGATCGATCAGATTCTCATGCAGACATCTGCTCAGCAGACGGTTCCTGTGTAATTCATCGGCGCGCGAAACGTTTTTCACACCGTTGAGATTCAGCTTGGAGGGTGGAGAAGAATCACATCTTCCCCACCCTCTTCTTTCTTTTCCCGGCCCGATGCCACAAAAATCTTTGCGATGTCCGATAAACCGACCTTCTGTTTCCTATTCCTATATTGACCGGCCCGTTTCTGGTCAGTCGGTTCGATGGAGATGGAGGAGGTAGGAAGGTGTCAGAACTCCCGTCTCCCTGCAATCAGCTTTTCGCCAGAGGACGTTTCATCCGCTGCCAAGAGAGACCCTTCATCATGGGCGTGGTGAATGTCACCCCTGATTCGTTTTACAGCGGAAGCCGACACATTGAGCCTGAACGAGCTGTCGCCCATGCATTGGAGTTGGTGGAGCAGGGTGCCGATATTCTGGACGTTGGTGCTGAATCGACTAGGCCCGGTGCAATGCCGGTTGGTGAAGAAGAAGAGCGAACGCGTGTACTTCCCGTGGTAACGGAATTGGCTCGTCGGGTTACGGTTCCGATTTCGGTGGACACGACCAAAGCCACGGTTGCGCAGGCTGCCCTGGACGCCGGTGCTTCTATCATCAATGATGTCAGTGCCCTGCGGTTTGACCATCGGATGGCATCGGTCGTGGCGCGGTTTGGCGCCGGTGTAATCCTTATGCATATGAAGGGTACGCCTCTGACGATGCAACAGGATCCGTGCTACCGTGACGTTGTTGAGGATGTCGTTCAATTTCTGAAAGACCGTATGCAAGTTGCCATGAAGGCGGGAATCTCGGAATTCAATATCATGCTTGATCCGGGCATCGGTTTTGGTAAGCTGCTGGAACATAATCTTGAACTTCTGGATCGTTTGACCGAGCTGACGAGATTGGGGCGCCCGCTGGTTGTCGGGCCTTCGCGAAAATCCTTTATCGGTCAACTCGTCGGTCGATCAGCCGAGCATCGGGAGTGGGGGACGGCTGCGGCGGTTGCGCTCGCCGTCGATCGGGGTGCTCGGATTCTTCGGGTCCATGATGTGGCGATGATGGCCGATGTCGTCAAGGTTGCGACGGCCATCACATCTCGGAAGGCTTCAACCAGGGCAGGTGCATGATGCGCAAATTGTTTGGAACCGACGGAGTTCGTGGAGTGGCCAATCTCCATCCCATGACCAGCGAAATGGCGATGCAATTGGGGCGAGCGGCCGCCCACATATTCATGCGGCGGGCGGGACGGCATCAAATCGTGATCGGCAAAGATACGCGGCTGTCCGGCTATATGCTTGAATCGGCCTTAACGTCCGGAATCTGCTCGATGGGGGTTGATGTACTCTTGGTTGGGCCGATGCCGACCCCGGCTATTGCGTTTCTCACGCGCAGCCTGCGAGCCGATGCGGGAGTCGTCATTTCCGCCTCGCACAACCCCTATCAAGATAATGGCATCAAATTTTTCTCAAGCGATGGCTTTAAATTGCCTGATGAACTGGAGGCTCGAATCGAGCAGCTCATCGTCTCGGACGAGATTCATCATCTCCGTCCAACGGCCGATCAGATCGGAAAGGCCTATCGTATCGACGACGCGGATGGGCGATATATCGAGTTCGTCAAGCGCTCGGTTCCGCGCGATCTTGATTTTCAAGGCATCAAATTAGTCGTGGATTGCGCCAACGGTGCCGCGTATAAAGTGGCGCCGACGGTGCTCAAAGAGTTGGGCGCCAAGGTCGAGGTGATCGGTAACCAGCCCAACGGCATGAACATCAACGCGGAGTGTGGCGCCGTTCACCCTCAGATGCTCCAGAAGGCCGTATTGGAGACTCAGGCGGATCTTGGCATTGCACTGGATGGAGACGCAGACCGAGTGATCTTTGTCTCGGAGGAGGGAACCATCATCGACGGTGACCATGTCATGGCCGCCTTGGGACTCGATCTCCATCGCCAAGGATTGCTGGCCAAACAGACCGTCGTCGGTACGGTCATGAGCAACTACGGGCTTGAACGCTCGCTGTCAAAAGCCGGTGTTTCCCTCGTGCGAACCCCGGTGGGAGACCGGTACTTGTTGGAGCGTATGCAGGCGGATGGGTACAACTTCGGCGGCGAGCAATCCGGTCATTTTATCTTTCTCGATCACAACACGACCGGAGACGGTTTGATTTCGGCGTTGCAAGTGCTGTCGCTCATGAAGCGGACGAAGCAGCCGTTGTCGGAATTAGCCAAAGTGATGGAGCCGGTTCCGCAAGTGCTTCTCAATGTCAAGGTGACGAAAAAGCCGGATCTTGAGTCGATTCCCGAAATCCAACAGACCATACGGGAGAGCGAACGGCGGTTGAATGGTTGCGGACGACTCCTGGTTCGATACTCAGGAACTGAGCCGTTGCTGCGGATCATGGTCGAGGGAGAGGAAGATGCCCTGATTCGGGAAATCGCTGAGGACCTGACTTATGTAGTGCGTCAACACATCGCATGAGTCGTAATTTTTCCGTGAGGGGCCTATGCTGCCGTCCCTCGCCGTCGCGTTTCTTCTCGGGCTGGTCTGCGGATCGTACCTTCCGTTTTTCCCCCTTTCGATTTGCGTCTTCCTGGCAGGGTTAGCCGTCGGTGCCGGTCTGCTCGAACGAGCCGGTTTGATTGAGCCACAACGCGCAACGGTTCTGTACGGCTCCCTCCTTGCCGGGATACTGTATTGGGTCGTTGCGACTCCATTCCCTCAGTCTGAGCCCTGGCCTCGCGATCATCCGATCTCTCCTCGCACCACCGTCATCGGTCGAATCGTGGCACCGGTTCAGCACGGCCCTGGGAGGCAGACTATCCTTGTTCGTCTTGAGGAGCCGGGATCAGGACCTCGGATTGTGCGCCTGGTGTGGCGTGACCCTGGTCAGGCCGTGCTCTATGGCGATCTGATCTTGTTTCGGGCGAAGCTCCGCCAGCCGACTGGACTCTTGAATCCTGGTGGGTTCGACTACGCTGCCTATGTGAAACATCAGAGGATCGACATGACAGCGTCCGTCAACGGTGCGGAAGCGGTACAGGTTCTGGAATCCGGCGCGGAAGCGTGGCGCTGGTTCGCGGGCAATCGGATCGACAGATGGCGATCGATGATCAGGCAAGCGGCGGTGGCGTCCTTGGCTCAGCCGGCACTGGGGATTTTTCTCGGCATCATCATCGGGGAGCGTGGCTATCTTGAACAGGATCTCCAAGAATGGTTCATGACGACGGGCACGGTGCATCTGCTGTCGATTTCTGGATCGCATTTGGGACTGGTCGCGCTGGTCGTCTTTTGGGTCGTCAAACAGAGCGTGAGACGCCTACCCTTGGCGCCATTGCTCCACCTGTCTCGCGTTATCACTCCTTCGCGGATCGCGATCGTCGTCACCTGGCCGGTTGTGGCGCTCTATGCCTGGTTGGCCGGGGCTGAGTTGGCGACGATCCGCTCGCTGGTGATGATCACGTTAGGCATGATTGCCTTGTGGTTAGGGTATGAACGCCGCTTGTACCACGCGGTGGCGACCGCTGCAGTGCTGATCGTCCTGCACAATCCCGGTGCGATCTACGACATCTCGTTTCAGCTCTCCTTCGCGTCGGTGTTGATGATTGTTCAAGTACTGTCTTGGCTGGAGTCCCAGCCGAAAAACGAAGCCGATGGTCCGCCAACCTTCATGCGTCAAGTCGTTCACTACAGCCGCGATGCGTTGCTGATGAGCGCGGTGGTCACCGTGGGGACGTTGCCGCTTGTCGCTCTGTACTTTAATCAGATTCCATGGATGGGGATCATGACCAACCTCGTGGCGGTTCCGTTTACAGGGGGGCTGCTGGTTCCGCTGGGGTTACTCGCCGCTGCGTGGACGGTCGTGGCCGGTGCAGACGCGCTCGTCATGGGGTCGGTGTTGGAGTCTTTGCTGGATGGACTGGCTCAGACCCTCCGTTGGTGTGCGGGCATTCCCGGAGGAGCCTGGCACGTGGCCGCGCCCTCGCTGCCGTCGATCGGTATCTTCTATGGGGCGCTTGTCGTCGGACTGGCTGGATTGACGTCTCATCGTCTTCGAGTCGTGGCGGCGGCTGTTGCGGTTTTCATGATCGGGTGGTGGGGAGCGTCGCCTCGTTTGGGAATGGATGGAGATCGCTGGCGCGTGACGTTCCTCGATGTTGGACAGGGAGACAGTGCCGTGATCGAATTGCCGGATGGACAGACGGTCTTGATCGACGGCGGCGTCAGGTATGAGCGGTTTGACATGGGGCGGGCCGTCGTGGCCCCGTTCCTCTGGAACAGAGGCATTGATCATATCGACCATGTCGTCGCAACCCATCAACAGCTTGATCATGTCGGAGGGCTGATTTGGGTGCTCCGCCATATGCCGGTCGGACGGTATTGGCACAATGGAACCGAGCGATCGGAGCAATTTGTCACCGACTTAACGGCCGCACTGGAAGCAAAACAGATTCCTAAAGCCCTTGCGGTTCGTGGGCAAGATCTGGTGCAGTCGGGATCCTGTGCGCTGACGGCTCTCAATCCGAGCCATGGAGATTCGAATCAGAGGGCGCTCCATCATGGAGAGGAGACCGGAAGGATGCGGCGGGATGGGACGTTCTTGAACGACCAGTCCATCGTCCTACGGTTGGAATGTGGGGTACAGTCTCTGTTGTTTGCCGCGGACCTTGAGAAGACGGGCATTCGTCGATTGGGTGAAGAGGGGCGACAGCCGGTGACAGTGGTGAAAGTGCCCCATCACGGGGCGCGCAGCTCACTCGATCGAGACTGGATCAGGCAGATTCAACCTCGTTATGCCGTCATCTCGGCGGGCCGTGGCAATGTCTATGGCCATCCAGTGGCCGATGTCCTTCAAGCCTATGCCGACGTGCGGGCGTCGGTGCTGCGGACGGATCAGGATGGAGCGATCTGGATCAATGGACGGCTCTCGTCGCAGGAGTTGACGGTGACCCGGATGCGAGACCGGCTGATCAAGCCCCTGTCGTGGCGCCATTGTCTGTTAGCCTGTGAGCGAGAAAATTGGCGCCGTGTCCTGCTGCAATGGTTGGATCGGTTGACCTGATGGGGTGGGTGAAGCTCATTTCTTCCAACAGGGGGCATGTCGGCTGAAGGGGAAGAGACTTGTGTTCTTCTATGATTCCCGTTACAAGGTTTCTCCATGGTTCGCACCGTCGAATGGATGAACGGGGTCGTCCGCCTGTTGGATCAAAGTCGGCTTCCGGAAACCGTCGAGTTTCTCGATTGCCGGGATTATCGCGAAGTCGCCGACGCGATTCGTACACTGAAAGTCCGTGGCGCTCCCGCCATCGGCGTCACGGCTGCATTGGGGATTGCCCAAGGGGCGCAGGTTGTGGAGGCGGTGGACTTCGAGTCATTTGCTGAGGCGATGGAGCGCGTTTGTGACTGTTTGGCCGAGACGAGGCCGACCGCTGTAAATCTCTTCTGGGCGATCGACCGGATGAAGCGGAGAATTAAAGTGATGAAGGGCCAGCCGATTACGGCAATCAAGCAGGCCTTGATCCATGAAGCACTGACTATTCTCGAAGAAGACATCCAACTCTGCCGAGCAATGGGGAGGCATGGAGCAGAGCTGATCCGAGACGGCCAAACCATCTTGACCCATTGCAATGCCGGGGCGCTCGCGACAGCCGGCTATGGAACCGCGCTGGGCGTGATCCGCGCAGCCTGGGAGCAGGGCAAGAAGATCACCGTCGTTGCGGATGAAACCAGACCGGTCCTTCAAGGGGCTCGGTTGACGGTTTGGGAATTGATGCAGGATCGGATTCCCGTGACGCTGATCACCGACAATATGGCCGGCTCGCTTATGCGTCAGGGGAAAATTCAGCTCTGTATTGTGGGTGCCGACCGCATCGCCGCCAACGGCGACGTGGCCAACAAGATTGGAACCTATTCGGTCGCCGTTCTGGCTAAAGCCCATGGCATTCCCTTCTATGTTGCGGCGCCCTACTCGACCATCGACTTATGCACACGATCCGGCGCTGACATTCCAATTGAATTGCGAGATCCCCTCGAAGTCACCACGCTCTATGGGAGCCGCTCTATTGCCCCGGCGGGAGTGTCGATCTACAACCCGGCGTTTGATGTAACACCGGCAGAATTCATCACCGCCATCATCACCGAACGAGGTGTCTTCAAGCCAACCGAGCTCGCCGATGCATTTCATCGGAGCCGGATGTAGCCTTCACCCGACACGCCTTCTGTGCCGAATACGTTGCAACCTCCCCGGTGCGCACTTATAATGCGCTCGCACATCGTCAATTTTTTTTAATTTTCCGAAGGAGTTATCAAGCAATGCACGAAAGAACGTTAGCGATCATCAAGCCGGATGCCGTGAAGAAGAATGTGATCGGGGACATCATCAATCGTTATGAGAAAGCCGGACTGAAGCCGGTCGCGATGAAGATGATCCACATGTCGAAGCCGGTCGCGGAAGGATTTTACGCCGTGCATAAGGCGCGGCCGTTCTTTGACAGCCTGTGCACGTTCATGTCGTCGGGGCCGGCGGTTGTGCTGGTGCTGCAAGGCGACAATGCGATCAAAAAAAATCGGGAGCTGATGGGCGCAACGGATCCTGCCAAGGCCGAACCTGGAACCATTCGGCACACCCACGGCACGAACATCGAGTTCAACGCCGTCCATGGATCGGACTCTCCTGAGACGGCGAGCTTCGAAATCGGCTATTTTTTCTCCGGCATGGAGATCCTCGGATAACCGATTGCAGATAACCGATTACAATTGGATAGGCGGGCTAGGGCCTTTGCTTCATGATGGCCCGCCGCCCCATGTTTGCCATGTTTGATTGGTCTTCTCGATGAAGCTCTTCGGTTGTTCAACCCCCTTGAGGAGAATCGGGGGCAAAGCGGAGTTTCCGGCAGGGGGAACGTCAGCGGCATTCGTCGGCCGACCGTCGTCAAAACCGTTGCAGGAAGCGATCCATGGAAAGGGCAATGACGACCGCTGTTCCTTGACAAACCAGGTCAACCTCACTACGATCTCGCGAGCACTGCGCGAAAAGAATTCGATCCGAAGTCCGTACATGGTTGCGTATGGTTGCAGACTGGTGGCCGTACCCCTTCGATGAAAATCGTGGCAGAGTGGAGCATCTATGATTCCATCGGATTTGCGTTATCACACCGAGCATGAATGGGTTCGCTCAGACGGCAAGCAGGCGACCATCGGGATCAGCCATTTTGCCCAAGATGCCTTGGGCGACATTGTCTTTGTGGACCTTCCCAAGATCGGGACCACCGTCAAAAGTGGTCAACAGATCGGCGAAGTGGAATCAACCAAAACCACCAGTACTATTTACACGCCGGTGAGCGGAACGATTGTCAGCGTGAATACAGATTTGAAGGACCATCCGGAGCTGATGAATTCCGATCCGTACGGCAAGGGGTGGGTAACTGTGATCGAGCTCGCTGAGCCCACTGAAGTGGAGCGATTGATGACAGCGTCACAGTACGAAGCCTTTCTCGCTAGTCAAAAAACGGCTTGAGACAACACGAGAGTGCTCTACGATCGTTCGTAGCCTGGAATCCGATCCGAACCGTGTGTTGGTACTTCCCTCCTCGTTATGCCTGACCGCATCCACATTGCCATCCTTGGCGCGGGACCCGGCGGCTACGTCGCTGCGATCCGTGCGGCCCAGCTTGGGGCTCGTGTGACGGTCGTCGAGCAACAGGCTCTCGGTGGTGTCTGCCTCAACTGGGGTTGCATTCCAAGCAAAACGTTGCTGTCCGTCATTGATCTCGGCGACAAACTCAAACAAGCGGCAGACATAGGGGTGGTGCTGTCCGAGCCGCCTCGTTATGATCTCGCCCGCATGGTGGCGAGAAAAAACAGAGTTGTCTCTGGCTTGGTGAAGGGGATCGCCACACTCTTCAAAACCTGGAACATCGAGGTTATACAAGGACGAGGGGAGTTGATCGACGAAAAGACGATCGCCGTCATCGGTTCCACTGGTGCGACGTTGAAGGTCCGCGCCGACGCGATTGTCATC
The DNA here is from genome assembly GCA_024330965.1 of Nitrospira sp. Lineage (GTDB taxonomy): Bacteria > Nitrospirota > Nitrospiria > Nitrospirales > Nitrospiraceae > Nitrospira_D. The sequence goes on along the minus strand of JANDJL010000025.1, from coordinate 8,383 downwards.
GCGACCGGTTCATCCTGGCCCACCCTCCCTCGGTTTCCTATCGACGGCAGGCGCATCATCACCAGCAAGGAAGCACTGGATCTGGAGGTGCCACCTAAGCGGATGGTCATCCTCGGCGCCGGTGTCGAAGGGTGTGAGTGCGCGACGCTCTTTAGTGGCCTTGGGACGGCAGTGACCTTGGTGGAGATGCAGCCCCGTGTGCTTCCCTTAGAGGATGAAGAAGTCTCGCTTCTGATCGAACGTGAGCTGAAAAAACGCTCGGTTGACGTGAAGACCTCCACCACGATCGAAGCCGTCGCTCATCAGACGGACGGATTGGCCCTGACGTTGGCTGACGGAACGAGGATCGAGGCAGATACCTTGCTGGTGTCGATCGGGCGGGGCTTTCATTCGAAGGGAATGGGGCTGGAGCGGGTCGGGATTGCCACGGGAGCACGGGGTGAAGTAGTGGTGAATGAGCGAATGGAAACTACGGTGCAGAGCATCTATGCCATCGGCGATGTGGTTGGGAAGGCCATGTTGGCCCACGTGGCCTCGGCGCAAGGGAAAGTGGCGGTCGAGAATATTCTTGGCCATGATACGACGATGAAGTACGATGTTATTCCCGCCGGCATCTTCACACTACCAGAAGTTGGACGTGTTGGGCTCACGGAACGGCAAGCGCGCGAGTCGGCTCGAGCGAGGGGAGATGATCCGGATCGGGCCGTCAAGGTCGGGCGGTTTCGGTATCTTGCCTTGGGGAAGGCACAGGCGACGGGAGAAACCTCCGGGCTTTTCAAAATCATCGCCGAGGCGGCGACAGGCAAGATTCTGGGTGCCCATTTCGTCGGGAGCCACGCGGCGGATTTAATCCACGAAGTAGCCTTGGCCATGCAAGTTGGCGCGCCCGCTGGGCAGGTGGCTCGAATGATCCATGCCCATCCGACATTAGCCGAAGGCGTTATGGAAGCCTGCGAAGACCTCGATGCTTTGGCGATTCATCAGGCGAGAAAAAGAACGGGAACATGATTCGATCCCTGCTCCTCAAGCTCGGCATGTTGGCGGCCACGATAGGTGTTGTTGGGTGGATCGCCTGGCAGATGCCGGATGACTCCGGGGCTGATCCCTCTTCCGGAGAGGAACCAAGTTCTGCCACCACCATGGAGGCATCTGGCCAAGCGGCTCAAGCCGTTCAAGAACTTCGCCGGATTGAGAAGGAGGCACGTTCGGCGGACGCGCCACTTCCGGATACGACACGAGCCCAGGCGCGACTCAACCGCCGCTCCGTGTCTCTGACTCCCCCGGTGTTGTCCACGCCGGTGGATCTCAATCGAGCCGATGCTAAGACGCTCGAATCACTACCCGGCATCGGAGCCGTGTTGGCTCAGCGCGTGATCGACTATCGAACAGTAAAGGGGCGATTTCAGACTGTCGATGACCTGCGTGGGGTCAAGGGGATTGGTCCCAAAACGCTTGAACGGCTCAAGCCCTTGGTGATGATTTCTGAAGAGAGGCGAACAGGCGAAGGGGGGGAACAGCCCTCATGATGGATGTCAACACTCAGGTTGAACTGATCAGGAGAGGGGTAGTGGAGATCATTCACCCTGCCGAACTGGAAGCGAAGCTCGTCCGTTCGGTCAAGGAAGGACGGCCTCTTCGGATCAAGGCTGGCTTTGACCCCACGGCGCCGGATCTTCATCTAGGCCATACGGTGCTGATCCACAAGCTCAAACATTTTCAAGATCTCGGCCATCAGGTCATCTTCTTGATCGGTGACTTCACCGGCATGATCGGCGATCCCACCGGGGTCTCAGAAACGCGCAAGGCGCTCACCAGAGAACAGGTCCAGGAGAACGCCAAGACCTATCAACGACAGATCTTCAAAATTCTCGATCCGGAGAAGACCATCATTGAGTTCAACAGCCGGTGGATGGGAGCGATGACGGCGGAAGGGCTGATCCAACTGGCGGCGCACTACCGAGTGGCGCGCATGATGGAGCGAGACGACTTCCGCAAGCGGTTCGAGGAGCAAAAGCCGATCAGCGTCCATGAGTTCCTCTATCCGCTTGTACAGGGGTACGACTCTGTCGCTCTGAAAGCAGACGTAGAGTTGGGGGGCACGGATCAAAAATTCAACCTGCTTGTCGGGCGCGAGCTTCAGCGAGACTATGGGCAAGAACCACAAGTTGTGATCACCATGCCGCTGTTGGAGGGCACCGACGGCGTGAAAAAGATGAGCAAAAGCGTCGGCAACTATATCGCGCTCGAAGATCCACCGGGCGAAATGTTTGGCAAGCTCATGTCGATCAGCGATACTCTGATGTTCCGCTATTATGAATTGCTCACAACGGAGGATTTGGAGCGTGTGAAGTCTCTTCATCCCATGGAGGCCAAACAGTTATTGGCCGAACTGATCGTCGCCCGCTACCACGGTCCGGATGCTGGGCGGCGGGCCAAGGAAGAGTTTCAACAAAAGTTCCAAGCGCAAACGTTTCCCGATCAGCCTGACAAACATCTCATCTTGACGGTCGCCGAGTTGCCGGAACGAGATCCTTCCGGAGCGGGTGGGATGAAGTTAGTCAAACTCGTCGCCGCGACGGGGTTGGTGGCCAGCGGGAGCGAAGCCAGGCGGTTGATCGTGCAGGGAGGGGTGGAAGTGGACAGTGTCAAAGAGGCCAATCCTGATACGGTGATCGCGTTTCGCGAAGGGCAACAACGCCGCCTCAAAATCGGCAAACGGAAATTCGCGCTGGTCGAAGTCAAACCAAGCTAACCAACCAAAATTCCTTCTTTTGCCTGTTTCCGCTGGTTGGCGGCCTCCGTTATCGACTTTCATCGTTCCACAATGTTCCGAACATTTACGAACGATTGACCGTTTCGTATTCCTTTCGTATCCTACCGGGCATTGCACAAGAGAGCGGATAGGTGTCGCGCAACGATCAAGTCATTCGCCAGTGGCATCTGCTTCGTCTGTTAGAATCGCCGGGAGGCATCACACTCGACGAGTTGAAGGCCCGGCTTCCCGCCGACTATGCGCGTCACTTAAGAACCATCAGGCGGGATCTTGAGGCTCTGGAGGCTTCAGGTTTTCCACTCATGAATGAGCGAGTGGATGGCCAGGTGCGATGGCGGCTGATGGATGGCTCCAGACAGGCGCCCGCCCTCTCCTTTTCACCGACCGAGCTCATGGCGTTGGTCATGAGTCGCGCGCTGCTCAAGCCGTTGGCCGGCACACATATTCAAACGGCCTTAGAATCGGCGATGACCAAGGCATCGAGCTTGTTACCGCCCGCGTCACTCGACTATGCGCAACAGCTCCAGAACCTGTTTGCCGTGGGATTGGGCCCCCACAAGACCTACAAGTCCCATCGCGAAACGATCGATCGTCTCACGCAAGCGATCGATCAACAACGTACGGTCCAAGTACGATACTTTTCCGCCTCGCGCGGCAAGATGACCAGGCGCGAGATCGATCCCTATCGCCTGTGGTACGCCTCGGGCGGGCTTTATCTGATCGGTTATTGCCATCTGAGGAAGGAGCCGCGCCTCTTCGCCGTCGAGCGGATTCGTTCTGTGACACTGACCGACCATCCCTACCAGATGCCGCTCAATTTTGATTTGGAGGCGTTCGTGGAGGACGCTCTCACGGTGATGCGCGGCCCGAGGATCGAAGTCGAATTGCTGTTTGATCGAGCGACCGCCCTATGGGCGAAAGACCGGATCTGGCATCCGAGCCAGAAACTCGAAGCGCTCTCGGGAGGACGGATTCGTATGAGGCTGACCGTGGCGAATACCCGCGAACTGGTCGGGTGGATCTTGAGTTTCGGGAGCGGCGTGCGGGTGATCGAGCCGGAGTCGCTGCGCCAAGCGGTCCAACAGGAAGCCAAGCGTATTGTAGAGAGATCGTAAACGTAGTCCTCGGAATTGGTCAATCTGGTCGATCGAGAGGATGGTCTGTTTCGTTGATTTCATGCGTGGGACCGCAAAAACCAGGTAGACCAGAGAAACGAGACAGACCAGACAACAGCTCTTCAGCGAATGACCTCGGATGTCATGAGCGCGTGCTACGCTCTCCGCCTTATAAGGCAAGGTTGGGAGGAGAGGGCAAGGGGCGGAAAGGAGGCGGCCATGCGAAACGCTTCACTGACAGCGATGATTCTTGTCTTGTGCGTCGTGCCTGCCTGGGCCGAGATGGGATTCGACCCACGGTACGAGCGGGACTACAACATCTTCAACCCGATCAACCGATATCAACCCGACAACCCCCTCAATCCGGCCAATACTTATGATCCGGACAGCCCCTTTAATCCAGTGAACCGCTACGATCCCGACAATCCTGCCAATCCAATCAATCGGTATAGCCCGAACAACCCCTTCAACCCTGTGAACCGGTATCATCCGGATAATCCCCTGAACCCGATCAACCGCTACAATCCCAGCGTGCCGTTTGCGCCGTTGGATGGAGGTCTGCGTGGGAATCGCACACGCTTTCTTCCCTGACGGGAGAGGGATGGACTGAGGATGAGCCTGCGAGAAGGTGGCTGATGAGTCTCGAACACAACTACGCGCACTGGTTTCAGCAGGCCACGGGTTATGCGCCCTATCCGTTCCAGGTTCGCTTCGCCTGCGAGCCGACGTTCTTTTCACAACCCTCGCCCCTTGAGGGAGAGGGTGCTGGTGAGGGCAAGGGAGAGGGGGGCTTAAGAGGTGACGGGTTGCTGGTGGACGTGCCGACGGGCCTCGGCAAAACCGCGATGGCCGTGTTGGGGTGGCTGTGGCGGCGAACATTGCATCCCGACGAGGCGATCCGCAAGGCTACCCCACGTCGGCTGGTGTATTGCCTACCGATGCGAGTGCTCGTGGAGCAGACGGCCGACTGTGCCAGAACATGGATTGAGAACTTGAAGAAGAAAGGAGGGCTGGCTGAGGACATCCCTGTGCATGTGCTCATGGGGGGTGAAGAGGAAGAAAATTGGGACATGTACCCCGATCGGGAGCAAATTCTCGTCGGGACACAGGATATGCTGCTCTCCCGGGCGCTCAACCGGGGGTATGCCGCCACGCGATCTCGTTGGCCGATGAAATTCGGCCTTCTGAATATGGATTGCCTCTGGGTCTTCGACGAGATCCAATTGATGGGGGCCGGGCTCGCGACCACGGCGCAACTTGAAGCGTTCCGACGGTTGCTTCCAGAGAAGAAGTCGGATCATGCCAGGAACGGCCATGGCTGCTGCAGCGTGTGGATGTCCGCGACGTTACAACGTGACTGGCTCAAGACGGTCGATTTCGCTCAGTTTCTGAAGCATCTTCCGGAACTGCGGTTCAGGTATGCGGACGAAATCCAGTGCAGCACTCTTGATCAGAAGGCACGCCAAAATTTGGATGATCGCTGGAAGGCGAAGAAGCCACTGGCCAAGGCCAAGACCCAGATGGGGAATGTCAAAGTCTTGGCCCAGGAAGTCCTAGAGGCTCACAGGTCCGGCGCGCGGACGATCGTGATCCTCAACACGGTCAAGCGGGCGCGAGAGGTGTTCGACGAGCTGACGAAAAACTTGGAGAAGGCCTCCCCCGAACCTGACAAACCCGAGCTTGTCTTGCTGCACTCCCGGTTTCGGCCGGGGGACCGCAAGAAGCAGGTGGACTGTGCCTTGGCGCCGATTGAGCCTGGCAAGCCAGGGACGATCGTCGTGAGCACCCAGGTGATCGAAGCCGGGGTGGACGTCAGCGCCACGACCCTGTTCACCGAAGTAGCGCCGTGGGCGTCGCTCGTGCAGCGGTTTGGGCGTTGCAACCGAGAGGGGAAGGATAACGAACACGCGAGGGTCTATTGGATTAGCCTGCCGGAAAAGGACGAAGAGGCCGAGAAAGTTGCCGCCCCCTACGAATTGGACGAACTTAAGAAGGCTCAGGAACGGTTGTCCGGCTTGTCCGATGTAGGCCTTCCGTCGCTTCCGGATATTTCGTTGCCGTTTGAACAGACCCACGTGATCCGCCGCAAGGACCTGATCGATCTGTTCGACACCACGCCTGATCTGGCCGGCAACGACATTGATATTGATCGCTTTATCAGGGATGTCGAGGACAGCGATGTGCAGGTCTTCTGGCGCGACTATGGCGAGACCGAAGGGACAAAAGCCGAACCTATGCCGAGGGCTGAAGAACTCTGTTCAGCCCCGATTGGCGAGTTCAAGAAGTTTGTGGCCGATAAAAGCCGCACAGGTCTGGTCTGGCGGTGGAATTTTCTGGAGCGACAATGGGATCGGGTGTCTCAGGAGAGCCAGGTCATACCAGGGCAAGTCTACCTCGTCCATGTGAAGGCGGGCGGGTATTCCTCAGAGCGAGGATGGGATCCGTCGCTCAAAGAGCCGGTTCAGCAGATCGAGTCTGCACCACGGCGAACCACCAGTGAAATGCCAGATGCGACCGATGCTGATCCGCTCTCACAGATCAACCGATGGCAAACCATTGCGGAGCACACCACTGAACTCTGCAGGACAGTTGAGACGATCCTGCAATGTTTGAATCTGGATCAGAAAGAAAAGGAAGCACTCACGCATGCCGCCCGCTGGCATGATCGAGGAAAAGCGCACCAGATCTTTCAAGCGGCCCTGCCGGATCGACCGCCAAGGACAAGCCAATTCTGGGCCAAAGCGCCTGAACAGGGCTGGAAACGGTACACACGCCAGCACTTCCGCCACGAACTGGCTTCTGCATTGGCGGTGCTCGATCCCAGAAATACGCTGATACCCGAAGAGATTCGGAATTTGGTCGCCTACCTCGTTGCTGCCCATCATGGGAAGGTGCGCCTGTCCATCCGCTCATTGCCGAACGAAAACCGTCCCGATGGAGGTTGCCGCTTCGCCCGAGGCGTGTGGGATGGCGATGAGCTACCTGAAACCGATCTCGGCAGTGGGGTAGTGGCGCCCAGGGTCACGCTGTCCCTGGAACCGATGGAACTCGGTCTGTGCGAAGAATCACCCTTTGATGGCCTTCCCTCGTGGGCTGAACGGATGATCAGGCTCCGCGACCAGTTGGGCCCTTTCCGTCTTGCCTATCTTGAGGCGGTACTGCGGGCGGCGGATTGGCGAGCAAGTCGCAACGCGGAGGAAGTGGCTATCGCGCACGGTGAGCCAAGGAGAACATGATGGCGGCAGCGCCCGCAGGTAACCGGGAGATGGTCGAGACAGTCGAGCGGATCGAGAGCCGAATTCTGATGATCCGCGGGCACAAGGTTGTGCTGGATGCGGACTTGGCAGCCTTATACGGAGTGCCGACCAAGCGCCTCAATGAACAGGTCAAACGGAACGCGGATCGCTTCCCCGACGATTTCGTGTTTCAGCTCACGGAGGAAGAGGCCGAATCTTTGAGGTCGCAATTTGCGACCTCAAAAAGCGGGCGCGGTGGTCGCCGCTCTCGCCCCTACGCGTTTACCGAGCACGGCGCCATCATGGCGGCCAATGTGTTGAACAGCAAGCGGGCGATCCATATGAGCGTGTACGTGGTGCGCGCCTTCGTCCGGATGCGCCAGGCGCTGGCCGCCCACAAGGATCTTGCAGCCAAGCTGGCCGAATTGGAACGGAAACTGGGGACGCACGACGAACAGATTGCCGGCCTCTTCGAAGCGATCAGGCAGCTCATGAACCAACCGCCTCCGCCGGGGCGGCGAATCGGGTTCGACGTGAAGGCCTGGTCGGTCGCCCATCGAGTGCGGGACGAAGATAAGCGGGTGATGGCAATGGACAACAACAATCGTCGGTTTAGGCACTTGTTCCAGCAGGCCACGGGTTATGCGCCCTATCCGTTCCAGGTTCGCTTCGCCAGCGAGCCGACGTTCTTTTCACAACCCTCGCCCCTTGAGGGAGAGGGTGCGGGTGAGGGCAAGGGTGAGGGGGCTTAAGAGGTGACGAGTTGCTGGTGGACGTGCCGATGGGCCTCGGCAAGACCGCGATGGCGGTGCTGGGGTGGCTGTGATCAGAGAGGCTTTCGCTTGAGATTATTGATGTAACGAAGGAGGACCAGTCCATGAGTGAGGCGCTGTCACTGGAGACATTACAACAAGCCGTGCGTGGTTCAGCAGCAGCTTTTCGCTGTAGGAGGCGGCTTCAGCCGGCAGGGGGCGAAGGCGACAAGGTGTTCCCTCCCACATTTGCTGGTGCGGTCTATGCGGTTGAACAACGGCGTGTTCCTGGGCGTGAGCAGCCTGTGACGTGTGTGCTGCTTGACAGCGTCCAGAGCCAGGCTAATCGGATGGAGCTTGCGTTGCAAGAAGCTCTGGATGCGGGGAAGATCGAACTTCCTGTCTTGGTGGTGGACTTCACCGAATATAGCCCGACCGGAGACGTCGAAGCCGACAAAAAAGAAGGAAAGCTCATTGACGCCATCGGCAAGATCACCAGCCTCCAAG
>JANDJL010000024.1 GCA_024330965.1 Nitrospira sp. | reverse complement strand
CGTCAAGAGAAAAGTTGTTGGCTCTGTATCCCTGAGCTGCCTATCTTCAGAGTTGCTAAGGATGGAGCCGGCACCCGATGGAATCAAAAATCCGCTTGTACCGTGGTTCGTACGCGGTCTCACCGTCGGGGCATCTGTTCTCGTGGGAGAACTCCAGCAGACCTCCCAGCCACCGGCAGGGTCCTCCCCCTTCCCCATCGCGCGCATCCTGCATGGGCGTCTCCTGTACGAGATAGATGGTCTTGCTGCCAAGTGCTGTCTGCTTCCGATGTAACATGACTGTCAGGGTCTGAAGGGCCATGCCCGGTGTCTGCTCAGGTCGCGGCCTCCCAGACATCGGCTCCTATGTCCGGTTCACAGGCTCGCTGATTCATGCGTATCCCCTCGTGCGCACGGATTCGCTGCCGCCTCTCTTTAGTATTCGAGTGAAAACGTCTGTCGTGCTTCCATGCCTCCTGGATCATCATGGGCCTGCGCTTTGTATCTGGGAAGGGGGCAGGGCCCGTCCAATTCTCACCGAGACTGCTCGTACTCTTTGCGAGAAATTCACTCTCAATCGGAACTAGACGTCATGGCCTTGTTGAGAACGATCGACCTGCTGCCATGATAGTCCGGCCGCGCGAAAGAGCACGATGCTCAAAGATGCGCCAGGCAATTGCGTCCTTGATCGTGCAGCGACTGTTGCAACAGATCTTCTGTGCGCCTTGCCGATTTTCTCCTGTGACTCCCGTCCGCAGGAGATTCCCAACAGTGTTCGGCCCATTTCAGAATGAGGATGCGGTAGGCATTTGAATCTTGATCAGGATGACACCATTCATCCTTTCTGATTCATTGATCAGAGAGGGGGGCTCACCAACCATTGCATCCATCTCAACTGGTTGAGGGGCGACGAGCACTTGGTTGCCTCAGTCTCCGCTGAATTTCATCCCCTGCTCCCAGCCATAAAGAACCGCCTCACGGTGCTGACTCCAGGTGCCCAGTGTCCGTTCATCCCATTGAGCCCGTGCCCGGGGTTCGACGATGTTCCAGTTCACTTTTCGATTGTCCGGATCACGGGCGAGATCATACCCATACTTATACGCGAGCCGGTAGTGGTTGTATCCGAATCCTGATGAGGCATAGTGCGACTGGTAATGGGCCTGAAAGGATGATTCAAGCGTTGCGAACGTCTCACTCTCTCTTGAGAAGGAACTTTCTTGTGTTTGCTGAGCAGCCAACCGCATCGTATTCATTCTCGGATGGTTGGCTGGCATGAGGCGAAGGATCACCCAAACGGCGGGGATGAGCAAAATGAGGAATCGAATCACCGTCGTGGATTTCATAGGAAGCCTCGGCAGGATAGCGATATGATACGGCGGACCGACGCAGATTGCTAGAGAAACAAACAGCCGCCGTCTGTGGCTTGCTTATGTTGGCCCAGGCTTGCCGTACCAAAGGAATGAGAAGCCGGGTGTCTTGTGCGTTCTGGTGGGAACGCAGTCCAGGGGCGATGTGTCTCGAACATGCTGAGCTGCTCTGAACATCCGGGCGTAAGATCAGGAACGTCGCCTCATGCACGGTTTGCAGTCGAGCTGGCATGCGCAAAGTTTCCGAACACAAGCCTGGAAACAGTCAGTTTTTGATGAATACGTCCATGAACCGGCGGTTCTCACGCCGACCGCATTTGCCACTGATTCCCCAATATTCCCAAGGGATTCCGTCTGCGTCTGGCATCATCGTGCGGCATACCGTCGATGCTCATGCGGATGTCGGCGTTGACGTGGCCGACGAGATAGTAACTATGTTCCACCAGCCCCTTCACGATGGGAGTACAGTCGATCTGACGGACTTTGTTATGAACAAGATTGGGTCGCGCCGCTCCGTTTGAACCCAGTCGATCGGGATTGCCTTTTGTGAAGTCCGACACGACCAGTGCGACATCGCCGCGATTGTGATAGATGTCCACGCTTCTGGCTAATTCGTGAAGGCGACCGAGTGGCTCGCCGGGCTCCAACACGGTGTCGTCCACGTCAGGGGCGCAGAGGAAGATATGTTCGAAAATGCGCGGCAATGCGTCGCCGGGGGTAAAGGCGTCGCAGCGCGTGATGGCGTTCTGCAGTAGATAATTGCCCATGGAGTGGCAAAGCAGGTGAAGATCCTGCCGGCAGAGTTGCTGGTTTTCTTGTTGAAGTCGTGCCAGAAAATCTCTGACCTTCAAGATACCCCGTCCGAACGCGTTGCCGGAGGAGGCAGCCTCCGTCCTATCAGATTTGTAAGAGGCAAAGGGGAGGGCTAAGCCATCGGATGGCCAGGTAAAGAGCACCACTTGCACCTGCTGGGCAGGATCTTTCTCGGGGCAGCGGTTCAACATTTCTTGAAGGGCCAGGGCTGAACCGACTGCGTCAGTCCAGGACACATTAAAGCCATGGATGTAGATGAGCACATCGGTGTTCTTTTGCATGATCGTTTGGAGGTCCGCGAACGCGGCTTGTGAGCCAAGCTTGACGTCGGCCTGACGAGTTTCAGCGACTGAGCGATCAATTTTCTCTCGATAAGCGACGATGTTGGCGGATCCAGCGCATTTACTGAGGTATTTGGTGAGCCCTTCACCGTCGCCGATTCCCATCGTTCCCATGTCGGCACGGACGAAGTTGTTGATTTTGGCCTCGTCGGCTTGGACCAACACGCGGCCGAACCGAAGATTTTCGGCCCCATCGTCGCTGAATTTCTTGCCGTAGCCGTCCGGCCGCCACCGGTCTTTGCCCAGGTGGTTTCGATTGGTCGCGTAGAAGAGCCTGAGTGAATTCATGGGAGGACTCCTTGGTTGTGCCGGGCTTGTGCCGGGGATGGCCGCGGCATGAATGAGAACGATTGTGGGCGGCTCTGCTTAGCGATTTCGGCGGAGAAAGTCAAGGACGGATGTGACAGTCTCGCACCGACGTACGCAAGGGATGCGGGAGATGGAGAACGATGAGAGCCTTCATTGTAGGAGAAAGACCACGCCATCTTGATTTGCGGAAACTGTCCGGGAATAATCCCAGCCCGACTCGGCCGGCACACGACATCGTGACGATGAGGTGTGGGGTGTATCAAGGCGTATCAAATTGATGAAGAGGGACAACGAAGGAGAAAAGGATGAAGCTCACCACCGTCGCGATTGCGCTGGTGCTCATTTCAGTCTGGCCTGCATGGGCCGCATGGATCTCGCTGGGGGGCGATGAAACGGTGGGGATGACGATCTATATCGATCCTTCAACGATCCAGAAAAGTGGGGATCGCCGAACCGTCTGGGTGTTGTATGACTTTCAACGAGACCAACAAAAAGAAGGGGGGATCTCGTTTCGATCGGCCAAGGTCCAGCGGGAATATGATTGTGCGAAGGCTGTCACGCGGATTCTCATGATCCACCATTTCGCTGGACCGATGGAGAGTGGCAAGAAGGTGTTGGAGAAGACTGTCGCCGGTCAGGAATGGGAACCGGTCGGACGGCTTGAGTCCGGCACGGTGGCCAAGGATCTCTGGACATTAACCTGCGAAGAGTAGCGTGGAACAGATGAGGGCTCAGTGTCCTGCCACCGGGTATTCCGAGGATTGTGGGAGCGAATGGGTGGTCTGACGCTGGCGAAACCTGGCCAGCGCTGTGGCAAGGATTTCCTGGGCTTCTGGCATCGGCAATGTTTCTTGAAGGGCCTCTAACTTGTTTTCCGTCATCGAACGCAACGTGATCAGGGCCTCGCCGGCCCGATACCGGACCCACCATTCCTGGTCGTTTAATAAGGCCACCAATCGTGCTTCATCTTCGTCAGTGCCAAGTTTGCCCAGTGCAGCGGCCGCCTGGACACGCACGTACCAAACCGGGTGAAACAGGTATCGACGGATAAGTGGCAGATCCGCTGGGTCTTCAAATTCTCCGAGGGCGAAGAGACAGGCTGCGAGCATGTCAGGGGAAGCCGGCTTCTGTTCGACCAAGAGACGGCGAAGGATCGGAAGACCAGCGGGGCTTTGTGTGACCGGTAGGTGCCGGATCAATCGCGGGCCGACGATTGTGTTGCCGGTTGTCGCAGCTTTGGCAAGAGTTTCGGAGGCGAGGTCGCTTCCTGCCGTTCGGAGGACAGTGGCGACAGCCAGGGGAGACCAGTCAAGTCGGTGACCGAGTAGAGGAATCAGAGATGGAATGGCGGCCTTCGCGTCAATGGCCAGTAAGGCATGAGCGGCATGGAGTGCCACGAAAGGGTTTGGATGGGATAGCAACTCCTCCAGTTTGCTCCATGCCGCTTGATCTCTTAGTCGCCCGAGAGTCCGAACCGCAAGCAAGAGTCGGTGGAGTCGTCGGCTGTGCAAAAGCGATCTTGCCTTGTCATGGAGTGACAGGGATTGGGCAAGGTCGATCAGCCGAGCGGCGGTTGCATCGGACCGACAGTCATCGTAACTGTCATTCCAGAGAGAAAGTGCCAGCATCCTGCGGCGGCGGATGGCGGCGAGGGAGGGGGAACCAGCATGATCCCGAGGCTTGCCACCACCAACGATGGATTGCCAGAGTCTTGTGAGAGTTCGAAGTCGCGATGCTCTGATCGCAAGCTTGACCTTAGTTGTGAGGATCGAGGCTAGCAGAAAGAAAGCCAACCCTCCAGTGGCATAGGCGGCGCGACGCCAGATATCCAAGGTCACATTGAGGTCTTGAAGCGCGAAGAGCAGATCCATAGCCGTCGTCTGTGCGCAAGGTTACCAGTGGTAGATGAGGCTGAAGAGCCCTCCTTGCCTGGAATAGAGGAACCCTCGGTCCTCGTAAAAGCCCGTCGCTTCCAAAGAAATCCGCTCCGCTACAGGAACGATCGCTCCGCCCTGAATGGCATGGCTTTGAATCCTCGTTAAGTCTTGTGTTGCGATGATTCGTTCGCCGGTGGTGCCGAAGGATCCAGAAGCGAAGAACTGAATGCGAGGGGTAGGGCGCCACGTCAGGCGAGACGCCAACGTTAAGGCGCCGGTTTTCGGGACCCAGTACAGTTGTTCTGTGATCCAGGTGTCGAACGGCAGATAGATGGTGAAGCTCGGCATCACGAGATCGATGTCGTCCGTCTTGTACGAGAGGCGGCGGTAGCCCATGGAAGCTTCAAAAATGGAAAGAGCGGAATGAATGATACCAAGACCCTGGTACACCTCGCCGCCAACGGAATAGACCGGTGTGAACTCGGCGTTAACGGTTCCCTGTGCGCCGACATAGCCCCAAGCACGTTGCCAGAGGGGGCTGTATAACTCTGCTGAAAACGGAACGTCATGGAGGCCAAACCGATGCAGCGATTCGACTCTGCCGACCAACGTTTGATCCCCCACAGACTTCGCTGCCTCAATCACCACGTTATGCTCGTTGGGAATATTTCGCGTATAGGAAAACTGGCCATATCCGATTCGGACATAATCACGGAACGGTAACTGTACTGTCGAGTCTCGGGATCCGAGAGGGGCTTGAGGAGAGGAGGCAATTGCTCTTTGGGCTTGAGTCCCTGTGGACTGCTGACGTTTGATCAGCGCGACCCGTTCGGCCAAGGTTGGACTGTTGGACAGAGCATAGGCCTGTTCATAGTGAGAGAGCGCCTCTTCCAGGCGACCTTCCCAGTAAAACAGATTGCCCAGTCCCTCAAGAGCCTCCACATGTTGAGGGTCTTTTGACAACACGGCTTGATACAACGCTCTCGACTCTTCTGTTGATCGTTGCCAGGAAAGCACCCTCGCCAGGGAAGTTTGGATGTCCAGGTCGTCTGGATGTCGCTGAAGGATCACTCTGTAGAGCTCGATCGCTTCGGTAGAGGACCCTTGCCATGACAACAGTCGGGCCAGAGAGGCTCGGACGTCATCGTTCTCCGGGTCAATCACAAGAATTTGGCGGTAGACGGCTATGGCTTCTTGGTACCGCTCAGCGGTTTCCAATTGCTTTGCCCGCTCGACCAGAGAGGCCGTTGTTGATGGAGATGCTGGTGCGGAAGGGGTGAGAGGCTGAGAACCGGCACTGGTTACCCCAGAGAGGGTGAACCAGACAGGAATGACCAGGAAGAGAAAATCGCTTCGTTTCAGTCTTCTCACCAGCATGACCGATTGCGAGATGCTCTACGAGGACATCCACCGGATTCCAGTAGGGATGTGCATTTCAGGGCTGGTGCTTCTGTTCATGAGCTCCGAAAGCACTCTTGATTCCCCAAGAGAACCGTACGTTTCTTGAGCATAGTCTGTTGGCAAGGGCAGTACGTCCATGAGCAAAATGGTTCAATAAAGTGGTCTCTCGTGATGTTCGAACCCTCCTTGCTCAAGGACAAGCCCAATGGTTGTGCTTACTGACACATCGTTATCGGTTATGACGCTGTGTTACTTAACATGTAGAGGTGAAAGGACGACGTCGGCTTGAGGCTAAACGGGCTGATACTTCATGACCGTGCGTCTCTGTTGTGGGGAGGGTTAACTGTTGCAGGGAGGTAAGAGCCTGGATGAGCCACGCCGATCGGGACACCAGAGCATCGAGCGGTCTCCGAGGGGAGGCAACTGGTAACAGTAAGGAAACTCCGCCCCTTACTCTTACGTCCTCGGTGATCATGAGAGCAGGTTCCACTCAAGACTTTGGGCTGGCTAACCGATAGTTGATCGATAGAGGGCGGAGAACAACGTTCAACAAAGACCGTGTCAGAATCAGACCGCTTGTTCCGGGGGACTGATGGAACTGTTTAAAACATTCTTCCTCGCCGTTCAGGTGCTCTTCCTGCTGTATTTAATCGCCTTGACAGCGGCGTATCTGATGATCAATGCGGTCTCTCTTGTCTGGCTTCGGCTATACTTTGAAGAACGAATGGGGCAAGGGAGCCATGTAACCTTGACCGGCTATGAGCCGCAAATCAGCATCATCGTGCCGGCCCATAATGAAGCGGCCACGATTGTCGGCTCTGTTCGCTCTCTGCTTCAACTGGACTACTCCAACTATGAAATCATTGTCGTCAATGATGGGTCGAAAGACGACACGCTCACCGTGCTACGCGAGCAACTGAAACTCAAACCCTTTCCTGAAGCCTATGCCCACGATCTCCCGACCAAACCCATCCGGGCCCTCTATCGGTCGTCGATCTACCCCAATGTCTGTGTCGTGGATAAAGACAATGGGGGAAAGGCCGACGCCTTGAATGCCGGGATTAATGTCTCGACCGCGCCACTGTTCTGCTGCATTGATGCGGACAGTATCTTGTCCAAAGACAGTCTCTATCGGGTCGCTCAGCCCTTTTTACTGGACCATCGGACAATTGCAGCCGGCGGAACGATTCGGGTGGCCAATGGATGTGTCGTCGAGAACGGGTTGCTCAAATCGGTGGGGCTGCCGTCTCGGTTTCTCGCGCTGCTGCAACTCGTTGAATACTTGCGTGCCTTCTTGGCTGGACGACAAGGATGGTCTCCGCTCAATGCCATGTTGATCATCTCGGGGGCGTTTGGTCTGTTCCGCAAAGAAGCAGTGTTAAAAGTTGGCGGCTATCGTACCGATACGGTTGGCGAAGACATGGAGCTGGTCGTGCGTCTCCATCACTACTATCGCCTGGCTGGGCTTCCGTATCGGATCACCTATGTACCGGATCCTGTCTGTTGGACCGAGGTGCCGGAGGATTGGCGCACGCTCAAGAGCCAGCGGATCCGGTGGCAGCGAGGTCTTTGCGAGAGTTTAGCCGGTCATATGGGGTTGTGCTGTCATCCCAAGGGAGGACTGGTTGGGTGGCTCGCGTTTCCCTTTATGATCCTGTTTGAATGGTATGGGCCTCTCTTTGAGGTTCTGGGATACGGCCTCTTGCTGATGGGATTGCTGCTTGGCATGGTCTCGTTGCAGGTCTGGATGGTCACCATGCTGGTGGCGGTCGAGCTGGGAATCTGTCTCTCTTTGAGCGCGATTCTCATGGAGGAATTGACCTTTCGCGTCTACCAGCGGCCATTGGATTTCTGGAAATTAGTAGTTGTCGCCATCCTGGAGAATTTTGGATATCGACAACTCAATGCCTACTGGAAATTGATTGGCTTTTTCCGTTGGCTGCGCGGCACGAAAGCTGAGTGGGGCAACATGGTGCGAACGGCCGGCTGGCAGTCCAAAGAAGGCTATTCGACCGCGATCCGTGGATGAGCGATGGTGGCCTTGCCGTCGAGGCCTGGAGCGAGAGTGCCTCTGGTTGGAGGATGTAGCGTAAAGAGCCCTGTATGGCCTTCGTTTACGGCGTTCGCAATTCATCCAGGAGAAATTGTTGCACGTGTGTCCTGGCCCGGCGAGACGCCTGTCCGACCAGACCCGGTGCGCCCCAGGAAGCTATTAACGTGCTATGGGCATTGATCCGTTGGCCGTCGGGCTGATAGGTATGGGCCGGAATCTCGCCGTCTCGAAACCGATCGCCGAATTCTCGTTGCATCACCAAATGTTTTGCTCGGTCGGCCATGCAGTCAGTTTCAAAACGCACTCCGTAGATTTTTGCCGAACTCTGCCGCGCGATCGTGAGGTCCTCGGAAGAGAGGCCGAGTGACGATCGGTCTTCATCCGAAACCCACCACACCCTCATAGGCAAGGCCGGTTGGGCGACGACCACTGCCACAACTTCTGGGGCATCCAGCAGTGCCAGCGGCAACGAACCGGTCATGCAATTACCGATAATGCCGATCCGTTGTCCCTGATGGCGGGCAACCACGTGCGACACAAGGCCACGGAGCCAGTGGACGATCGGCTGACTGCCGTGGGACGGCAGGCCCCATTCGCCGTGCGGGAAGAAATCCAACAGTCCACCGAACCAATAGGCCCAGAGTCCACTGGCCGGTGAGAACCGGCTCTTGGTCCCGAACAGCAGCGGGACATACACGGTGAACTGTTCGGACAGTTCTTCCGCGTAGGCGAGTGTGCCAGGGGTGAGGCCCGTCAATTCGTGCAGGAGGATGACCGGGGGTTTTGCTCTCCCATCATCGAGACAATAGACCGAGTGCGTGATTCCGCTGTGAGTCAGGGGATGACCGAAACATTCGGTCCATGTCAAACGAGGAACAGCGGTTTCTTTGGTGTGGGGCGCGCAGGTGGCGAATTGTGCAAGGCCACATCCCACTTGGAGGAGCAGGGGGATGGACCAGAGGCCCACCAACAACCGTGGCCATCGTGGTCGGGATTGTTGCGCCCAGCGCCATGAGTCGATGCGGGGCTGTGGCTTCGACAACCTGGAAAGCAAGACATGATTGGCCATCGTATCGATCGGGGTCCTATGCGCCATTGTTTTCGGATGAGATCGGTAAGCCTTCGAGCTGCATGATCCGGAGGGCGTTCGTTGTGGGACAGGGGCCGGAGTGCAACTGATAGTCGAAATGCAAGGTGCTTCCCGAGACGGTCTCCCGAAAGTGGAAGTTGGTCAGAGAGGGAATGTCCTTTTCGAGATCGGTCAGTTCCAGGTCGTGTGTGCTGATCAATCCGAACCCATGGCTCATGGAGAGGGTTCTAATGTAGGCCCGACTGCCGATGAGCCGTTCGCGGTTATTGGTCCCTCGAAAAATCTCATCGATTAAGAACAGCACCGGGGCTTCACCGCGGACGCTCGTCAAATCCAAAATTGCCTTGAGACGTTTGACTTCGGCATAAAAAAAGGACAGGCCTGCATCAAGCGAATCATCGATGCGAATGCAACAGGCAAGGCGGCTCCACGTCCACCGAAAATCGGCGGCGCAGACTGGCGCTCCGGCCTGAGCCAGGCAGAGATTGATGCCGACGGTCCGCAAAAAGGTGCTTTTCCCGGACATGTTGGAGCCGGTGATCAGATGGATAGAGCCGAGCCCCTCCAATTGGAAATCATTGGGGATGCGGCTATTGCCGGGCAGAAGAGGATGGCCGAGCCGCCGGGCGGCGATCAGGACACCGGGAACGGGTTGGTCGGAGGCGGGATCGTTCAACGTTGGCCAAGCATAGTCCGGATGAAGGTGAGAAAAATTTGCAAGGGCGCAGGCCGCTTCGATCTCTGCGAGACAGTCCAGCCAAAGAGGGAGGTGGTCACGAATGGCTGTTTGAATCAGCGAGAGGCGGCGGGCGAACCAGAGATCCCAGGGACAGAGGGCGTTGACAAATAGATGGAGTAGGGGATTGGCCTTGACACTGATGGCGTGTAAGGTCCGCGCGACCTGTTTGACATGGAGAGAGGGGGCCGCGGTTCTGGTGATGAGCGGTGCACAAAGCTCAGCCAGAGCCGACGGTCGTCGCTGTGCCTGCCGCTCCACATAACAGAGGACCGTTCCCAATCGCTCCATTTCATGGTGCAGGCCCACCGCATGTTCGAGCAACTCCTCCCCCTGATCGGTTAGGAAGTAGATCACGACATAGGCACCGAACGAAAACATCCAGTAGCCGGGGATCCAGCCGAGTAAGGCGCCGGTGCCGAGCAGAATGGTACCGCAGGCCAGGCAAGTCTGGATGGCCAGGATCACGTGCAATTGCCGAAAGCCGACTGGGTGCAGCAGTGCAGCCTCAAGGCGGCGACCGTTGATTTCCTCGTCGCCTGCCAGTTGAGCCAAAAGGGCCAGGCGATCGCGGAAGAGCGAGCGGGCTGTGAGGTCTCTGACCACTTGTTGGCGTCTCGTCCATGTTTCAGGAGTCGGAGGCTGATCGAGCAGCCAGGAGGTCAATCGAGTGCGTCCGTGGTCCGAGATGGTGGTGTCCAGCAAGTGAAGCAGCGAATGGGGACCGACCAGATCAAGATCTTTGGCATAGAGATGGGAAGGCGGAGCCTCCCACTGGCGCAGAGGCAGGGACGGCCAATCCAGTTTGAGCCTTGCGAGGTGAATGGTCTTGATCTGCTTCCACCGTCTCAGTCTCTGAATTGCTCCCTCCAGTTTGTTATGATACGCCGCCACGGCGAGGAACAATCCGATGAACCCAGCCAGCGCCGCATTTCCCGCATGATACCAGCCGGATCGATAGAGCGTGACGATGCAGACAAGACCAGTCACGAAAATCACGAGTCTCCAGGTCGTGAATCGGGCGCTGATGGCCATGCCTTGGCCGATCAAACGGTCGATTCGGCCGATCAGCCGATCGAAGTGTTCAGCTCGAGAACGGGAGGCTCGTGAACGGTGGTCCATTGTGCCGTGACCATACTGGGAAGGTTGGGACGGCGTCAATGATTTCGGAACGAATGACCGATTGGATCGAGGTGCAGATCCGCTCCTCCCTGGATGCGGGTGAGGTGCTCGGGATCTTGGGTGATCCGCGGGTCGGGGGTGCCTGGCAAGATGGTGACACGATTCGTCTCTATTGGCCGGCCACAGAATGGTCTCCTGATCGTCTTGACCGGATTCGGGACATCTGCCGGCAACTGGGTGAAAATGAAGACGTCGTGATCTCTGTCACTCCTCTGCCTCAGCAAGATTGGAATCGTCAGTGGGCCGAATCCATGAAACCCCTGAGAATCGGACGGCGTCTGGTGATTCGGCCGAGTTGGGAAGCGGTGACTATCGCCCCTCACCAGATAGAGATTATTCTAGACCCCAAACAGGCCTTTGGCACGGGCCATCATGCGACGACACGTCTGTTGCTTGAGTGGCTTGAAGACGTTGTGCAGGGTGGAGAGACTGTCTTGGACGTCGGAACGGGGAGCGGCATCCTGGCGATGGTGGCACTGCGGCTTGGTGCCGCTCTGGCAGTGGGGATCGATCAGGACCCTGTGGCGATTGACTGTGCGAGGGAAGCTGCGCGCGTCAACGGCTTTGGATCCGAGTTGGTCCTTCGGTGCGGAGAGTTACAGGACCTGGATCCATCAATGTCGTTCCGGCTGGTGCTTGCCAATCTCGATCAACGGACTCTGGTTGATCAGGCGGAGAAGCTGGCTCATCACTCCTCCGACCGGTTGTTGGTCTCCGGGTTGTTGTCCGATCAGGGGGAGGAGGTCGCGGTCGCTTTTGGGAATGTGGGGCTCTACCCTGGGCGACAGAGGGAACAGGACGGCTGGCTGACGATGGAATTCTTACGTGTGCCGCACTGACCTGTCCCCACGGAGGGACGACCAAATGCAGGGGGAAGCAAGAGGCTTCTTACGTAGCGAAGAGTGAGCCCAGACCAATGCCTCGTGGGATCTTGTGAAATGGGGAGGGCCTCACGGCGAAGCCCTCTTCCATAAAGATTAGGCGGATCGAGCTATCGGATGGTGTCTCTCAAGGCTTTTCCCGGCTTGAATCGCGGAACTTTGGCAGCTTTGATCTTGATCGGTTTGCCGGTTTGCGGGTTGCGTCCGATGCGGGCGGCACGGCTGGTGATCTTAAACGTGCCAAATCCGATCAGGGACACTGGCTGCTTCTTTGTGAGGCCGGCGGTGATGGCGCGCAACACCCCATTGACTGCACGAGTTGCACGCGGTTTTAAAAAGGTCGGCGAATTTGGCCACGGCGTCGATGAGATCCTGTTTGTTCACAATGGTCTTCCTTTCGTTGTGGTGAGCATGACAAAAAGAACGGTTGCCGGCGCTTCTACAGCAAGACCGGTGGAGGCGGTCAAGCGCATGGTTGTCAGCCGAATGGGCCTATGCCGGGCCGGTCGGGACCGAGCGGCGGTCACATCGTTGTGTTGTGGTCACCGGGCCGGAACGTGAAGTCTCAAGAGACACCAGAGGGGAAAACCATGATGGATCGTCAACTGGAGCCGGAAGTGATGGATGATCCCGCGCAGGTTGAAGCCTACGCAGCGGCGGATTTCTCGGTCGAAAATCAAGGGTTCGTCGATCGCTTTCGAGACTATTTCCCGGATTTTTCGCAAGGGCTGGTCTTTGATGTAGGGTGTGGGCCCGGCGATATTCCGATCCGGTTTGCAAGGGCGTTTCCAGGGTGCCGCGTCGTGGGCGTCGATGCGTCGCAGCCGATGGTCGAAGTGGCCGAGCGGATGATCGAGCAGGCCGGTTTGTCGGAGCGGGTCATGGTGCGATGCCAGCGATTTCAAGATCTGCTGGACTCGCATCAGGCCGATGCGATTCTCTCCAACAGTTTGCTGCACCATCTGCCCAACCCCTTGCAGTTTTGGCATAAGCTCCGGTTCCTTGTGAAACCGGGTTCGCCGGTGCTCGTGATGGATCTCCTGCGGCCTGAATCACCGGAGGCCGCTCAGGCCATCGTCGATCGCTATGCAGCCGACGCGCCGGCTCTGCTGCGGAGGGATTTTTACCGTTCGCTTCTGGCCGCTTTTACCGAGGATGAAGTGGCCTCGCAACTTGCCCAGATGAATCTCACAAGGCTGTTGATCGATGTGCCGGATGATCGGCATTGGGTGGTGGGCGGTATAATATTTTAAGTTTAAGGTGATTGCTGGCCAGGGCTATGTCGATCAATGGACGCCAGGCCCTTGCTGTAGTCGGTGCCCAGAAAGCGGCAGCCATTAAAGCCACCGAGGCCAGGAATGACTTCTTGGGTCAGCTGCTCAAATCTTCTGTTGAGTATGAAAAGGACGCCTGCAGCAGCAGATCGCTTGTCTCGGCTTGTTGCAAGGCCCCCAACGATAACAACGTGCTCGTCATCCATCGAGAAATCTTTGCAGAAATACTGCGTAGGGTCGTACAACCATACGAAATTGCCATCCATCATGAGTCCAGCTTGTTTAGGATGAGCGGGATGGCCCCAAGAGCGCCAGGAGAAACAAGAAAGGTGGAGCATGTGGCCGTCAATAACAGAAAAGGCATGCGATTCCCATCCTAAGGCGCGCCGTTCGATTTCGTTCCAGTCCAAATCAAATTTGGCATACCCTCCATAGCCTGGACGACCGGCGTAGCGATTGAGGCACACGTAAAAATGTCGCCCATCGCAGAAAACATTGTTCGCGTGAAAATAGTCCCAGATATGGGGTTGCAGTAGGATGCGTCGTTGCACCTTGAATTCCAGATCCACGATCCAGATTTCATTCCATGTGGTCGCTGCCACATAGAGATGATCCCCGTAGAGGTTCATTTGATGAAAGCCTGGCTTATCATGGGGAATGACCCGCTCGTGTGCGCCAATTTTGGTCCACATCCACCGTACAATTTGTCTTAGTTGTCCCCGAAAAGGGGCACTGAACGTGTAGCCCATGCGTACATTGGTTAGGTGAGCCTCGGAGAGGCACCCACCGGCGATGAATGTAGCCCCGCACAGGAAGACGTCATTGCCTCGGTTTGTCACCCCGAATACCGATTCTCCCTGAGGGTGCTGAAAGAGAATGTCAAATTGGCGCGTATTGAGATTCAGTAAAAGGACCTTCCCACTTTCAGTGGTAATCAGCAGCGGCTTGTTCTGCAGATGGTTCAACTAATTTCCTTCTGCGATGAGGTGAACCTGGAAACACTCTTATCATATTGACACCCGCCGTGGCGATAGATGTTTCACGTACGGTCCGGCTTTCATCGAAACGCGGCGTCTCAGGGCGCGGTTCTGAGTCTTTGAAGCGTCGAGACCTCCCCGTCATGCCTTCTGGGACCACGGTTGAAATCACCATGGCCCTATGACGATGAGGCGAAGACAGTCTGAGAGAATCACCATCCGGTGGCAGATTTACATCAGATGAGTGGCTAGCCAATTCGCGATCGACGCCGTCATCTGCAAGAAGTCTTCTCGCCGCGTAAACTGATGATCAGCGCCGGGAATCATTTCCAGGCGTTTTTTCACACGGAGGCGTTCGTAAAGCCTCTGGCTTTGGTGAAGAGGGACATGTTCGTCCCGGTCTCCCTGGACGATGAGGGTAGGCGCCGTGATGGCCGACGCCGGCTCATAGGCAATGGAGCGGAGACAATCTTCGTAAAAGGCGTAGCGTAAGGGCACTCGGTCCTGACCTCCAAGAATATTGGGCACCGTATCGGTGGCTTTCCATCGGGTCATTTCCTCCTCGCCGAACTCCAAACGCAACTCTTCCGCGAAATCCACGACGGGACATTTTAATGCCAGGCAGGCAAGGTCTGTTCGTTGTGCGGCGGTGAGAATCGCGACGAGCCCGCCGAAACTGGACCCCATCAGGCCGACTCTTCTGTACCCTTTGAGACGGACGAAATCCAACGCCGCCAGTGTTTGACCCACAGCCACTGTGTTCGTGATGTGCTCAAATGGGCCTTGGCTTTCGCCATGTCCGAAGAAGTCAAAGCACAACGTTGCGATTCCTCGGTCGATCAAGGTCCGGGTGAGGGTTTTGTTGGTCGTGCTGGTTTTGGAAGATAAAAACCCGTGACACAATACGGCGACACGGTCGGTTGCTCCATCTGGTGTGGTCAGAAGAGAAGCGACCCTGTGTCCATGGTGATCGAGAAACGAGCAGTATTCTTCCACGGACTCAATAGTATCAGACTCTGATGAATTGGTCAGGATGATTCAAGAGGCCGAGGCCGAGGCTTCTGGCCGTTCTCCCCACGCCATCGCTAGTTTGATAAGAAAAAGGAGGATGCTCAGAACGAGCAGCCCGCAGGAAATCCACATGGCCACGCGAATGGAGACCGAACGGAGCGGGACATTCCACGTGAGAGCGGCGATGACGGCGAGCCCCATGGCGCCCATATTGAGCGAGCTGATTTGAATGGCGCGCCAGCGGTCCATGATTGCGGTCAACCGTTGCTGATAGGAAGGGCGTTTTTTATGGCTCGAGAGGCGGAAGGTGGAAAGGAGCAGCGGGATCTGATAAGCCAAGAATCCCATGGCCGTGTTCATGAGAAAGCCGATGAACGCCATATGGGTGTAGGCCACGACGTGCAAGGTGCCGAAGGGCATCGCGGGCGGGGTGGATAAGCTGTTAATCCCCACCAAGAGCCCCAAGATAACCGTGAGGACGAGAAAGAAGGTTCCGATCAACACATGATCCGAGGCAGCATGGTGACGATGGTTCGATGCAAGCCATGTTTGGAACTGGTTCAGCGCATAGAGGAGGGTGGTGATGAAGAGGAGTCCGCCGGCGGCCAGCTCGATGGTGACGGAACTATTCAGAAAACCGACGATGAGGCCGGCCACGCCGACTGGCATGCCGATGAACACAAGACTGGTGAACCCTGAATGTGCCTGGGGAACCTGCAGGATCTGTGGCAATACTCCGCGCAGTGCCCCCATTGTTGTGAGGAGAGCGAAGCCGAGAATGCCGAGGTGAATGTGGGCAAGTCTCGCGTTGCCGTACATCCATTGATCACCCGCTGGCGAAAGCAACAGTGCTTCGGCGCCGATCAGACTCCCCAAAAGGGCGAGGAAGGACACTGCGTAGTAGAGCCGACCCGGTTTCGAGGAGGGGACATGTTTCGACCGAGTCCAGAGGATTTGAATGACCCGCAGGGATGCACCGGCAACCAAGAGGCCGGCCGCGCCGACGGTCGGGGAGTGGCGTAGCCAGAACCCGACCAGCATCGCGGCCGTGCCGCCGTTCATCGCGAGCAACGTGAAGGGATAGGTTTGATGCGAAGAGAGGCGACCTGTGGTCGTCGATGAAACCATGGCGAGAAAGCCGCCGAGTACCATCTGCAGGACGCCGCCGACCAGTGCGGCATGCACGTGGGCGGGTCGCACCCATGGCGGCATGGGGGTGCCGAGGATCAAACCGATCACCATCCCCACCCCGATGAACGAAGCGAGCATGAGCCATCCGAATCCGATCAAGAGCAATACGATGGAAGAATCGTAGCGGTACGCCATGGGGCAGCTCTTCAGTCGGTCAATCGAGGAAATAAAAATGATCGGTCGGGCCGTGTCCGTGGCCGATGGCGAGACCATGGCGGATGGCTTCCGTCACATAGGTCTTGGCGGCCTGGACGGCGTCGACAATTGGTTTGCCCAGGGCCAGGTGAGCGGCAATGGCGGAGGCGAAGGTGCAACCGGTGCCGTGCGTATGAGGGGTGTCGATCCACTCTCCTTTGAACACGTTGAAGAACCGTCCGTCGTACAACAAATCGGTCGCGCGATCGGCTGGTAAATGTCCGCCCTTGATCAAGACGTAGCGGCATCCAAATCCCGCGATGACCTTGGCAGCCCGCCTTGCGTCCGACAACGATGTGATCTCGATTCCGGAGAGTTGCTGCGCCTCCTGTACGTTGGGTGTCACCAGCAGAGCAAGAG
The DNA here is from genome assembly GCA_024330965.1 of Nitrospira sp. GTDB lineage: Bacteria > Nitrospirota > Nitrospiria > Nitrospirales > Nitrospiraceae > Nitrospira_D. Next base: position 31,859 of record JANDJL010000024.1, on the reverse strand, counting down.
GAAACAGACGCGTTCGCAACGCGTCGATGGCGTCGGGCTTGAGAAGGGGATGCCCATGTTTTGAGACCATGACAGGATCGATCACGAGATTGACGACGTTTTGAGGTTTCAACATCGAAGCGATCACCTCGACTGTTGCTGCGGAGCCGACCATGCCGGTTTTGACAGCGGCGACGTCGAAATCGTCGAAGACCGCGTCGAGTTGGGAAGCGACGACCGCAGGCGGCAAATCGAAGACATCCGTGACCTCTTCGGTATTTTGGGCCGTGATGGCCGTGATGACCGACATCGCGAATACCCCGTTCGCTGACATGGCTTTGATATCGGCCTGAATCCCGGCTCCTCCCCCTGAGTCCGATCCGGCAATGGTCAATACTTGTTTGCGTGTGCGAGACATGGTTCCGTTATTTTGGTTTGTGATTATGCCGTATGATCTTCACGCCGAGCCGCCATTATAATACTTGCGCCGGCGGAAGAGTCCAGTTCCGTGCTGCGAGGACTCCGCTGCGAATCAAGGACGAACGCGGGCGGCACGTCTCTTTGCCGTATGGCCTGTGGCCCGTTGACAAGGCAACGACGAAGTGTTAAGAACCTCGTTGCTTACGAGAAGCTTGGTGCCGACGTTCACTCAACAAATCAACAAATTTTTTTGTGATGCAGAGGAGTTCCTATGGCTAATCAAGATGCCCCACAATCAACGACACCGCAGCGGCGGCAGTATGTGAATTTTGCGTTTTACAAGGTGGATCCGGCATGGCGTCGGTTGCCGGAGGAGGAGCGAGCGCGGGGCAAACAGGAGTTTATCCGGGCGGTGGAGGAGTACACGGGGCAGGTGCTTGTGGTGGCCTATTCGACGGTGGGGATTCGGGGGGACTGCGACTTCATGCTCTGGCGGATCAGTTATCAATTGGATCTGTTTCAGGACATGAGCGCCAAGCTACTGGCGTCTGGCCTGGGGAAATATCTGACGACGCCGTATTCGTATTTGGCGATGACGAAGCGGTCGGTCTACATTGACCATCACAGTCATGAGGGGCAGGAGGGGAAACGGTTGACGGTGGTGCCAGGGCAGAGCCGGTATATTTTTGTGTACCCGTTTGTGAAGACGCGGGAGTGGTTTTTGCTGACGAAGGCGGCGCGGCAAGGGATGATGGACGAGCACATTGAGGTGGGGCATCGGTTTCCCTCGGTGAAGTTGAACACGACGTATTCGTTTGGGTTGGACGATCAAGAGTGGGTGGTGGCGTTTGAGAGTGACAAGCCGGAGGATTTCGTGGATTTGGTGATGGCGTTACGGGAGACGGAGGGGTCGCGCTATACGTTGCGGGACACGCCGATTTTCACCTGCATTCGCAAGAGCCTGAAAGAGACCTTGGATACGTTGGGCGGCTGACGGCAGGACTTTCGACCAGTAGACAAAACGGCCTTCGGTCACGGATCGAAGGCCGTTTGTTTTTGTTTATGATTCCCTTTTCTAGAGGAGTTGACGTTCAGTCAACCGATACCACGATCGTGCGAGCGTGGTTCTTCGCCTCCGGCGTCCACGGGATGCGGACGGTCAACACCCCGTGCTTGCACGTGGCTTCCGTTTTGGAAGTATCCAGGCCGTCGGGCAACCCGACGGTCCGGTGGAATGCCGCGTAGCGACGGCCGAAGCCAGCTCCATCCTTCTCACGCCATTCTCGTTCATCTTCGTAGCTTATGTGGAGCAAGCCGTTGCGGATCTTGACGTTGAGTTGTTTGGGATCCAGTCCCGGCACATCAACGCGGATGATCACGTGCTCATCGGTTTCTTCCATCTCAATCTCTGATCCTCCGCCCGTGAGGCGAGGCCAGCTTGTGTCAAACGGCGACATCAAAAAACGATCGAACAGTCGATTGATATCGTCGCGCAACGATAGAACTTCGTGTGTCTCGACCGGTTTGCGTTTCCAGGGTATCAGTTCTTTTAGCTTCGTCATCAGTGCCATTGTCGTCCTCCTTTCTTGAAGCCGGTTCCGGGTCTCAATGCAGGAGCCCCTCGTCGTGTTTGTTGGTCATGGGGGGGCCGATTCTCTAGCGTGCGCGGAGCCTCTCGCCGTACGACTTCGAATTGATGCCGGCGCAAGCCGACGCCGCTTCCGGTGGTCGTTGTCTCGGAAGCCGGGTTACCTTTCTGGCAACCGGTTCCCATGAGCCGCTTTGTGTGAGCCGATCGGATGTCATAAACGACCAACTGATCTGGATCACAGCAATGCAGATAATCCCGGTGTCGGGGAGATCAAGGCTCCCTTAACGCTCTTCCCGTTCCCCCCTTGACCCCGATCATCTCGGTGTTATGAAAGTACTTCGGTTGACCGGCTGGAGGATAGATCTGGTGAAAGGCCCACTGTCGGCCGGCCGTCATATGCCGCGGTTTTTGTTTCCGCTCGTCGTACGGTCTTCCCGCCTCCGCCGCAACTGACGTCTTATCTGGGTCTGATCGATCCTATGAAAGAAGGAGGTGAGTGGTGATGGACAGAATTGCCGATACCACGAGCTTGGTTCTTCTTGGGTCGTTTTTGGTTGGTGTGCTTCTGTTCGGCGTTCTGACCGCCGGGTTCTAAAAAAGATGTGCAGCCGCACATTCGAGATGTAGGTGGTTGAGCCGGAGCTGCCATGCTTCAGCTCCGGCGGTCAACCGCCCGAGAGGGTTTGGCGTACTCAATCTCGGTACAGGAAAATAGCAAAATACGCTATGCCAATTGCCACGGCAACGACATACCCTGCCACAGCTAATGTTGCGATCACTTCGGCCATAGTGTCACCTCCTTGCTGAGGCGGGTGAGATGGACAAGGACATGACAGGATGCTCTTGTCATGATTTATATCCTGGACGGTACCCTAAAGAGACGGCGTGATGCATCTCCTCTGTCGCTTGACCGGAGACGGTGTCCGGATGCCCATGGAGCGATCCGCAACAAAGCGATGCATCGGCGTGTTCATGATCTTCCCTGCACATGACTGAATGTTGATCTGTCGCAAAGCTGACGTCAAGAAACGGCCGATCATTGTTCCTCGGATAAGGAGAAGGGGCGCTTCTTGAGCGGCGAGCAGTGCTTGTTGCAAAACGCTTTGCTGGCATTCCACAGGAGGCGATACCACATCCATCCTTTTCATTGAACGGATTAAAGGTAGCAACAATAATTGAGAAGGCAAGGCTCAGCTTGAGCGCGAGGCCGAGGGGATACAGAGGTGGTCACCATACGAGACATGGGTGTTCGCTCGTGGTTTTTTCGAGCACCGGAAGGAATTTGAGCCCCTGAAGATAAGGCTGCCATGCTAGCCGAGCCGGAGATCCCTCTCACGATCGTCCTGTGGTTATTCTGTCTGCGTGACTCAGGCTTTTCTTTGTCGAAGGCCGGTCATGGCGGTGAAACAGGAATTTGGACGCTGATAGCGCCGGCAAGATCACCCTCGCGGGCGCCTTCACGAGGATAGCCCGAAATATCCAAAATGCCGGCGGGGCTTCCATGGCAGCTCAGGCAATCTTCTGAATAATAGATCGGCGTCATCATCCGAAGCGTTCTTCCTCCATCGACCCATTCCGCGAGGGGCTCGTTCGAGGCCGGTTGCGTCGCCAGACGCTTCAGGACCCGCTCTTCATACGCATCCGGAGCGTTTTTAGGATTGCGTGGATTGAGCGTCGTTTGTTTGAGCGTGACCCGTGATCGGCTCGAAAACTTGCGGGACGTCTGGCTGCCGAATGTGGCTGGAATGAAATTTTTATAGCCGATTCCCCGTTGATTGATGACCAGTTGAGCATCGGCTACCACCTGCTTGCCTGATTCCAACAAAAGGGGCAACAGTTCTTTGGTAAGTGCGGGAAGGTGCGGTGGCAGGTGTTTCAGGTCGATGCCGGTTTGTTGGCGAAATTCGGCGACAACGTCGCGCTCAAACGAGTCGGGCGTGAATCCTTTGTCCCCTTGTTCAGGATCATTGATCAACGGTTGATTTCGCTCCACCACAAGCCTCCCCACGTTCAAAAGGATCGTCAAATACCGAGCGGTGAGTTCGCTCTCCTCTTGCTGCGTTCGCCCTTCACTCGGAATCGGTGAGGCGAGCGCGACGCTTAACGATATGAGCAAACAGGCGAGCCGTTTCATGGCGGAATTGTACCTCATGCGCTTCATCATCTCCCTGCCATGCGGCACTGGCCTTGGTTATAGTGACCCGGCACTTTCGATACTTCAAGCGGCAGTCCCTCGACGGTTGCCCGGCGGGTCGGTGCATAATCCTCTTGGAGCCAGCGTCTTCGCATCTGCGCCAGACGGCCCGTTTCTTCCAAACGATACAGCAGGTTGTTGAGAAACCACTGGAGTCGCCGTTTTTCCTCGCTCGTGACGATCGAGAAATATTCCCGTGTGAGGATCAATGGCGTGCCGTCAGGTCGATCGAGCAGACGCCAGTCCGGCCAAACCCGCTTGGTCACATAGTGAAGAATGGGATAATCGGTCAAAATCACATCAATGGGCGGGTCTTTGGTCTCCACCGCCGCGGGGAGCGAATCGCAGACCATGAGTCGGGCGCGTCGCAGATTGGCCTCCGCATAGAAATGAGCGGTTCTTCTGTTCTGGACGGCGACGGTCAGGCCAGCGACTGCTTCCTGCATGGCGGCCAATGTGTCTGGCTCGGCCTGATTGCGAAACACCGACAGGATCTTGTCCGCGATGTCGGCACGACGGACGATGACGCCGATCCCGCCTTCTTGAAAGTATGGCATGGAAGTCCACAGTCCTCCGGGGTGCGACCCGGGGACATTGCCGCTAAACGAAGAAACGAAGAGATCAAGGTGCCCCTCGTTAAGTTCGATGAGGAGATCTCGGAAACGGGTCAGGTGCAGCGTCGGCACAATGGGCTGTTGTCTTCCGCAGTGCTCGCTCAAGGCTTGCGAGACTTCTCGGATCAATTCGACATCGAGACCGGTGACACGAATTCCCTCATCGGTATAGACAGCCGGAAACACGAAGGGTCGAAAGGGTTCGACAGAGATGCCGACATGCAGACGTCCGCGGGCGCAGATGGCCGACAGCTCGTCGCCGGTGAGCGGATGCACTAACTCGATTGCATCAAAGATCAGACCGCATCCCGACAAAAGGCCCACAAACGCGAGAAGAAACAGAATCGGGCCGCGAATTCCCGCTCGATGTCGGTGGTGGGCCGTTTTCCGGAGAAGGCGGTGTGTATCGTTGAAGAATCCCTTCATCGTCATAACGGTCAGAATCGGACTCCGATGGTGAAGAGCCACTGTTCCGCTAAGTTGGACCGGCTTTGAAAGTCAATTTCAAACCGCGAATATTGGAGCCCCATATCAACTGAAAACCCTCGCGCAACGGGAAAGCGGACCCCGATTTGTCCCCCGTAGAGATAGCCGGGAGCGAACTCACCCCGGCCGGGCAGCGTCCCTCCCAGCAACGCGCCGACGTACGGAACGGCCCGGTCTTCGAGCGGACCGAACAGGACGTGCCGAATCAGACGATGAATTGGTTTGTCTTTGGGAAAGTCCAGAATGTCGATGAAATTATTCCACCGAGGATTGACATACAAGGAATGTTGATCCGTGGTGAAGGTCTTGGTGTGTTGGCTGTAGAACTGATACACCGTTCGAACCTCGAGCAGACCGTAGCGAAGGGCGGTGATGCCGGCCTGAGCGGCGATGACTCTGGCCCGCGGCGCGAAGGTCCGTTGATTGAATGAAATGTCGAAATTGAAGGGACGAACAGGGAACAGCTCCAATGATGAATCAAGCGCCATGGCGAGAGGGGAAGGCCGCATTGAGAACAAGACCATAGCGAGGAGACACATGGCCGATCGCGGCGGGAATCGGTGGATGTGTCGCAGTGATCCACCTGCCGTTATCATGAGAGAGGCTCCGTCTCCGATCGTGTCATGCACGATATCCCATCGGACTTCCCATCAACAAGGGGCCAGACAACCAATTGAATCTGGTGGTCCGGCAGATCACCGTGGCCGGCCTCTTTAACGCGAGAGCCGCTTCGTCGGTCATTGGGCCGAGAAAGACTCGTTCTTGGCTGGGGCATCGTTCCGCCTGGTACGAAAGAAATCCCGAATGAGCGCCTGACACTCTTCTTCCAACACGCCTCCCAGGACTTCCACACGGTGATTCAGCTTATGCTCGGATGGGATGTCGAAGAGTGAACCGCAGGCGCCGGCCTTGGGATCCCAGGCCCCGAACACGAGTCGCGCAATGCGGGCCTGTACGACGGCGCCGGCACACATGGGGCAGGGTTCAAGCGTCACGTAGAGCGTCGAATCGGTCAGCCGCCAGGTGCGAAGGCGTTCGGCCGCGTTCCGAATGGCGAGAATTTCGGCGTGGGCCGTTGGATCTTGCCGAGACTCGCGGAGATTATGGGCGGATGCCAGGATCAGTCCATCATGCACGAGAATCGCGGCGATCGGCACTTCTCCCGCCGCAGGCGCCGACCGAGCCTGCGCAAGAGCCAGTCGCATAAAGTAGCGATCCACGTCGTTCCAGTGCATGAGACGATCCACGGTCGAGGGCTGATCGGTTCCCTCGGCATGGTAGCACAGGGCCTTTTATTGAAGGCAGGGGCGTAAGAAAAGAAAAGAGAGCGACTACAAGTCACTCCGGAGGTAGAGCGCCCCCGACGGCTGTGGACCTCCTCCGACCGGCTCAAGGCTGACGGACAAAGCCTTCGTGTCGGGAAAATCGGGGGCGGACTGAACGAACAGGTGGGCCGTTTCTCCTTTGCCGACGTGAAAGGCGCCGACATTGACTGGTTTCTCGTTCAGGATCCAAAGTCGATATTCCGTCCCGGCTGGACAGGCGGGAAGATTCAGCGTGTACAGCCAGGCTTTCCGGGTTCGGCGATCATAAAGGAAAATTCCGGATGCGTCTCTGGCGGCTTCCGTTCCAGCCAGGACAGCAGCTTTGGTAGTCGGTGTGCGCAGGAGTACGGCCAACTCGTCTTCTGGCGTGCGGGGGCGCCGTTTCTCATACTGATCGAGTCGGGCCTTCAGGACGTCTAACTCGGCTTCGCGTTGGATCAGTTGATCTTTGAGATCCGCCATATCGGCCAGGGAGCGGTGCAGTTCTTCGCGCGCGCGAGTCAGAGATTGCTCGCGTTCTTCGAGCTGTCGCTGTAACTCGGCCAATTGAGAGGCGGCGGAATCGGCTTGCTCCTTCCGCTGCGCCAATGCGATCGGGTCGTCTGCCACTTGTGAATCGTAGGTGCTCCATGCCATGTAGCCCCCGGCGACGGCCGCGGCGATGGCGGGTCCGAGGATCCATCTTGGTAAAATACTCGACCAGGCGGCCGTGGAGTGGGAATCCGGTTGAGACACGTGATCTATCCACTTTCCTGGTCCAAGGCGTGAGAGCTCCGATGTTCGTCCAGTCGTGTCGGGGCCGACATTGGACGCCCGCGCCGCCATGATGGTGGCTCTCAACAAGCGGGGCGGTGCGACGATGTCCAAGCCGAATGGAAGGGCGGCAGCCACGGCCTGAAACTCCCGGAGCGCGGAATGACAGGAGGAGCAACCGGACAGCAGGTGAGCGTCGAGAACTTGTCGCTCGCCTCGTTCCAGCGCACCGATCGCGTACAGCGGAATCGCGTCTTCCAGTTCCCCGTGAGTCATGAACGAGTGTGACGCTCCTCGCCTTCCCCCAGCGCCTCCCGCAGTTTGGTCATGGCGAGCTTGATGCGGGTCTTCACAGTTTCGGGGGGGAGATTGAGTCTAGAGGCAATTTCCACGTATGAGAGACCGGCATAATAGGCCATTTCAATGGCTTCCCGTTGCGCCGGCGGCAGACCGGCCGCCGCGGCGAGGATCAGTTGTCGGAGCTCCTGGTCGGCCCGCGCATCGAAGGAGCCGGAAGGTTGATCGGTGGCCCGTTCCGTCGTCGAGCCGTTAAGCAGGGGGGCAGCCCGACCCTTGGCGCGGACGCCGCCCGTTCGCAATCGGTCGATGGCGCGGTTGCGAGTCAACGTGATCAGCCAGACGATAGGTGTGCCGCGGCCTACGTCGTATCGCGCCGTCTTTTTCAAGATTTCAAGGTAGATCTCTTGCAACAGGCCGGCCGCGTCCTCGCGGTTTCCCAAAATTTTGAGCGCGAGGCTGTAGAGAAGCGTGCCGGACAGGTCATAGAGGCGAGAGAAAGCCTGATGATCGCCCTTCACCGCTCGGGACAGCAGAACGGGGTCGATGGTTGAAGCGGCTTGTTCTAGATCCTGGCGCATAAGCAACGGACGGCTGGCTCGATGCGTCCTCCGTCGAGCACGCGCCGTTACTATAGCATTGTTTCTCCGTTCGACGAATGAAACGGGCAATCTGTGCGTATCAGAGGAACGTGGCCAACAATTCGGCGGCGTCCGTTGCTCCGGACATTGGCGGAGGAGGGGTCGGCGGGGGAGGAAGAGCGAAGGTGGCATCGAGCGTGGTCGCCCATCGGCCGGCGATGAAATCTTGTGGTGACAGTTCGATCCCTCGCCCATACCGGTGGAGGAACTCTACCAACGGTTGCTCGTCGGCAAAATTATAGCGGCGGACATAGATGAGCGGGATGCGCAGTGCCACGGCTTCGAGCAACGTTCCATATCCTGGTTTCGTCATGATGATGTCTGTGGATGCCAGCAGCTCTTTGAAGGAAAAAGGCAGCGAGCGGGTTGAGACAAATCGCCGATCGCCGGGAGGAACCGAGCCGTCGAAGAGGAATCGATAGCCGGTCACCGTGCGTAAGGATTCAAACGGAAGAGTTGCCAGCGGGACGCCGCCGAATCCAACCAGCACCGTCCGTTCTCCGGGAGCAAGTTGAAGGCATGCCGCAAGTCGATCGCAGGCTGGTGAGGCAGGCGCCGCAATCGGACCGACGTCGAACATCCGATGAAAGACGGTGATGACGGGCGCCGGCGTGATGCGGAGCGCAAGATCCGCACGGGCATAGGCGCGGCGCATTGCGAGCAACAGGTCTTCGTGGTGGGCCTCCGGCGTCGATGTGAGCGCCGAGAGCACCAGATCCCACGTAAAATTCATAAGAGCGACGGTGGGAATGCCGGCCTTCGATCCGGCTGCAATGGCCAGGTACGGTGTGTCGGCCAAGATCAGATCGGGGCGGGCGTCGAGGATGGCCGACACTTCGGCCTCCAGCCGTTCTTCCCAGGTCAGGTGAAACTGATAGTGCGCGCGCCACGTCGCCGCCACGTCGATCGACAACGGTCCCTCTTGAATGCAGCCGACGTCTTGCTGCACGGGTTGAACCTCGAAGGGAACCTCAAGCCGGTTTGTAAAAAACGAACGAGGAACTGTGGTTCGAAGCAACGCCCGGAGATCGGGAACGAGTCGCCCCAGCGCATTAAGAACCGGAACGACTTGCGCGGCGTGACCAAATCCGTGGGCTGAGATCGCGGCCCAGATCAGCGGCATCGGAAAGAAGAAGGTTCAAGTGACCAGCAAACCAGTATGGGAAAAAGCCGAACGAAAGACGCTCGGCTCTTGGCACGGTTAACCGTTTGAATGGTCGGATTCCATTGGGGCGATGTTGTACAACAGCTCGAGGTCGAAATCGTCGACCAGCTCGTTGAACGCACCGGCGCCCATGTCGGAACGGACCTCCGCCATGACGAGATCGATGGCGGGAGCGGCATGTTGTCCGAATTGGGTGATGGCCCATTCAATGCGCTGTCGAGCTTCGGCGAGGGTCATGGACGGCTCCTTTCTCACGGTGGGCTGACACGAAGTCTCGATCGTTTTGTGCCCCCATCGCCGTGACCGTCGTCACTATAGCATCGAAGCGTCGGAATCCGCTAGGGCGTGGGGCTGATGGCGATGGGCACGGCGGGATTTGCGCCAGGCCGGGAAGCCGACTTTCGAACTCCCACCGTGACGGTGCGGATTGCCGGCGGGGATGACGGGTGGCCGGCCAAGTACTGCTCGCTGTCTCGCACCAGTTGATGCATCAAGTCTTGAAGACAAGTCTCCGTTACCTGTCCCTTGAGTTCGTCGAACAGGATCGGCGTGGCTCCAAAGAGATGATAGCGGGCGGTTCCGGAAGAACGGGCGTCATAGCGACGGACGTCGCCGTCCCATCGTTCGAGCTCAAGTGTGGCCTGCACGGCGTAGCCATAGTCGAGCTCGATGAGCGGTGCGAGGAGAAACATCGAAGCCCCGACCAGGAATCCCTTCCAGGCTGAAGCTCCCGACCGGGGGTCGATGGTCTCTTCCAGGGTCATTCGCGCGGTCACGGTTTTCTCGCTCAAGGAGGATGAGTCGCCTCCCAAGGGAACCACGGTCGAAAAAAGGCGGGTTTCTTGGACACTGGCGAGAAGGCGGCGCTCGAAATCGGACGACGGGTGCTGTGGAGCGCCGTTCTGAATCACGCGGAATCCCTCCATGACGAAAGGAACCCGTTCGTCCTTGGAGACCGTGCGCGCGACGGAGGTGCCCTCGGATGGCGGAGAGGGCGTCACGTCGATCCAGTGACCGCAGCCGAGCGTCGTCATGGCGAACAGTCCCAGCATGATCCAGCCTGCCTTATGAGTGACCATACAGCGTCTCCTTAGAAATAAAATGAAAACCCGCAGAAGGGGAGGCTCGAGTTGAGTCCCAAATTCGGATAGGCGGTGCCAGCATTGGAAATGTGGTGAAATCGGTATCCGGCGTTAAGCGCGACCTGCGGTGTGAGAAACCATGACAGGCCGACGCCGCCGGTTACGATGAAGTTGAACTCGTTGGCTTCTTCAGGAATCCTCCCGCCGAGGTCGGTCCAGAACGGTCCTCCGGCGAACTCCAGATAGGGGCGCAGCCGATCCATGACGATGAGGCTGTATTTGATTTTTGGCGTAAAGCCGATGCCGTGCGTCAGGATCGGTTCGCGGAACTGCAGATACACCACTTCCGCCCCGATAGCGACCTGCCCCCGAAGCCAGCTTGGGCCGAAGGGATCGGTGATCGTCATGGCCCACGACGGCATCAGAGCCGGCCCTTGCTGTTTGGTCGTATGGTCCGTCGTCAGTCGATGGGGCAACAGGTATCCGGCGGTGAGCCCCACCTCTTGCGTGCCGATCGTGATGCGAGGGATATCGGGAGGGTCTGCAGCCTGCACCGCCGGAATAGTCATACATGCTCCGAGGATGACGATGAACGCTCGAATACAAAACGGCATGGGCGATCCGTGACCATTATCCTGTCGGCTGGGTCGGGTCGAAACTTGACCGCCAGCGTGACGCCATCACGGTATCAGAGTGTGACGTTCTGTCCAGGAATTCCAGAAGTTCAGCCGAATGGTAACGGAAAGCAGGTCGATCGACATTGACGAAGAGCGAAGGTGCGAACTATGCCGAACGGTCAAGGCTGGCCAGGCGGGTGGAGTCGGCTTGCAATTCCGGAAGCCGGTAGCGTCGGTCGAGTAAGACCGCACGTTCCAGACAGCGGCGAGCTGAAATCACGTCACGACGGGATTCGTAGACGGCAGCGAGCAGGCGAAGCACGGCGGCTTCGGCCGGTTCCAGGCCGAGCCGAATGTAATGTTCCGAGGCATTGTTGAGACACCGTTCAGCTTGAATGAGATCACCGTGGTCGAAGAACATTTTTCCCAGTTGGCTGTACGTGACCGCCAGCCCTTCTTCGTTCCCAACGATCCGATGGTAATCGAGCGCCCGCGCAAACGACGCGACCGCCTCTTCCCATCGGCCGTCGCGGGCTTCTTGCTGCCCCAGATTGTGGTAGAGGATGCCGAGAGCGCGATCGTCCTTCAACGCGCGCAGGAGGTCCAACGCCTCAAGATAATAAGGGCGGGCTTTGTCGGGACGGTCGGCGTCGATCAGGAGATTGCCGAGATTGACGAGCGTGTGGGCGACGGCGTGCTGATTGCGTTCCGTCCGCTGGATGGTTAGGACTTCACGGTAGCACCGTTCCGCGCGGTCGAAGTCGTTCATCAGCGCGCAGGTGTTTCCCAGATTGCCCAACGAGTTGGCAAGCTCGCTTCGGTTGTCGTGGGCGCGGTCGTCTTCGACCGCCGCTTCCCAGGCCTCGCGCGCATGATGCAGATCTCCGCGATGGAGAAAAATCCGCGCCCGCTGTTTGTGGTCATCGCCCATGTGTCTCGGCGTCGACGAGAGGCGGCACTTCCCGGAGGTCGGGAGGTTTGACTCGGTGCTCATCACTCAATCGGGGAGCCGCTCTCCGTCAGTCGCCTCCTTTCGGTGTGTCGTTCTGGTAGTCGATCAGAATTTCGTCCTCGTCCTGCAAACCCAATCCCGTCCGAAAAGAGGCGTGCAATTCGGTGATTCGCCCGGTATGGACGGGGTCGCTGGCTTTATGAGCGACGAGATACGCTTCGCAGAGTGCTAAACCCGTTTGGAAGTGGTGGGCGATCATTTCTTCCGCCGCCTGTTGCCAGGTGATGTAGATACAGAAGGCATGAAACGATCTGGCATTCGGATAGTGTTGCGCGAGCGCGAGCAAACGTTCATAGGCCTCCCGCGCTTCCGTACCGGCGGTGGAGGAAAACGTCTGCTCCAACGCAACGGCTGTTTCCCATCCGGGGCCGAGCTCCCCTTGGGACTCGCGAAAGGCCTCCTGGGCGGCGAGGGCCGGATCGAAGCGCATGGCTGCTTGCACTCTTCCTTTAGCGGAGTTGTCGGGCGGCTTGAGAATACCGAGGAATGGAAAGGAGATCAATGTGCGAGGCGAGCCGTTCTGCCTCGACTCCTGCGCCGCCGACATTTACTTTGTCGCTCCCGCTCGCTAGACTGCCTTTCTGATTCCGATGAACGCCGACGATCGATCTTTACCAGCAGGGCACTTGGCCGAATCGATGCCGACCGATCCCGTTGAGCGGGTCATCCGCTACCACGAGCGGACCAAACACCACTACCACCGATACGCCAGATCACTGGGGTTTCTGGACTGGGCCAATCAGCCGGACCCCTTTCGTCGGTTTGCGGGCGCCGAATTGATCCCGCTTCCCTTGCTGGGAGCCGATGAAGATCCAGAGTCGCCGCTCTACACGGCGATCTACGAGCCTGGTGCCGTTCCGTCGAAGCCCGTGACACAACGGACCTTCTCTCGCTTCTTTGAGTTTGCGTTGGCCCTGTCGGCCTGGAAGAAGGCGGGACAATCCGAATGGGCGTTGCGGAGCAACCCGTCGTCCGGCAATCTGCACCCGACGGAAGGGTACGTACTCGTGCCTTGGATCGAGGGATTGGATCTTGAGCCAGGTCTGTACCACTATGCGCCAAGGGAGCACGGCTTGGAACGGCGCGCGTCGTTTCCGGCCGATCGGGTAGCGGCACTGTTGGCTCCTTTTCCTCCAGGATCGTTCCTTTTTGGCCTGACGTCGGTGCATTGGCGAGAGGCTTGGAAGTACGGAGAGCGGGCCTTCCGTTATTGCAATCACGACGTCGGCCATGCGATTGGAGCGGCCCGCATTGCCGCCGCGACGCTCGGGTGGCGCATGATGCTGTTGGATGGCACAGATCAACAAACCGTCGCCTCGCTGTTGGGAACTGATCGGGCTGACGACTTTGCCGAGGCGGAGTCCGAACATCCGGACTGTCTCAGCGTCGTGTGGCCGAGCAGAATGGTTAACGATGGCGGGATACCGGATCGCTCTTCGATTCCCTGCGTTCTCGATCAGGCAATCGCTCGTGAATTGGCCAGATCACGATGGTACGGGAAGGCCAATCGGTTGAGTCGTGACCATGCCGTGCACTGGGACGCCATCGACGAAGTGGCGGCCGCGAGCTGGAAGGATGTGACGGAATCGCGGTCGGTGGATCTTCCCGGCTCGGTTGCGACCGATACCTCGTGGCTGATGAACCGGACGGGACCCTCGGCCGGGCGGATCATCCGTCAACGTCGAAGCGCCGTGGCTTACGACGGAAAAACGTCGATCCCTTTCACGGTCTTTTTTCGTATGTTGCAACGTGTCATGCCGCGAGGCGAGCACCCTCAATTGGAGCGGCCGATGCCGTGGGATGCCTGGCCTTACGAACCGGCTATTCACTTGCTGCTGTTCGTCCATCGGATCGACGGCTTGACACCGGGGATCTATTTCCTGGTTCGCGACAAGAACAAATTGCCGTTCATCCGTGAATCCATCAATCCCGAGATCAATTGGGTACCGGCGCCGGGCTGCCCAGAGGACCTACCGCTTTATTGGCTGCTCGAGGGGGACGCGCGGAGCTTGGCGGCGCAGGTCAGTTGCCATCAGGACATCGCGGGGGACAGCGCCTTTTCTTGCGGCATGGTGGCTGAGTTTGAAGGGCTGTTGCGCCGACAAGGGGCCTGGATGTATCCGCGGCTCTTTTGGGAGTCTGGTTTACTGGGGCAGATTCTTTATCTGGAGGCCGAGGCGGCCGGGGTGCGAGGGACTGGCATCGGCTGTTTCTTCGACGATCCCGTTCATCACATTATCGCCGTGCAAGGGCTGAGTGTTCAGTCGATCTATCATTTCACCGTCGGCGGGCCGGTTGAGGATCGCCGCTTGGCCACCCTGCCGCCCTATTGGCATCTTGAGCGTACGAGGGAAACAAGGGATGTTTAAGATCAAGAAAAAGGGGGAGAAATCGACCCCGATCGTGCTCTACAACATCGTAGAGGACTATTCCGAATTCGACGCGCCGGGCAACGTGACGGTTTGCGCGATGACGTTTCCGGAAGATCTGGAAGTCCACGCCAAGATTCTGTCGGAAAGTTACGATGTGCCGCTTGGCGCAATGACGACGTTGCTCAGGGAGGGAGGGGTCTATGTGTATCCGCAGACGGGCGGGTTGCTGACGCGCGGCTTGTTCGCCTGTGTCATCGATCGGACCGGCGCAAGTCCCAAACAGACCTTCGTGTTGGATCTGGTGCAGTTCGCCGAAGCGGAGCAACTGTCACGGGGACGGGGGATGACGCTGGAGGAAGCGGCGACGTTGGTGTTTCAGAGAACGCTTCCGAACGATCTGCGAGAGAGGTTGAGGCTCAAGAACCTGGGGTTGGATTATCGAACATTGGATCATTCCGTCGCCAAGGGGGGAGACATCACGTACATCGACTTCCGCAAGGATTGGTCGCCTCATTTCAAGCGGCTCTGTATCATGCCGGACGGCCGGCTGGTGGAGACCGGCGGATTGCGCGAGTTCGCTGAATTGCACGGGATCACGATGGAACAGGCCAAGACTCTGATCGAGCAGGGTGGCGTCCTCGAAGTGAATGGAGAAGCGCTGGCCTGTCAAATCGTGAACGGCCGACCGGCTGTGGCGCGGTTCAGTGCGGCGAATTACGCCAAGGCCAAGCGGTTGGCGGAAGAAAAGCGACTTCATCTCGTGGGCGCGTTGAGCGAGGTCGGATTCGGCGATCCGGTGATGATGCGCGGGCTGGCACGAAGGTACAAGACAGGACACTAGCGGCTCCCGCAGCCTGCCACGCCTCCGGTTGGAACGGCGAGCAGCCGATGGGAACCAGCGTGATGCCGAGATGGTCATCATCGCGATCGCCCCGGTCACGGCGCCGCGAGTTCTTCCTTCACAATTTGGAGAAGGGCATTGATGTCGAACGGTTTTTCGATCGTGCGGCGCGCCCCGAACAGTTTGGCCACGTCCAGAAAGTTGCGATCTCCCTGTGCCCCCGTCATCGCGATGACTTTGGCGTCGAGATATTCCCTGGTGAGTTGAAGCGTCGCCTCCAGGCCGTCCGTATCGGGCATCAGCAGGTCCATGATCACCAGGTCCACCGGCTGCTTTTGATAGAGGGTCAGCCCCTCGCGGCCGTTTGCAGCCTCGAGCACCTGATATCCCTCTTTTTCAAGGACCTCTTTTAACAGCTTCCGAATCGATTGTTCATCATCGATGACGAGGATGGTGGCCATCTGGAATCCTCCGCGAACGGAACGAATCTTACCCGGCGGCTTTCATGCTGTCTAGAAAGAAATAGATCCTCGAGATTGCCGGATTGATGGGACACGGTGTCCGGTATGGTGCGTGTCCGATGTGCCGAAGAGCAAAAACTGGTTGACCGTCATTCCGATTTTTGTTAGAAGAGCCGCGTCTTGCGGTACGACCACAAGCGAGATCTTCCATCGAGTTCTTCAGAAGAAAATTTCAATGTCGTGGACAAAATGACCGACGTGAATCAGGACTGGACCCGCCGCGCGTTTCTCGGCGTGACGTTGACGGGGATGATGTTGTTGGCTGGACGGTGGGTTTGCCCGTCCGAGACGTTTGCGCGCGATGTGCCAGCTCGTGATTTGCCGGAAGGACGGCTGACCTTCGTGAACCTTTGGACCGACGAGCGGTTGGAGGTGACCTATCGAGATGAGGATGGTCAGTACGACTTAGACGCGCTTGACGACGTGAATCATCTCCTCCGCTGTCATCATACAGGGGAAGTCGCCGCCATCGATGTGCGGGTGATCGAACATGTCAACTTGGTTCAAAAATCGTTGGGGGGCAATCGAGAGATTCACGTCGTTTCCGGTTACCGGTCGCCGGAGTACAATGCGCGGTTGATCAAGTCTGGTCGCAGGGCCGCCAAGCACAGTCTCCACATGCAGGGACAGGCGATCGATCTTCGAATTCCCGGTATCCATCCGAAAGTGATTCGTCAAACGGCGCTGCAATTGCGGTACGGCGGCGTCGGCTACTATCCCCGATCAAAATTCGTGCATTTGGACTCCGGCCCCTTCCGCTACTGGTAATCCGTTCGTTGAGCTGTCTTCGTTTGAGTGTGTGGCGGCCGGGCCACGACATGGCGGTGGACTGCCCCCTGATGGGAGCCCGTTCCCCGCTGTGCATCACTCTCGTCTCAAAAACAGGGCGGCCAAGGGAGGCAGCGTGAGGATCAAAGAATGGGGAAATTGGTGGGAAGGCTCCGACGAGGAAGAGACTCCGCCGGCGTTTCTCACGTTGCTTCCTCCGTAACAGTCGGCATCGGTGTTGAGCAATTCCCGATACCATCCCGCTTCGGGGACGCCGATGCGATAGTTGTGACGGGGAACCGGCGTGAAATTGTACACGCAGACGACCGAACGACCCGTCGTCGGTGACGTGCGCAGAAAGGCGATCA
Organism: Nitrospira sp.; assembly: GCA_024330965.1. GTDB lineage: Bacteria > Nitrospirota > Nitrospiria > Nitrospirales > Nitrospiraceae > Nitrospira_D. The sequence continues at coordinate 14,813 of JANDJL010000024.1, read as the reverse complement.
CCGAATTGTCCGTGTCGTGAAAATCGATCCACCGAAATCCGTTCCAATCGAAGTCCGCTTCATGGAGAGCGGGCTCCGTCTGGTACAGATGATTCAGGTCGCTGACGAGTCGCTGCAGCCCGCGGTGCGGTTCGAACTCGCAGAGATGCCAGTCCAAGCTCCGATCGTGATTCCATTCACGCCATTGACCGAATTCTCCCCCCATGAACAACATTTTCTTTCCCGGATGGCCGTACATGAGGCCGTAGAGCAGTCGGAGATTGGCGAACCGCTGCCAGAAGTCGCCCGGCATCTTGTCGAGCAAGGATCGCTTGCCGTGGACGACTTCGTCGTGCGATAGGGCTAAAACAAAATTTTCCGAAAATGCGTAGAGGAGGCCGAAGGTGAGTTGATCCTGATGAAATCGGCGATGGACCGGGTCTCGCGCAAAATACTCCAAGGTGTCGTGCATCCACCCCATGTTCCATTTGAATGTAAACCCCAGCCCCCCTGTGTAGGTGGGGCGGGAGACGCCGGGCCACGCGGTGGATTCCTCGGCGATCATGATCGCGCCCGGATGTTCGCGATGCACCAGGACGTTTAAGTCCTTGAGGAACGAGACGGCGCCCAGGTTTTCGTGCCCGCCGAACTCGTTGGGGATCCACTCGCCGGGCTTGCGCCCGTAATCCAGATACAGCATGGAAGCCACGGCGTCCACACGCAGGCCGTCGATGTGATACGTATCGAGCCAAAACAAGGCGCTGTTCAGGAGAAACGCACGAACCTCCGGCCGATCATAATTGAAGATTCGGCTGTGCCAGTCCGGATGGTACCCGCGGCGGGGATCGGCATGGTCGTACAGGTGCGTGCCGTCAAAGGTCGCCAACCCGTGAGGATCGTCGGGGAAATGGGCGGGGGACCAGTCCATGATGACGCCCAAGCCGGCTTGGTGGGCGGCATCCACGAACGCCATGAACTCTTCGGGCCGGCCGTATCGGCTGGTGGCGGCGAAATAGCCGGTCGATTGATACCCCCACGAGCCGTCGAACGGATATTCCGTGACCGGCAGCAGCTCGAGGTGGGTGTAGCCGAGGTCTTTTGCATAAGGAATCAGTTTTTGCGCCAGTTCTTGATAAGTCAGCCAGCGGTCGCCTTCTTCGGGAACGCGCATCCAGGAGCCCAAGTGCACTTCGTAAATGGCGAGGGGAGCGGTCAGCGGATTCCATTGCGCGCGCGCGGCCATCCAGTCGTGATCGTGCCAGACATAGCGGGAAAGGTCTCGGACGATAGAGGCGGTGCGGGGGCGCAATTCACCGGCGCGGGCGTAAGGATCGGCTTTGACGAGGAGAGCCCCGTTCTGCCGGCTGAGAATCTCATACTTATAGAGCGATCCTTCTTGTAGTTCCGGGATGAACAATTCCCACAAACCGGTCGGACCTCGGTTGGTCATGGGATGACACCGCCCGTCCCAGCGGTTGAAATCACCGATGACGCTCACGCGCGCGGCGTTTGGCGCCCAGACGACGAAGTGAACGCCCTCGACGTTTTCCACGCGTCGGACGTGGGCCCCCATTCGCTCATAGGCCTTGTACCAGGTGCCTTCGGCGAATAGGTGCAGTTCGAAATCCGTCAGCAGGGGAGGAAAGGCATAGGGATCATGCACCTCGGTGATAGTGCCGTCGTCTCGCTCTATCCTGAAACGATAGAGAGGGGGCATCGTGTTTTCCGGCACGACGACTTCAAACAGGCCGGCGTCGTGGCGGCGGGTCATCGGGATGGGCGACTGCGACGCCGGCGCCGCTATTACCGCGACCTGTTCAGCATGGGGGAACCAGGCGCGGATGAGGAGACAGCGTTGGCCGTCGATCATGCAGTGATGGGGACCCAACAGGGCACGTGGATTCCAGTGGGTACCAGCAATGAGCCGGTCGAGATCGTCTTGCTCAAGATGAAGCGTCGGTGACATGGCGCTATCCTAGCAGGATAGTGGCGATGTTCGCCAATCGTCTTGCGCCGGCTCTCCTTCGCAAGAAGGTCTGACACCGATTGCAGCGAGTCTGGCGGCATCGTTCGCTGCCTTGTTGTGCCGAGGGTTGAGGATCCATGCGGAGTGACAAGCCTCATTGCATTGCGCCACGCATCCCCCGATAATGCGCCTCGCATGTTGACGAAACGAGGTGTGGTATGTCCGACATGGCGTTGGCGTTATTGATTTTCGGCGTGGCCTATCTGGCCATCATTACCGAGCGCATTCATAAGACCATCGTGGCGTTGGGCGGCGCCGCCTTGATGATCGGGCTTGGCGTCGTGTCGCAGGACGAGGCGTTCTATTCGCACGAATTCGGGGTGGACTATAACGTCGTGTTTCTGCTGATCGGGATGATGGTCATCATCAATATCGTCCGGGAAACGGGCCTGTTCGAGGTGTTGGCGATTTGGGCGGCCAAGAAGGCCAAGGCGAGGCCGTTTCGGCTCATGGTGTTGCTGGCCGGGTTAACGGCGGGTTTGTCGGCGATGCTCGACAACGTCACGACGGTCCTGTTGATGGCTCCGGTGACCTTGGCGATCAGCAAGCGCCTGGAGCTAAATCCCGTCACGTTTCTCTTGTGCGAGGCCTTGTCGTCCAACATCGGGGGCACGGCGACGTTGGTGGGTGATCCACCCAACATCATGATTTCGAGCAAGGCCGATCTGGGGTATCTGGACTTTCTGCTGGTGCTGGGACCGGTGGCGCTGGCGATCATGGGGGCGTTCCTGGGCGTGATGTGGGTGATGTTCGGCCGCCGGATGACCGTCGATCCGCACTTGCGCGAATCGGTGTTGGCGCTGAATCCCAAGGACGCGATCCGCGATCAAGGGCTGTTGCGTCGCTGCCTGTGGGCGTTGGGGGCGGTCAATCTCGGATTTTGTTTTCATTCGTTCGTCCATCTGGAGCCGGCGACCGTCGCATTGCTGGGCGCGAGCGCCTTCATGCTGCTCGGTCATGCCCGCGGCCGATCGAACGAGACCGAGGAAATGACCTATCTGGCGGAGGTCGAATGGAAAACGATTTTTTTCTTTATCGGCCTGTTTGTGTTGGTGGGCGCCTTGGTGAAGGTAGGAGCGATTCGGTTTCTGGCCGAGCGGTTGGTGCATCTTACGGAAGGCAACATGGTCGGCGCCACCTTTGCCGTGTTGGTGGGATCGGCCGTCCTCTCCGCGTTCGTGGACAATATCCCCTATGTTGCAGCGATGAACCCGTTGATCGTCGATTTGGCCCGCTCTCTCCATCCGGATGTTGCAGAATACTCTCTCCTGGTGCATCAGCCCGATATCATTCCTCTGTGGTGGGCGCTGGCGTTGGGAGCTTGCCTTGGCGGGAACGGCACGATCATCGGTGCGAGTGCGAACGTCGTCATCGTCGATATCGCGCGCAAAGCGGGCTATCGCATCACCTTTTGGCAGTTCTTCAAACTCGGGTTCCCGGTCATGGTCGGTTCCATCGCGATCAGCGCGATCTATCTCTGGATCGTATTTCTGCGCTGAGGGCGGGCGGCATTGAACACAATTGACCAGGATCGTCTTCACGGTTGTGCAATGAGGTTGGTATGTATGTCTGGAGCAAACGGTTGGTGATCGGAATTCTCCTCGGTTTTCTGGCGATGGTGGGACTCTTTCTGGTTCAATCGACGGGAGAGGAAACCAGCGCGCTCAAAGTGCATACGATCCAGTGGATCACGCTGAATTACATCGGCTTGGCAATCTGGGTTTTCGTCTGGATGATCGACCAGACACGGGTGCGGGGAAGAAATGTGTGGGCCTGGCTCCTTCCGTTTTTGATCGCCCCGTTGCCTACTCTCATGGCTCTCATTTTGTTTCTGCAACGGCCGATGAAGAGATAGGAGAGGGAAACCTCCTCGGGAGGAGCAGGCAGCGACCAACGGCCACCATGGTGGCCGTTGGTCAGAGGTATGATTGGAGGCGGCGGACCGGCTCCGGAACTAGGCGGCGGAGGTCGCTACCCTCCGGCGCGGGTGGCGCGTCATGAGGATGCCGCCTTTTGGCCGCAAGGTCACCATCAGTTGAGGCTCGACTCGATCTTGGGCCAACCGCAGGTCGTAGTATTGTCCGATCAGGGCCAAGAGCAGCGGCCCTTCGATCAGCGCAAAGTGCGTTCCCACGCAGGCCCGCGGTCCCGCGCCGAACGGCAGGTAGGCGTAGCGGGCGAGGGACCGTTCTCCCTTCAGCCATCGTTCGGGCAGAAATCGCTCGGGGTCGGACCAAAAGGCAGGATGCCGGTGCAGGTTGTAGGTGCCGATCAAGACCACCGAACCGGCCGGGAGCGCCAGCCCGCCGATCATGGTATCGGTCACCGCCTTTCGCTGGATGGCCGGAGCGGGAGGAAACAAACGGAGCGATTCGTCAAATAGAGCACGTGTGTAGGGTAAGTTTGGTAGATCATCCACCGTCGGCCTCTTCCCCTGAAGCACACGATCCACTTCTTCGTGAAACCGGGCCTTCACGTCCGGATGAATCGCCAAGAGATACCAAGTCCAGGCTAGTGCGTTGGCGGTGGTTTCATGTCCCGCTGCGAAGATCGTCAATGCCTCGTCCCGCAGTTCCTGATCGGTCAAGCCCGCGCCGCTTTCTTCGTCGCGCGCGTCGAGGAGGCGATCCAGAAGATCGTCGTGCCGTTTCCCGCTCCCGCGCCGCTCGGCGATGAGGCCGTAAATCAAGTCGTCCATGAATGCCATGACCCGGCGAAATTCGCGGTTCCGTCCGGTCGGTAGCCAAGCCGGTGGATGGAGCGGATTGTGAAACGAGTCGAAGGCATAGCGCAGACTGATCCGCAGTGCATGGCTGATCTGATCGATGTGTTGTACCACGCTGGTGGTGAACATGGTGTGGGAAATCACCTCGAGCGTCAGGGCCATCATTTCGGCGGCGATGTCGATCGGCTGCTCCGTCTGTTTCGGCCATCCGGCGATTCGGTGCTCGCCGATCTGTACCATCCGATCGGCCATCGCCGTCAGCCGAGTGCGATGAAAGATCGGCTGGATGATCCGACGATGGCGCTTCCAGATCTCTCCCGAACTGGTCACCAAGCCGTTGCCCAAAACCAATGCGAGTCCGACCGGCCGCCGGGGATCGTACACCTTGACAAACCGGTCTGCTTGCTTGATGAGAACCTCTTCGGCTAAGTCCGGATGGCTGAACAGGTGAAGCGTCTTGGGGCCAAGGCGAAAACGCAGGACGTCGCCGTACCGGCGCCACCAATCAGCCATGGTCTGGAGCGGATCTTTCTTGAAGACGCCGGCGTGGCCGAAGAGCGGCAGGCCGCCCGGCACGTCCACCAGTTTGAAAGAAGATCCTGCATCAACCATGGCGGGGCGGACCGTACCACATTCCGACGCGAGCATCAAATTGAACGAGGGTATTGCCGTCTGGTCCGCGCGCGACCGTCAAGACAGTTTGATCCGTCGATCCATCTTGATCGTCTTGCCTCGTTCTTGCCGCGCCAGTCTCTTGATCAGAGCTTGCCCTTTCCTTGTTCCGCTGCCGATCAGTCCGGCTCGCCGATTCTTCCAGCGGGGGCGGTACCCTTGGAACAAGATCCAACTAGGAGAGCGCCGTGTCGTGCCAAAGGTCTGTGGCGCCGAAAAACCGGGGGGAGTGAGACACTGTGTTGTGGCTCTGAACCATGGCATGATCCACCTCCTTGAGAAGGCGATCATGACATTGTGATGTGACAAATTGATGACGCCGGCGTTACAGATACATCACGGACGAGTTCAAACATGGCAATCGAAGAGAGGCTCTGCCGGCGAAAGGAGGCTCTGCCAGGAGGCTGGCCGGCTCTCGACGCGCCTTGAATCAGCGCCGAAGAGTGTTATCTAGAAGTGAGCGGAGGTTTCGGTGAGAGGAACACACAAAGAAGAGAGGTCGAGTGCAGGGGCGGTGAGCAGGCCCACCGAGGAGTGGGAAGCCTAAAACCCCTCCAAGATCTCAAGAATAGGTGAAGCTCTCTGGACCCGCCTCCGCTCGGTGAAAGAAGATGGAACGAGAAGAAAAATGTGGAAATGTGGAGGGGGTGCCTGAAAGGAAAGAGGCTGTGAGAAGGAGAGTGGCGGGTAGAAAAGGAGAACTTGCTCTCTGATGTCTGGGATGAGTGGAGGAGCGAGGCAAGGGTTCTGAGAGATAGCGTGCCGGCGCATAAAAGAGGGTGCGCCATGTACCAAGGGTACCGAGGAGGGACAAGGGGGAAGCTTGTCCCTCATTTTTTATGGGCAGTGATAGAAAGACGGACTGTGTCCGAAAAACCGACAGGTTAACCGGGTCTGGGTGTCTGATGACGATGTGAGAAAGAAGAACATCTTCGCAGAATGAACCCTGACAAAAATAAATTCCGTGGTTGGTGCGCCCGACAGGACTTGAACCTGTAACCCCCAGATCCGTAGTCTGGTGCTCTATCCATTGAGCTACGGGCGCCTACGGGGGCGCGAGAGAAAGCGATGTGTTTCCACTTCTCAGCTTCGGGCAGCGAAAGGGTCCTGGCTGCCGACAGAAGAGAAACTTTCCTGCCCGCTCTTCCAGCAAGTGCTCGCAACCGAGAACCGAGAACTCTCTGAATCGTCCGTGGTTATACAGGTGTCCGAGAGAGGGGGTCAAGGGGAGAAGACGGCCAAGTGTCTCGTTCAGCCGCCTGAAATCACAGGCCGAATTTCGATCTGATCCTGGTCGGAAAGCAGCTCGTCTTCAGTCACCAACTCGTCGCCGCGGATCACGAGATGCGCTTCGCTCATAAGCCGGAGTTCGCGGAGCACGTCCTTGACCTTTTTGGGACCTTTGATTTCCACCATTCGCGAGGGATGGCTCAGTTGAACGCGCATAGGGTGATCATATGCCGTTGGGAAAGCTCGGAGCAAGAGACTGGTTGCTGAAAAAAGAACAGGGGAGAAGGAGCAAGAGCCAGGGGGGATGACGTCAACGAGGTCGTGCGAGGTATGATTGAACGTAAGCTAAACCCTCTTCGACTGTTGAGAAGACCCCGTCAAGTTGGGCTTCGTAACAGGCATCGAGCAGCCGGCCCATCTCGGGGCCAGGGGTGATCCCCAATTTCAGCAGATGCCGGCCCATCACGATCGGCGTGGGGGCCTGAGTTTCCACCTCCAGCCGCTTCGCGCGATCCAACAGCCACTCACCGGCCGGGAATCCATCAAAAGGTTTCGGTGGGCGGCCGGCGTGGTCGGCTCGAGCGACCCGCACCAGACGGTCGATGCGGCGGACCTGTCGCGCTAATTTTCTAATGGCGGAGTCGGAGACCTGCGCCTCGTAGAGCATACGGGGGCGAAGGTGGTACAGCACAAGGGGGATCACGTCTTCGATCAGTCGTTGTTGGGTGGTGAGTCTTTCGAGGAATCGTCTCGTCGGTTCCTCCCCTTGCTGCTCGTGGCCATGTGATGTCACGCGCCCCCTGTCGCTGATTGTGGTGAGGGGCTTACCGAAATCGTGGCAGAGAATGGCCAGCCCGACGACCAGGTCGTCCGCTTCATGGCCTGTTCGCTCTCCGGCGAACCAATCGAGACAGTGAAGCGTATGGATCCAGACATCACCTTCAGGATGCCATGTCGGATCTTGCGGACAGCCCTGAAGGGCCGAGAGTTCGGGGTAAAAACGAAGCCAACCGCTGTCGCGTAAAAACGTCAAGCCGAGCGACGGTTTGATGCCTTCGAGCAGCAAGATCTTCCACTCTTCCCAGATCCGTTCGATCGGGTGGCCGTCTTGAGAGAGGGTTCTGCAGAGATGAACCGTTTCCGGCGCAGGGGTCAGCTCGAAGCGGGCAGCCAGTTGCATGCCGCGCAAGACGCGCACCGGATCTTCGGCGAATCGATCCGAGGCATGGCGCAGCACACGGGCGGCCAGATCGGCCCGGCCGTTGAAGGGGTCGCGGAGTTCCGACGTGCCGGGGCTCCAGGCCATCGCGTTGATCGTGAAATCGCGGCGGGCCAGCGCCTCATCGATGTCCATTGCGGGGTCAGCCTGGTTCCGCATGTCGGCAAGCGAGAGGTGGTCTTTCGAGAGGTGAGACGACGAGAGGCGCGACGGAATAGACACGTCGATCGGCAGGCCGCCAAGTTTGAAGACGCCGAAGGCTTTCCCGACGAACTGAACCGTAAAATGTTCTCGGAGCAGCGTCTCAAGTCGGTCGAGGGGGAGACCAGTAACTTCGACATCCAAGTCCTGCGGTTGCCGCCCCAGCAGCAGGTCTCGGACGGACCCCCCGACCAGCCAGGTCCTCCCGCCGGCCAGGCGGACCGTTTCTTCGATGAGGCGCAACGCCTGCGCGAGCGAGGGAGCCTCAATGCGAAAGGGAACGGTCATGACACATCCACGTCACGAAGGAACTTGGCCGACTCTTCCGGCGAGACCGGGTTGATGTAGAACCCCGTTCCCCACTCAAATCCGGCGACTTGCGTCAGTTTGGGGATGACCTCCAGGTGCCAGTGGTAAAACTCGCCGGTCCGTTCGTGAAGCGGCGAACTGTGGAGGATGAAGTTGTACGCGGGGCGGGAGAGGGCCTTGTCCATTCGTCTGAGGCACTCCGACAATATCGGCGCCAGACATTCAAATTGCGTTTTGTGCCCTTCCTCGAAATAGCCGGCGTGGCGCTTGGGCAGGATCCACATCTCAAAAGGGAAACGCGCAGCGAACGGCGTGACACAGACGAACTCGGGGTTTTCGGCCACGATCCGCTCGCCGTCTCCTGTTTCCTGTCGGATGATGTCGCAGTAGATGCACCGTTCTTTCTGTTCGAAATGGGCCCGGCAGCCTTCGATTTCGTCCTGCACACTGGTGGGGACAATCGGCAGGGCGATCAACTGGGAATGGCTGTGCTCCAACGTCGCACCGGCCGCCAGGCCGTGGTTTTTGAAAATGATGATGTAGCGAAGCCGGATGTCTTTCTTCAGATCGATGACGCGGTCTCGATAAGCCCAGAGGACGTCTTCGATCTGTTTGGCCGGCAGATCCGCAAGGCCGTCGGTGTGGCTGGGGGTTTCGATGATGACTTCATGAGCGCCGATGCCGTTCATCCGATCGTACAGCCCCATGCCTTCGCGTCCCATCTCCCCCTCGACTTGGAGTGCGGGAAATTTGTTGGGGACGACGCGCACGGTCCAGTTTGGAGAGTTCGGCTCGGCTGGTTGCGGTCTGTAGGCCATGATTTCTTTGGGTGTCAGCCGCTCTTGTCCCGGACAGAAGGGACAAATGGCCGAGGGGGTCGGCCGAGTGGCCGGCGTCCGGACGAAGTCGTGTGGGCGGCCGTTCCGTTCTGTTGCAATGATGACCCACCGGCCGACGATGGGGTCGCGTCTCAGATCAGGCATGGTGTCCTCCGTGGATCGTCACCGGCAAAGGATCGAGAAGACTTGAGCGAATCCGTCGGGCGTTTCTTTTTCCTTCACGAAGTGTGTCATCTTGTGCCTTCCCCTTGTTTTTTTCTCTAGACTCGCCAGAAAGCAGTGTCGAATTCAGGGCCCGGAACGGTCAACGTCGCGGGCCGCTGTCGCGGGTAACGAGCGACCTCGAGGCCATGTTCCAGCACCACGATCGACACATCAAGATTCTGTCCGGGATTCAGGCGCAATTCTTTCAAGGGCAGCATCAATTCCAGAATCCTTTGACGGCAAATCGAGTGATAGACGCCGACCTCCATCCACGAATCCGGCGCTTCCAATCGACTGAGAACAAAATGGTCCGGCCCGGGCTTTTCCAGGGAGAACGCGAGCCGGACGGTGGAACCGGAACTCTTGATCATGATCTCAGCCCGCAAGGCTTTCCCCTGGTCGGCAGCGGATGGGGCGAAGTCGAATCGGAAAAAGAGCCCGTCGGCACTCCAGGCGAATCGAATCGCCGCCAACGGTCCTTCGGCTTTCCACATGGCGCCAAGCGGCGGCCTGGTGTTGATGGCCCCAGCTCCCCGCCATTCAAAGAAGTCGGTCACCAGTCCGTCGATCGTTGGTGTCAGCAGCGCCACCGGTTGAGTGACCACATCGGTTTCCGATTGAAGCGCGAGGCGGACAATCGGGTGGCTCAGCTCATCCGGCGGCGCGAGGCCCATGTGGTGCCAGACGTTCCGCAGGTGAGTTCTGAACAATCGGTCGAACTCCGTCTTGAAGTCCGTCTCGAAGTCGTCACCGTACCACCAGAACCAATCGCTCCCTTCGGCGGCGTAGAGTTCGCGCCAGGCTGCTTCGGCCTGAGCTGGTGGCAGTGTCGGAGCGACGGCGACGAGCCTCGATCTTGTATAGCCCAACAGATTCCAGGCTCGATTGTCTTCTTCATGACCGATCCAAATTTTGAAGTCGGCGTTGATCCACGATCCCGAATGTAGAGCGGAAAGATGATGGACCGGGGGGATGGCGCCGAGGGCTTCGGAGACGGTGGAAGTGTGAATGACAGCGTCCGGAGCCTGGTCCAGCCGCCGTGCGGAACACATCGTATACAGGAGAGACAGAAATCGTTCCCCCCCGTCGTGGTAGTGTTCCCAGGGGTTTTCGCCATCCAAGATGATGGGGATGACGATCGACTCGTGCTCCGCTTCCTGAATGATCTGCGCCAGTCGACGGGCCACGTCCTCGGCCGCTGACTCAGGCGTGGTTCTGTAATACACGAACCCGAAGGCGTCCGAGAGGTCTCGATCGCGGAACAGCAGAGTCAGTTCTTGACCAGGCGTGCCCGATTGATAGGGCCGGTAGAGGGCCGATCGCCGGTTCCAGGGGCGACCTTCCAGTTCCAATGAGCGGGCAAGGATCCCTTCGTCGGTGGCGAGCCAGCGCAAGCCGACGTGATGCGCGAGGGGAAGCAGTTCCGGGCAGACCGATCCTTCCGATGGCCACAGACCGATTGGTGGTTGGCCAAAGATTTGGCGATGGAAGTCCACCGCTATCCGAAGCTGCGCTTCCGCGTCTTCCGGGGCATGGAAACGGGCGGGCAGCGGAAGGTCGGGCCTCGCGCGCCTCGTAATCTCGGTGTCGATCACCAAGGGGAGAATCGGGTGAAAAAACGGCGTCGTGCTGATTTCGATCTGGCCCCGCTCCAGCAACGCCCGGTAGCGTGGTACTACGGCCTGAATGACCGTACGCTGAAGCGTCAGCACTTCCTGTTTGTCCTGTTCCGTGTAACCGCGATTCTTGTTGCGCAGAGCAGCTAATCGAGGATACCGTTGGATTGCCCCATATCCGAACCACGCTAAGTTATGCCAGACCTGCAGGTCGAGAAGGTCCTGAGTGGAAAAACGGCGGGCCAGTTTGATCAAGTCCTGCCCTCGCACGTCCAGCCCCCGTTTGACTAACAGCTCGTGGTACCGTCGATGGGGGCGCACCATGGTGGACCAATTGGCGGAAAAAAAATGGCGAACGATGAAAGCCCGTTCTTCTTCTGTCAGGTCCGAGGCCGGCCGTTGTGCATGTTCGAGAAACAGATCGCGTACCTTACCTTTGCCGATTTCCTCAAGCTGCAGGAGCAAGGAGGGAGTAAAGTTAAACGTCGCGCGCACGGCGGGAAATTGCTCCAGCAGGTGGGCCATGTCGTAGTAGGCTTTGGTGGCGTGCAGGCGCACCCAGGGCATGCTGGCCGAGCCGGTTACCGGATCGGTATAGTAGGGCTGGTGCATGTGCCAAAGGAAACAGATGTGGGCGTGCTTCATAAGAAGTGTGAGAGAATGATCAGCCGAACGTACGCCAAAAGCATGTCACAAAAGTATGTCATAGGGGGGACGGCCGTGCAATTAAGAGAAAAGATGGCGAAGGCCGCGCAGGCAAGCGGAGGGGGCGCCTGATGGAGAGGTTGCGCTACTGGGGGCCGGTGTGCGCCTATGCCGCGTTGATTTTCTATCTCTCCTCGCTGCCCAATCCTGAGGACAAGCTTCCGTCGTTTGTTGGGCTTTTCAGCGACAAGGTCCTGCACGCGGTGGAGTACGCGATACTCGGCGGACTGTTCTACAGAGCCTTTCGTTGGGGAACCAACGAGGTCGTCAAGCCGTGGGCCGGTTTCCTGGCCGTGCTGGCGACGTCTCTGTACGGGCTCAGCGACGAAATTCATCAGTCTTTTGTGCCCCATCGTGATGCCAGCGGGTGGGATTGGCTCGCCGATAGCGTCGGCGCCATGCTCGGCGTTGTGGCTGTTCATCGTTTGCCTCGTTGGTGGCCGAAAAGCCTGGCGCTAGTACCGCGCAGGCGTTGAACGAATCCGATTAATCCAGAGCAACTTGCCCGGAGTTTTTGTCAAAATCGTTTGTTTGGTTTGGAAGGGGAAGGGATTGATCTGTCAGACGGGGAGGGCGTGCAGGATCCATGGAGATGCGATGTCGTGGAGACCGAATACGAATATTTTCGGGTACTCGTTGAGCCTCGGCGAACAGTCGCCCTTCAATGTTGAGAGAGCGTCGAGGGCGATCAGGGCGACAGGGAGGGGCAGCCTAATTCAATCATCCCAAAGGCGCCGGCCGTGCGAGATTGTTCGATAAACGTCCTCGTCGCGTGGGCCCGACGCGTGACCTGCAGTTTGTCGTACACGCGGTATAAGTAGTTCTTCACCGTTTTCTCGCTGAGGCCAAGAGCCACGGCGATTTCTTTGTTGGTTTTCCCCTCCGTCACAAGTGCCATGACACGCTGCTCTTGAACAGAAAGATTCGCGCGGGCGTTGCCTTGTTTCCCCGTCGCCTGGTTGCAGAGCTGCGGCACGAAGTGCAGCAAGATGCTCCTATCGAAAACAAAGTGACCATCGCAGATGGCTTCGATGGCGCGGACCAAGCCGGTCCTTCTCACGCTTTTGACCAGGATTCCCGCCGTGCCGGCTTGTAAGGCCGATACGAAGGATGCTTCAGCAATGCTGTCAATGAGAAGAAGCACCTGAGTGCGGGAAAAGGTGGAACGAATACGGCGGCACACATCAATCCCGTTCCTGCCGTCAAGACGAACATCTAGAATCGCCAGATCGACTGTCTGTTTTTCGATTGCTGACAATGTGGCAGCGGCGGTGGTTGCTTGGCCGATCACTTTGAAACGAGGGATCCGCTCCAGCACCTGGCGTGCGCCGGCCAGCGCGATGTCGTGTGGGCCGGCCAAGAGAATCCGAATATGAGGCGTATGGACGGTCCCGATTTTCCGCGTCAAAACCTTTCTTGGAAAGTCAGGGCGTGCGTGTCTCGGCATCCTTGTCCTCCAGCCATTTTCCATTTGCTTGAAGGGCGAACCGAATCAAAGCGCTACGAGAATTCAGTCTCGTTTTGCCGCGAATCTTTGCCATGTAGCCTTCGACGGTGCGAACGCTGAGATGCAAGATGCCGGCGATTTCCTTATCCGAAAGGCCTTCTCCAACGAGCTTGAGGATTTGCTGCTCTCGTAAAGAAAGGAGGGACAGTAGCCGTTCGGCATCTTGGTCACAAAATTTGTGCGGTTTTGCCCGCTCGAGTGGAAAACATAGCCCCTCTACCAGAAGGTTTTCGGGGGTTTGCTTGAGATGGATAGTGAAACGGCAATTGAGGGGGGGGGAGCCATGGCCAGGAGTGATCGATACTTTGGCGTATCCAAAGCGTTCTCCCAGCGTACTTCCGATCATGCTTGCCTCAACATAGCACAGGGAGGGGTTCTCTATGGCAAGAGAGCCAAAGGGGCAGCGGGGAATAGAAACGGTGACCGTGGACGTCGATTCATTCATTGAGATGTCATTGACCCACCCCACGGCCGACCGGAGCCACTTGAGAAAAGGAGAAGCTTCCTCCTGCGTGAGAGGGCGCGGGAGAGGACGTATATCGGGAGGTGGTCCCAGCGCCTTGTGAGTCAGCAGCTCCTGGCCGATGCTATCGCCAATTTCTCGAGCCATCTGCTCGTACAGGGCGGGATGAAGGATTTCCCTCATGCGCCTCATCGCTTTTCCCATCACGAGCAGTAAAAAATCTTTGGGATCGAGCATGGTTTATGAGAAGAACACATTCACCATATTGCGCGCGTGTGCCGAATGGAATCCTGCTGAAGAGCCTCAGGTGAATTAGGAGTCGGTTTCCGACGGCGGAGACGTCATCCGTTCGTGAAGGCTGTATCCATCATCCTGATGCTCCTTTGATCTGGGCAGTGTATGGCTCGGATCTCCCGCAATCAATTCCGACCAAAGACTCAGCCGGATCTTCGAAGCGTTCTCAAGTCATGACAGACCACCTGAGGCAGCGGTGAGGCCCGAAAGATCCATCGCGTGTTGGAAAACAAGCTTGGCCTCTGCCAACCAATTCATGCTCATGTGCAATCCCAGCGCACACCTTGCCACGTTGCGTGTGGCCTTACCAGCGACCATGAGTAGTTTTTTAACAACTCATGAGTAGTTTTTTAACAACAGATCAACACTGTCGCCCTCGCTAGCGTAGTTGTTCCTCTCGTAAAGAGTGGAACTACGCATTGAGCATTTCAAAAACAGAGCCGAATAGAACAACGACGCGACATCAGACCAAGGAAAGAGTCCGGAAGACGGCTATGATCACAATGGATCGTGAAACCTCAATGAAGCCACCGCACCAGCCAAGCGGTGCGGCGCCAAGCGGCGCGGCGGAGGGGATTGTGTAACCTCATTTCTGTAAATTTCCGGCCTGGGGGTCATGACGTTTGGGTTACAGGTTGAAGTTGAGATAGATCTTGCCGGTCATCCACTCGTCGTCGAGTTCGGCGAGAAGTGCGGAGACGAGGCGCAGGCAGGAATCCGGGTTGGGGAAGATGCTGGCTACTCGGGCAGTCAAGTGTTGACCTTCAAACTGGGCGACGAGCTGTACGGGGTGGATATTTTGCGTGTCCAGGAGATCAAGGGCT